>JAILES010000063.1 GCA_024687205.1 Lachnospiraceae bacterium
AAATACAGATACGGACATAATGTGGAGCTGGGATATTTCGAGCAGCAGATGGCGAGATATGAAAGCAGCAAGACGGTATTTGATGAGTTTAAGGATGCTTATCCCACGCTTACCGATACCGCTGCCAGGAACATACTCGGAGGATTTTTGTTCACGGGTGACGATGTGTTCAAGGAACTCTCCATGCTTTCGGGAGGTGAGAAAGTAAGACTCACCCTGGCCAAGATATTCCAGGAACGTCCCAATCTGCTGCTTCTCGACGAGCCCACCAATCATGTGGACATAGCCGGCAAAGAAGCACTGGAAGATATGATGCGTGATTTTAAGGGAACACTAATCTTTGTTTCCCATGACAGATATCTGGTGAGCAGAGTGGCCGATTCACTGCTGATATTTACGGACGGCGGAGTAGAATATTTTCCTTTCGATTACGAAGAATATATACGGAACAGAGGCAGGGAAAATCTTAAAAACGAGGAAGGCGTATGGCGTATAGGCAGCCGTACCCAGGATGAGGCGCCTGCAGTAAAAGAGGATCGGCCGGAACGCGGAGCCAATCCGGGAAAAGAACGGGCAAAGCTGGAACGCAGATTTAAGCGCCTTGAAGAACTCATGGCGGAATGCGATGAAAGGAAGGCAGAACTTTCCGCTGAGCTAGCGGCACCGGAAAATGCCAGCGATTTTGTGAAGCTGGGCGAGATACAGGCGGCCATTGACGAGCTGGACACAAAGGCAGCCGAATACATGGAAGAGTGGGCCGATATCGGAGAAAAACTCGAGGCATAAAAAAAGAAAAGCACAGGGCTTTTCTTTTACAGGGGCGGAAGGAGTCGAACCCTCTTCAGCGGTTTTGGAGACCGACGTTAGACCGTTTAACTACGCCCCTAAACTCAACATGTGACATAATATCATACAGCGATTTAAAATGCAAGCACATTTTATCCCTTACGCCGGGCAATGACACATCATGTTGTCCTGCCCGGCTGTGCAGCGGATAATAGACGAAATGTGAAAATACTAAGAGAGGTATGTGAAAATGATTTGTGATAATGTGCTGGAGGCGATAGGGCATACGCCGCTGATAAGGCTGAACAGGATGAATAAGCCCGGAAATGCGGAAGTGCTGGTAAAGTTTGAGGGGCTTAATGTAGGAGGTTCGATCAAAACAAGGACTGCTTACAAGATGATAAAGAGTGCCGAGAAGCAGGGGAAGATAAAGGCAGACAGCATCATTGTGGAACCGACGAGCGGAAATCAGGGAATAGGGCTTGCTCTGGTCGGGGCAGTAAGAGGGTATAAGACGATCATCATAATGCCGGATTCCGTCAGCGTGGAAAGAAGAAAGCTGGTGGAGCATTACGGAGCTGAAGTCATACTGGTGCATGATGACGGGGATATAGGAAAGTGCATAAAGGAGTGTGTGGATACGGCGCTTAAGATGCAGGAGGAGGACAGCAGGGTATTTGTACCGCAGCAGTTTGAAAATCCTGAGAATGTGTATGCACATAAGTATCATACGGCGCTTGAGATACTCGAGCAGGCGGAGGGACAGATAGACGGTTTCTGCTCGGGTATAGGAACAGGCGGAACGATAACGGGTATAGGCCAGACGCTTAAGAAACAGAACCCCGATATGCTGATATGGGCAGTGGAACCTGAAAATGCGGCAATACTTGCGGGAGGCACCGTGGGGACGCATCTGCAGATGGGAATAGGAGACGGGCTGATCCCGGGTATACTGGATACGGATATTTATGATGATATCTATATAGTTACGGATGATGAGGCGATAAGTACCGCTAAGAGACTGGCTGCCGAAGAGGGCATCATGTGCGGCATATCAAGCGGTACGAATGTTGCAGCAGCGCTTAAGCTGGCCGAGAAGCTGGGCGAGGGAAAGAGAGTGGTGACCATACTGCCGGATACGGCGGAAAGATATTTTTCAACACCGCTGTTTGAATAAATGAGCGGTCATAAGATCAGATAACGGAGGGAAAGATATGTCAAAAGAAGATATCGTAGAAGAACTGTTTGAGGATGAGGAGAAAAGGGAGATATTTGTCCATACGGATGAGGATGTGGACGAAAAACTCGCTAAGACCGCTGAAATGAAGGAGGCTCAGAAGAAAGAGCTCGGAGAGATACGAGACAGACTTGCTGCCCTCAGAGATGCACTCAAAAATGAAGCGGATATGTATGCCGATGTCTATGAGGAACTGCTGCCTGCGCAGCAGCTGAAAGAAGGCGGCAGCGGTGAAAAAGTAACACTCATGAATGCTGAGCTTTCGGATATGGCTGAGGATGCGGAGAAGCTGGTTGATGTTATTTCGGATATGATCATTATCAGATACAGCGGACTGGGATAGAGTGCAGCTCCGCCGGGATGAGGCATTTATGCAAAAAACCGGATATCGGTTTAACGCATCTTGACTCCTAGCTAAGCTAGGTGGGCGACCGCAGACACTGCATCTGCCTTCCACTGAATACTGCTGAGGCCTGACATCCGCAGGACGATATAGGAATCCCGTTTAAAGTACTGTAGGCTCAAAAAAACGAAAAACCTTAGTGATATCCGGTGATTATATTATACTAAATGGCGGCAGGTTTTGCAATTGAAATCATCCTGTTTCGGGGGATATAAAAGATATGAGCGGATACGTAAGTGCAGGGACTAAGGAGGGATAATATGGAACCAAACGAGTATACGATGGGAAACAGCACATACACTCAGAGCCACCCTAATGCTTATACCGGGGGAGGTGGCTTTCCCGCTGATAATGCGGCTGCCGGGGAAGTACAGGACCGGATGGAGATAAAGAATCTTCTGAAGAAGGGGAATGCGCTCAGGATAGCAACGCTTGTGGCCGTGGTACTGTTCGGAACCACTGCCGTTCTTCTGCAGTTTAAGAATGCTTATGACATCGATCAGATCAGGGAGAGTGTTAAGCAGACTTATTATAATGTCAGCAATGTATCAAGGGATGTAAAAGATATCGCCAATGATGTATACGATATCATGGAGCAGGGCTGTAACGGAAGTGCTGCACAGGGAGCAACGGAGCCGGTCGAACCGATCCCCTTCGATCCGGGACTGACGGTAGATAAACCGGCGATCTATTTATATCCCGAAGAAGACAATGAAAAGATACAGCTTAAGCTTTCGCTGTACAGAACGGATATGCTCTCGACCTGGCCCGAACCGGATGCGACCTACGGTTATGAATATTACTGGAATGTATATGCGGACAGGGACGGCACCATACGTGATATGAAAAATGATGAGTACTCCTATATCTTCTGGGAGGCAACGGACCACGGTATACATGATTTCTCGAAAGCCTTCTGCGTCGCGGGAGAGGATACCGCGGATTTCCTGAAAGAGAAGCTGGCAGAGATAGGGCTTGATTCAAGAGAAGCCAATGATTTTATAGTATACTGGCTGCCCAGAATGCAGGATAACGCATACAATCTGATCACTTTTGAAGGTCTGGTCAGTGATGATGCATATAACAGCTTCTACGGGCTGGAGGTGACGGATTCCGACGGAAATGCCGCCGATTCAGTACTCCGCGTACTTATGGTGTGGAAGAGCGTTGACTCTTATACCGAGACAGAGCCGCAGAGTTTTGAAAAGTTTGAAAGGAACGGCTTCACCGTAGTCGAATGGGGCGGAGTCGAACTCGAAGATGAAGCTGTGAAAGATTGAAAGCCTGCTGCTTAATTGATATAATATCAGAGTGTTTCAGTTTAAGAAACAGGATGGAACGTTATATATGGATCTGTCAGTATACAGGATCTTGGTGGTAATAGGAATACTGGTGCTGCCTGCGACCATGGTGATCATAAACAGGCAGGAGCGGAGCTCGTTGCAAAAAGGGCTTAATTTTATTGCATCGGCGGCTATCGTTGCGATTTACGGAGCGTGGAACGGTCTGTTCCCGCAGGGAGCGGGACCGGGGACGGCCGCGGGACTGGAGGTGCTCGGTGCCTGCTGGTTTATTATCGCCCTCGTCTTCTTTTCGGTTAAAGCCTGCGGTGCCAGGATGCCGAAGATAATTTCCCTGCCCGTGCTGGTCTATGGTTTTCTTCATACATTTCTGGTATTTTGGGCGGACTGGCTGGCACTTGATTTTGTCAGTGTCTCCATCCCGGAGGGGGAAGTATTCTATCAATATGCTTTCGGCCCGCTTTACTTTGCGGATCTCATCGTGTGTTCGCTTGTGGGTCTTCTGGGAGCTTACGTCACTTATCTCAATTACAGGAACACGATACCTGTTGCCAATAAGGGCATGAGGTATCTGGCATTCGTGCAGCTGATCAGCGTGGTCGGACTCTGGGTGGGAACGATCAGCGCAGGCGGCGTGCCCTACAGCCTGCTTCCGTTCATCATCCTTTTCTGCTGGCTGATGGTATTTGTCATAGTCTATGCTTTCAGGATGTTCGATTCCATGCTGATGGCCAGGGACGATATCATAGAGACCCTGGAAGAGGGCTTCGTCGTTATAGATGCATTGAACCGTATACTTTTCATAAATGAAAAAGCCAGGAATATCTTTCCGGAACTTAATTACGAGGCCAGCCGGGAAGTGACGGTGGATAAGCTCAAAAAGAGTGACAGGCAGGAGATAGAGGTAAGGGGGAGCATCTATCAGATAAATCTTGTTCCTTTTTACGATAAGCAGATCTACAAGGGCACGACTATCTGGATATATGATAAGACAGAGGAACATGATTTCACAAACAAGCTGATAGAACTGAAGGAAGAGGCGGAAAAGGCCAATCAGGCGAAGTCGGTATTCCTTGCCAACATGAGCCATGAGATACGTACGCCCATGAATGCCATCATAGGTATGACGGAGCTGATCCTCAACGATAACATAAACAGCAACGTTGAGGAGAATGCCAACAACATACGCAATGCAAGCAACACGCTGCTTTCGATCATCAACAGTATCCTGGACTTTTCAAAGATAGAGACCGGTAAAGCGGAATCGGTCGAGGCGGAGTATAATTTCGGTATAGTGCTTAAGGATATAAGCAACATGATAAGCATGAAGCTGGCCGATAAGAACGTGGAGCTGATAGTACATGTCGACGAGACCATGCCAAAGACACTTAAGGGCGATGAAACGCATGTAAGGCAGATACTCACCAACGTCCTGGACAATGCCGTAAAATATACCGGACGCGGATACATAAGGGTAAATGCGGGCTGGGAAAAACAGGATGAAGATGCACATATCTTTATCTCCATAGAGGATACCGGAAGCGGTATAAGAAAAGAGAGTCTGGAAACACTCTTTGACAGCTTCCAGCGGGCGGATATGATAAAGAACCGTACCATAGAGGGAACGGGACTGGGCCTGGCCATCTGCAAGAGACTGCTCGAGAGCATGGGCGGAGGTATCTCCGTCGAGAGTACCTACGGCATCGGAAGCGTTTTCTCCTTTGATTTTTTCCAGAAGATAAGCGATGAGACACCCATGGGCAATTATGACTATCTGGAGCTTCCGCAGTCATCGCCGCATGATAAGAAGAGCTTTATCGCGCCGCTTGCAAAGATACTTGTGGTGGATGATAACATTACGAACATCAAAGTGGCGCAGGGCATACTTTCGCTTTACCAGGTGCGCGTGGATACCGCGATGAGCGGAAAGGAATGTCTGAAAAAACTGGAAAACAACAATTACCACTGTGTGCTGATGGACCAGATGATGCCCGAGATGGACGGTATAGAAACTACGGCGCTGATAAGGAAACACAGCGATGTAAGGATAAGGAACATACCGGTAATAGCGCTTACCGCAAATGCGATAAGCGGGACCAGGGAAATGTTTCTGCAGAACGGTTTTCAGGAATACATCTCAAAGCCCATTGCGCTATCGGCGATAGAGGCGGTGCTCAAAAAATTCCTGCCGGCGGATATCATCCATTACGTTGACAAAGAGGATAAGGATACGGATTACAGCAATGTTTCCATCTTCCTTCCCGGAGTTGATGTGGAAAAGGGACTGGCAAATTACGGGAACGACATGGGCAGATATCTTCAGATACTCAAGTATATCTGCGACGACGGCCCGGGACATATACGCAGGATAAAGGACTGTCTGGTTTCGGAAAATTACAGGCAGTATGTTTATGAAGTACATGCTCTGAAAGGTCTGATGGCCGGGATAGGCGCTGACTCGCTGTCTGAACTGGCGCGTATGCAGGAATACGCGGCAAGGGACGGAAAACATCAGGCTATAACAAGAGAAGGCGGACTGCTGGTAGAGCGCTACGAAAACATACTCGGAGAGATAAAGCATGCGCTGGAGGAGATAGGAATGTATCGCGAGGAGACTGCAGAGCTGCGCCAGGAAGAACTGACCTGGGAAGAATTCTCCGGTATGCTCAAATCCCTGCAGAGCAGCCTGGACCTCCTGGAACAGTCAGAGGCGGAGAGAAAGGTGGACAACCTGCTTACCTACAGGCTTGATCCGGGTCTGCGCAGGCAGCTGCTGGAAGTGAAGAGATCGATAGGTGATTTTGAATATGATGAGGCAATGGAACTGATATCACAGATTCTGTGATAAGATAAGGCGGGAGGTGAACGGATATGCCGGATATGAAAGCGGGCATCAGCGAAAAGATAGAAAAATATAAAGATGATGTGAAGGAACTCTCCAGATATCTTGATTATTTAAAGAGCAGGAGAGGGACGATGGCCGGAGACTTTACCGATCCCGGTGACGGAAAGAGAACGACGATACTCGTGCCGACATATGACTCCGGTCTGCTCAGTTTTATAAAGAGTGCGGAGAAGACCGCTTTTATAGACCGTAATTATGTCTATGTGCTCAAAAGGTATAACCTGCGCACGGCAGAGGATGAACTGAAACAGATAGAGCGCACCCAGATAATGGAAATAGAAGTATTGGGGGCGATACTGTCAAAGTATGTGCTCAAGGGACGGACGCAGGCAAAGATGTGGACGGAAGGAGTGAAGAACGGGGTGATGTATGCCGCGGTGCTGAAGATGAAGGAGCTGATCGAGTTCTGGAGTTACTGATCCGTAAGCGGTAAATGAGCAGAGATATGGACAGAAAGGGGAATTTCGGGTATAATAACAGTTTGCTAACGTAGCTTTTAAATATTTTTACAGTTAAGAAAGGATGGCCATGGGTACAGTAAGACGTATTTACGTCACAAAAAAGGAAAAGTATGCGGTTAAGGACAGGGAACTCTTTGTCGATATAAAAGATTACCTGGGAATCTCAAAGATCACGGGAGTAAAGGTCTATATCCGTTACGACGTGGAAAACATAAGTGATGAGACTTATAAGGAAGCGCTGGGAACGGTATTTTCGGAGCCGCCCGTTGATAATGTGTTTGAGGAAAAGCTTCCGCTTAAGGATGCAGAGCGAGTATTTTCGGTAGAGTTTTTACCGGGACAGTTCGACCAGAGAGCAGATTCTGCAGAACAGTGTATCCGCTTTTTGAAAGAGGATGAACAGTGTATCATCAAAACAGCCGTAACTTATGTTCTGAGCGGCAGCATTTCAGACGATGAATTCGCAAAGATAAAGGCTTACTGTATCAACCCCGTTGATTCAAGGGAAGTTGACGAGACAAAACCCGAAAGCCTGCAGGTCAACTATGAAGAGCCTGCTGACGTGGCTGTGTTCGACGGCTTTAAGGAGCTGGACGAGAAGGGGCTTAATTCGCTTTACGACAGTCTGGGACTGGCAATGACAAAAGCGGATTTTAAGCATATACAGAATTATTTCAAAAATGAGGAAAACAGGGATCCGTCCATCACGGAGATAAGAGTGCTGGATACCTACTGGTCGGATCACTGCAGACATACGACCTTTGCGACCGAGCTTAAGAACGTGGAGTTTGGCGAAGGCTATTACCGCACACCGCTTGAGACCAGCTATATGAGCTATCTCGACACGAGAAAGGAACTGTACGGGGACAGAGAGGACAAGTATGTATGTCTTATGGATCTGGCCCTGATAGCGATGAAGAAGCTGAAAGCCGACGGTGTGCTTACGGACATGGAAGTGAGCGATGAGATAAATGCCTGCTCCATAGTAGTACCCGTTGAGATAAAGCCCGGTGACGGTACAAGCCCTTACACTGAGGAGTGGCTGATAAGCTTCAAAAATGAGACACATAACCATCCTACTGAGATAGAGCCTTTCGGTGGTGCGGCAACCTGTCTTGGCGGAGCGATCAGAGATCCGCTTTCGGGAAGATCCTATGTATATCAGGCAATGAGGATCACCGGTGCAGCCGATCCGAGGGTGAGTGTAGGCGATACGATAAAGGGAAAGCTGCCCCAGAAGAAGCTTGTACGCGGTGCGGCAGCAGGTTATTCCTCCTACGGTAACCAGATAGGTCTGGCGACCGGATACGTAAAGGAGATATATCATCCCGATTACGTGGCTAAACGTATGGAGATAGGTGCGGTCATGGGAGCCGCTCCCAGAAAGAACGTGATGAGACTCACCTCCGATCCCGGTGATATCATAATACTGCTCGGCGGCCGGACGGGACGTGACGGCTGCGGCGGTGCAACGGGTTCTTCAAAGGTTCATACCGAGCAGTCCATCGAAGTCTGCGGTGCAGAGGTGCAGAAGGGTAACGCACCTACGGAACGCAAGCTCCAGAGACTTTTCAGAAGACCTGAAGTAAGCAGGCTGATAAAGAAGTGTAACGACTTCGGTGCAGGCGGTGTATCCGTTGCCATCGGAGAACTTGCGGACGGCCTTACGGTCGATCTCGACAAGGTGCCCAAGAAGTATGCGGGACTTGACGGAACCGAGCTGGCCATATCCGAATCACAGGAGAGAATGGCTGTGGTCATCGATCCTTCGGATGTTGACAGCTTTATGAAATATGCAGCAGAAGAAAACCTCGAGGCAACAAGTGTGGCAGTTGTTACCAAAGAGCCCAGACTGGTGCTTAAGTGGAGAGGAAAGGATATAGTAAATCTTTCTCGTGCCTTCCTTGATACCAACGGTGCACATCAGGAATGCAGCGTAAAGGTGGATGTTCCGGATAAAGAGAATAATCCCCTTCACGGAGTGGCAAGTGCAGCAGCAAAGGAATGCCTTGACGCAGGCGATGAGAAGGGGGCATGGATCGCCACGCTCTCTGATCTGAATGAGTGCTCTCAGAAGGGCCTGGTAGAGATGTTCGACTCCTCCATAGGCGCAGCCAGCGTGCTGATGCCTTACGGCGGAAAGAAGCAGCTGACAGAGACGCAGACCATGGTGGCGAAGCTGCCCATGAGCGGAACGGATTCGTCGGATACGGTCACCATGATGAGCTATGGCTTTGATCCTTATCTGTCGAGTTTCAGCCCTTATCACGGAGCTATATATGCGGTGCTTTCTTCAGTATCGAAGATAGTCGCCGCAGGCGGTGATCATAAGAAGATACACTTCACCTTCCAGGAATATTTCAGAAGGATGAGCGAGGATGCATCCCGCTGGAGCCAGCCTTTTGCAGCTCTGCTCGGTGCTTATGACGCCCAGCTCGGCTTCGGGCTCGCTTCTATAGGCGGCAAGGATTCCATGTCCGGAACCTTCAACCATATAGATGTTCCGCCCACACTGGTAAGCTTTGCGGTGGATGTGGACGAGATAGGCGATGTGCTGACACCCGAATTCAAGAAGGCCGGAGACAGTCTGGTACATGTGTCCATACCTAAAGATGAGTATGATGTTCCCGTATACAAAGAGGCCATGGAGATATTTACCGCGATCCACGGACTGATAAAGGAAGGAAAAGTAAAAGCCGCATGGTCTATGGATGCGGGCGGAATAGCGGCAGCAGTCGCAAAGATGGGCTTCGGTAACGGACTCGGTGCCGAGATCGATGCAGAGCTTGAGAGTGAAGAACTCTTTGTAAACCGTATGGGTGATCTGCTCCTTGAAATGGAGGAAGCTGATGCGAAGGCGTTTATCGCGGACGAGAGCAATTCCGAGATAGAGTACTGCTTAAGCATCATCGGTAAAGTCACGGACGGTGAGTTTAAACATAAAGATGTTACGCTGGGACAAAATGAGCTTGAGATCGCATGGAGTGCTACACTTGAGAAAGTATTCCCTTCCGTGGCAGGCGTCGAGTCTGATGAGAAGGTTGAGTGCAGCGATGTACACAGCGATACCGTATACATCTGCAAAAACAAAGTAGCAAAGCCTACGGTATTCATACCGGTATTCCCCGGAACCAACTGCGAATATGACAGTGCAAGGGCGTTCGAGAGAGCCGGTGCGCATGCGGTGGTAAGAGTATTTACCAACCGGAATGCCGATGATATAAGGGAGAGCGCCGAAGCATTTGCGGCAGAGATAAACAATGCCCAGATCATAATGTTCCCCGGTGGTTTCTCGGCGGGCGACGAGCCGGACGGAAGTGCCAAGTTCTTTGCTACGGCTTTCAGAAACGAGAAGATGAAGGAAGCGGTCGAGAAGCTGCTGAACGAAAGAGACGGTCTGGCACTCGGTATCTGCAACGGTTTCCAGGCGCTGATCAAGCTGGGACTGGTACCCGAAGGAAGGATCTGCGGACAGAACGAGATGTCACCTACTCTTACCTTCAATACCATAAACAGACATATATCCAGGATGGCATATACGAGAGTGGTATCCGACAAGAGTCCCTGGCTTGCAAAAGCCGGCCTGGGCAGGGTTTATACGGTACCGGCTTCACACGGTGAAGGAAGATTCGTGGCGCCCGAGGATGTACTTAAAAAGCTGTATGAGAACGGACAGATCGCAACGCGTTACTGTGATACGGAGGGTAATGTGACTATGGATGAGTACTGGAATATCAACGGTTCCATGGGTGCAGTGGAAGGTATCACTTCGCCGGACGGCAGGGCCTTCGGTAAGATGGCACATGCAGAGCGGCGTGACAGCGGTGTTGCGATAAATATCTACGGTGAACAGGATATGCAGATATTTGAATCGGGAGTGGAGTATTTTAAATAATGCTGATTAGGGAAGAACTGGAAAAAGCTGAAAGAGAGAACCTGAGTAAATATGCGGCCCTGTCTGAAAATACCAGGGGGAGGAAGAAACCCGAAGAACCCTGTGATATCAGGCCTGTATATCAGCGTGACAGGGACCGTATAGTTCATTCCAAGGCTTTCAGAAGGCTTAAGGATAAGACTCAGGTTTTCTTGAATCCGGAAGGCGATCATTACAGGACGAGACTTACACATACCCTGGAGGTATCCCAGATAGCGCGTACCATAGCAAGGGCGCTGCGCATGAACGAGGAACTGGTGGAAGCCATTGCAAACGGTCACGATCTGGGGCATACTCCTTTCGGGCATGCCGGAGAGAGAGCCCTTAATGAAATATGTCCTTACGGTTTTGAACATAACGAACAGTCGGTGAGAGTGGTAGATGTGCTGGAGCGGGACGGCGAAGGCTTAAACCTTACGCTGGAAGTGCTTGACGGCATGAGAAACCATCAGATGAAGAGCATGCCCTTTACTCTTGAAGGACAGATCGTGCGGCTTTCGGATAAACTGGCTTACATACATCATGACATGGATGATGCCATCAGAGCCGGAGTACTCACCGATAAGGATGTTCCGGAGTCCATAGGAAAAGTGCTCGGGATGACTACAAAGGAGCGGCTTGACAAGCTGATACACAACATCATTTCGGAAAGTCTCGGAAAAGACAGGATATGTATGGCTCCCGAAGTGGAGAAGGCGATGATAGACATGCGCAGTTTTATGTTTGAACGTGTATATCAGAATCCCGTAGTCAAAGGTGAAGAGTCTAAAGCCGAGTCGCTGGTCAAAACACTTTTCGAGTATTATACCGACAATATTGATGCACTCCCGCAGGATCTTAAAAATCTGCTGGACCGCGGAGAGACCAGAGAAAGAGTGGTTTGCGATCATATCGCATCCATGACGGATCATCATGCCATAACGGTGTATGAAGATCTGTTCGTTCCCAAGTCGTGGCAGGGAATGTGAGATGTTTTATCCTGAAGAGATAATACAAGAAGTAAGAGACAGGAACGATATTGTTGATGTTATTTCGCAGCACGTGCAGCTGAAAAAACAGGGCAGCAATTATTTCGGACTGTGTCCCTTTCATAACGAGAAGTCACCGTCGTTTTCGGTGTCTCCTTCAAAAAAGATGTTCCACTGTTTCGGCTGCCACGCAGGCGGAAACGTGATAACGTTTCTGCGCATGTACGAGAACTATACTTTTCAGGAAGCAGTGAAGGTACTGGCTGACCGCGCGGGGATAAAGCTTCCCGAGGCGGAGATGAGCGAAGAGATGAAACAGAGGGCGGCTAAGAGAGCACGCCTCTATGAGATAAACAAGACAGCTGCCACTTATTTCTTTTACAGACTGAGAAATCAGGGCGGCGAGAACGGGCTTGAGTATTTCAAAAAAAGAGAACTCAGCGAAGAGACAATGCAGAAATTCGGTCTCGGTTATGCGCTGCAGTATTCCGATGATCTGGTGAAATACTTAAAGAGCAAAGGTTACGATGACGAGCTGATAAGGGAAGCGGGACTGGGCGTATTCGGAGAGAAGGAAGGCATGCGGGACCGCTTCATAAACAGGGTTATGTTCCCGATATCGGATGCCAACAATAAAGTGATAGGCTTCGGCGGCCGTGTGCTCGGAGATGCAAAACCCAAATATCTGAATTCCCAGGAAACGCCGATATTTGAAAAAAGGAAGAACCTGTACGGGCTCAATTTTGCGCGGAGTTCCAGGAGCAGCAACTTTATACTCTGCGAGGGATACATGGATGTGATCTCGATGCATCAGGCCGGCTTTACCCAGGCGGTCGCATCACTGGGAACAGCGTTTACTCCGGAGCAGGCGCTTGTGCTCAAGCGTTTTTCAAGAGATGTGCTGCTGGCATATGACAGTGACGGAGCGGGCGTGGGAGCCACACTGAAAGCACTGAAGATACTGCGTGATGCGGGGATCAGCGGAAGAGTGATCAGCCTTAAGCCTCACAAGGACCCCGATGAATTCATTAAGGCTGAAGGCAGTGAGGCTTTTGAAGAGAGGATAAAGAATGCCGGAAACGGCTTTATGTTTGAGATAAAGGTGCTGCGTGAGGGCTTTGATATAAGCGATCCGGCGCAGAAGACAGAGTTTTACAGGGAAGCGGCAGGAAAGCTCCTTGAGTTTGATGAAGAACTTGAAAGGGATAATTACCTGCATGCGGTATGTGAAGAATACCGGATACCTGAAGACGGTCTGAAGAAGATGCTGTTCTCGGAGGCGACTAAGAGGGGACTTAAGAGAGAGCGGGCAGAGGTGAATGAAGAATTCATCGAACCTGTTTCGAAGTCCGTGGATGACGATCCGGAAGGGTACGCCCAGAGACTGCTTCTTACCTGGCTGGCTGAGGAACCGGAAAAATATACAAGGATAAAGGATCTGATAAGCGTGGAGGACTTTGCGGATCCTCTTTACCGGAAGGTTGCGGAAAGCATGCTGGAACAGCTTAAGAGCGGAGGTACCGATCCTGCGGCGATCATGGATCTGTTTGATGAGATCGAAGAACAGCAGCGTGTGTCGGAGATATTCCATACAAAGCTTTCGGCGATAACAACCGATGAAGAAAAGGAAAAGGCTTTTTATGACATCGTTGTGAGAGTAAAGGAAGAAAGTCTGAAAAAGAGCATGCTTTCGGCGGGACAGGGAGCCGAGGGCATAAAAAAGATCGTAGAGAATAAAAAGATCCTGGAAAACCTGCGGCGGTCCGGCCGCATTTAGAGGAGGGAGATCACTGATGGCTCAGAAGAAAAATGAGAAGAAGGCTGTTAAGGCGGCGCCTGCGAAGAAAGCAGCTGCAGTGAAAAAAGCAGCGCCCGCAAAGAAGGCAGCGCCTGTGAAGAAAGCGGTGCCCGCAAAGAAGGTGGCAGCCGCAAAGGCGGCAGCGCCTGCAAAGAAAGCAGCAGCCGTAAAGAAGGCAGTGCCTGCAAAGAAAGCAGCAGCCGTAAAGAAGGCAGTGACTGCAAAGAAAGCAGTGCCTGCAAAGAAAGCAGCGCCTGTAAAGAAGGCGGCGCCCGCAAAGAAGGCAGTGCCCGTAAAGAAAGCAGTACCTGCAAAGAAAGCGGCAGCTGTAAAGAAGGCGGCGCCTGTAAAGAAAGCAGCAGCCGTAAAGAAGGCGGCGCCTGTAAAGAAAGCAGCAGCTGCAAAGAAGGCGGCTCCTGCGAAGAAGGCAGTGCCTGCAAAGAAAGCGGCGGCTGTAAAGAAGGCGGTACCCGCAAAGAAGGCGGCGCCTGCGAAGAAAGCAGCTGCAGTGAAGAAAACAGCCCCCGCAAAGGCGGCGGCAGCGTTAAAGAAAGCAGTGAGCGCAAAGAAAACGGAAGCCGTAAAGAAAACAGCTGTTAAGCCCGCTGCCGCAAAAAAAGCGGTTACAGCCGCAAAGAAAACAGTAAACAAGAGCACAGCTGATACGAAGAAAAAAGAATCCACGAAAAAGACCGATATGAAGAAAAATGAAAATATAAAGAAAACTCTTCCCGGAAAAAAGACAGAGCCCGCAAAAAAGACTGTTTCCGCAAAGGCGGTAATGCCCGAAAAGAAAAAAGAGACGGTTTCAAAAAAGACAGTCGAAAAGAAGGCCGAGCCTCTGAAGAAGACCGTGGAGACTAAGAAGAATACTGAGAAAAAGGAGGCAGTTTCCGAGACTGTGGCACCGAAGAAAGAAAAGAAAGAAAAAAAGAATGACAAGAAAAATGAGATAAAGCTCATACCCGAAGTTCAGGTAAACGATGAGGACAGAGATCCCGAGGAGATGGCACCCGGGAATTTTGACGAGAAACTCAAGGAACTTCTGAACATAGCTAAGAAAAAAGGTTTTGCCGAATACCAGGAAGTGATCGATACATTTTCGGAGTTCAACCTGGATGAAGAGCAGTTCGATAAGATATGGGATGCTCTGAACAAGAACAAGATCATACTCCGCCTCGAGCAGATTGATGATGACGATATACCCGAGGAAGAACTGGCTCTTGAAGAAGGTGAGATAGATGTGGATCTCGACCTTGAGAGTCTTGAGAATGCATCCGGGGACGGAACAAACATAGAAGATCCCGTAAGGATGTACTTAAAGGAGATAGGACGCGTACAGCTGCTTTCGGCAGAAGATGAGATAGATCTTGCCAAGAAGATGGAGGCAGGATACGAGGCTAATGACAGACTGAAGGACCAGAAAAAGAAACTTGCTGATGTAAACAGACAGCTGGAAGAACTTAAGGGGAAAAAGAATACCGTTAAGAAGACTGCGGAATTACAGAAGAAAAAGGCTGATCTGGAGAAAAAGATAAGCGCAAACGAAGAGATCGTTGCTGTAGGACAGAAGGCCGGAAAAGACCTCTCCCAGGCAAACCTGCGTCTGGTCGTAAGTATAGCAAAGCGATACGTAGGACGCGGAATGCTTTTCCTTGACCTTATACAGGAGGGTAACCTCGGACTGATAAAGGCAGTCGAAAAATTCGATTACCGCAAAGGTTATAAGTTTTCAACCTATGCTACCTGGTGGATACGACAGGCGATAACCAGAGCCATAGCGGATCAGGCCCGTACGATACGTATCCCCGTTCACATGGTTGAGACCATTAACAAGATAATAAGGATCAACAGACAGCTGCTGCAGGAACTCGGAAGAGAACCTTCTCCCGCTGAGATAGCGGAGAGAATGGATATGTCGGAAGAGAGAGTACGTGAGATACTCAAGATTTCTCAGGAGCCTGTATCGCTTGAAACGCCCATAGGTGAAGAGGAAGATTCGCACCTCGGTGATTTCATAAAGGATGACAATGTTCCCGTACCTGCGGATGCCGCTGCATTTACACTGCTCAGGGAACAGCTCGACGAGATACTTTCCACGCTTACAGACAGGGAACGCAAGGTGCTGACACTTCGTTTCGGCCTTGTGGACGGCAGAGCCAGAACGCTTGAAGAAGTGGGAAAAGAGTTCAATGTCACCAGAGAGCGTATCAGACAGATAGAGGCAAAAGCGCTCAGAAAGCTCAGACACCCCAGCCGCAGCAAGCGTATCAAGGACTTTCTGGAGTAATGAATCTGTCCGAAAGATTACAACATGTGGCAAAGATCTGCGGAAGCGGCAGGACTCTTGCCGATATAGGCTGTGATCACGCTTACCTCGGGATATGGCTGGTATCGGAAAGGCGTTTTGAACGCGTGATAGCAATGGATCTGCGTGAAGGGCCGCTGATGGCGGCAAGACGGCATGTGGAAGAAGAAGGGCTTTCGGATAAGATAGAATGCAGACTTTCCGACGGCTGTGACAGGCTGGATGCAGGGGAAGCGGATGTCATTTCCTTTGCCGGCATGGGCGGCCCGCTTATGATAAGTCTCCTCAAAAGGGACATGGCCGTAAGCAAAAGTGCAAAGAGGCTTGTACTGCAGCCGCAGTCCGAGATACCTGTGGTCCGTCAGTGGCTTAAAAGCAACGGATTCAGGATCGAGGAAGAAGACATAGTATGTGAGGACGGCAAGTTTTATCCCATGATGGCGGCAGTGCCCGGTGAATGGGATGATGCAGGTGCGGCGGAGCGGCTGGCACTTGCCTTTGGCGGAGCGCTGCTTGAAAAAAAACATCCCGTGCTGAGAGCTTATCTGGAGAAGAATCTTAAGCAATACGGGGAGGTGCTCTCACAGCTCAGGCAGACAGCAGAGGATAACGAAAGAAGGAACGGACGTATACGGGAAGTAGAGCAGGATATAGCAGATATCAGGGAGGCACTTAAGGTTTATGAAACTTAAAGATGTCATGATAAAGCTTGAAGAGCTTTCACCGCAGGCGATGGCTGAGGATTGGGATAACAGCGGCCTTATGTGCGGAAGAGGGGACAGTGAGATTTCCTCCGTGCTGCTGGCTGTCGATGCGACCGACGAAGTGATAGAAGAAGCGGTGCTTTCGGGCGCCGATCTGCTGCTTACCCATCATCCTCTGATCTTTAAGGGAATAAAGAGTGTTACGGAGGATCATCTGACCGGCAGAAGGCTTTTGAAACTCATACAGGCTGACGTAGCCTGTTATGCGATGCACACCAACTTTGATGTGATAGGAATGGCTGACGAGGCGGCGGACAGGCTGGGACTTCAGGATCCCGAGGTGCTTCAGGTCACTTTTGAAGATTCGCTCTCGAAAGAGGGGATCGGCAGATGCGGAAAACTGAAGACGCCGATGAGCCTTAAGGAATGCGCGGAGCTGGTAAAAGAAGTTTTTCTCATTGACAGCGTAAGGGTATACGGGGATCTGAAAGCTAAGATAAGCCGTGTTGCAATATCGCCGGGGTCGGGAAAACATATGAGTGAATATGCCTTAAGATGCGGGGCTGAAGTACTGATCACCGGTGACATCGACCACCATGAAGGAACGGATGCCGTGGCGCTGGGGCTGAACATAATCGATGCCGGTCATTTCGGATTGGAGAAGATATTTGTGGGTTATCTGAAAGATTATTTTATGAAAGAGATGCCGGAAATAGAAGTGAGTGCGGCATCACAGAAAGAACCATTCATTACTGTATGAAGGAGAGGTTTAATAAAATGGGTGATGTTACGATAAAGATATACGGAGAGGAGAAACGGTGGCCCGAAGGCACACACTACGCTGATATCGCGGCCAACTACGGTGACAGGCTGAAAGGTGAAGCAGCTCTGGTCCTCGAGGACAACAGTATAAGAGAACTGACAAGAAAACTTAAGGATGGTGCCGAGGTATCTTTTATAGACATGAGCAGGAGCAGCGGACACAAGGCGTATGTCCGTACTGCGATACTGCTGATGGTGAAGGCGATCGATGATGTATGCGATCATGACAAGAGCAAACAGGTAAAGGTTGAGTTTGCGATCAGCAACGGTTATTACATAAGCCCCAGGGGAGTGAAGATAGATCAGGCTTTCATCGATGAGGTTGCTGCAAAGATGAAGGAACTTGCGGATCTTGATCTTCCGATAAGCAAAACTGCCGTACCCACGGATGAGGCGAGAAGAATGTTTGCCGAGAGCGGCATGATGGATAAAAACCGGCTCTTTAAATACAGGAGAGGGTCGACGGTAAACGTATATGAGCTTGACGGTTACAGAGATTATTACTATGGCTATATGCTTCCGTCCACGGGATATATTAAGAATTTCGAACTGCTCCCTTATGATGAGGGCATGGTACTGGTACTTCCGGATACGGCAGCACCTGACAGATTAAAAGCCTGGGAAGAGAGAAAGAAGCTCTATACCGCGCTCAAGATGGCTGACCAGTGGGGCAGCATGATGGGAATCGATTCCGTAGGAGACCTTAACGACCGCATCTGCAAGGGAGAACTGGATGAGATAATACTTGTTCAGGAGGCGCTGCAGGAAAGACGTATAGCCGAGATCGCAAGGGAGATCTCTGAGAGAAAGAACGTAAAGTTTGTCATGATAGCCGGCCCATCATCTTCAGGAAAGACCACATTCTCACACAGGCTTTCGATAGAACTGGCTTCTTTCGGATTCAAGCCCCACCCGATCGGTGTCGATGACTACTTCAAGAACAGGGAAGATACGCCGAAGGATGAGAACGGTGATTATAACTTTGAATGTCTTGAAGCGATCGATGTAGATCTTTTTAACAGAGATATGGTGGATCTCTTAAACGGAAAGACCGTGGAACTGCCGACGTTCAACTTCAAGACGGGAAAACGTGAGTATAAGGGGAATACCAAAACTCTGGGACCCGATGACATACTCGTCATAGAGGGTATACACGGCCTGAACGATAAGATGAGTCACGCACTCCCGACAGAGAGCAAATATAAGATATATATAAGTGCGCTCACCAGTCTGAACATAGATGAGCACAACCGTATACCTACTACAGACGGCAGACTGATCCGCAGGATGGTAAGGGATGCCAGGACGAGAGGCTCTTCCGCCCAGCAGACCATAAAGATGTGGCCTTCGGTAAGGCGCGGCGAGGAAGAGAATATCTTCCCGTTCCAGGAGAGCGCGGATGCGACCTTTAACTCTGCACTCATTTATGAGCTGGCCGTACTTAAACAGTTTGCGGAACCGCTGCTGTATTCTGTACCGACAGATTCACCCGAGTACCTGGAAGCAAAGCGGCTTTTGAAGTTCTTTGAATACTTCCTCGGGATCAGCTCGGAGAGGCTCCCTTTCAATTCGATAGCGAGGGAGTTCGTGGGAGGTTCCTGTTTTAAGGTATGATAATTGAAAAATAATAAGAGGAACGGATGATCGCGGGACCTTGGGTCACGAGGAAAGTCCGGGCTCCGCAGGGCAGGATGCCGGGTAATACCCGGTGGAGGCGACTCCCAGGAAAGTGCAACAGAAAATAACAGCCCCCGAAAGGGAGCAATGGTGAAAAGGCAGTGTAAGAGACTACCGCCCGGCCGGTAACGGTCCGGGGTCAATGTAAACCCCATCCGGAGCAAGATCAAGCGCAGGGTATAAGGCGGCCCGTCTTTAGTCCCTCAGGTGGATCGCTCGAGCCGTATGGAGACATACGGCCTAGATAGATGATCATCCGCGACAGAACCCGGCTTACAGTTCCTCTTGTTTATTTTACGGAGACCGCAAGGTCTCCGGTTTTAAAGTAAAACAATATCGGAGGGAAAAATGATCTATATTATTTATCCGCTGCTCGTATTGGCATTGCTGATCGGCAGCAGAGTGGTCAGAAAAGGACAATGGAATGAAGAAGCATTTTCACTGGATCAGATGAAGATGCTGCAGGGCTTTATCGCCGTGATGATAATGTGCCATCACTGCGGACAGAAGAACAGTGCATCCTGGATCGATCCGCGGTATTATACCGGCGGGATGGAATTTTTCGTGCCTATAGGTTTCGTGCTGGTGAGCTTTTTTACTTTCTGCTCGGGTTACGGCCTGTATAAGAGCTTAAAAAACAAAAAGGATTATCTGAAGGCAGGTTTTCTGCTTCATCGTATACTGCCGGTCATCGCACTGGGTTATGTGGTGGCGCTTATATTTGTCGGCGTACGTTTTGCACTGGGAGAGGATCTGGGCGCAAACCATATGCTGCTGTGGTATCTTCTCGGATTTAAACTGGCCAACCCCAACGGCTGGTACGTTATCGTTATTCCGTTTTTCTATCTGTGCTTTTTCCTGGCATTCAGATACATAAAAAATGAGAAGACAGCTCTTGGTGTCGTACTTCTGTTTACCGTTGCATTTCAGCTTTTGGGCGCTTCTCTTGATCATAACGACTGGTGGATGCAGGGGGAATGGTGGTATAACTCAGTACATCTTTTCGTTGTGGGTATATGGTTTGCGATGAATGAGGAGAAGATACTCCCTGTGATAAAGAAAAGATATGTACGTTTTCTGGTCACGGGGCTGCTTTTGATCATTCCGCTGTTTATACTCAGTGAATTTCTTAAAGCCACGCTATCTTACTACAGTGAGTACTGGCAGGCTCCGTACCGCATGGGCAGAAGATGCATCTGCCTTCTGGGCGAGATACTGTTTTCTTCAACAGTTGTGTTCACGGCTTTTCTGCTTGGTCTGAAGATCAGGGTAGGCAATCCTTTCCTCAGATTTATGGGGAAGATAACACTTGAGTTTTATCTGATACACGGGGTGTATTCGGAACTGTTCTGCTTTGCCTTTGACGACTCGCTTAAGAGTTTCTATATCAGAAACCAGCTGCTGTATGTGGCACTGGTATTTGCACTGGCCATACCATCGGCCCTGATCCTGAAATGCGGAGGAAGGGCGCTCGGAAAGCTCGTCACAAAGAAGAACTGAACTCCAAAAACATCGCTTTATACACGCTATGGTGTGAATTCCGATAACCATAGCGTGTTTTTTTTGATGAAAAATTTTGTGTAAACTGATTATGTAAACCAAAACCAGACAGCCGGAAAGGAGGGATGAGAGCAGTTTCGGTAACTGAGTTATCTGCAGAGCAAAAGAAGAGGGGGTACAGTACATGATCAGGATAGCCGCATGTGATGGATCAGACCATGTACGCAGTCGATTGCTGCTTTGGATCAGGGAATGGATGGTGACTGCGGGCATAGAAGCAGAGTGCTTCGGCGTAACGGGCCCGGAAGGACTGGTAAGTGAGTGTGAGGAATACGGGGGAGTGGATATAGTATTTGCCGAAGTGGAATTTGAAAACGGCATTGATAAGTCAGGGGAGCTTAGGAAGCTCAAAGAACGATATCCGGCTACGGATGTGGTGATAGTGACAAGGAGAGGACAGCCATACAGAACACTGTTTTGCTTAAGACCCTTCGGCTGCCTGGAAAAGCCCGTGGACAGGACGGAGCTTGAAGATATACTGCGGATATACATAGAGGAACGGAAACGGGCAAAGTTTCATTTCAGATATAACAAGATCTATTATGCAATTCTTGTGGATCATATCATCTACATTTATCACTTCAGGAGAAAGATAGAGATCTACTGCACCGGCGGAAGATATTTTGAATGTTATATGAGGATGGAGGAGGCAGAGGAAAAGCTGGCCACATCAGACAGAATGTTTTTGCGTATCAGGGATTCATGTATGGTGAACATGATGAGACTTCAGCAGTTCTCCGCGGAGAGCGTGCTGATGGAAGACGGGACGCAGCTGCGTGTCAGCCGTTCGCACGTATCCGGAGCAATGGGCAGGTATTCGGCGTATTTCCTGGCGATCACCACGGCAGGAAAAAAACAGAATCGTACAAATAAACCTTCGAAATGAACATGGAGAGCGGTTTATATCGATAAACGGATATCATGGAATGTGCGTTATAAATACCGTGCCATAGCTTTAAGTCATTTCATATATGCATACTCATGCAGCAACGGATACATTTCGAGTTTTCTATTCACGATCCTTTTGCTAAGACCACGGTATTGTGATGTAGGGCGGAGCAGCGGGGGCTGCTCCGTCAATTTTCTGATTGCGGAGCAATCAGAAAATTGACGGAGCGTAAGGATGCGCACTCGCGCGAAAGGAAAAAGTTGCCTGTTTATTATACGGTGCGGAAGCCGGTGGGATCGGGGGTATAGAGGCGTCCCTGGAAGGAGGCGCGGGCCTCCATCTCAGAATGAAGCAGATTTAAGACTCCTTTTTTATTGCTGCTCCAGGCGGGAGCAATGAGCAGATTTTTTGGACCGTCGCCTGTTACCCTGTGGATCACGGTTTCGGGCGACAGATGCTCGAGACAGTCTATAACTATGTCGATGTATTCGTCTTTGGTCAGTACATCAAACTTCCTTTCGGAATAATCGGCTGCGAGGTCGGTATCCTTCAGTACGTGGAGCAGCTGCAGCTTGATGCCGAAGACAGGGAAAGTATTGATGTATTCTATATTCGAGAGCATCATGGCCCGGTCTTCACCCGGAAGACCGAGTATAAGATGTACGATGACCGGGATATGAAGATCAGCGAGAGAATGCATGGCACTTTCAAATACGGAAGTATCATATCCGCGTCTTATGTACTTTATGCTTGCGGGGTGTATGGTCTGAAGTCCAAGTTCTATCCAGATGAATTTCTGGGGAAAGAGCTCCTGCATCTCTTTGAGAACACGCAGGACTTCGGGACCGAGACAGTCCGGTCTGGTAGCGATCGAGAGCCCTATGATATCCTTTTCGGAAAGTGCTTCCGTATAGACCCGGCGAAGTTGTTCCACAGGACCGTAGGTATTGGTATAAGGCTGAAGATAGGCGACAAAGTGTCTTCCCCGGTATTTACTCCGGATAAAATCCCTGCCTGCCGAGATCTGCTCCGTTACAGACGGACGCTCCGCAGACAACAGAGAGGCAGCGGAGAATTCCCCGCTGCCGCCTGCAGAACAGAATATACAGCCCCTGTCATGGATACGGCCGTCCCTTACAGGGCAGGTAAAACCCCCGTCAAGCGAGATCTTGTATATCTTCTCGCCGTAGACGCTCTTAAAATATGAATCAAGAGAATAATAGGGTTTGCCGTTCCAGCGTAAGTGTTCCATTTTTTATATAAGTTTCCTGATCTCCTCAGCCACACGATCGGCGATGCCGGGCATAAAAGGTGCGGGGATCACATATTCCTCACTGAGTTTGTCTTCGGGCACCATGGAAGCTATCGCGAGAGCAGCGGCCATCTTCATCTCTTCGGTTATCTGGGGTGCGCGTCCCTCGAGAGCTCCTTTGAAAATGCCGGGGAAAGCAATGACATTGTTCACCTGGTTGGGGAAATCACTGCGGCCGGTACCGACTATGCGCGCGCCTGCTTCCTTTGCATCGGAAGGCAGTATCTCGGGATCGGGATTGGCCATGGCAAAGAGGATGGCATCGCTGTTCATGCTGCGTACCATATCCTTCGTAACGATACCCGGTGCGGAAACTCCTATGAAGATATCGGCGCCTTTAAGTGCATCTGCGAGAGAGCCGCTTATGTTCTCGGGATTGGTGACTTCTGCCATTTTCTCCTGCATCCAGTTAAGTCCCTTTGCTCCCTTTGAAACGATACCCTTGCTGTTGCAGAGGATCACGTTTTTGAAACCGTAATTCATCATGAGCTTGGTGATAGCCACGCCTGCAGCACCGGCACCGCTTACGACTACCTTGCAGTCTGCGGCTTTCTTTCCGACGATCTTTAAGGAATTGATCAGTGCAGCGAGAACGACTATGGCAGTTCCGTGCTGGTCATCATGGAATACAGGAATATCAAGGGTTTCCTTAAGGCGTTCCTCTATCTCGAAGCAGCGGGGGGCGCTGATATCCTCGAGATTGATCCCGCCGTAGCCGGGAGCCAGCCAGGTAACGGCTTTTACTATCTCATCCGGATCCTGTGTATCAAGGCAGATGGGAACTGCGTTCACACCGCCGAATTCTTTGAAGAGTACGGCTTTGCCTTCCATTACCGGCATGGCAGCCTTCGGACCTATATTACCGAGTCCCAGAACGGCGCTGCCGTCGGATACGACCAGGATGGTGTTCTGCTTTATCGTATACTTATATGCAAGGTCTCCGTCTTTTGCTATCTTCCTGCAGGGCTCAGCCACACCGGGAGTATAGGCGATCGACAGTGCATGCGCGCTGTCAACGGGAGCTTTCGAGCATACGTCGAGTTTTCCTTTCCATTCCTCATGCATTTTCAGTGCTTCTTCATTGGTAGTCATTTTATAAATCCTCCGTTTATGTATGATCAAAAATTCTTGATTTTTTGTTTATCTGTGATATAGTAACATATATAAAGACATAGGTGCAAGCGCTTTTGTTTTGCATCCGTCCGTATATCTGAAGATCGATAATCTTTATGATTTACCCAACAACGAGCAATATAAACATTGGAGGAACATCGTATGGTAAATATGAGGGAAAGGTATGAGACCATCTCTTTGGCTGACCTCAAGGAAATGGCAAAATTCCGCGGCATCAAAGGTGTATCCGGCATGAAAAAAGCCGATATCATCGAAGAGATGCTGAAAAAAGATGAGCAGGATGAGCAGATAAAGGCAAGGGAAGCTGCGGAAGCTTCTGCCCAGGCCAAACAGGCTGCCAAGGCCGCACATAAAGAGAACAAGCCGGATAAGGCGGAAGGAAAGGCCGACAAAAAAGATTTAGCACCCGCACCGGCAGTAGCCATACCACAGTCTCAGAATAAAGCTCCCTCTAAAGATAAAGGCAGAAAGTTCGAGCCCGAACCCGAGATGGATGAAAAGACCATAGCCGAGCTCGACAGCGGACAGACGGTATGCGATATACTCGAAGTGATGCCGGACGGCTTCGGTTTCATCAGATGCGAAAACTATCTGCCGGGTGAGAATGACGTCTATGTTTCACCGAGCCAGATAAGGCGTTTCGGTTTAAAGACCGGAGATATAGTAAAAGGCAATACCAGGATACGTACTCAGAATGAAAAGTTCAGGGCGCTGCTCTATCTGACATCCGTTAACGGCCTGCCTACCGAAGAGGCCGTAAAGCGTTACAATTTCGAAGATATGACGCCCATCTTCCCCAATGAAAAGATAAGACTGGAAAGACCCGGAGCTCCCGTATCCATGAGGATCATGGATCTGATAAGCCCCGTAGGCAAGGGACAGCGTGGTATGATCGTATCCCAGCCCAAGGCCGGCAAGACTACACTGCTCAAGGATGTGGCCAAGTCCATAAAGATAACAAATCCCGATATGCATATGATCATCCTCCTGATTGACGAACGTCCCGAGGAAGTAACGGATATGAAGGAAGAAGTAGGCGGTCCCGGCGTTGAGGTCATCTATTCTACTTTTGATGAGACGGCCGAGCATCACAAACGTGTAGCCGAGATGGTCGTTGAGAGAGCGAGAAGGCTCGTCGAATACAAGAAGGACGTTATCATACTTCTCGATTCCATAACAAGACTTACCAGAGCTTACAACCAGGTGATACCGCCCAGCGGACGTACACTCTCCGGCGGTCTCGATCCCGCAGCTCTTCACGGGCCGAAGCGTTTCTTCGGAGCCGCACGTAACATGAGGGAAGGCGGCAGCCTCACCATACTTGCAACGGCGCTTGTCGATACCGGCAGCAAGATGGATGACGTGGTATACGAGGAATTCAAAGGAACCGGTAACATGGAACTCGTCCTCGACAGAAAACTTTCCGAGCGCCGCATATTCCCGGCTATCGATATACCGAAGTCCTCAACGAGACGCGAGGATCTGCTCCTGACTCCGGATGAACTGCAGGCTATCAGCATACTCCGCAAGGCCATGAACGGACTGCGTCCCGAAGAATCCGTCGACAAGATCATCGACATGTTTGCCCGCACCGCCTCCAACCGAGACTTTGTGGACATGGTACAGAAGACACACTGGTATTGACGGGAAACGCGAGGGCTAGCGAAGCGATGCCCGAGAGAGGCAGCGATCCGGATCAGCGCCGAAGGCGCATTTCAATGTCCGGATCGCATTTCATGATCGAAGATCATGAAATCAGAAGACACACTGGTATTAAAAAGTGCTTGCAAAGGCGGAATAAGTGTGGTAATCTAATAAAGCTGTTTTGTAACTTGGAGTTTCACACACAGGTATGACCGAATCCTTATGGTTTATCTGTGAGGCGAAAGGAGGAACGTACTATGAGAGAAGGAATACATCCTGAGTATTATCAGGCAACGGTGACCTGCAACTGTGGTAACACTTTTGTAACCGGTTCTACCAAGAAGGAGATTCACGTGGAAATCTGTTCCAAGTGCCATCCTTTCTATACCGGTCAGCAGAAGGCTGCTCAGGCAAGAGGCCGTGTAGATAAGTTCAATAAGAAGTACGGCGTTAACGCAGGCAAGTAGTTTATTTGCAAAGATTTCAGGCAGATGAGACAGATTTATTTCTGTCTCATCTTTTGATATAATAAGAAATCAAGTTCCCCGGGACTAGGACAGGGAAAAGGGATAACAGGACAGATGGCTAAGAGAAAACGTAAGAGTGTTTATTCGGGTATAGGCGGACAGGCCGTGCTCGAAGGCGTGATGATGAAGAACAAAGAAGAATATGCGGTGGCTATAAGGAAGGCGGACGGGAACATAGATGTGAGCATGCACAAGCTTGCTTACAATCCCGAGAGCCTGATCCGTAAGATACCTTTTGTGCGGGGAGTTATAGCCTTTATCGATTCCCTGAGTCTGGGTATGGATATACTTACTTTTTCGGCCACGGAGGCGGAAGAGGAGGAAGAGCCTACCGCAGGTGACCGTCTGCTGGAAAAGATCTTCGGGTCAAAAACCGATGCGGTAGTCACCGGCTTTACCGTGGTACTGTCCCTGCTGTTTGCGATACTGCTGTTCATGGTGCTGCCTTATTTCGTATCGGAACTGGCCGGCAGATATCTTAAGGATCAGACTCTGGTGCTGCTCATAGAAGGAATACTCAGGATAGTCGTGTTCCTTATATATGTGGCCGCCATCGCGCTTATGAAGGATATAAAGCGGCTCTATATGTATCACGGTGCAGAGCATAAATGCATCAACTGCATCGAAAGCGGAAGGACCCTGAATCTGAAGAATGTAAGAAGGTCATCGCGTTTTCATAAAAGATGCGGTACCAGTTTCATGATATTCATCGTGCTGATAGGCATAGTACTCTGCTTCTTCATAAAGACCGACTCAAGGCTTCTGCGTATAGCTTACAGGCTCCTGCTGATACCTGTGATAGCCGGGATAAGTTATGAACTCTTAAGGCTTGCGGGTAGGAATGACAGCTTCCTGCTGGCAGTGATATCCGCTCCGGGACTGTGGATGCAGCGTATCACCACAAAGGAACCGGATGATGATATGATAGAGGTGGCCATAGCGGCGACGGAAGCGGTTTTTGACTGGGAGGAATTCCAGAACAGGCACTTTACATCAAAGGTGGTAAAGAGAAAACGTAAGGAGCCGGATGGCAGCATGGTCGAGACCGATGAGGAAACACTTGAGATATCCGTGAAGGAAATAGAAGAATATCTGGAAGAGAAACGAAGGAACGATCAAGGGGAGGTCTGAACCAGACCTTTATTAGTACCGGGAGGAAAAAAGATGACACTCCGAGAACTGTACCTGAAAGGAAAGAGAGAACTGATCGCCGCAGGAAAGGATGAAGCGGAACCGGAGGCCAGACTGCTGCTGCAGTATGCCTGCGATATCGATAAGAATACTCTTTTCATGCAGCCCGACAAACTGGTGACTACCGAAGCCATGCGCAGATTCGATGACTGCCTTCAGAAAAGAAAGGCCTCGATGCCGCTGCAGTATATACTCGGGACTCAGGGCTTTATGGGCATGGAACTGAAGGTGACTCCCGATGTGCTGATCCCCAGATCCGATACGGAAGTGCTGGTGGAACAGCTGCTCTCCGACGGAGTAAAGGATATGAGCGTGCTGGATCTGTGTACCGGAAGCGGCTGCATACTCCTCGGACTCATGAAGAATGAGAGCGGGATAAAAGGCACCGGGGCGGATATTTCCGAGAAGGCGCTGAACGTAGCAAGGGAAAATGCGAAGATCCAGGGCGTGAGTGCCGAATGGGTAGTTTCGGATCTGTACGGACAGATCACGGGCAGCTTTGATGTGATAACTTCCAATCCGCCTTATATAAGGACTTCGGAGATAGAGCTGCTGATGCCCGAGGTAGGAAAATATGAACCGAGGACCGCACTGGACGGAGGAGCCGACGGACTGGATTATTACAGAAGGATAGTTAAGGATGCTCCGAAATATCTCAATCCGGAGGGAAGGATATATCTCGAGATAGGTTCCGAGCAGGGAGCGGCAGTAAAAGGAATGCTGGAAGATAACGGCTTTAAGGAAGTCCGCATAATACGTGATTATGCAAGACTTGACAGAGTCGTGACAGGAAAGGTGTAAATATGTTTGACAAACTCGAAGCACTGCTCGGCAGGTACGAGGAACTGATGAACGAACTGCAGATGCCGGATGTGGCAAATGATGCGGAGCGTTTCAAAAAACTCATGAAAGAGCAGGCTGAACTGGAGCCGATAGTTACGGCATATAAAGAATATAAGAAGTGCAGGGAAGACGAGGCGGATGCGCTGTCCATGCTTGAATCCGAGAAGGATGAGGAGATGCGTACCATGCTCAAGGAGGAGCAGGCTGCTTCAAAGAAGCGCATGGAAGAACTGGAAAGGGAGTTAAAGATACTGCTCCTTCCCAAGGACCCCAATGATGAAAAGAACGTGTACGTTGAGATAAGAGCCGGAGCAGGCGGAGACGAGGCGGCTCTTTTTGCTGCGGAGCTTTACAGGATGTATTCACACTATGTTGAGAGCAGGCACTGGAAGAGCGAACTTGTCAGCGTGGATGAGACCGGTATAGGCGGCATGAAGGAAGTTGAATTCATGGTCAGCGGCGCAGGTGCGTATTCGGTGCTTAAATACGAGAGCGGCGTGCACAGGGTACAGCGCGTGCCGGAGACCGAATCCGGCGGAAGGATACATACATCCACCGCGACAGTGGCGGTGATGCCCGAAGCGGAAGATGTGGATGTTCAGATAGATGAGAAAGATATACGTATAGACGTGACAAGGGCCAGCGGAAACGGCGGTCAGTGTGTCAATACCACCGACTCGGCAGTGCGGCTTACCCATTATCCCACCGGCATAGTCATTTATTCACAGACAGAAAAATCGCAGATACAGAACAAGGAAAAGGCTTTCCAGATACTCAGGGCAAGGCTCTATGATCTGGAATGTCAGAAAGCACACGATGCGGAAGCGGATTTAAGACGCAGCCAGATAGGGACCGGCGACAGATCGGAAAAGATAAGGACTTACAACTTCCCACAGGGAAGAGTGACGGATCACAGGATAGGACTTACGCTCTATAAGATAGATAAGGTGCTTGGAGGAGATCTGCAGGAGATAATCGATGCCTGCACTACTGCTGACCAGGCGGCAAAGCTGCTTAAGATGGGGAATGAGTAAAGCCCCTCATCAGTCAGCCTGAAGGCTGACAGCTTGTAAACACCTCATCAGTCGCCTTCGGCGACAGCTTCCCCTCAAGGGGAAGCCTTTTTTGTTGTGGAAAGGTATTTTTTTTGGTAAAATCTTAGGCATGAGGATCTATGAAGATTACTATGAAAATACCAACACAGACTATCCGGTAGCGGTATATTACGTTGATCTGCGTAATATGTTTCTTCAGTGTGTGCCGCCTCACTGGCACGGTGAGATGGAGATAGATCTGGTAAGGAGCGGGAGCGTGAGGTTTTCCGTGGGAGAGAGTGAGGCATTGCTTTCCGCGGGGGATTCCATATGGATCAATTCGGGACGCCTTCACTCGGTACATCCGGCTTCGGACAGCGACTGCGTGGTACTTTCCATACTTTTCAATTCATCATATCTTTTTGAACAGCAGGATTCTTTTCTGGCTACAAAGTATTATCTTCCGCTTATCGAAAACAGACAGCTGGGGTTTGCGGTATTAAGGGCCGGCGATCCCTACGACAGAAGAAGTCTTGACGCCGTGGAATCCATACTTTCAGCCAATCTTAATAAAGAATACGGTTATGAGCTGGAGACCAAGAGTCTGCTATCGACTTTCTGGTTAAGACTGCTGGAATACAGTGTTTCCGGGGATAATAATGCGGATCTGAAAGCTCTTACCGATGAAGAAAGAGTCAAGGCCGCCATAGCCTTTATCCATAAAGAATATATGCGTGAGCTGAAACTGGAAGATATAGCAGGCAGCATACATGTGAGCAACAGTGAGTGCTGCCGCTGTTTTAAACGTTCCACTTCTTTAACCCCCTTTGAATATCTCTTAAGATACAGAACTTTTGAAGCGGCCAGACACATGCAGAAAAACGATGCAAACGCTTCTTCCATGCAGAAGCTTTCCGAAAGCGTGGGCTTTAACAATGCCAGCTATTTTAACCGTGTGTTCAAAAAGAATCTGGGCTGCACACCCGGTGAATACCGGGATACGATAAAGATGAGCCACAGGGATGCCCTGAATCCGTATGGAATATCGATCGCGAGATTATAGAAGGACTTTGTTTCACTTTTGCTACGTTTGATCTGATAATATACGACCATAAATCTATCAATACAGGAGGATAAAAACAAATGGAAAACAAAAAGGACTACAAGAACCTGTTACCTTTGGGATCGGTTGTCGGACTTAAGGAAACGGAACCGTATATCATGATCTGCGGACGTATAGTGTGCGCGGAAGGTGACGACACTATCTACGATTATGTGGGATGCCTGTATCCCGAAGGAGTAGGTAAAAACGACGAGCTGATCTTCTTTGACAGAGAAGCGGTGGAAACGGTTTATTTCATCGGATTTCAGGATGAGTATGAACTGGTTTACCGCACGGAAATTCTGGATAAGCTTGGGGAACTTGAAGTTATCAATGGTGAGATGGTAGAAAAAGAGGCTGCTGATGAATGATAAAGAACAAAGAGCCGTATGGCTCGCACAACTGAAAGAGTACCAGAAACAACTGGATACGGGACGCGGTGTGATCTTTGGCAGAGGCTTTACGAAAGCTCATGATAGCCTCGTAGAGGAAGTAGGAAAAGTATGCCTTATCCTTGAAGGATATATGGAGCAGGAGAGCCTTTCCGTCGAGCAGAGTGAACAGCTTAAGAAGCAGCTCGATGATCTCAACAAATCTGCCGGGGAATACATCAAAGCCAAGGAAACCGATGATAAGTATTCCCTTGACGGAAGCGAAGACGGCAGTATAAAGAAGGCCAAAGGTGATAAGAGAAAGCGCCTTGAAGCCGCTTCCGGTCTTATGACACTGAGCCGTGAGATGAGTGATCGGACTGCCGAAAAGATCGAGCTTGCAAAACTGGAAGAAGAAGCAAAGAAGGCCATGGCCGGAAATGTGCCGGGAATTGAGAAGGACAGACGCAGGACAAGGAGCCTTAAAGAACTCGGACTGATGGAGCAGGAGGACAGGGCTGTCAGGGATGTCCAGGCCGGAGTGATAGCTTCGAAACTGAATACGAAGGCTATGAAGGAGAGCTTCAAACGCAGTCTCGTAAATCATGAATATAAAAAAGAGAGTTATGAGGATCTGAAAGAAGGTTATGTGCTTCATCGCGGTGATATCCTGAACTTCAATACCGATGAAGGTTTCAAGGCAGGCTATGACAAGTATCGTATGAAGATCTTCAAGTCCGTGGAGAGCTACCGCAAGCTTGAGGAAATGAGGAGGACCAACAGGGCGGCTTTCGAAGAGGCTCTCGGTAAGATGCATCTGACGGAGAAGACCTTTAACGGAATGTCAGACAAGATCAATGTCATAGAGATGGAGGGCGAATATCTGGATGTAAGGGCCGATATCGTCAGCAATCCCGAGTACATAACCATGAGCGAGGATGCCAGGAAAGCCTTAAGGAGTATGAGCATCGAAGAACTTGAGGCAGGCATACAGGAATTTGAAGGTGATGAGAGCAAGGCCGACAGGAAAAAACTCCTGGAAGATATGAAGACCCTTAAGGGTATGGCCGAGTACGGTGTAAAAGAGAATTATGAAAGTACGCTGAACAGAAAGGATACGGTACTTGATACCGCAGGCGGGAAACACACTACAACCACCCTGGCTTTCAATACCAGATATGAGGATCACGGGGGCTTCTCCATAAAGAAGAAGGGAGTAGGGAAAAGCCTCAAGGATATGTACGATTCCCATAATTTCAGCTTTAAAGCTTCTGACGCGACGGTAGCCTATGACAACGGTGTCTTTGAGAATGCCGATTTCCTGAATGTGAGTACGGGAGTTTTTAAGGGGAAATACCGTATTGCAAAACTGGGCGGAAAGGCCAGGACCACGGGAGGAGCCCTGCAGGGCGGTGCGCACGTGTCTCTCGGAACCGTTAAGACCGCCGGCAGCGTGGGCGCTGCATTCTCTGCCAGCAAGCTGTGGGAGACCAAGGCCTATGCAACCGTCTCGGCCAATGCATACGGACTCAGGGGAGTAGCCAAGGGCAGCGTAGGCTGGAATAAAGACTGGGTGAAATTCGATGCGAAGACGGAAGGCACCATAGGTTCCGCAGTGGGTATTGCCCAGGGCGGAGTGGGAATGATCCGCTATAAAGATGATAAAGGCAAGGATCATGAAGGCTTCGGTGTGGCTGCGGATCTGACGGCGGCAGCGGCGGTCTTTGAAGGCAGCGTGAGCGGAGGCCTGACGGTATTCGGTATACGTTTCGGCGGCAAGCTTACCGGAGCGGCGATCGCTGCAGGTGTCAAGACCAGATTTGCGGCGACCCACAATGTGCTCAGTTTCGGCCTTTCCGCAGCACTGGGACTCGGAGCCGGTTTTGAAATATCGATAGATATCACCGGACTTAAGGAAAAGTTCAAGAACTGGAGGAACAGAGGCAAACAGGAGAAGAAGCTGAGAGAAAAGAAGGCTCAGGAAAGAGCGGATAAGCTTGATATTGAGAAAGAGTATGAGATAATAGAAAAGCCGGATGCGGACAAAAAAGACAAAAAGGACGGAAAGTCAGCCGGTCCCGCCAAGAATAAGTAAGGAGGAAGAAAAATGTATAAGGATTTGTTACCCTGCGGCTCGATAGTGGAGCTCAAAGAGGGTGAGCATTTAGTGATGATCATCGGACGTGTGGTGACCGCAGAAGGAAACGATCATATCTTTGATTATGCGGGATGCTTCTATCCCGAAGGCTTAGCGGGGGATGATAACACCCTGTTCTTTGACAGGGCTGCCATCGAAAGGATCCTCTTTATAGGTTTCCAGGATAAGCAGGAACTGGAGTACAGGGATGAAGTGCTTTCAAGATTGGGTGAACTTAAGCTTGTTGACGGAGAGATAAGCGAAGCCTGAAAAAAGAGTCATAAAGGAGAGGGTAAATGAAAAAATATGTAAAGGGGGCCAACCCGTATATGCCGCTGTGGGAGCACGTTCCCGACGGAGAGCCGAGAGTGTTCGAACATAACGGAGAGAAGAGAGTATACGTTTACGGGTCACACGATATCGAGAAGACACAGTATTGCGGAAGGAATTACGTGGTATGGTCGGCACCGGTGAACGATCTGACAGACTGGAAGTATCACGGAGTTGCGTATGAAACGCATTACGATTCGATACTGTATGCGCCCGACGTGGTTAAAAAGGGTGATACTTATTATCTGTATGCGGCGGAGAAGAAGGGGAGTCTCGTCGTAGTCGCATCTTCAAAGGATCCTGCGGGACCTTTTGAAGATCCCGTTGAAACAAAGCTGGGCTTCGATCCCGGAGTACTGGTAGATGATGATCGCAGGGTATACGCATACTGGGGAGGATGCGCAGCGCCCTGCTATATTGCGGAAATGGAAGATGACATGGCGACCATAAAAGAGGAAACGCTGGTATCCAATCCACTGGGACATTCCACCTGTCCATGGAACCCTGTGGATGACGGGCATATCTCCCTGATCGATGCTTTCTTCGAAGCTTCGAGCCCGAGAAAAGTAATGGGCAAGTATGTGTATCTGTATTCCAAGCGTTATGAGAAGCCGGTGCCCGAACTCGGAGTATATTATCCGAATAACGGTTTTCTCTCATACCGGATCAGCGATACGCCTTTCGGGCCTTTCCATGACGGCGGGGATATAAGCTTTAACGGCGGAGAGATTTTAAGGGACTCCGAAGGCAGAGGGACCATGACCTACCAGTGGGGCAACAATCACGGATCGATCATGGAAGTGAACGGCAAGTGGTATATCTTCTATCACCGCCAGACCGGACTTAACGAGTATTCAAGACAGGCTATGATAGAACCTGTCGATGTTGCCCTCGGAAGCGACGGTAAGCTTTATATCGGTGATGTTAAATATCTTGAGGGTGAAGCCGTATCATCAAAACCCGTGGAGATGACATCCCAGGGAGCACAGATAAACGGTATCGATGCAAGGCTCTGGATATCGGCGGGTTATGCCTGCCATATCTACGGCAGCAGTAAGCGCGCTTATGTGCGTCCTGGCTATGAGCAGACCGAAGAGATATCTACGCCGGTCTGCGATATCACCTCGGGAACCACGGTAGGTTTCAGATATCTGCAGTTCGGAAACAACACTCCCGAAACCGTAAGTCTCGTGCTGGAGGAAGCGGCAAAGCTTAAGGTGCTGCTGCGCCTGGATTCTTACCGTGGGCGCGTTGCGGCGGAACTTGAGTTTGACGGGAATACAAAAGAAGCAACGGCAAAGCTTGACTGTGGTATAATCGGAAAGCATGCCGTATATTTCGAATTTCTTTCGGAAGATAAAGATCAGGCTTATATATTTGACAGATTTACTTTTGACTGAGGAGGGTCATCATGGAAAAACTAAAAACCGGTATAAGTGCCGTACTTCTGGCCTATGGAGAAGGAGAGAACCTTAAAGTCCTTATACCGATGATAAAGGAAAAACTTGATAATATCGGTGAAGAATACGAGGTGGTCGTTATCGACGGACCGAAGCAGACCGATGACAGCAAAAGTATCTGTGAAGAAAACGGAGCAAGATATTATAACCAGGAAGAGCCGGGATTTGCCGAGGCTTTCAAGAAAGGCATAAGGGAAGCGGCTTACAGGACATTCCTTATACTGGATGCGGATATGAGCCATGATCCGAAATATATCCCGGATATCTATGCGAAGTTCATCGCTGATAAAGCCGATGTGGTCATAGGTTCCAGATATGTGGAGGGAGGAGTCAGCAATGATGCTTTCACTTCCAAAGTGATGTCCCACATACTTAACACGGTATACGGAGTCGTACTCGGCATACGTGCCAGGGATATGTCTACGGATTACCGTATGTACAGGACCGTGAGACTTAAAAAGGTTGAGAGCAGGCTTAAGTGCAAAAACTATGATGTGCTGCAGGAAGTGCTGCTCTATCTTAAGCTGGATAAAAAGTCGGAAGAAAAGCGTTTCAGGGTACGTGAAGTACCGATCACTTTTGAAAAGAGAATGTACGGAAAGTCGAAGAGACAGCTTCTCAAGTTCATTATCAGCTATATGAAGAGCGTGATCTATCTGCTGGGGGTAAGACTTAAGCTACAATAAACGGTCAAAATGAGACAAAAAGCTTCTGGAAGATAGGCAGAGAGAAAACTATAATCCTGTATTGAAAATAAGGCGGGTATTACAGCCCCGGAGGATAGCCAAGGAGGAAGAACATGAAAAACAGGGAATATGAACAGAAGATTGAAGCACTGCTTTCGGAACTTACGCTTGATGAGAAGATAAGCATGATACACAGTGCGGAGTTTTTCAGATCGGGCGGAGCTGAAAGACTGGGTATTCCCCGGATAAGCATGTCCGACGGACCCATGGGCGTAAGAAATGATTTTGAGCCGGATAAGTGGGTCACCATAGGTACCACTGCGGATTCCACCAGTTATCTGCCCAGCAATTCAGCCATAGCAGCTACCTGGAACAGGGAACTGGCAAAGACCTCCGGCAACGTGCTGGGAAGAGAGGCAAGAGGAAGGGGCAAGGATATGATCCTGGCACCAGGCATCAATATTAAGAGAAATCCGCTCTGCGGACGAAACTTTGAATATCTGAGTGAAGATCCCTATCTGATCGCAGAGATGGTGGTGCCTCTGATAGAAGGCATACAGGAGAATGATGTATCTGCCTGTGTTAAACATTTTGCCTGCAATGCCCAGGAGTATGAGAGGCTCTTTGTCAATGTGGAACTGGATGAGAGAACCTTAAGGGAGATTTATCTGCCCGGTTTTGAAGCTGCAGTTAAAAGGGCAAAGACCTTCGGACTTATGGGCTCCTACAACCTGGTAAGGGGCGTACACGGCTCCCAGAATAAGTTCCTTCTTACCGATATACTCCGCAGGGAATGGAAGTATGACGGTCTCGTGGTCAGCGACTGGGGTGCGATACATGATACAAAGCTGGCAGCGGAAAGCGGACTTGATATAGAGATGAGCGTAACCCCCAACTTTGATGAATACTATATGGCCAAGCCGCTGAAGGAAGCCATCAAAAAGGGCGAGATCTCCGAAGAACGTGTTAATGAGATGATACGCAATATTTTAAGATTCATGCTCAGGGTAAGGCTGATAGAGATAGAGCTTAAGGAGCAGAAGAACGGAAAAGTTAAGGCAAGGGCGATACCCGTGCCTGAGAGGGATCCGGGCTGCGTGAATGCTGACGTATGTCATACATTTGCAAGGAAGACGGCTGAAGAGGCAGTGATAATGCTTAAGAACGATAAGAAGCTGCTTCCCTTCAAACCCTCGGAAACCCGCAGACTGCTGGTGATCGGTGACAATGCGAACCGCATGCACGCCGCAGGCGGCGGAAGCGCCGAGATCAAAGCTCTTTATGAAAAGACACCTCTTCTCGGACTTGCAAACGAGTACGGCGGAAATACCGAGATAAGATATGCAAGAGGATATTATGTGCCGAGAAAGATGGCTGATATAGTCAACTGGCAGGAAGGCAGTGTCAACATCGAAGAGATCAACAGGGAGCAGAGAAAGAAAGGCGGCTTTTCCGCAGAGGAGAAGAAGCTGATCAAGAAGCTCCGTGAGGAAGCAGTGGCACTGGCAGGACAGTACGATAAAGTAGTGATAGTCGGAGGACTTGATCACGATCTTGACGTGGAAGGCAAGGATAAGGAAAGCCTTAAGCTGCCCTATGGTCAGGACGAACTGATAAAGGCTGTTCTTGAAGTGAACCCGAATGCCTGCGTTGTCATGGTATCCGGTTCCCCCGTTGACATGACCGCATGGAAGGATAAGGCAAAGGCTATACTGTGGATGAGCTATAACGGAATGGAGGGCGGCACTGCCCTGGCAGAAGTGATCAGCGGAAGCATCGTTCCTTCCGGCAAGCTGCCCGAGTCCCTGCCTGCGGATTTCAGGGATACTCCTGTGGCAAGATACGGGGATTATCCCGGAAGAAAACTGACCGCAGCGGAAAAGAAGGTAATGAACGCGAGACTGACGCAGAACTTTAACGAAGGCGTATTTGTGGGATACAGATACTATGAGAAAGAGAACGTTAAGCCGCAGTTCCCCTTCGGCCACGGCCTCTCCTATGTGGATTTCAAATATTCGGATATGAAGGTGGAAAGGGTCAAAGGCAAAAAGGCATTTACCGTCAGCGTGAAAGTAAAGAACACCGGACATGTGAGTGCAAAAGAGATCGTGCAGCTTTATGTGGGTGAGAAGAATGTGTCAAAAGAAAACCCCGTAAAGGAGCTGAAGGGCTTTGACAAGGCAGAGATCAAGCCCGGTCAGACCAGAACCTTTAAGTTTAAGCTGGATGAGAAGGCTTTCTCTCATTTCTCAAACGAGAGCATGAAGTGGGAAGTCATGAGCGGCGATATGGTGATCAGTATCGGAGCTTCCAGTGCGGATATCAGATGCAGTAAGACGGTGAGGATCTAAGATTACCCCTCATCAGTCGCCGTAGGCGCAACGAATGATAATAAATTTGTTATGAAGTGGGTTGTTTAGTGTCAATATCTTTGGTATGATTTGATCAGAGAAAAAGAAGAGGCATTTTTGTGAAAATGCACAAAAAAACAGCATGAAGGCCCCGGGTTTTTTACTTGTAATGTTTTGTAAACTAACTTATAATTTAGGGCAAGAATGCCGATAAATACAATACAGACGGGATTGAAAGTGCTTACACAGGTAAGCGGGTGAAATAGCGGTGAAACAGAATTCAGCTCAAACAGTATATTGTTTCCACTATTATCTGCCCATGACCCACAGCGCGGATAACAAACGCGAACACGAGCATTCCCACACGCTGGAGATCACGACCTTTGTGAGACCCAGGGACGAGGAAGGCAAGAAATTCGAAGAGATAGAAAAGTACGCTGCAGAAGTGCTCGGACATTATGAGAACAGGTATCTGAACGATATGCCGGAATTCGGCGGAGATGCCAGCATCGAATGCATCGGAAACAGACTCTTTGAGGACATAAGAGACAGGTTGGATTTTAACCATGTTGATATGGAAAGACTGGAGATAGGAGAGAATCCCCTCAGGACATACATAGTATCTACTTACATATGAGGAGAAGGCAAAGATGAAAAGGAAGCTGTTCCAAAAGATAATAGCGATGGCAGGTAGCGTGATGATGCTCACGGCATCATTGCCCGCGCCTGTTTTTGCGGTTGAAGAGACTACGACTGAAGAAACGGAAGCAGCTACTGAAGAAGCAGTACCCGAGGAAGCGCCTGCAGAAGAAGCAAAGGAAGAAAGCGCTCCCGAGGAGACACCTGTTGCTGAGCCCACACCTGCCGAGAGCGAAGTTACCGAGGCGGAGCCTGAAGCGGTTGAGACAGATGTTGTTGAAGAAGAAGTTCAGGAAGAAACGCCTGTTAGTGAAGTTGAAGAGCCCGTGGAAGCACCGGTTGCAGAGCCGGCACCCGCTGAGGAGCCCGTGGCCGAAGAGGCTGCTCCCGAAGAAGATGAAGAAGCGGTAGTTGAAGATGCGGGAGACTGCTGGTGGCCGGAAGAGAATCAGGATGACAAGGAAGACGCTACAGCGGAGGTGATCTCCGGCGGCGTCAGTGAAAAGGAAGCCGAAGAAGAAACGGATAAAGAAGAATTAAGCGGTATATTTACCGGTATTACCATAGACGGTGATTTTTCTGACTGGGATGCAGTATCAAAGACTCCCGCAGGTGCCGACAACTTCTATTGCGGTGTTACCGCAGTTGCAGTGGTACAGCAGGATGATATGGTATATGTATATATCAGGGATACAGGCTGCGGCACGGCTTCATGGTCGGGCCCCAACATGAACGGTACTTTCCAGCTGATCTCGGATCTCGGTTACAGAAAAGTACTTCAGCTCAATTCGGAAAATAACGGTGCGGTATACAGTGTAAGCGGTATCGAAGGCGCACAGGTTGCATATACCACCGGCGAGTGGGATCAGGGGGGCGAATGGGAGATCTCCTTCCCGGCATCACAGCTGCCTCTGAACAATTCCACTTACGGCTTCGGTTTCTATATGGTAGATCCTTATATAACAGGTATCGTTGATACCAGCCATGAGGATCATTCATCGGAATTCAACGGTATAGTTTATGACGGTCTCTACGGCGACTGGACATACTATCCCCACACACTTATACAGTATGCTACTCCGGGTACATGGCAGGAAGTGGCAGACGGCGAGGGAGCGCTTTATACCCAGGGCAATAGGCTTTACGGTCATGTTTATACCAAGATGAGCACTCATCTTACGGAGCATGGCGATGAGATGACCTACGGCGTAGTGCTCCGCATCAACGGTGATGACAATCTCTGGTTCGAGTTCAGACTGGTAACGGCGGATGAGGAAGGCAATGTGATCTGGAATCCGGATACCAACCGTCTGGCGGAAGGAACCTACGAATATTACATTACTTACCACAGAGGCTGGTCAGGTCAGGAAGAAAAGAAACTTGCGGATATAATCGGCAACGAAGTATACGGCAAGATGATGATCACCAAGACAGCTTCAAGGGACGAGGCGGAATGGTACCTCGATCTCGGTAAGATAGCAGATCTCTTCGGACTGCAGGAAACAGATATGCAGCTCCTTGAAGTAAAGTATGAACGTATAGGAGATAAATGGCTGCAGACCGCAGGAGCTTCTTCAGGTCCGGTAGCAGGCATACTTCTCAGCATGGCAGTAGCAGGGGGAGCCCTGATGCTGAAAAAGAGAAAAACAGCCGAGATGCTGTAAGGAGACGGAAAAATGTACCCGCTGATAGGGATCATCGGGACGTTGGTTTGGCTGTACGTGCTCCATGTCCTCAACAAAGCTAAGATACTTGCATGGAGATTCTTCTGGGGCAGCGCCGGCCTGTTTATATTGATGATGGTATTCATACGCCCGGTGCTGACGGAACCCTTGGCACAGGGCGTATCTGCGTTAGCGGGGTTCATCGGGAGAGCCACGGGCACCTTCGTTCCATATTTCAAATACGGCACCATATTCGTAGATACACCTGCAGGTGCGATGACTCTGCAGATAGATTTTGAATGCTCGGGGATACTCGAGATCATGGCATTTCTTGCATTACTGATTTTCTTTGAAGTATATACCAGGCAGGAAAAGATACTTGTGGGAATACTCGGAACCTTATATATACTTATCGCGAATGCTCTTCGTATCACTTTGATATGTGAGATCATACATTTCGGCGGAAGCGGCCTGTATTATATGGCACATACCTATATAGGACGCATCTTCTTCTACGTGCTGTCGGTATTGTTGTATTTCTATGTCTTTACCAAGCCGCAGATAGTGAAGATGAAAGTGGGAATATTTAATTATGAGAGCACTTAATACCTTTTTACATTCTTTCATATTCTGGGGCGCATGGATCATCATTCCCGTGCTCATGGAAATAGTGCCTGCTTTCGGAGGCTTTTTCCTCCTGCTGATCAGAAGGGCAAAGATGGGGAAGAAGCCGGTAAAGCCCAAGGTATATCCGGAGATCTCACTGATCATCCCGGTCTATAATTCGGCGCAGACCCTGTCAGCCTGCATCCGTTCCATTAAGAATTCAACCTATGATTCCGACAAGATAAGGATCTATCTTGTAAATAACCAGGGTAAGGATAACAGTTTCGAGATATACAGGGAATGCCAGAGAGTATTCCCGGAACTTAACATGCAGTGGCTCAACGCACAGCAGGGAAAATCCAGGGCGCTGAATCTTGCATTATACAACAGCGAAGGAAAATACATCATCAATCTGGACAGCGACGGAGTGCTGGAACCCCATGCGCTCACCAATCTTGTTGATAAATTCGAGAACAGACCGGATCTTAACTGTATGACCGGAGCGGTACTTACCGAGCCCAGACTCATACTGCAGTTCAAGGAATTCTTTCCCAGGCTTTTCAGAGAGATAGAGTTCATGGAATATGCCCAGGCCTTTCTTGCCGGCAGAAGCTATGCATCGGAACTGAATGCGGTATATACCCTTTCAGGCGCTTTCTCGGCTTTCAGAAAATCCGCCATACTGAAATCCAGACTGTACAATACCAATACCATCTGCGAAGATACGCATATCACTTTCCAGATGAGATATATCCAGAAAGAAAGAGTGGAGATATGCGAGAATGCGTTGTTCTATGTTGATCCCATCGAGGGCGTAAACAAGCTGTATACCCAGAGACAGCGCTGGCAGAGAGGTTCCCTGGAGGTTGCAAGGCAGTTCCTGGATTCCCACGGCAACTTCGGACGCAGCTTCATGGATGTGAGCGTAAGGACGCTGCTTTACGATCACACCTTTGCCTTCCCCAGAGCCATCTGGTATCTGGCGCTTCTGTGCATGCTGCTGATGCATTATTCATCAAGAATGATACTTCTTTCCACGGGATTCATCTTCTTCATATATATCCTTGTGGGTTATCTGTATTTCTTTACGGTACATTATTTCATGAGGGATTTCCCTGTGCTCCGTGATTATTATTCGAAACACTGGTGGGTGATCATGCTCCTGCCGTTCTTTAACTTTGTTGTTTTCTTCATACGGCTTGCGGGCATCATAAACAGTATAGGTACGGATTCCTCATGGAAGACGAGAAATCTGAGTGAAGAAGGAAGGGCATTCATGGACGTGGTAAAAGATGATTTTTCCAAGCCTCTCGGACTCTTCAAAAAATTCAGGGAACTTGTTAATTATCAGGAGGCAGAATGAAATCGCTTTTAAAGAAACACTATTTCGGAACCGTGGCAACGATAGCCACCATACTGGGAATCTTTCTACTGGTGCTGGGACTGTTGTTCGTCCATCAGTTTGAGAACGGTATCATAGAAGTATGTGCTGACCAGCAGGATGCTTACGTACAGCTGGTGCTGGAACAGATATACATCAAGGATAACCGTGATGATGCTTCCATTATCGAAGAGATACTCGGAACCCTTGATGCGTCCACCAACAAGTACTGGACCTTCTCGAAAAACGAAGCCATGCTTTTTGTCAAGGACGTCACCGAAACCAATAAATACAAAGGTTTTACCACAAGAACCTATTACATGTCGGAAACGGGACAGAAGTTCCTGGACGAGCTGATGCTCAATCACGTTACCCACAGACAGATCAGTATAGAAGAGAAGAACTATGTGGCCAGCGGTGTTATCTTCGAGTACGGAGATTCAACCTACAGGCTCTGTCTTCTTACCAATAAGGATGTCTTTCTTGATAACAATGCCTTCCTGGGTTCGGAGATAAACCTGGTGATCTGCTATGCGCTTTCGGTGCTGATAATGGTCGTGGAAGCCATGATCTTTGCACACAGGATCGGTAAAGAGAAACAGGAAAATGTCGAAAGGGAAAAGGTGATCACAGGGCTGAATGCCAGCATAAACAAGCTTAATGATAAGCTGCTGGTGAAGAATACCTATGATATGCAGCGTACACTTTTCCAGGAGAGCATACTTGATGATTTCCTCGACAGGATACAGAATAAAGGGATCACCCCGGTCAGCTTTGCGCTTTTCAACTGTGCAAACGAGGAGGAATTCCTGGCAAAAGCCCAGCTTATGCTGGATCGGAGCGTGATCAGGTTCAGATTGTCGGGGGACGGTGCCTATGAAGATGCCAGGGTTGCGGGGCAGATCTTCCTGGTATTCTTAAGGAGTGACCGTCAGCAGACTTATGAGAGATTAAGACCTCTGATAGGCATAAATGTAACTTTAAGATCGGTTGAGATGTGGACGCCCGAATACGGCGATATACATGAATATGTAAGGGCGCTTAGGGAGCGGAACGTATGAAAAACTTTGAGAACAGATTATTCCAGGAATACAGGCTGAAGTTTTACCTGAACGGCAATCACTGGGTCATATTCAATAACAAAAGAGGCGAGACCCATCCCCATACCTGGGAATTCACGCTTAACATACTAATAGGCCGCGAGAGTTTCGTGGAATTCAACGTCTATGAGAAAGCCATCGACGGTTTTTTCAGACCTTATCAGAACAGGGTACTTAATGACGTGGATCCTTTTGATGCAATAGCGCCTACCCTTGAGAACATGGTCGAATTCTTCGGCCACGGGGTGCAGGAACTGGTCAAAAAGATAGGCGGAAGGCTGCTTTCCATTGAGGGCAGCGAGACTCCCACCAGAAGCTATATCATAAATTTCAACGATGCTTTTGACAGCTATCATTTGGAAGAATACACCGAGGAAGTCATGCATAATGTTATCGATGCCGTGTTGGACGACATACTGGAAGACATGGGAGGAAATATAAATTGAAGAAGCATCTGCAGACAGTCATATGGACAGTGGTCTATATAATACTTGCTGTGGTGCTGATGGCAGTGATAGTCGCCAATCCGGCCTACCCCCTGGGAGAAGCTGTGCTGAACCACATCTACAAGGGCGGTAATGCTTATGAAGCACTGAAGAACGGTGTTTTATGGCCGCTGTACGACAGGTTCTGGTATAACGGAGTGTCGCCATTCAGATACTGGGCGCCGATCCCCGCTTATATCTTTGCCATACTGCAGTTTATCAGCGGAGGCAATCCGCTGGGAGCTTATATCATCTGGAACGGTCTGATATTCTTTGCAGGTGCATTTTCATTCATGATGATAGGTAAGAGAAGAGACAGGCAGCTGCTCGGAGGATTCCTCGGGCTGCTCTGGTTCTTTGCGCCTGCCTGCATGAAGGTTTCTTATGAAGACGGAAATCTGCAGAGGATGTTCTGCTTTGTACTGCTTCCCTGGGTATTACATCTGACCGAGAGATATTTAAGAAGAGAGAAGGAAGATCTGGGACGCCATGAGCTGATCGCGGTCAGCCTGATCTTTGCGGTAATGATCATGTCGGATCCGGTGTTTGCCCTGATCACGGGACTTACTTTTGCAGTTTATTTCTTTATTTATTCCGCGCTGAATCACTGCTTTGCCCGTGCGGGCCTTATGCTGGTCTCATATATCTCATCGATAATGATTGCCGGTCTGTGGCTGGCCTCCTACGGTAAGGGCAGGAATGCGGCGTCCGAGCTGGAAAACCTGCATTTCTATTTTCAGAACGGCTTTAAGAGTCTGAATCCCGTTGAAAGGTTTATATCCGAAGGCCACGGTTACTATTTCGGGCTGGCCTTCTTTATACTTCTGATCTTCGGACTTATAGCTTCAAACAAAAGAAGCGGTGCGGGCTTCGGAACCGCGGGTATTATCTTCCTTGCATCAACGTCCATGGCCTATCCTCTGATAAGGCTTTTCCCGGGAGCGGGAAATCTCGGTATGCTCAATTATCTTCCGCTGGCTGCCTGTCTGATACTGTTCTCGCTGCTGACATGGAAGACTCTTAAGAAACCTGTGGTGATCGGTGTGCTCATAGTGCTTGCCCTGGATGCGATTCCCTCGATGATGCTGCTTGGGGGAAGCGGAGAAGAGACAAATGAACGTCTGGAGAAGATGGCCGAAGATACGCTGATCAAAAAGGCGGAGGAGATAACAAGGCAGAGACTGGCCCTGCTGGATCTGCAGGATCTGGGTGCGGACGGTGCCTTCCTTGTATCTGCTTACGACGTGCCGCTGATGGGGACCTACGGAGCGGATTACAGGAGTGCAAGGACCGCGTACAATATAACCCAGCTGGATAAGTCTTATTCAGGCGGACAGTTTTCCTATCTTTTTGACAGATGTCTTGAACTCGGAAACGACAGCGTGATCATCTGGATGGAACCGGTAAGCTGGGATGAAGGAGCAACGGCCGAGATCGATACGGCAGCGGCCCGCAGCGGATACAAGCTGGTGGATCTTAATGAAGAATACAGGCTTTACCATATAGACGTTGACGGGCAGTTCGGTGTGCTCAGTGACTTTTCAGCTATAGGCATAGGAAGCGGCGCGGGAATGGTAAGTCTTGATTTCCCTACGGTTGAGGAGCGGGAATCCACCAATATCAACGATTACACTTATGAGGAACTTTCAAAGTACAAGACCATATATCTTAACGGTTTCACCTATGATGACAAGAATGCCGCCGAAGAACTGCTGATAACCCTTGCGGAGAACGGAGTACGTGTCGTTATACTTGCAGACGGTATTCCCGAAGATGAGATGTCAAAAGCCAGGGAATTCCTGGGTGTTACCGCCCATGATGTCATTTTCTCCAACGGTTATCCGGAACTGGAGACGGCTACCTGGGGCATCATCAATACCGATCTGTTCCCTCAGGGCTATACCACCTGGAGGACCGTATATGTAACGGGACTTGACAAGACCTATGCAAGAACCAGGGAAGACGGTGTCAGCCTTGATTTCTACGGTTCCGTTAAAAACGACAATATCATGGTGCTGGCAATCAACCTGACATACCATTATGCGCTTACAAAGGATAAGTCCGTAACTCCCATACTTACCGAGCTTTTCAAGATGGAGATAGGACAGATGCCTTTGAGGCAGACGGTGCCTATCAAGCTTGCATACGGAAGCGACCGTATAGAGATAGATTCGGATTATGACAATGTGGATACGACGATAGCGGTGCATGACAGTTTTACGGGTGACGGATTTGAGAGTGTAAACCGCCTGGTGCATGTGGATAAAGGACATACCGTAATATATATGGAGGAGCCTTACGTGCTTTCGGGAGTGCTGTGGTGCCTGGCAGGCGTTATCACCCTGCTCGGACTTGTTGCCGCGGTTACCATAGCAGAGAGGAACAGGAAGCGGAGAAAGGAGCTTGAAGAACTGAGACGTACCGGAGGTGTGGCATGAGAAAACTGCCGCTGCTTCTGGCCTGTTTCTTTTTGTTCTTATGTTCCTGCAGCATGCCCTGGGATAAGGCGGCGGAGCTGCCCATGGGTAACGAGATGCATTTCGGTACCGATACGGAAGCTCTTCCCGATGCATGGAAACAGCAGCTTTATCATGATACCTATTCCGGTTCGGATATGGCCTTCAAGGCTTCCGACGGGTATTTTCAGATCTATAACGGCGAAAAATTCGTAAAGACATATCTTAACGGGGTGAACATCGGCTCAGGTTATCCGGGCAGTTTTCCGGGTGAACTGGCAGTCCCCGAGTCTGTGTATTTTGACTGGTTTTCCGATATCTCAAAGATGAACTGCAATACCATACGTATCTACACAACGATGATGCCTGCGTTTTACAATGCACTCTATGAGTATAACAGGGTATCGGACAAAAAACTCTATCTGATAATGGGTGTGTGGTACGATGAGGATACGATAGAAAGCAGCGGCGATGCTTTTGACGTACTCGAAGACGCGGTGGCTGAAGCAAAAGAACAGATTGATATCATACACGGCAAGGGGGCTGTGGAAAAGCGCGTAGGTAAAGCATACGGCGTCTACAACTGTGATATTTCCGAATACGTTCTGGGCTGGATACTCGGCATAGAATCTGATGCTTATTTTGTCAGCACCACCAACATGCGTCATCCGGACAAGAATTGTTATAAGGGCAATTTCCTTTATACCGACGATGAAGTACAGCCCTTTGATGCCTTCCTCTGTGAATTCGGCGACAGGGTGGTAAGCTACGAAATGCAGGAATACAAGATGCAGCGGCCTTTAAGCTGGGCCAACTGGCAGACTTCCGACGAACCGGAACATCCCGGCGAGCCTTTATATGATATCGAAGATGCGGTGACTATCAATGTGGAGCGTTTTCATGTGAGGGACAGCTACGCTGCCGGAACTTTTGCCTCATATCATGTCTATCCCTACTATCCCGAATATATGATACTCCAGCAGGATTACGTAGATTACCGTGACGAAAACGGCGAGATAGATACCTACGAGGCCTATCTTAAAGACCTTATGTCCATACATACACTTCCGGTCCTGATTGCGGAATTCGGCGTGCCCACATCCAGAGGCTGTACCCATGTGAATCCCTACAGCGGCTATAACCAGGGAGCGCTCGATGAGAAGCAGCAGGGAGCAGCCTTAAAGCATATGGCCGAAGATATACACGAATGCGGATGCGCAGGCGGGCTTGTATTTGCATGGCAGGACGAGTGGTTCAAGCGTACCTGGAATACCATGGATTATTCCGATGCGGGCCGCCGCCCCTTCTGGTCGGACATTCAGACCAGCGAGCAGAGTTTCGGGCTCCTTGCCTTTGATCCCGGTTCGGAGGGCTTCATAGTGAATATTGACGGTGAAGATGATGACTGGAGCGAAGAGGACCTGGTACAGGAGAGCACGGATATAAAGCTGTACCTGAAGCATGATGAACGTTATCTCTACCTTGCCGCAAGACTTCAGAACGAGGGAGTAGCAGCGGCCCATCTTTATTTCCCTATAGATGTAACGCCTTTATCGGGCTGTGACAGCTACGGCGGATCTGAGTTTGACAGAGATGTGGATTTTGTCATAGACATAGACGGAGCCAACAACAGTCATATCTACAACCACAGTTATTATGACCGTTATGCCTTCATGTACCGTTACATGGATGATAATCTTGACTGGAAGAAATACCGTGAAGCTGATAACGAGATATTTACGCCCATATATCTCTGCCTCAACAAGCCCTTTACAATACCTACTACAGGTGAAGAACGTGGTGCGGAACGCTACGAGACCGGCAAACTTAGGAAGGGTTTCAGCAATCCTGCAGCTGACGGTTATGATCCGCTTGCGGATTTCTATTACTCGGGGAAATTCTTGGAGATCAGGATACCCTGGGCGCTTCTCAATTTCAGGGATCCTTCCACCAAAACCGTTGAAGGAGATTTCTGGACCAACAAACGCCTCGGAGTCGGTGAAAAGATCGATGCCATCTATGTCGGCTGTGTCAAAGCAGGCGATACTTCCGATTCCGTCGCTTACACCTGGGACGACTGGAACAGTGTCAGCTTCCATCAGCGTCTCAAGGAATCCTACTACATCATGCAGGAATGCTTTGCAGATCTTAAATAGCCGTTTTCCTATCGACGTACAGACGCTGTCCGAAATTCGGGCCGTATTCCTATCGACGTACAAACGCTGTCCGCAGAGGGTATTCAAACTCGCGGCATGGCCGTTACGCACTAAGTTCATACTGCTCGCTTTCACTAAGTGCTCCACTCATGGCCTTGAGTTTTGAATACCACTCTGCGGGTAGCTGTGTAACAGGGGACAGAGAAGCAGGAAGCGTTTATAAGCCGGATAGGAGGGCGATGAAAAATAAATGCTTGCAATATCACGGATACTGTGTTATGATGCGATGCAGGTAAAAGAAAGGGCGCTAGGCGCAAAGGTGTGAAGATGAGAATCAGATAATCTGGCTTTGGTATACATTAACAGTGAGGAGTTGCATTCTGTTTGCGACTTGTTTATGTACGCTTCCGGATTATCATATATTTACACCTGTTCCAGTATAGGGGTAATGTTTATGTGAGTCTGTTTTGCGTACGTGAAACAGACTTTTTTCATGCACTCCCCGTGAAGGCAGGTGGTAGTATGTTTCAGTTAAAGAATGTTACTTTCATACACAGAAAAGATCTGAGGACGATACTCGAGGATTTCTCGCTGGTACTGAACAGAGGTGACAGGGCGGTAATGATAGGCGAAGAAGGAAACGGGAAGTCCACACTGATGAAGTGGATATACGATCCTGAACTGGTGGAAGATTATATAGAGTATAAAGGGGAAAAGCTGATCAACAGGGAGCTGATGGCGTATCTGCCCCAGGAATTACCGAAGAAGGATGAAGAAAAAAGCGTGGCTGCATATTTTGCGGAGAAAGATGCTTTTTATGAGATGACGCCGAAAGATTTGTCTAAGCTGGCAGGAGAGTTCCATGTAGAGCAGGATTTCTTTTACCGCGATCAGAAGATGTGGACATTGTCCGGCGGAGAAAGAGTAAAAGCGCAGATGATGCGTATATTGACGGAGAAGCCGACGATACTGCTTTTGGACGAGCCTTCGAATGATATCGATATAGAGACCCTTGAATTGATGGAACGTATCATCAATGAGTTTGACGGGGCAGTGCTCTTCATATCACATGACGAGGTGCTGATCGAGCATACCGCCAACAGAGTGATCCACTTCGAACAGATACGAAGGAAGACCAGGTGCCGTCATACCGTGGCAAACATGCCTTATGAGCAGTATGTGAAGGAACGTCTTAACAATTTTGAAAAGCAGGAACAGTTAGCGCTCGGTGAACGGAGGGAGAAAAAGAAAAGGGATGAAAAGTTAAGGCGCCTGGAACAGAGCGTAGGCAGCAGGCTTGATAATATCTCCCGGGCGGACAGAGACCACATAGGTCAGCTTCTCAAGAAAAAGATGAAGAACGTCAAGGCGATGGAAAAGCGTTTCGAACGTGAAGATGAGCAGATGACCGAGATACCGGAAAGTGAGGAAGCTATCTTCTTTAAGCTGGGAGATAAGAACAGCATGATACCTGCAGGGAAAAGGGTGCTGGAGTATGGGCTTCCCGAACTTAGGACTAAAGACGGCAGCAGAGTGCTCGCGAGGAATATTGAGCTGAAGATAAGGGGTTCGGAAAAGATCGGACTGATCGGTTTAAACGGCTGCGGGAAGACCACGCTGCTTGCAGGTATAGCGGAGGAACTGCTTAAGAGGGAGGATATAAGGGCTGAATATATGCCCCAGAACTATGAGGAACTGCTGAACCTTGAAATGACGCCGGTGGACTATCTGGACAAAAGCGGCGACAAAGCGGAAAGAACAAGGATACGGACATATCTCGGAGCGCTTAAGTATACGGCGGATGAGATGGAGCATCCGATAGCGGAATTATCAGGGGGACAGAAGGCCAAGGTGCTGCTGTTAAAACTCAGCATGTCGGGAGCAAACGTACTGATACTCGATGAACCGACGAGAAACTTCTCGCCCTTATCGGGACCGGTGATCAGACGGATGCTTAAGGAATTTCCGGGGGCGATCATCAGCGTCTCCCACGACAGGAAATATCTTTCGGAAGTCTGCGACGTGATCTACAGACTCAGCGAAGACGGGATCCATCAGGGGGATCCATCAGGGGGACGGTTCCCCGGTTGAAAGTTAACGATCAGGGGGACGGTTCCGCGGTTGAAAGTTAACGATCAGGGGGACGGTTCCCCGGTTGAGAAATAAGGAGGTAAGAAAAATGGTGATATTTATAAGGCTTAAGGATATCTGATCGGAAATGTAAAAAACAGCAACGAAAAAGGAGAAAAAGATCATGATATTTCAGGATAATATAATAAAAGAATATTTAAAAAATGTGTGTTTTATAGCAGGTACGCCCTGCGGCGGAAAGACTGTCGTATCCAGGACACTGGGAAAAAAGTTCGGTATTCCCGTATATGACATAGATGAACGTTTTGAGGATCATCAGCGGATTTCGGATAAAGAGCATCAGCCTGCAATGAACAGAAGTTTTAAGGATGCGGATGAGTTTTTCGGACGCAGTGTGGAAGAGTATAAGAACTGGCTCCTTCAGAATACGAGGGAACAGCTGGACTTTGTACTGCTGGATCTGATGAGACTGTCAGTAAACGGACCGATCATCTGTGACTGCCACCTGACACTGGAGCAGGCGGCCATGGTCACCGAACCTTCCAGAATGGCTTTTATGCTCAAGGAACCCAAAGACCTGGTGGAAGACTACTGCAACAGGCCGGATCATCAGGGCTTCAGCGATTTCATCCACAGCGCTTCGGATTACGAAAAGGCGAAGGCTACCTGCAATGAAACGCTGCTGTCTCTGAATGCACAGTATTTTCAGGATGTTAAGAAGAGCGGATATTTCTGGCTGGAGCGCGATGACAGAAGGGGCATTGAGGAAACGGCAGCACTGGTCGCGAAGCATTTCGGCCTGGCAGAGATAAAGAAGGTCGATAAAGATTCGTTCCTTGCCGGAGAGCTGCTTAAGTTCGCTGAAAACTGTTCCTGGACGGAGGTTAAGGAACACACTGCCGGGAATATAAGGGAGTGGAAATTTACGGACTGGGAGACGATGTTCGCAGCGGTAGTCGACGATAAGATAGTCGGTATGGCCTCGATACTCAAGACGGATTATTATCCGCTTCCCGAGATATGCCCCTGGATATCCACGCTGTTCGTAACGGAGGAGTACAGGGAAAAGGGTATCTGCAAAAGACTTATCACTTATGCGGAGGAGTATGCTAAAAAGCAGGGCTTCGACGTTTGCTATATACCTTCGGAATATGAAGGCCTGTATGAGAAATACGGTTACAGCTATGTGAAGGATATAGTTAATTACGGCGGAGGATGCGACCGGCTTTATAGCAGGAAGATTTAAGTCAACCGGGGGGACGGTTCCCTGATCGGCCTTGAAAACAGAGACTGTTAGGAATTTAGAGAGGGGGAAAACGGCTGAAATCAACCGAAGAACCGTCCCCGTGATTGAAGGGAGGTAGAAATATGTTTGAAAATGATATAAGAAAAGAAAAATATATATTGCTGATAGCTTACAGCGGTTCGGAAGAAGAGGCGGATGCGTCGCTTGACGAGCTGGCGGAACTGCTGGACACCGCTGACGGGATAGCGGTTGGAAGGATGAAGCAGAAGATGATGAAGCCGGATCCCGTAAGCTATATAGGAAGCGGTAAGGCTGCGGAACTTAAGATGAGTGTGATGGCACGTGAAGCGGATGGTATAATATGTGATGATGAACTGTCACCGGCGCAGATGAGGAATCTTTCGGAACTGCTGGATACAAAGGTGATAGACAGAACCATGCTGATACTGGATATCTTTGCAGCCCATGCACATACCAGCGAGGGTAAACTGCAGGTGGAAATGGCCCAGCTCAAATACCGTTCAAGTCATCTCATAGGAGCCGGCAAAGCCATGTCCAGACTGGGCGGCGGTATCGGTACCAGAGGCCCCGGCGAGACTAAGCTGGAGAGCGACAGAAGGGTGATAGGAAAACGCATAGCCAGGCTTTCATCCGAGATAAAGGATATGCAGCGCGTGCGGATGACAACAAGAAAAAAGCGCATGGGAAACATGACTCCGGTGGTCGCTATAGTCGGATATACCAATGCCGGTAAATCAACTCTTTTGAACCATCTGACAGATGCTTCGGTGCTTTCGGAGGATAAGCTGTTTGCAACCCTGGATCCCACCACCAGAAGCTGTGTGCTGAAAGGCGGACAGGAAGTGCTGTTTACGGATACGGTAGGTTTTATCAACAAACTGCCCCACCAGCTGATCGATGCCTTCAGGAGTACGCTTGAAGAAGCCAAATATGCGGATATCATCCTGCATGTTGCGGATGCTTCGGATCCGGCCCTGGATATGCATTTACAGGTGGTTTATGATACGCTGCGTGATCTGGATATCAAGGGAAAGCCGGTGATTACGGTCTTTAATAAGGCAGATCTGCTTGACGGCAGCGAAAGGCTGAAAGATACAAATGCGGATGCCTGTGCCAGGATATCGGCAAAGACCGGTTATAATACACAGTGGGTGCTTGATACGATAGAGGATATACTTCAGAAGAGCAGGAAGTATGTGGAATGCCTGATACCCTACGCGGAGGCCTCGGCTCTTGATAAGCTTCACAGGTACGGCAGCATTGTTGAAGAAGAATATCTTGAGGAAGGCATCAGCATTAAGGCCTATGTGCCGGCAGGTGTTGCCGATTAATACATTAACGGAGGAAAAATGAAAGAGAATAAGCTTTCGAAATACATACTCGGAGAGCTTGCAGAGCATAACATAAATGAAGGGGATGTGCAGTGCACAAGCCCCGTTGACTTAAACTTTGATTGTGAGTATATCTCCGGTTTCGTATTTCTGACAGAGAAGTATCTCGGTGTATATACCGGGAAACTGCCGGAAGACCATGTATGGTATTTCCGGGGTGTAAAGAAAGATGAAGCCCCGAAAGAAGTTACGGCCGGCGATACCGACATACGACTGTATGCCGTGGATAAAACCGAGGAACTTCGTCTTGAAAGATATATAGGATCCAATCTTCTCTGTGCTGAGTACGGCGGTGAGAAAGTTGAGATCGCCGCCCTCACCAATACGGATGCAGAGGCAATGTTTTCCTTTATCAGGAAGTTTAAAAATCTGAAAAAAGGAATCGGTGCGATCGAAGAGACACTCCAGAATGAAGAGGAGGAAGAAGAGGAAGAGACGCTTGTAAAGGCAAGTAAAAGAACGATCTTCGGCAGGACCCTTAAGTATTTCTTCAGATATAAGGCGTCCATTGCCCTGTTGATATTCTGCTATATACTGTCGGCAGTCATCAGTATCGCGTGGCCCTATCTTTCGGGTAAGGTGCTTTACGATTCCGTGCTTGCAAGGAATGAGGATTTCCTGAATAAGTACGGCCTTGGCGGACAGTTTACCCTGGCGCTGATCCTGCTTGTTGTGATGATGTTCGGCTGCAGGCTTATCAGTCATCTGACCAGTGCGGTGCAGATGGCGGTAATGGCAAAAGTTGCCACTTCCACTGTGAGGGATATCAAGTCTGATATCTTCTCGGCAATGAGCAGGCTGTCACTGAAATTCTTTACGGATAAACAGACCGGCGGATTGATGACGCGTGTGATAAGTGATGCGGAGCGCGTTACCGAATTCTTTATCGACGGTCTGCCCTCCGTGTTTATTCAGGGCCTGACGATAATAGTAACTTTTATTGTCATGTACCGTTTGAACTGGCAGATGGCGCTGATCGCCTGTATATTGCTGCCGCTGCTGGTATATATGACCGTCAAGCTCCGCCCGGGATTGTGGACTTTATCGGGCAAGCGTCACCGTGCGGAAAAAGCCGTTACTTCCAAGGCGAATGACAATCTGACCGGAGCGCGCGTGGTAAAGGCTTTCGGACAGCAGGCAGCTGAGATAGATAAATTCGAGAAGCCCAACAGAAAACTGCGCGACACGGAAGTAAATATCGTAAAGCTGAGAAACCAGTTTTCCATACTTTATAATCTGGTGCAGGAGGTATCCAGCATCTGGATCTGGATCATAGGAGTGTTCTTCGTATTAAAGACCGAACAGATGGAACTGGGTGTGCTGCTTACCTTCGTAGGATATGTGGCGCAGCTCAACGGACCGATGAATTTCTTTTCAAGAGTGTTCCGTATGTGGTCCGACAGCATCAATTCAGCACAGAGACTTTTTGAGATCATTGACTCGGTGCCGGATGTTAAAGAGAGTGATAAGCCCGTGCACATGGCTGCTCCGAGAGGAGAGATCGAGCTTGATAACGTGACCTTCGGATACAGCGTGACCAAGCCGGTACTGAAGAATATAAATCTCAAGGTCCGGGAAGGAGAACTGCTGGGTATAGTCGGAAGATCGGGAGCCGGTAAGTCTACGCTGGTCAACGTCATTTCCAGACTGTATGACGTGCAGGAAGGCAGCATTAAGATTGACGGAGTGAATGTCAGAGATCTGGCCCTTTCGGATCTTCGCCGCAACGTGGCAATGGTGTCCCAGGATACCTACATCTTCATGGGCAGCGTTGCAATGAATATTGCCTACGGTAGGGCGGATGCCAAAAGGAGCGAGATAATACGGGCGGCCAAGATGGCAAGTGCCCATGAGTTTATATCTAAGATGCCTGACGGTTATGATACCGTGATAGGTGCCTCGGGCAAGGATCTGTCAGGCGGGGAGAAACAGAGGGTTTCCATAGCGAGAGCGATACTTGCGGATCCGAAGATACTGATACTCGATGAGGCCACGGCCAGCGTGGATACCGAGACAGAGAAGGCGATCCAGAATTCACTTAAGCTGCTGGTGAAGGGACGCACCACTTTATCCATAGCCCACAGGCTGTCAACTTTAAGGGATGCCGACAGGCTGATAGTAATAGAGAAAGGGCGTATAGCCGAAGAAGGAACGGCTGAAGAACTTGATAAAATCGAGGATGGCATCTACCACAAATTAAGCAGACTGCAGGTTAGGAAAAATGATCAGTTCAGTGAGGTAAGCGAAATGACGGAAGAGAATGAAATAAACTATTACGAAAAAGAAGCGGAGGAGATGACGAAGCTCTATATGATCACTCCCGAAGATAAGTTCGAGCGCACGGAGGGCGGATTTGTCAATCTGACCAGCAGGGGAAAACTTTATAAGAGTGTTAAGGTGGTAAGGCTGTTTCCTTTCACGGACGCGGATAAGTATATCTCCATAAGAGAGGGCGACGAGAAAGCAAGGGAGATAGGCATTATCGAAGACCTTGCTTCAATGCCCGAAGAAAGCGTGAAGATACTTAAGGAACAGCTGGCGCTTAACTATTTCACGCCGGTGATCAAAAAGATATACAGCATAAAGGATGAGTTCGGTTTTGCATATTTCCATGTGCTTACGGATAAGGGTGAGTGCAAATTTGCGATAAACATGGCATCCAATGCAGTGACCAAGCTTTCCGATGACAGGCTTATCATAGCGGATCTTGATGAGAACCGTTTTGAGATACGTGATGTAAATGAGCTGACAATGAAGGAACGCCGAAAGCTGGATATGTTCCTGTAGAGAGGTTTATAAAATGATACTGAAATATACATTACCGCAGACAATAAATGAGCTGCTGAAGCTGTCGGAAGATGAACGCATCTATTATGCGGTGCCCTTTGATATAGACAGCAATGCCGGATGGGTGAAGGATTCTTATGTGGTCGTGACCACAAAGAGGGTGCTGGTCTTTGAGAAGGATGAGCTGAGCAGGGCTCTTGACATTAAAGACATCAGCAGCGCGAAAGCCGTTCCCCGTGTGGGCGGAGGTCTTCTGACTGCAGTGCATAAGGGAAGCGAAAAGATACTGGTACATTATTCGGCAAAGCATTTAAGCCGCTATGCCTATATTGCAAGAGGCATCAACATACTTGTATCGGGACGCTTCGAAGAAGTGGAGAGCAGGGAATATGAGAAGACCTGTCCCATATGCGGGCGTGCGATACCGGGGACAAAGCACTGCCAGAAGTGCTCAAAAGAAGGCGGTTTCCTGAAGACGTTTATCAGAATGGCAAAGCCCTATAAAAAGGATTTCTTCTGGATATTCATACTGATGATACTTGCGGCAGTGACCACGCTTTTAAATCCCGAGATACAAAAGCACCTGATCAATGATGTGCTGAAAGGAAACGGCGGGATGAGAAAGGCACTTGTATTCCTGGGAATGATGTTTTCCTTAAGCGTGGGCATAGTCATAGTAAACGTTCTGAAGAGCAATGCTTCAGCAAAACTGGGAGCAAAGATCTCCGCTGACTTAAGGTCAAAGCTTTTCAGAAAATACCAGGAACTGCCCATCAGTTTCATCAACGACAGAAGACCGGGAGAACTCTTAAATCGCATAACCAACGATACCCAGTACATCCGCATGTTCATGGAAGATGTGTTCTGCAATCTGTTTGCGGTGCTGTTCATCTTCATCTGGGATGTGGTGTTCATGATGGCGCTGAACCTTAAGCTTTCGCTGATCACTTTTGCCTTTATACCGGCAGGGATCTTCCTTACCGTAGCTTTTCGAAAGACAGTGAGCAGGATATTCCGTCTGCAGTTCAGAAAGAATGATGATGTTGCAAGCGACCTGCAGGATGTGCTTTCGGGCATGCGCGTGGTAAAAACCTACGGAAAAGAAAAAGAGGAGTCGGAGAAATTCAAACGGCTTTCAGCGGAATATGCCCGCATCAACAGAAGAAATGAGACCTTCTGGGCGTATTTCTCGCCGCTGCTGCAGATGGTAATGGGTCTGGGTGTGCTGGCCGTGGTGCTGTTCGGCGGAATGGACGTGCTTTCGGATAAGATGAGTGCCGGTGCACTTTACCAGTTTGTGACTTACACCTCACTGCTGTTCCAGTATATCTCCTGGATGAACCGTCTGCCCCTGCAGCTGGCACAGCTGTCTGCCTGTCTGGACAGGATAAATGACATACTCGGGCAGGAACTTGAAGCCGAGGATGAGGCGCTGGTGAAGGATCTTGAGATAAAGGGTGAGATAGTTTTTGATCATGCTACTTTCGGATATAAATCATATCAGCCGGTACTTGAAGATATAAGTGTAAAAGTAAAGCCGGGAGAGATGATAGGTATCGTAGGTGCTTCGGGAGCAGGTAAGTCTACTTTGATCAATCTGCTGATGGGACTCTATGACGTGGATGACGGAAGGATACTTATAGACGGACAGGATAAGAAGACCATACGCAGCAGCTCGTATCATTCACAGATAGGTGTGGTGCTGCAGGAGACCTTCCTGTTTTCGGGAACGATACTTGATAATATCCGCTTTTCCAAGCCGGAGGCAACTTATGAAGAAGTGATAAAGGCGGCGAAGATGGCCAATGCCCATGATTTCATCTGCAATACGCCAAACGGGTATAACACCTATGTCGGTGAAAAAGGATATAACTTATCCGGCGGAGAAAGACAGCGTATAGCCATAGCAAGGGCAATACTTACGGATCCCAGGCTACTGATACTTGATGAAGCAACGGCAAGCCTTGATACGGAAAGTGAGTTCATGATACAGAAGGCCTTAAGCCGTCTGACCGGAGGCAAGACTACTTTTGCCATAGCACACAGGCTTTCGACTCTGAAAAACGCAGACCGTATCATGGTCATAGATAAGCATCGTGTTGCCGAGATCGGCTCTCACGAAGAACTGATGGCAAAGAAGGGGATCTACTACAATCTGCAGATGGCCCAGAGTACATAAAACCAACCGCGGAACCGTCCCCGTGATTGAAACCAACCGCGGAACCGTCCCCGTGATTGCCCGTGATTGACTAAGAGGTAGAAATATGACAAGACCGGAATTTGATGCGATCAAAAGTTATGAAGAATTCCTGAAATACTACTGGTACCGGGAGGAGCTTATAAAAATCTGTAAGGCTCACGGACTTAAAGCTGACGGCAGTAAGATCGAATTGAACAAAGTGATCGAAGCTTACTTTTCGGGAGAAAAGATCCTTCCGGAAAAGAAGGCTTCCGTTAAGAGAAAGAAGGCTGTTGTTACAGAATTAACACCGGATACGGGGCTTATAGAGTGTGGCTTTACCTTCGGCCCGCGTTTTAGGGCTTTCTTCATTGAACAGACCGGAGAGGCAAAGTTTAAGTTCAATGTGGATATGGTGGCTACAGCCAAGGCAGTAAAAGAGAACGGGGACGAGGCTTTTACGCTGGGGGACCTGCTGGACATCTATTACGGAAAGCAGACTTACGCAAGGTATGATAAGTCTGCTCTGCAATGGAATAAGTTTGTTCATGATTTCTGCGAAGATGAAGCTACAAATGTATTTCCGGAAAAACTTAAAGCGGCAGCTGCTCTGTGGAAGATAGTACGAGAATCCGACAGGGAGAAGATCTATACACATGAGCTGCTGGAGGAATTCCGGGAAGCAATAAAGTAAGGAGTTGGAAAATGATATATGTAAAGAAAACGGACAGATCCTGTTTTGAAATGTATGATTCCGTAAGCATGAATGTGGATGTACGAAGCGAATACAGGATAAAAAGGCTTGATAACGGGCTTGGCGGAATGATATTCGAGGAAGTTCCGGTCACCCCCTATGTTAAAGATCTGAGCGTATATGAGCGCGCTACGGAATATGAGAAAGAATTTGATATCACATACTGGAGTTTTTATATGGCCTTTGATGATGAAAAGCCGGTAGGAGCGTTAACGGTAGCTGCACGTACGGATAAACTGTATATGCTTGCAGGACGTGAGGATGCCTGCGTTCTATGGGATATCCGTGTGGCGGATGCATATAAGCATCAGGGCATAGGGCAGAAAATGCTGGATCTTGCAATTAAGGATGCCAAGGCAGCCGGCTATAAACAGATGATCATCGAATGTCAGAACAATAATGTTCCGGCATGTAAGTTTTATCATAAGCAGGGGGCACTGTTGTCGAAACTCGATATGTATGCTTATTATGATGAGCCGGATTGCAGGAACGAAGTACAGTTTATCTGGTATCTGGATCTTAACTGAAACCGATCAGGGGGACGGTTCTCTGATCGGAAAATAACACGGAGGAGAAATGGCAGATATATATTTTATTTCAGGGCCCTGTGGCTGCGGTAAAACAACACTTACGGACAAACTGGCAAAGTATATGGTAAAGGTTGAGAAAAAAAGGCAGGTCTATGTGATCCATGGCGATGATTTCCATCAGGGCTTTGTGCTGCGTTTGTATGAAGAAGGGCCTTTCTGGGAAGATGGACAGGCGGCAGACAGGATAGAATGGCAGGAGATACTTAAGTTTAACTGGGAATGCATCATTGACATAGCGGCTAAAGTACTAAAACGGGAAATGGACGTTTTGATCGATTACATAGTTGAAGATGAGATGCCGCTTCTGAAAACATTGTCTGAAGAGTATCATGCCGGACTTCACTATCTGGTACTTACTGCAGCTGAAGATGAGATAAGAAAACGTATCGAAATGCGCGGTGATACGGAAATGGTTGAACGGGCATTATTCCTGAAGGAAAAGCTGGAGAATGCGGCAGAGAACAGGGGACACATCTATGATAATACGGGAAAGAGCATAGAAATTGAAACCGAAGAAATAGCAGCATTGATAAAGAAGGGATCGTTGATCTGTTAGAAGGAGAGTTAAGAAAATGGAAAAAGGAAAGATAATTTTTTTAAACGGTGTTACCAGTTCGGGTAAAACATCGATAGTTGAGGCACTGCAGGCGCGCAGGGATGTGTTCTTCTATGTGGTTGCCAATGACCTGTTTCAGGAAATGGTTGGTGAACAGTATCTGGAGGAGAATTACTGGAAGTATCTTTCGGAAGTGATCATCATGATGTATCACACTGCAAAGCTTTATTCCGATATGGGTAAGAATGTTCTGATCGACGGAATACTTGTAGAGCGTGATGAGATCAAACCGCATTATCAGAAGCTTAAAGAGATATTAAAAGACAGCCCGCTTGATATTGTAGAAGCGTATTGTCCGTTAGAGATCTGCAGGCAGAGAAACATCGAGCGCGTAGACAGATATGAAAGCCAGTCTGATGAACAGGCGGAACTGATGAGTAAGGATATCGATTACAGTCTGCGCGTGGATACCAGTAAGTTAACTGCGGAAGAATGTGCGGAAGAGATCATACGGAAGTTGTTTATGTGAAATGATGATGCAGCTGCAGGCCTATATGGTGGATGATCATGAAAATAATAATAATTAACGGCCCGATGGGGATCGGAAAAACAACAGCAGGTAACTTTATCGCAGACAGGCATCCCGGAACCGCATTAATAGACGGGGACTGGTGCATGGATATCCATCCTTTTGTGGGAAACAGGGAAACAAAGAAAATGGCTGTTGATAACATTCTGCATATGATACGTAATTACCGGGAATGTTCGGAATGCGGGATGATCGTGCTCGCCTGGCTGATGGATGATGCATGGGTATATGAAAAGCTGACTGCAGGGATCAGGGAGTCAGGGCTTGAGATAAGGAGTGTTACCCTTGTCTGCGGTGAAGAACAATTGAGAAAACAGTGGATGGCAGATAAGAACTGTCCGTGGCGAACCGGGGAATGGCTGGAGGCGGCGCTTAAGTCGCTGGATCATTTCTCGCAGGCGGATAACTGTATCAATACGAGCGGGCTATCCGTGGAAGAGGTCGCGGACCTGATTGAAGGAGAATGAAAGAAAATGGTATATTACAAAGACGATGAACTGATCATACGCTCTATGGAAGAGGCGGATGATAAGGAATTTTATGAAGCGCTTACTGCACAGGGCTGGCATCCGCAGACAGGTGACTGGCTGAAAAGAATGAAAGAAGAGACTGAAGGAAAGTGCATTACACTGACAGCCGTGTATCAGGAACAGGCGGCAGGCTATGTGTATCTCTATAAGACGGTCAATGAAGGGCCGTTTAGGGGAAAAGGCTGGCCGATGATCGTTGATTTCAACGTCCTGAAAAAGTTTCAGAGGAAGGGTATAGGCAACAGGCTTATGGATGCGGCAGAGAGGCTGGCGGTCGTGTATGCGGATACGGTCTGTCTGGGAGTCGGAGTATGTGACAGCTATGGCAGTGCACAGAGGATGTACGTAAAACGCGGATACATCCCCGATGGATCGGGAGTATGGTATCAGGATAAACAATGCGTGCAATATGAGACGGTCTGCACAGTTGATGATGATCTGATAATGTATCTTTATAAAAAACTGAAGGATAATTGAGGAGGATGATTTTATGGAATATCAATTTAAAACTCTCCGGGAGATACCGGAAAAGAAGGATATGGCGGCACAGTGGTTTCATGAAAAGTGGGGTGTACCCAAAGAAGCCTATCTCGAATGTATGGAAGCTTATCTGGGCAAAGAAACGGAATACGGCTGGTACGTCTGTTTTGACGGCGATAAGATAATCGGCGGATTGGGAGTGATCGATAACGATTTTCATGACCGAAAGGATCTGGCACCGAATGTCTGTGCCGTATTCGTTGATGAAGAATACAGAAAACAGGGGATCGCGGGAAAGCTGCTGAATCTGGTAGTGGAAGACCAGCGTGCACATGGTATTTCACCTTTATATCTGGTAACTGACCACACCGGCTTTTATGAGCGCTATGGCTGGGAATTCTTCTGCATGGCTCAGGGGGATGATGAACCTGAACCCACAAGATTATATATACACAAATGAAAAGAAGGATATCACATGGAATACAGTACTAAAATATCTGAAAGGATGTGGAATCTGCCTGACAAAGGAGAGCTGGAAGCAGAGAGGGAGCAGACCTTCATCGATGATATCGTGCAGAAATCGCATATAGAAAAGGAACTCCTGAGCAGTCTGGATGGCATTGAAACTGTTTTTGACGGCGGAGGCGGCTGCGGCAGATTTTCAATCCTGCTGGCTAAACAGGGATGTAAAGTCACTCACTTTGATATATCCAGGCCGATGATAGATAAGGCAAAAGAGCTGGCTGAGAAATCAGGTGTTCTTGACAGGATGACTTTTGTAAAAGGAGCGTTGGAGGATCTTTCCGCATATGAGGACGGGACGTTTGATCTGGTGATGTCTTTTGATGCGCCGATATCCTATACATATCCGAAGCAGGAAAAAACCATAAAGGAACTGGTGAGAATAGCAAAGAAACGTATCATCATAAGCGTATCAAGCAGGCTGGGGTCATTGCCTTATCTTGCAAATCCTCTTCAGAAAAATCAGTTTATCCTGGATCCCGAGTGTGACAATGACTGGGTGAAGTGGTGTCTGGAAAGCCGGGACCGGATGGTTGAAAATTTCAGTTTTGATAAACAGAAACTGACGGATACTTATGAGAACGGATTGATGTGTGATATTGAAGAGACCAGGAAGGCTTACGAAAACGGTGAGGCGCCCTGGTGTATCACCTATCACTTTATGCCGGATGAGCTTAAAGGCATACTGGAGGATTGCGGAGTAAGGAATATCAGCCTTGCGGGTCCGGGAGCTTTTGCCAGAACTATACCAAATGAGATACTTGTAAAGATAATAAACGATCCGGATCAAAGAGAGGATTTTCTTGAATTTTGCCATATGTATGACAGCAATCCCTATGTATGCGGCATGGGCAAGGACAACCTGTTTGCGAAGGGAGAAATTGCCTGAAAGGTTATTAAATATGAACGAAGAAAAAAAGCAATTGGAGATGTGCTGGATCGTAACGGATGATCCGATAGAAATTGGGCTACCTGCCGGATATACGATGGAAAACTATGCAGGCGAACAGGATAAGCAGGCTTGGTGTGAATGCTGCCGTGAAGGTATGCTGATCGATGAGAAGGCGGGAACACAGGCTTTTGATGATTCGATGTCGGATGGGATAGTGGTCGATCTTTATAATGATGTTTTCTTCCTGAAGTATAAGGGAGAAGTGATCGGAACCGTTACAGCTTTTGTACGCGAGGACGGTAACGGCGAACTTCATATGGTCAGCATATGTCTGGAATACAGAGGCAAGGGACTCAGCAGATATCTGAATGAAACCGGTAAGCTGAGGCTTCAGCGGGCCGGGGCAAAATGTATTTATCTTACGACGGATGAATTCCGCAGGGGAGCGATAAAGGGTTATCTTTCTGCAGGTTTCCTGCCGGTCGATAACGATGCGGATATGCAGGACAGATGGGAACAGGTACTGGATGATCTTGGTATCGTTAAAACGGATATGCTTGGTGAGGATCTTAGCGAAAGAAGTACCATATATCATATACCTGAGCCGATCCGTAAGTATATAGCTGATAAAACATATCATACAGATAATGTCGGCTGCTCAGATTCGCAGGTTCGTATCTATGATGATTTCGTTCTTAAGATAGAGAAAGAAAGACCGGGACTGGCCGATATGGTAGCACTTATGAAATGGCTGGAGGGAAAACTGCCTGTACCGAAGGTGATCTGTACAGAATTAAGCAGAGGATACCGCTACCTTATCATGAGTAAAGCCGAAGGGCGTATGGCCTGTGATCCATATTATATGGAGCGGCCGGGTGAACTGTTGCCGCTTCTTGCAGATACGATACGGCAGCTTTGGAGTATAGATTTATCCGCTTGTCCGCGAAAGCGCACGCTGGATACTGTGCTGAAGGAAGCAAGATACCGTGTGGAAAATGATATGGTGGATGTTGATGACGCAGAGCCTGAGACCTACGGAGAAGGCGGATTCAAGGATCCATACGAGCTGTTATCCTGGCTGGAAGCTAACAGACCTAAAGAGGAGCCCGTATTCTCACACGGGGATCTGTGCCTGCCTAATATATTTTTACGGGACGGAAAACTCAGCAGTCTTATAGACCTTGGAAATGCCGGAGTATGCGATAAATGGCAGGATCTGGCACTCTGCTACCGGAGCCTTAAACACAATGCTAACGGGAGTTACGCTAAGGTATATCCGGGGATAAATGAAGATGAACTGTTCAGCTTACTTGGCATAGAGCCTGATCCGGAGAAGCTGCGGTACTATATACTTCTGGATGAGTTGTTCTAAAGGAAATGCCCCGCGGGGATGCTATTATAGTCGGAAGGAGACTGCTGTAACATGATAAGCTTAAAAGCGATCACAAGAGATAATATTGATGAAGTGCTTGCGCTGCGCGTACGCGATGATCAGAAAGGCTTTGTGATCTCAACGGCAGAATCGCTCGCAAAAGCCTATGTATATCCGGATACGGCATATCCTTTTGCGGTGTATGATGAAGAAGTGTTGGTAGGCTATATCATGATGGGATATTATGAGCTGAAGAAGTATTATACGCTTTGGGAATTTCTTATCGATCAAAGATATCAGAATAAAGGATATGGCAGGCAGGCGCTTAAGCATGGAATGCAATATGTATGGGACAGATTCGGAGCTGTTGATATCTATACCGGGGTAGCACCCGGAAACAAAGCGGCAAAGCATTTATATGAATCTGCAGGATTTAAAGCTACCGGACTTATCGAGTGCGGTATGGAAGAGATGAGATGCGGCTCAGAACACAGCAGGGATCAGAGCGGCGCGTCCGGCATCAGAATGACAGGAGAAGAAAGATGAATACGGCAGGTACAAAGACAATTGAAACAGAACGTTTGATACTGCGCAGATACGTGGTTGAGGATGCAGAGGATATGTATAAGAACTGGGCGTCAGATCCGGAGGTAACTAAATTTCTGTCCTGGCCCACACATACAGATGTATCTGTGACCAGAGGGATACTGGAAAACTGGGTGTCACATTATGATGAGGGAAGAACCTATAACTGGGGAATAAGCCTTAAGGGCAATGAACATGTTATCGGAAATATAGCTGTAGTTGAACGGAGTGAAAGAACCTGTTCCTATGAACTGGGCTATTGCCTTGGAAGGGGATACTGGGGACGTGGGATCATGCCTGAAGCACTGCGGGCTGTGATACAGTATCTTTTTGCAGAGGAGAAAGATCTGAACCGTGTTTATGCAAGCCATGATCTGCGTAATAAAAAATCAGGACGTGTGATGGAAAAAGCCGGGATGCATTATGACGGAAGCCTGCGTGCATCGAAGAAGAATAACAGGGGCTTTCATGACACCGCATATTACTCTGTGCTCCGCAGCGATATGGTTACGCATGAGCAATATGCAAAGCTTTTTGGCGAAATACATCCGGGATTTTTTGAAAGGGATTATATTCAAAAAGTTTCAGAGGATGAACCAGCTTCAGAGATGCTGCTCAGACTGCAGAGTTTTGATGAGAAGATCTATGATAAGGAATTACCGGATAATATCCGCTTCGGCTATTATGACGGTGAGCTGAAAATGCTGAAGGAAGCGGTCAATGCCGTGCTTCCGCACTGGGTTCCGTTTTTTGACGTGAAGTCGCGGGTATACTGCGGTTTCGAAGACGGAAAGATAGTAAGCTTCTGTATGATCGAGGATTTCGGCGAGCATACGGTAAATGATATGTCATGGAAGATAGGCGGACCGGGCTGTGTGGGCACGCTTCCTGAGTACCGCGGCAGAGGGATAGGTCTTACGATGGTACGAAACGTCACAAAGATACTGCAGGACGAATTCTATGACTACAGTTATATACATTATACTTATGAAACGGACTGGTATAATAAGCTTGGATATAAGACGTTTCTTAAATGGAACTGCAGGGGCATAGTTGAGGAAGACAATGAATAAACTTGAAAAGATGGGAGAGTTCTTCAATGCCAGACTGGATGGATATGAAGAACATCAGATGACAACAATAGAATATGCGGAGGAGTTTTATCCGTACACCGCCGGGTGTTTGCCTGAGAGATCAAAAACCTGCATTTTGGATCTGGGCTGCGGAACAGGGCTGGAACTGGATCATTATTTCAAAGTGGTTCCGGATGCAAAAGTGACAGGTATCGACCTTGCTGAAGATATGCTTAAGGCTCTAAGAAAGAAGCATGCTGATAAGGATATAAGGTTGATAAATGCCTCTTATTTTGTAGAGCCCTTCGGAGAGGGAGTTTACGATGCGGCTGTTTCTGTTGAATCACTGCATCATTTCACGAAAGAAGAGAAGATCCCTTTATATACAAAGTTGAATAAGGCTTTGAAAAACGGAGGGTATTTTATACTGACCGATTACTTTGCGCTTACTGATGAAGAGGAGAAACAAAGACGCAGTGAATTATTAGCGTTAAGAAAAGAGCAGGGCTTGCCGGATGGAGTGTTTTACCATTATGATACTCCGCTTACTGTAGAACATGAGACAGAAGCACTGCATGAGGCCGGCTTTACTTCTGTACAGGTGCTTAAAAGCTGGGGAGTAACTCATACCATTAAAGCAATAAAATCAACCGGGGGGACGGTTCTCTGATCGGCTCGTCCCACTGATCGAAAAGGAGTTTTATGAAACACAAACGGCTTAACAGAGATGGCTGGGGCTTCCAATATTATCCCTATTACCAGCTGAGGATAGATGATCCGGTCTTTAAGGGAACAGCGTGCCTGATAAAGCTGACGGATGGTGAAGCAAATTATTGGAATACGCCGAAAGCAGGCAGGATACAGGTAACGGGAAGCGGTATGTCCTGGCTGGAACTGATCCCGGACAATGCATATCATGTGATAACGGTCAAGTATTTCCCCGAAGGTTCTCATGATCCGGAAAGAAAGGCTTATCCTGTTCCTGCTGATGAAAAATATCAGCCTTCGGTATGGTATGTGGATATAATAGAAGGGATCGAATATGATGATCATGGCATAGCCGTATTTATTGATAAATATCTTGATTTGATCTTCACTCCGGAAGGTGATATCAAGATTGATGACAGAGATGAACTGGAGGCTGCATTTTCATCCGGTGAATTATCGAAAGAACAATATGATGCGGCACTTGTGGAATGCGATATGATCCTTCGGGAGTATAGTGAAAACATCCGTAAAACGGACGAATGGTGTGCGAAGGTTATGAGACTGGTTGAAAAAAGAATAGCTGCGGGAGAACCGATAAAGGAATGCCGCGAAGTCAAGGAACTGAAGGATTGTAACGTCGGCTGAAAGGGATAAGTGATGGACTATATTGAATATGCTAAACAAACAAGCAGCAACAGGGTATATCCGTTATCCATAGCCGAAGGATATCAGTGCGGGGATATTATCGCAGATAATGTGAATGATCTTCAGTGTATTTTGTTTTGGCATTATTGCGGATTTGCATATCTTTCCGGAAAGCTGACAGAATCATTCCTTAACAGGATATATGAGGATTACTTCTGTACTGTGGCAAAGCGGCGATTTGTACTCATTACTGATGATGAAAAGGTTAAGCAGTTCTTTGAGGGAAAAGATGGACTGGTCATGGATCAGCGGAAAGAATACTGCTTCGGTAATGATGGAATTTTTTCTGAAGAGGATTTTAATACAGAGCTAAGGGTCGAAAGAACAGATGATTCTAACATAGAGTTTATACAGGGAAGGATAGTCCCGGCTTTTTCCTGGGATTCATCTGATGCATTTCTTAAGAACGGTTTCGGATACGTCGCAATGGACGGGGATAAGTATGCGGCTGTGGCATTTTCTGCTGCAGTGAGTTCCGAAGAAGTGGATATAGGCGTGGAAACAAATGAAGCTTATCGTAATCGTGGCTTAGCTAAGATACTGGCAAGGTATATGATACGTGAAATATCGGCAGACGGAAAAACTCCGGTATGGGCGCATGCAGCCGGTAATACTGCTTCCATGAGAACAGCGCTGGAAGTGGGATTTAAGGAAATCCATTGTAATACTGTCATCAGGAAGGCTTGATAATGAAGATACGTGAACTGAAAATGTCGGAAGCAGAACTTCTGAAAGATTTCCTGTATGAAGCGATATTTATTCCTGAAGGTGTGGAACCACCGGATCCTACTATCATTGAATTACCGGAACTAAGATTGTATTACGAAGATTTCGGAAAAGGAAAAGCTGATCTTTGCCTTGTTTGCGAAGAGGACGGAAGGGTAGTCGGTGCAGTCTGGACCAGGATCATGAATGATTACGGGCATGTAGATGACGATACGCCATCTTTTGCAATCTCTTTATATAAGGAATACAGGGGCAGAGGCGTCGGAACAAAACTCATGTATGCTATGCTTGAACTGCTCAGATCAAAAGGCTATAAAAGGGCTTCGCTGGCTGTGCAGAAAGCAAACTATGCCGTACGCATGTATGAAAAAGTCGGCTTTCGTATCACGGATCAGAATGATGAAGAGTATATCATGGTATATGATGACAACCGATCAGGGGGACGGTTCTATGATCTTGTTAAAAAGATACCGTCCGGACAAGTTGCAACATACGGCCAGATAGCGGAGCTTGCCGGAAACAGGAAGCTTGCCCGTGTAGTCGGCAACCTACTTCACAGAAATCCGGATCCGGATAATATCCCCTGCTATCGGGTGGTCAATGCAAAAGGAGAGCTGGCGGAGAATTTCGCTTTCGGCGGAGCCGGGGCGCAGAAAAAACTTCTGGAAGAGGAAGGCGTAGTGGTGGAAGACGGAAGGGTAAACCTGAATTTGTTTCAGTGGAAACCAACCGGGGGAACCAACCGGGGGGACGGTTCTCTGATTGGCCTGGGAAAATAAAGGTTTCAGAGTGGTTGAGGAGGGATTTTGCACTGAAATCAACCGGAGAACCGTCCCCCAGATTGAAAAGGAGAATAATATGGAATACTGGGATCTTTATGATGCTGAGCGGAAGCCTCTTGGGCGCACACATGCACGGGGAGAAAAATTCGGAGAAGGTGAATACTATGTATGTTGTGAAATCTGGGTGCGCAATAAAGAAGGATGCTTTCTTACTACAAAACGTCATCCGGATAAAACTGCCGGCAATAAGTGGGAGTTTGTGGGAGGCGGAACACTTGCTGGAGAGACTACTCTTGATTCGGCTGTGAGAGAGCTTTTCGAGGAGACCGGTATAGTTATTGATAAGAGTGAATTAAGGCTTTTGACTACCGATGCAAAGAAAAACTATTTTCTCGATATTTATCTTGTGAAAAAAGACGTAGATATAAAAGATGTGATTCTTCAACCGGAAGAAACTACTGATGCCAAATGGTCATCGGATGAAGACATCAAGGACATGGTAGCATCAGGTGAATTTGCATATTCTGTGGGAGTACGGTATGGAAAGTATCGGGAACTGTGTTGGGAGGTGTGATAATGGTATCAATTGATATGAATAAAACAGGGCTTAGGATTAAAGAATGTGTTTATGACGCCGGCTACAGCGTTAAGTTTATACAGGAATACTTAGGGCTTTCCTGTCCGCAACCAATTTACAGATGGTATAAGGGAAAGATACTGCCATCGATAGATAATCTGTTGAGATTAAGTGAATTGTTAAATATTCATATGGAGGATCTACTGGTTAAGAGTAAAGAAACTATTCATATCTTTGAGGTAATGTCTTCAAATCATCGGCCGAGCATATTAAAACGCTTGTTATCGTATTATACAGAAGTATCCGGATGGTCTGATTTTGGACTATCCGTCCAATGACATTAAGTAAGGCATGATTTATCCTCAATCAGAGGGACGGTTCTGTGATCGTCACGAGAACATGGGACTTTTTCTGCGGATGAAGTGGTAATTTGGCCCAAATTCAATCGGAGAACCGTCCCCGTGATTGAAGGGAGGAATGATCATGCCAAGAAAAGCCAGAGAAAAAGCAAAAAGCGGGATATATCATGTGATGCTTAGGGGGATAAATCATCAACAGATCTTTGAGGAAGAAGATGATTATCAGGTATTTCTGCGAATATTGCGTAAATGCAAAAGAGTAAGCGGATTTAAGCTCCTGGCCTATTGCCTGATGGGGAATCATATACATCTGCTTATCAAGGAAAATGAGGAAAGGCTTGAACTGATACTTAAGCGAATAGGAGTCAGATTTGTCAGGTGGTATAATCAGAAATACCAGAGAAGCGGGCATTTGTTCCAGGACCGGTTTAAAAGTGAAGTTGTGGATGATGAAAGATACCTGATCACCGTGATCGCTTATATCCATCAGAATCCTGTGAAAGCAGGTATATGTATGAATCCGGAGGAGTATCGATACAGCAGTTACAGAGAATACCAAAAGTATCATTCGTTGGTGGATATGGATTATGTGGAAAGCATCATTTCGCGGGAGACTATAGTATCATACACCAAAGCAATCGTAGATAAGCAATGTCTGGAAATAGGCGAAAAAACTGTCTTTGGTGTAACGGATCTAAAAGCTAAGGAGATGATCATAGATATTGCCGGGCTGGATGATACTACGGAGCTTAAAGAGATAGAAAAGTGTAAAAGACAGAGAATTATAAAATCATTAAATGTACATGGATTAACCATGCGTCAGATCAGTCGATTAACTGGAATATCTTATTATACAGTCAGAAAGGCAATCGTTGGATAAGGTGGGGATAAAAAGGGAGCAAAGCCTGAGAGGTATCGTGAAATGGATATAGATGATTATATAGAATTGTATAAAAGCGGCGGATATATCAGGGAAATGCGTAAGTATGTGGGGCATGCTCCTGTGATGACCTGTGCCTGCGGTGTGATTATAGAAAATGACAAGGGAGAGATTCTGCTGCAGAAAAGAAAGGATAACGGCTGCTGGGCTATCATCGGCGGTTCCATGGAAATGGGAGAGACTTTTGAGGAAACCGTAAGGAGAGAGACCAGGGAGGAATCCGGTCTGACTTTAGGTGGGCTGGAAGTGTTTCAGCTTTATTCGGGCAGGGATCGGATAATAGAGTATCCTAACGGAGATATATGCTTTGGTTCCGGAATAGTTTTTATAACAAAGGAATACGAAGGCGAAATAGTAAATGATCCGGAAGAAGTATTGGAGCACCGCTTCTTTAACAGAAGGGAACTGCCGGAAAACCTGAATGGATATGATAGAGATATAATACTTGAATGGGCAGGCAGATAAGAAATCAACCGGGGAACCGTCCCCGTGATTGAGAAATTAACCGGGGAACCGTCCCCGTGATTGAAAGAGAGTATAAGAATTTGATACAACATCCGATACCTCCGTTTTTTGATAAGAATTCAAAGATACTGATCCTCGGAAGCTTTCCGTCGGTAAAATCCAGGGAGCAGATGTTTTTCTATGGGCACCCACAGAACCGCTTCTGGAAAGTGGCTGCGGCGGTATTCGAACAGGACGTTCCTCAGAGTGTAGCTGAAAAGAAAGAGTTCTTAAAACGTAATAACATGGCAATGTGGGATGTTATAGGCGCATGTGATATAGAAGGCTCAGCGGATTCTACGATCAAAAATGTGAGACCCAATGACCTTGGTGTTATTTTGGAGAAGGCAGATATCAGAGCGATATTTGTTAACGGTAAGACCGCAGAGAAATATTACAACAGATATACGAAAGATGTGATCAATCGTACCGCTATATGCCTTCCGTCCACCAGCCCCGCAAATGCAGCGTGGACCTTGGAAAAATTGACAGATGTCTGGAAAGTGATCAGGGAGTTTTCAAATGATAAAGCCTGAGAGGAATATGAGAGTTTTGATCGTTCCGATGGCAGCTATGGCAGAGACAGCCGGCCCGGGAAAAAGATGCAGGATCATAGCGAAGCTGTTGTATAAAAATGGGATTGAAGTCGCTACATGCATGGCAAGAGATGTGAACTTTGTCCGGATTGACGGTGTTAAAAACTATGAACTTGAGATCCCTACTCCACTCGGAATGCCGGATATGGCAGCCGGTATATTTTTCCCGCTGGTCCAAAAGCTGGGAATAACAGCAAAAAAGACGGTAAAAAGCTTTGATCAGGTATTGTATTTTACGGGAAATCTGAATAAACGGTATCTGAAGAAGAGTGTGGAAGATATACGAAAAGCCATCAGGGATCATAATGCTGATATAGTTTATAGTGAGTTTAATATTTCGGCGATCATTGCTGCTAAGCTTGAAAAAACAAAACTTTTCATCACAGTCAGTTATCCGACACAAAAAGAGTATGCCTGCGTTCCCGGACTGGCGAAGGGATTAAACCAGCTGCTTTCTGAGCTTGGACTGCCGCTGGTCTCTTCGGCATTGGAATTGTTTGACCGGGCAGATGAATACTTTTGTCCGAGTATCCCTGAGCTGGAACCATTTCGGGGAAAGAAGGTAAGGTATATCGGAGCATTATGCGCCAACATAAATGAAAACCATCCTGCTAAAGCTAAGAATAAGATCCTTGTGTATATGGGAAACGGAACAGTTTCGGCGGCAAAAATGTTCAGGGAAGTAAGCAGAGCATTTGAAGGATCACCGTATGAGGTTTATATTGCATCGAGTTATCTGAAGGAAGGGGTGCAGGGCAATATCCATGTGGCGAAAAGATGGGATTTTAACAGCCTCTTAAATGAAGCGGTCCTGTATATAAACCACGGGGGACAGAACAGCATGATGGACGGACTGATCCACGGTGTTCCGCAGCTGATGGTTCCGGGAAAAGTTTTTGAAAGAAGGTATAACGCCGGGGCATTGAAAAAAGCGGGAGCCGGGCGGATCCTGGAACATACAGAGTTTGAGGCAAAACGTATCAGGATGCTGGCCGAAGAGATCATTTCATCAAAAGAGATCACTGAAAATGCAGAAAACATCGGGAGTATGTTACATAGAAAAGACGAAGAGTTTTTAGCACATTTCAGATGATAAAAGATGTCATTGAAGGGAAAACAATATATGACAAGTGAGATAGTTACAAAAATGCGTCAGGAGATCGTGGACAGAAGCAACAGATTTGAAGAGCATACAAGAGGCAGCAAAGATGAGTACAACATATACAGAGAACACATCCAATATGTGTATAAATATGTTATTGAGCTCTCAAAAGACAAAGCTGTTGACAGGGAAGTCCTTGGAATAAGTGCACTGCTTCATGATATTGCCATGACGGATATGACTCTTGACAGAAGCAGACATAACGAATATGGCGCAGATATTGCCGAGCAGTTATTAAGAGAAAATGCTTATCCTGAAGAGAAGATACAGCTTGTTAAGAAATGTATATTAAATCACAGCAGCAGAAGGGCGGAATACAGAACGACAGAGGAAGAACGTATTCTGGTTGATGCGGATGGATTGTCCCATTTTGACTCGTACAAAAGTCTGTATTCTCTGGCGCACAAAGTCATGGGATTAAACGATGAAGAATCGCTAAAGTATATTAAGGACAAGCTTACAAGAGACTATAATGAACTCAGTGATGAGCTGAAACCTCTTGTCAATGATATATATTCAAGCGTAATGAAAGCAGAATCGATTCGCGAAATCCTGATCGTTAACTATCAACCGGAGAACCGTCCCCGTGATTGAAAGGAGAAGTGACGATGAAAGCAGAAATTGATAAGGGATATATCCCCTTCGATTGGAATAATGTTGAGAACAGGGAACACTGGCTGGAACCCTGCGAGGAGAGTTATTACTATGCACAGAAGTGGAAAAGGGAAGGCAGAAGGAGTGTGCTGGATCTGGGCTGCGGGCTGGGGCGTCATGCGGTACTCTTTGCAAAGTGCGGCTTTAAGGTGACCGCAACGGATATTTCAAAAGATGCGCTGGACTTCCTGAAACAATACCGCAGGGAACAGGGGGTGAACATCTCATGCCGCTTGGCGGACATGGAAAAGCTTCCGTTTGCGGATGATGCCTTTGACTGCATTTTTGCTATGCATTCCGCGGGACATGCGGATACCGAAGGAATGAAGAGGGTCATGAATGAGATCAGGCGTGTGCTTAAACCGGACGGATCAGTGTTTATGACACTTTGCTCAAAAGAAACATGGACATATGCGCAGTCCGGGATGCCGAAGGTAGATGAGAATACCGTGATCAAAACAAAAGGACCCGAGCAGGGAGTGCCGCATTTTTTTGTGGATCCGGATGACATCGCAAAGCTTTTTAAGGATTTTGAACTGGTCAAAGTGAGGCATATCGATGACTGTTATGATAGCGGCAAGTGGAGGATCGAGAAGCATTATTTCATCGAAGCGATGATCAGAAAGCAGGCTAAAAATCTTGATTATTCCGATATCATAGGAAAACATGTGGATTGTAAGATAGACAGACCTTTAGGAACAGCGCATCCGAGACATCCGGATCTTAAGTATGAGGTCAATTACGGATATGTAGAAGGCGTGATCGGCGGAGACGGAGCGGAGCAGGATGTGTACATATTGGGAGCGGAGGAACCGCTTAAAAAGTTTTCCGGGACTGTTATAGCCGTATACCACAGATTAAACGATAACGAAGATAAATGGATCGTGGCGCTTCAGGGAGCGGAATTTTCACGGGAAGAGATACTTGAAAGAATCGAGTTTCAGGAAAAATTCTTTGACGGAGAACTGTATATATAGAATCAACCGGAGAACCGTCCCCCTGATTGGGTGTTGACAACTGTTTAATGCTGTTATATACTGTTTATTGTCCGGGGAGGGATGATGCATGCATGTGATAATCAATAACAGTTCCATGATACCTGTCTATGAACAGCTGGTGGAACAGATACGGCAGCAGATAATGCTGGGTGAGCTCAAGGAAGGTGAAGGCCTTCCATCGGTCAGGAGCTTTGCGGCGGAACTGAAGATCAGCGCCCTTACGGTAAAGAAAGCGTATGACAAGCTTGAAGAAGACGGGCTGGTGATCACGGTTCACGGTAAAGGGACCTATGTGGCAGCCACCGATACCGGGCTGGCCGCCGAGGCCAGAAGAAGAGCAGCAGAAGAAGATCTGTCGCTTGCCGTATCCAAAGCGAGGCTGGCGGGACTTGATAATGATGAGATCCGCGAGATCCTCGAGATGATACTGGAGGAAGAATAAAATGATCAAGATGAATGAATTGACAAAGGTATACAAAGACTTTGACCTGAATATATCCATGGAGATCGCACCGGGTTCGGTCGTCGGTCTGATAGGAAAGAACGGTGCAGGAAAGAGTACTACGATAAAAGCAATCCTCGGTCTTATCCGTCCCACCTCGGGAAAGATAGAAGTACTGGGAAAAGATCCCATGGATTTCAGCGCGAAGGACAGGGAAGAAATAGGCGCATGCCTGGCGGATTCAGGCTTCAGCCGTATGTTTTATGTGAAAGATGTTATAGCTGTACTCAAAAAGATGTACAAAGACTTTGATGAGGAATTTTTCCGCGCCCGCTGCAAGGAGCAGGGACTGCCCCTTGATAAAGCTATAGGAGATTTTTCAACGGGTATGAAAGCCAAGCTCCGCGTGCTCACGGCCATCAGCCACAAGGCAAAGCTTCTTATCCTTGATGAGCCTACATCCGGCCTGGATGTCATGGCGCGTAACGATATACTTGATATGCTCCGTGCTTACATGGCCGAAGATGAAGAGCGCAGCATGCTGATCAGCTCACATATATCTACGGATCTGGAAGGTCTGTGTGATGAGATCTATATGATAAGCAACGGCAGGCTGGTGCTTCACGAAGACACCGATATACTTCTCGGAAAATACGGCATCATAAAGCTTTCGGAAGAAGAATACGCAAAGCTGGACAAAAACTATATCGTCAGTGCAAAGAAGCAGCCCTACGGTTACGACTGCCTTACAAACGAAAAAGCATTTTACATGGAAAATTACCCGACCACAGCAATAGAGAACAGCAATATCGACAGTATAATAATACTGATGCTGGGTGGCGAACATACAGATGTTAAGGAGGAAAGCAGATCATGAGAGGATTGATTGAAAAAGATATCAGATTATTGTTACAGAGAAAAAAAGCCATGGCTCTGCTTGCCGCTATGGCCGTGTTCCTTTCCGTCGGTATGGACGATTCCTTTGTTACTTCTTATCTGTCCATGGTGGGTATGGTACTTGCGGTGAGTACAATATCTTATGATGAATTTGATAACGGTCACCCTTTCATGTTTACGCTGCCCATAAGCCGTAAGGGCTATGCGGCTGAAAAACTTCTGTTTGGCAGCGGCTGTATAATTCTCTGCTGGCTCTGCGGCGTGGTGATACAGTGTATAGTTTCGACGATAACAGGCAAGGGGCTGGACTTTGCTTCCTTCCTGTCCGGTGCATTCATCTATCTGGCTGTATTTCTGATAATGCTGTCTGTTCTGGTACCGGTGGAACTGTATTTCGGAATGGAAAAGGCCCGTGTGGCTATGGTAGTGATATTCGGCGGCTGCTTTGCGGCAGGTATGCTGGGACCTAAGCTTGCCAATGCCCTGAAGCTGGACATTACTCCCGTGGTCGAAAACCTGAAAAGGCTTCCGAAGGGCGGACTTATCGGTGGCGGAGTGACGCTTACCCTGGCGATAATGGCACTGTCCTGTCTGATCGCGATAAGGGTCATGGAGAAGAAGGAATTCTGAAGCCGGGAAACGGTTAAATAAGCATTGATGCTATAAGGCGGGAGGCGGCTCCCGCCTTTTTTGACATAAGCTTTATGATTTGCTAAATTATCATAAGAAGTATCGGAACGCAGCAAAGTGATGTACCGTATTTCTGAGGAGGCAGCCGATGAAGAAAGAACGGAAAAAGGTAGCGTTATTCGGAAGCAATTTTACCAGCAGGTATAAGCGCAGTTTATGCAGGGCTTTTACCATAGCGGCGGAAGAATTCGGCGTTGATCTGGTTGTTTTTAATACTTACGGTCAGATAGGCTACAGAAACGGTTTCAGGGAAGACTATGAGACCGGGATACTTGATTATATGGATCTGGACCGCTTCGACGGAATCGTATTTGACGGAGACGGATACAGTGTGGAAGAAATGGCGGAAAGCATTAAGCGGAGGCTGAGGAAAGTAAAGTGCCCGGTGATCTCCGTAAGCGGGCATATAGACGGCTTTTATAACATCGAATTTGATGATGCCGGCGGGCTCCGCAGCATGGTAGAGCACTTTATCGAACACCATAAATTTTCAAAGATAGCTTATTTTGCCGGCCCCGGTGATCATCCTGATGCACGACTCAGGCTTAAAGAATTCCGCAGCGTGATGAAAGAACACGGACTTCCCGAAGACGGCGTGGGAATGTTTGAAGGAGACTTCTGGTATGATAAAGGCATGGAGGCGGCCGGATATTTTCTTTCGCTTCCGGAGCGGCCCGAGGCGATAGTCTGTGCGAATGACTATATGGCGATATCTCTGATCAACGGACTCAGAAAACACGGACTTAAAGTTCCCGATGATATCGCAGTATCCGGCTACGACGGAACCATAGAAGGAAAAGAGTTCCTGCCGCATCTTTCATCGGTAACAAGAGAGCGTACGGAACTGGCGCGCAGAGCGCTGCAACTGCTGGTCAATTTTGCGGACGGCAAAGAAAAAGAAGTTGACTTACGTGTATATCCGGAACCGGTCTTCTCCCAGTCGTGCGGCTGCGAACCGCTGGAATATGAGCATGTACTGGAAACCGTAGCCCGGGTGCATGAAGAGGCAAGAATGCTTTCAACGGCTGTATATGAGTCTGAATCGGCGATGGTCAAGCTCAATAAAGTTGACAGCATAAGAAGGATGGAGTCTGTATTTGAGGAGGATTCAGTAAACTTCGGAGAATACTCTTCTTTCTTCATGATGGTACATACTGACAGGAACGGCGTCCCGGCTTATGACAGCAGTTTTACCACTCCATCCGGAAGATTCGTGCCGGTGATCTGGATAGATAAAAATAAAGAATATACCGCCAGTCCTCATTCTTTTGACAAAGATAAGTTCATACCCTGCTCGGATTCAGACAGATGTCATGTTTACTATATCATGAGCGTTCACTGTGCCGATAAACTCTTCGGATATTCTGTCGTTGAGATGACGGGCAAGGACATCTTCAATGAGTTTCATAATGTGTGGATACACAATCTGGGCCTGACTCTGAGTGCACTTGAGAAAAATGATCACATAAATAAACTGATAAATAAACTTGAGGGGCTCAGCATTACCGACGATCTTACCGGGTTGCTTAACAGGCGCGGCTTCGATGACAGGTCGCGAAATGAGATAGCGGAGATCCGTGAGAAAAAGACCGTATGTACCATGGTCATCGATATGGACGGACTGAAAGCCATCAACGATGAATATGGCCATTACGAAGGCGACCGTGCCATCAAATCGCTGGCCGAAATAATACGGAAAAGCTGCGATTCCGGAGAGATAGCGGGAAGAGCAGGCGGAGACGAGTTCTATATCTTTGCTTCCGATTATTCCGAGACACGCCTTAAAAGATTCACTGATCATATCAGGGAATATATGGAGGAATACAATAAGACGAACAAAAAAGACTATAAGCTGGATTTCAGTTTCGGTGCATATATAACGGAAACGGACTGTTACGGGCGCCTGGAAGATTTTTTGAAGATCAGCGATGAGAGAATGTATGAACAGAAGATGGGCAAGCCCGGAAGACGGCGGTAGTATTGCATATCCGATATGCGGAATTAACGGATGACAGAACAGATAAGTGAAAAGATAAGCTATATCAGCTGTTCAGCTGAGCCCTTGTCTGCGGACATAGGTATCATAAAAACAGATAACGGAGTCTGGCTGTATGACTGCGGTAATGATATAAACAGCATAGCCGGACTTGGCGGCAGCTATAATATCGTTCTCTCGCATTTCCATCCGGATCATACCGGGAACCTGGATAAACTGGGTATTAACGAACTCTATATTTCAAAGGAAACAGCCGGACATATAAAGCGGCCCGGAGTGATCGTTGAGAAAGATCTGTATATCGGGGAGCTTCATATATTTCCTCTCCGGTCATGCCATGCAAAGGGATGTCTGGCGCTGGAAGTGGATGAGAGCTGGTGTTTTGTGGGAGATGCCCTGTACGGAAGGGAAAAGGCGGGACGGTATTCATATAATGCACAGCTGTTGAAAGAGGAAACGGAGCAGTTAAAAAAGCTTAAGGCACGGTATCTTCTGGTAAGCCATTATCCGGGACTGGTACGGGATAAAGCTGAAGTGATCGGTGAATTGGAAAGCATATATGCCCTGAGACAGCCGGGGGAGCCCGAGATAGCTGTCAGGAAATGAAAGGAGAAGTAGTATGGAAGAGTTTTATATTGACTGCGACGGGATAAGACTGCATGCAAAACTGGAAAAGCCGGAAGGAGCGGAGAAATGTCCGCTGTGTATCCTTATCCACGGTTTTACCGGACATATGGAAGAGGATCATATACTTGCCGTAAAGGATGCCATGCTTGAAAGCGGCGTGGCGGTGCTCAGGGCAGAAATGTACGGCCACGGAGGCAGTGACGGTGAGTTCAGAAAACATACGCTTTACAAATGGGTGACCAATGCGCTGGCAGTGGTGGAATATGCGAAAAAACTGGATTTCGTGACGGAACTGTATCTGAGCGGGCATTCCCAGGGAGGCTTGCTGACAATGCTGGTCGGCGGCATGCGCTCCGACGATCTGAAAGCCATAATACCCCTGTCACCGGCCTGGATGATACCCGACGGTGCAAGGCGGGGACATGTTCTTGATATGGAGTTTGATCCTAAGCATATACCAGAGGTGCTGGACGGCTGGGGCTTAAGTCTGGACGGTGACTATGTGAGAACGGCCCAGACCATACATGTTGAAGATGAGATAGCAAGATATGAGGGGCCGGTGCTGATAATACACGGAGAGGCGGATCCGGTAGTTCCCTTTGCTTATGTGGACAGGGCAGTAAAGCTGTATAAAGATGCAAAACTTGCATTGATAAAAGATGCTGACCATTGCTTCGGCGGGCATCTTGACGAACTGTCAGCTGCTGTCCGCGATTTTTTCGGACAGTAAGAAGCGGCGGGGGGATTGTCAACAAACAACCGCGGAACCGTCCCCGTGATTGTCAGAAGCGGCGGGGGGATTGTCAACAAACAACCGAGGAACCGTCCCCGTGATTGTCAACAAACAACCGCGGAACCGTCCCCGTGATTGAAAGGAGAGAAAGATGATAGGCTTGATAGTTGCGAGATCGAAGAATAATGTGATAGGAAAGCAGGGCATGATACCCTGGAAGATAAAGGGAGAGCAGAAGCAGTTCAAGGAACTGACGACGGGAAATGCGGTGATAATGGGCAGGAAGTCATATGAGGAGATAGGCCGGCCGCTGCCGAACAGACTGAACATTATCGTATCGGGGACAAAAAAGTTTGAGGGAGAAAACCTGCTGACTGCGTATTCGGTGCAGGAAGCGATAAAGCTTGCGGGAGATAAGAAAGTATATATCGCCGGCGGTTACGGCCTGTACAAGGAAGCTCTGCCCTATGTCGACAAAATGTATATCACCGAAGTCGATACCGTTATAGAAGACGGAGACGTGTTCTTTCCCGGGTTTGATGAAAGTGAGTTTGAAAAGAGCACAGGTAAAACGGGCGGAGATGAGATCAGCTTTACCCGTACGGTTTATACCAGAAAGGTACAACAGCATGAGATCAACGGAAAAAACATCACATTCAGAAAACTCGGCGAAGCCGATCTTGATACTTTTATCGGAATGCGTATAGGCCAGCTTACGGAGGAATATGAAGCGGAAGGAAAGAATCCTCCCGAAGGCGTGGATCTGGAAACCGCACTTAAGGAATACTATCACGAGCATATGGCGGATAATACTTTTGTTTCCTGGCTTGCCCTTGACGGTGATAAGATCATAGGGACCAGTGGCATGTCCTTTGTGGTGAAGCCGCCCTATTTCGCCTGTCCCACAGGAAGGCTGGGACTTTTATCCAGCATGTTCACGGATCCGGACTACAGGCGTATGGGTATAGCAATGGAACTGCTGCAGAGAGTGACGGAAGAGGCGAGAGATTACGGCTGCGGTGCCGTATGGATCACTGCTTCGAATATGGGAGTGAAGCTGTACACCGCTTACGGTTTTGAACATAACGGTAATTTCATGCAGTATAAACTCGTATAAAGGAACGAAGAAAATGAAGAATCAGATACTGTGTTCCACCGGAGCACTGATAGGAAGACCTAACGGCCGGGACTTTCGGCTGTTAAAGGATTTTGCGGGAAAGCTTGACTGTGACGGCTTTGAGCTGATGATGTACAGCGACTGGTACGGGAAGGAAAAGGAGATCGCGGAGTTTCTTTCCGAAAACGGAATAAAAACACCTTCCTACCATTGTCAGAAAAGCATAGGAGAGGGAATAAGCAAGGGCGGCGAAGAGGCGGAGGATGCCTTCAGGCGCTTTAAGATAAATGCCGAAATGGCAAGGGCTATAGGAGCGGAAAAGATGGTGATGCATCTCTGGGACGGCCTTACCTCCGATGCACATATCGAAAGAAATATCGAGGCTTATAAAGGACTCAGAGAGACAGCGGATGCAAACGGGGTAAAGCTGCTGATAGAAAACGTGGTATGCAATCAGAAAACACCCATGGAACACTGGTGTGAGCTAAGAGAAGCCTATCCTGACATTGAATTTGTCTTTGATACCAAGATGGCGGATTTCCACGGACAGCTGGAGCTGATATACGAAAAAGAATACGAATGGCTGTGGAAGGAAGGACACATCGTCCACTATCATGTGAATGATTACGGCGGGGGTATCAAGGACTGGACAAATATGAGAGTGCTTCCCATAGGCAAAGGGCATATCGATTTTGTGCGCTTTTTAAACTTTGTGAAAGAAACGGCATATGAGGGATCCTTTACTCTTGAATCAACTGCCTTTGATCATAAGGGAAATGTGGATTTTAAAATGCTTAACGATCAGATAAAATATATCAGGGAATTTGAGGGCTGATACTTGAAAACCGATATCAGACAGATAGAGTCGGGAGAAGATGAGCTCATCTTAAGATATAAGGAACTCACTCCCGAGATAAAAAGAATAATGGCTGCACTGAACACGGCTTCGAAGATCGTCGGGAAAAAAGACGAGAACAGGGTCGTTGTCGACAGTGATGACATACTGTATTTCGAATCCGTGGATGATAAGACTTTTGCATATACGGAAAGCGACGTGCTCAGGGTGGACAATACTTTGCAGGGCATCATCGTTTCCCTGCAGGATGACAGATTCTTTCGCTGCAGTAAATCTATGATAATCAATGTGGACAAAGTGAAGAGCCTGAAGAGCCTGTCATCGAACAGGATAGATGCTACGCTTGAAAACGGCGAACATATCCTGATCTCAAGAGTATATGCATCCGAGTTCAGAAAGCTGCTTAAGGGGGGATCAGACCGTGGATGATAAAAAGAAGCTGAGTCTTTGGGAGAGATATCTTACAAAGGAGATAGCGATAGAATTCAAAGCCTGTCTGTATTTCTTTGCGCTGCTCTTCTTTTACTGCGTATACAGGGTGATATGCGGTATTTACGAGGCGGGCATACTGCATATGGCAGAGATGATCTTTTCCTGTTATTTCATCGGTTATATACAGGTGTATCTCTTCGATAATTTTGATGAAAGCGATGAGCTGAAAGGCCGGAAACTGGCGGGGATGATCATCTGTACAGGGATATATGCGCTGTTGTCCTTTGTGCTGGGCTGGTTTGACGGCATATGGCAGGTGACGGCCATATTCGTCCTTTACTGGATCATAACCTACTTCTGCGTATTTCTTATATACCGTTCGAAACGCAGGATAGACGATAAGAAGCTGAACGAGGAACTGAAACTGTTCCAGGCGGGACACCACAAAAAAGTGCAGGATAAAGACGAATAAGTGCAGCTTACGGGAGCAGATATTGCTCCCGCTTTTTTTATGTGTTAAAAGAATATCAAGGAGGTGAAAACACTATGACGGATGTGATAAAGATAGAAAAACTGACCAAGAGTTACGGAAAGAAAAGGGGAGTCAGTGAAGTCGGGCTTACGGTAAAAGAAGGAGAGATATACGGCTTCATAGGCCCCAACGGTGCGGGGAAGTCTACTACGATCCGCTCCATGCTGGGCTTCCTGAATTATGAAAAGGGCAGCATAAGCATATTCGGTAAAGACAGCAGGAAGGAACATACGGAAATACTTAAGGAAGTGGGTTATATGCCTTCGGAAGCCCTGTTTTATCCGGCGATGAAGGTGTCTGAGGTGATAAAGTTTGCAGCCGATGTAAGAGGCATGGACTGTACAAAAGAAGCGGAAATGCTCTGCGAGAGGCTTCAGCTGGATACGGGAAAAAGGATAAAGGAACTCTCCCTCGGCAACAGGAAAAAGGTAAGCATCGTCTGCGCGATGCAGCATAAACCCAAGCTATTCGTATTCGATGAGCCCTCCAGCGGTCTCGACCCGCTTATGCAGAATACCTTTTTCAGCCTGATCAAAGAATATGTGAAAGAAGGGACGACATGTTTCCTTTCGACCCATGTGCTTTCCGAGGTGAGCCGGTACTGCGACAGGGCAGCGGTGATGCGGGAAGGAAGGCTGATCAAGGAGGATACGGTTGAGAACCTGACCGAGAGCAGCATAAAGAATGTCAAGCTATATGCGGACGGAGAACATAAGGAATACATGTTTGACGGGAACATCAATGAGCTGGTAAAAGAACTTGCCGGAAAGAAAATAGATAATCTCTATATCGAGGAACCTTCTCTGGAGGATATCTTCATGCATTTCTACGAAGGAAAGGAGGGTAAGTGATGACTGCGATATTAAGACACGAACTGAAGCTGAACTTTAAGAGTCTTTTGATATGGAGCCTCAGCGTAGGCATCATGGGATTCATATGCATACTGATGTACACGAGCATGGAGGGAGAGATGGCCGATATGGCAGAGACTTTCTCGAATCTCGGCGCCTTTTCCGAGGCCTTCGGTATGTCAACTTTGAGCATTGCCACCATAAGCGGTTTCTTTGCAACCGAGGTGGGAGCGGTACACGGACTGGGCAGTGCGATGTTTGCCGCTCTGATGGCCACGGTCCTGCTCTCTAAGGAAGAGGACGGACATACAGGGGAATTCCTTTATTCGCTCCCTGTATCGAGAAGCAGCGTGGTTGTGGCTAAGATCCTGGCGCTCATATCAGAACTCGTATTGTTTACCCTGATCTGCGGTGCCTTTTATGCGGCAGGTTTTATCGCCCTGGGTGAGAACATACCCGGCAGCGAGATGACGGCTTTCCTTTTACGGATGCTGATGATGAACATCGAGATAGCCGCGGTGGCTCTGGTGATCTCCGCTGCTTCCGCCAGGAACCGCATAGGCTTTGGTCTTGGGCTTTCGCTTATATTCTATGCCTATGATCTGGTGGGCAGGGTAGTGCCGGATATGAAGGACTGGCTTTTCCTCGGGCCCTTCTCACTGGCAAATGCTTCCGAGATCTTTGCGGGATACGAGCTTCCGGGCAAGGCAGTGGTAACGGCTATCCTTGTCACAGGGGTGTCTTTAGCGGCCGTATTCGGGATCTACCTGAAAAAGGATCTGGCTGCGTGAAAATAGCAACAGATAAGGGAAAACACAAGTATCGGCGGCTTGAATGAGCCGCCGTTTTTTGGTATAATCAGCATGTTATTGTGGGTAAACAGGAGATTCGGCAATGAACGGGAAAAAGATCGTGGTTCTGTGTACTTCGAGGATATATGATCCACAGGTCCACGATTACATCGAGAAACTGAATGATTCACTGAAAAAAGACGATCACACACTGATGATCTTTACCATTAACTCCGACTTGTATTGGGACGAGGGTAATGTCACGGCAGAGACCAGCGTGTTTGACATAATCCCTTATCAGTCTGCGGATGTGATAGTGATCATGGATGAGAAGATCAAATGTCACAGTGTTTCGCAGAAGATAATCGATAAAGCGAAGAAATATGATAAACCCGTGATCATAGTCGACGGGGAATATGAAGGCACGGCGAGGCTAAAGTTTGATTATGCTGCGGGCTTTGAGAAAGTCGTGAATCATGTTTTTGAGATGAGGCAGATCAGAAGGCCTCATATAATGGCCGGTATCCCGGACAATCCCTTTTCCGACGAAAGAATAGAAATCTTTAAGAAAGTCATCGGCAGACATGGCTTTACTTTTGATGACTCGATGTTAAGCTACGGGCAGTTCTGGGCCAAGCCGGCAATCGAAGCCACACAGAAACTGATCGACGGCGGAAATATCCCGGATGCGATAATCTGTGCCAATGATATCATGGCGATAAATGTCTGTGACGTGCTGAAAAAGAACGGCATCGGGGTGCCCCATGACTGCCTGGTGGCAGGCTTTGACGGCTATGATGAGGTGTTCCTGACCGAACCGAGGATAACCACCGCAAGCTGCACCACTCCGGAACTTGCCGATGCAACGGCGGGAATGATCAGGAGAGTGGAAGGGAAAGGCTTTAATGATGCGGTAGAATCCGTGAACGTGGTGCCGGTGCTGATACCAAACGAATCAACCAGCGCGCCATCTTTCTCGGGTTACGACCACTCTATGCTCGGACGTTTCAATAACAAGTTTTACAGGCATCAGGATGAAGTACATATCATGCATGAGGTGACCACCAGGATGCAGATGAGCAAAGATCCGTCGGAGATGGTAGCACAGCTTAAAAAGCTGATCATCAACGATCAGGATATGGTGGAGGATGTTTCCTTTGTACTGAACAGGCGTCTGATGGATACGGACAATTATTTCTTTGCGGAAAAGGAAGATAAGATAGATCCCACCGAATACACTCTGGTCTACGATGCGAAGATCGCTCAGGAGCTTATAGAAAAAGAAGTGGATGAAACCCTGCTGCGCGCCGAGAATGAAAGGTTTAAGGAAAAGGCAAAGAACGGCTTCCCGCTGATCTTTAACACCATAGATTACATGAACAAGACTCTGGGATATATATGTTTTGCCTGCAACAATTATGATATAACCGATTATTCCCGTACCGCCAATGTCAGCAACACCATAGGCATGGGTGTGGGCGGCTATGCAAATATGAAATATCAGGCACATCTGGCCGAGAAGATAGACGCTATGTATAAGAGGGACCCGCTTACGGGACTTTATAACCGTGTCGGTTTTAACAACGCCTTTGAACTTGTAAAGAATGACAGGGAGAAATACGGACAGCCGGTAACCGTGCTGATGTCCGATCTGGACGGGCTTAAATATATCAACGACAATTTCGGCCATGCCGAAGGCGATAATGCCATAGCCACTGCTGCGGAAGCTTTACGGACAGCCTGCCCGGATGATTCGCTCTGTGTCAGGTTCGGAGGAGATGAACTCTTTGCCGTGATAGTTGGAGAACATGATGTAGAGCAGATCACGGCTGGGATACTGGACTTCCTGAATACATATAATGCTTCTTCAGGAAAGGAATATACGGTCATGAGCAGTCTGGGCTCAAATACCACTGTTTTTGATGAGAGCTTTGATATAAAGGATGTCCTGAGACTGGCTGACGAGCAGATGTATGAACTGAAGAAAGAACATCATAAATGATCTAAAGGGGGCGCAGGGCAGTTGTATTACGGCGAATTTGATTATGCAAAGAGAATACTGATAATTGACGATTCGGAGGTTGACCGGGAGCAAAGATGATAAGCGGATACGTTCCGTGGGAGCAGGCTTCTGTGATATAGATGAAGAGATGAGGGATTCGCTTGCTAAGAACCAGGCGCTTTCGGATGCACTGGAAGCGGCTCAGGAAGCCAGCAAGGCAAAGACAGTCTTCCTTTCAAATATGAGCCATGAGATCTGGACTCCTATGAATGCGATCCTCGGCTTGGATGCGCTGGCACTCAATGAGCCGGATATATCGGATACCACCAGGGAACATCTGGAAAAGATAGGGGAATCCGCCAAGCATCTGCTGGGACTTATCAATGACATACTTGATATGTCCAGAATCGAGTCGGGCAGGATAGTGATCAAGAACGAAGAGTTCTCCTTCTTCAGGATGATCGACCATATCAACACCATGTTCTCGGGGCAGTGTGAGGAAAAGAAGCTTGAATATAAATGCGATATAAGCGGCGAACCTGCGGAGTATTATGTTGGTGACGTGATAAAGCTTAAACAGGTGCTGATCAATATCCTCGGGAATGCGGTAAAGTTTACGCCGGAGAACGGAAGCGTAAGCTTTGATGTTGAGAAAAAGGCCTCCTTTGACAGGAAGACAACGCTGGAATTTAAGATTACAGATACCGGCATAGGCATGAGCAAGGAGTATCTGCCGAAGTTCTTTGATACCTTCAGCCAGGAGAATGAGGGCGTGACCAATAAATACGGAAGTTCGGGACTGGGCATGGCCATAACGAAGAATCTCGTGGAGCTGATGAACGGTGATATAAAGGTCGAGAGCGAGCAGGGAAAAGGAACCACAATAACAGTGACGCTGACGCTGCTCGATTCGGACAGGAAGTCAGCTGACTATCCCAAGGTTGGGGATGAGAAAGTCAGTGAAGCGGTGAACCTTGAGGGACGCAGGATACTCCTGGCGGAGGATATGAGCATCAATGCCGAGATCATGGTCAATGTCCTCCAGATGAGAGGGATAGAAGCGGAGGCTGCCGAGAACGGAAAAGAAGCGGTGGATATGTTCGAAGCAAAGCCTGCGGGATATTATGATGCGATACTTATGGATGTGCGCATGCCGGTGATGGACGGACTGGAAGCGTCCAAGACCATAAGATCCATGGAGCGGGAAGATGCAAAGAAGATCCCGATCATAGCCCTTACGGCGAATGCTTTTGACGAAGATGTGCAGAAGAGCCTGCAGGCGGGGCTGGATGCGCATCTGACAAAACCCATACAGCCCGAAGTGCTGTTTGAAACCCTGGAGAAATTATTATAGTTTTCATAAGGAGGTAGCAAATGAAAAAAATGTACATCAATCCCCTGAATAAACTGGGACACATCAATCCGGAACTGCAGGGACATTTCTCCGAGCATCTCGGAAGATGTATCTATGAGGGGCTGTATGTAGGTGACAGCAAGGACATACCCAATACCAAAGGCATGAGGAATGACGTAGTTGAAGCGCTTAAGGAAATGGGGATACCCGTGCTCAGATGGCCCGGCGGCTGCTTTGCGGACGAGTATCACTGGATGGACGGCGTGGGCCCGAAAGAGAACAGGAAGAAGATGATCAACACCCACTGGGGCGGAGTGGTGGAAGATAACAGCTTCGGAACCCATGAGTTTATGGAGCTGTGCAAACAGCTGGGCTGCAAGACTTATATCAACGGTAACGTGGGAAGCGGCACGGTAAGAGAGATGAGCGAATGGGTGGAATATATGACCTTTGAAGGCGTATCACCCATGGCAAATCTCAGGAAGAAAAACGGAAGCGAGAGTTCCTGGAAAGTTGACTACTTCGGAGTAGGCAATGAGAACTGGGGCTGCGGCGGCAATATGAATCCGGAGTTCTACGGAAATCTTTACAGACAGTATCAGACCTATATCAGGAATTATGATCCGAAGAAGCCTATCTTCAAGATAGCCTGCGGCGCCAATGCGGCGGATTACAACTGGACGGACAAGGTGATGGATACCTGTCACAGAAACATGCCGGAAAATGCCCACGGCTTCATGGACGGTCTTTCACTGCATTATTACACCGTACCCCATGACTGGAACCATAAGGGAAGTGCAGTTGATTTTGATGACAAGACCTGGTATGACACGCTGAACAAGACGCTGTTCATGGATGAGCTGATAAGAAGACATACCAACATCATGGACAAGTATGACAAGGATAATAAGATAGCCCTGATCGTGGACGAGTGGGGTACCTGGTATGACGTGGAAGAGGGAACGAACCCGGGCTTCCTCTATCAGCAGAATACCATCAGGGATGCTCTGGTGGCGGGCATCAACTTAAACATCTTCAACAAGCACTGCGACAGAGTGAAGATGGCGAACATCGCCCAGCTCGTGAACGTGCTGCAGGCAGTGATACTGACCGAGGGCGAGAAGATGGTGAAGACACCGACCTATCATGTATTTAACATGTATAAACATCATCAGGATAACGAGCTGCTGGAGAGCTTCATCGAGAACGAGGAGATCGGTATCGAAGATGACAAGAAGGTATGCGCGCTTAACGAGTCCGTATCGATCGATAAGGACGGCAAGCTTCATATCACGGTCTGCAATCTGTCGATAGACAGGGATCAGGAGATAGAGGTGGTGCCGGCGGAGCGCGGCATAGCCGAAGCGAAGGCTGAGATCGTGGGCGGCGAGATACATGAGCACAATACTTTTGACGATCCCGAGAAGGTGACAAAGAAGGCCTTTGACGGATTGAAGATCGAGGGCGGAAAGCTTAAGTTTACGCTGCCGGCTGCAAGCGTTATGCATATTGAGGCTGTGGCAGAGTGAAGCCTTGTGTGAAATGTCTGTTGCAGGAGTATGATGAAGAGAAGTACAGGCAGCTCATCGCTAACGAGATAGAGTGGATGGATGCTGAGATGAAGACGCCCGATGAGGAGTATGAAAGGCGACTTGATATCTGCAGAAAATGCGAAAAACTGTCGGCGGGGACCTGCCTTAAATGCGGATGTTTTGTGGAACTCAGAGCTGCGGCAAAGGCTGGACACTGCCCCGGAAAACAGTGGTAATAAATCAAATTAATAAGGAGAAGGCTTATGGACAAGGAAATGATCAAAAAGGCTATCGAAGAGGGGAAGACGGCTCTCGGCATAGAGCTGGGAAGCACCAGGATAAAAGCGGCGCTGATCGACGAAAAGTTTAACAGCATCGCCGCAGGTGAGTACACCTGGGAAAACCGCCTGGAAGACGGCATCTGGACCTATCATATGGATGATGACATCATCAAGGGCATCAAGAGCTGCTATGCGGATCTGAAGAAAAACGTGAAGGACGAGTACGGTGTGGAACTCACCACTACAGGAGCCATCGGAATATCGGCGATGATGCACGGCTATCTTCCTTTTGACAAGGACTGGAAGCAGCTGGCAGCTTTCCGTACCTGGAGAAATACCATGACAGGTGAAGCGGCTGAGAAATTAAGCAACCTATTTGATTTCAATATTCCCCAGCGCTGGAGCATAGCGCATCTGTATCAGGCAATGCTGAACAAGGAAGCGCACTTAAAGGATCTTGCTCACTTAACGACCCTTGCGGGTTACATTCATTACCGCTTAACAGGCGAGAACGTGATGGGCATAGGCGAGGCTTCGGGTATGTTCCCGATAGATTCAAAGGCCCTTGATTATGACCAGGCCATGGTTGATAAGTTCGACAGTCTTGCAGCTGATTATGGCTTCAAGTTAAGGGAGATCCTGCCTAAAATTAAATGTGCGGGCGAAGCAGCGGGAACACTTACCGCTGAGGGAGCGGCTTTCCTTGATGACAGCGGTGCGCTTAAACCGGGCATACTCTGTGCACCCCCTGAGGGAGATGCGGGAACCGGTATGGTAGCAACCAATTCCGTTAAGGAAGGAACCGGAAACGTATCCGCCGGTACTTCTGATTTTGCCATGGTAGTGCTTAAGAACAGCATAGGCAGACACGAGGAGCTGGATATGGTGACCACTCCGGCAGGAAGCGCGGTCGCCATGGTTCACTGCAATAACTGTACTTCCGATATCAACGCCTGGGCTGGCCTGTTCAAGGGCTTTGTGGAGGCGGCAGGCTTAAGTGTATCAAATGATGTGCTTTATACCACACTGTTCAAGGCTGCACTTTCCGGTGAGAAGGATGCGGGCGGACTGATACCTTTCAACTATATCTCAGGTGAGGGTGTGACAAAGCTTGACGCAGGAAGACCGCTGTTCATAAGAAAGCCTGATGCCAAACTGAATCTCGGTAATTTTATGCGCGCAAACCTGATGTCCGCAATGGCTACACTGGCTATCGGTATGGAAATACTGATAAAGGACGAGAAGGCTGAAGTAGACAGCCTGATGGGACACGGCGGTTTCTTTAAGACTCCCGAGGCAGGACAGAGGATACTTTCCGCTGCAACCAAGTGTCCCGTGACCGTTATGGAATCCGCAGGAGAAGGCGGACCTTACGGTATGGCCATACTTGCGGCTTACTGCGTACAGAAGGCAGAGGGCGAGAGCCTTGAAGACTTCCTGGACAAGAAGGTGTTTGCAGCTGCGAAGAGAGAAACTCTTGCAGCCGATCAGGCAGACATGGACGGTTTTGACAGCTTCCTTGATGACTATAAGAAAGCGCTTGCGGTAGAGAGAAGCGCTGTAGAGAATGTGGGGTGAAATAAATGCTTGAAGAACTGAAACAGAAAGTATACGAAGCCAACATGCTGCTCCCGAAATACGGACTGGTGACTTTCACCTGGGGCAATGTGTCGGCAGTGGACAGAGAGAAGAACCTCTGCGTGATCAAGCCTTCAGGTGTTGATTACGAGATAATGAAACCCGAGGATATGGTGGTGCTGGATATCGCTACCGGTGAGAAGGTGGAAGGTAAGCTTAAGCCTTCTTCCGATACACCGACACATATCGAGCTGTACCGCGCTTTCCCGGAGATAGGCGGAGTCGTACATACGCATTCTTCTTATGCTACCAGCTGGGCTCAGGCAGGACGTGACATTCCCTGCTACGGAACCACCCATGCGGATTATTTCTACGGTCCTATTCCCTGCCTGCGTACCCTTAACAAGGACGAGATAGAGGATGCCTACGAGGAGAACACCGGACATCTGATCGTCAACGAATTCAAGAGCCGTGGCCTGGATATCATGGCAGTTCCGGCGTGTCTCTGCAAGAACCACGGGCCTTTTGCCTGGGGCAAGGATGCCCACGAAGCGGTCCACAACGCGGTGGTACTTGACGAAGTAGCCAAGATGGCCCTCCGCACCGAGCTGATAAAGCCGGACGTAGCGCCTGCTCCCCAGGAACTGCAGGATAAGCACTACTTCAGAAAACACGGGGCAAACGCTTACTACGGACAGAACTGAGAAATAAAAAAGGCGGCGGCTTGATAAGCCGCCGCTTTTTCTGCTTTTTTAGAGGTCGTAGTAGAGGGCGAATTCCATCGGGTGAGGGAGTTTGGAGATCTGTGAAGCGGCCTTTTTCTCACGGTTCATAAGCTGCTCTAAAAGTCTCTCGGGGAAGACGCCGCCGGCGGTTAAGTAGTCGTGGTCTTTCTTTAGTTCTGCGATGGCTTCGTCAAGCGAAGAGGGCAGACCGGTAAGTTTTGCCTTCTCTTCATCGGAGAGAGTGTATAAGTTGAAGTCGTAGGGACCCCAGCCCTTTTCATGCGGATCGATCTTATTCTTGATGCCGTCAAGACCTGCCATAAGTATTGCTGCATAAGCGTAGTAAGGATTGCAGGTGGCATCGGGATTTCTTAATTCAAAACGTTTGCTCTCGGGAGACTTGGCATAAGCGGGGATGCGGATGACCGCGCTCCTGTTGCTCATGGCATAGCCGATGGTGACCGGAGCTTCAAAGCCCGGGACCAGACGCTTGTAAGAGTTGGTGGAAGGATTGGTGATGGCACAGAGGGAGCGGGCATGTGTCAGCAGTCCGCCCATGAAGTAATGTGCTTCTTTGCTCAGCTGGGCATAACCTTCCGCGTCGTAGAAAACGGGCTTGCCGTCTTTGAACAAAAGCATATGTACATGCATGCCGCTGCCGGCTTCCTGGGCTAAGGGCTTAGGCATAAATGTGGCGGTGATGCCGTCGCGTGCCGCTTCGTTTTTTATCACGTATTTTGCGGACATGGTATCGTCTGCAAGTTTCAGCATGTCGCCCAGTTCCACCTCTATCTCCATCTGGCCGCTGCCGCCTACTTCGGGGTGATGGTATTTCACATCAACGCCCCATTCTTTCATGGCAAGGCACATGCGGCTTCTGATGTCGTTTCTGATATCAGTGGGGAGTGAGTTGTGATAACCTGCTCCGGGCAGCAGCTGGTAGCCGTTGTTGCTGTAGTCGCTGTCGGAAGCGAAGGCCGCCTGGGGAGTGAAGATCTCCGCAGACATATTGAAGTATTCGTTCTTATATTTTACCTGATCGAAAAGATAGAATTCATACTCGGGACCGATGATCATCTTATCGGCAACCCCTGTTTCCTTCATATATTCCAGGGCCCTGATGGCAACATTCCTGGGATACTGGTCGAAGGGGCGGTTGTCCGGAAGATCGATAACGCGGACATCGCCGATCATTGAGAGTGTGGGTATTTCCGCATAGCGGTCGATGACGGCGGAATCAAGCACGGGGATGAAGACCATGTCGCTGTTTTCGACGGGAGCATAACCGTAGTTACTGCCGTCAAAACCGATGCCGTATTCCATGGTTGATTCACTGAGGCGCTCGGCGGGAATGCTTAAGTGGCGCCAGCGGCCGTCGATGTCGGTGAGTTTGAAGTCGACCATCTCTATCCCTTCATCTTTGATAAGGGAGAGGATATCCTGAAGTGTTTTTGCCATATGAACCTCCTTTAAGAATGAATTTGGTGGGTTCATTATAACATTATATAGCGTGTGCTACAATCATGGGGCGGTTCGGTCATTACTTTGAACAAACGGACAGCAGATAGTTATTAACCCCTGCGTCTTAGTGTAGCACTTAGCAAGAGCGAGCAGCAGATCACCGTCGCAGCAACTTCTCGAAGAGAATGTTGCGAGACGAGGGATCGTTTTACTGCGAAGCTCGAGCTTATGTGCGGAACGACTAAGCAAGGGGTTAATATTATCTGCTATAAGATTGTCAACAATCAACCGCAGAACCGTCCCCATGATTGTCAGTCATGAGGGGAGAAGAGGCGGGAGCGGAAGGGGAGCAGGGCATGCAGGAGGATGAGTCCGAAGATGCCTGCGGCTATGAGTTCGCCCGCGCCTACGGTCAGCATGAAATAAGGGATGCTGCCGGGAATGTCTGTGTAAGCGAATTTAAGCACAAAAGGGATTATGATCGCATTGGAAAGGATCGGGGGAACAGGCGCAAGGAATTTGTATTTTCTTAATGCGTAGGTTCCGAAGGCACCGATCAGCGTTGCCAGTGTACCGAAGATGACATCGGGCAGAGGAGAGCCGAGAAGCGTATTGGCCAGAAGACAGCCTATGCCGAGACCCGGGATAGCTGCCGGAGTAAAGAAGGGCAGTATCGTAAGTGCTTCGGAGAAGCGCACCTGGATGGCGCCGCTTGCCAGATCAAAGCCTGCCGCAAGATAAGTCAGCACTACATAAAGGGCGGCAATGACCGCTCCGTGAACGAGATACATGGTTTTTTTCATGGAATTCATATAAGACCTCCTTCAGTGGTTTACGTGCTCTGCACGCGGGTGGAAAGGAACTAGCACCCTTAAACTTTGCAACGTAGTAGAGATTAACACAGGAGAGGGAGCAGTGCAAGTATTTAAAATAATACAGTATTTTACAGAAAGTTCAGAGAGTATGTGATTTTGTACAGTTCATCTGCCGATATATAGTGATATAATGGTTATTATCTACAATAACGATCGGAAGGAGTATCGACTATGAAGAAAAGAAATATCAACATCAAGGTCATGCTTTTAATGTTTGCGTTAATCCCGCTTATTCTCGTGGTGATACTGCTGTTCTTTATCACTTCGGGAATCATGGTAAGGAACCTTGAGGCAAATACCAAAGAGGAACTGATGGTGGCCAGCAAAGCACTTCGCGAGTATTATGAATACGACCTGCTGAACGGCACCAATCTTGTTGATGGTTTCCTTGAATATGATACGGAGTTTATAGACAGCATGAAAGAGACGGGTGTTGACTTTACCATTTTCAAGGACAATATACGTTTTATGACTACGATCCGGGATGACTCGGGAAAGAGGATAGAGGGAACCCAGGCTTCCGATGCGGTATGGGCTGCGGTATCCGCAAAGAACGATTACTATTCGGATGATGTGGTCATAAACGGCCACGATTATTACGTATATTACATGCCGCTTCTTGACGGTGAGGGCAATGTGAAGGGCATGGCCTTCTCAGGCAGGATCGCAAAGGTTATCCAGGATGCGGAAAGCTATATATACATGATAATCGCAATAGTAGGTATAGCAGGCGTTGTGGTAGTCGGTATCGTAGCTTTGCTGATCTCGAACAAAGTATCAAAACCCCTTGAAGAAGTGGCGGAGGTGATGGAAGAACTTGCGGACGGCAGGACCGATATAAAGATCAGTGAGAATACCAACGTGACAGAGACCTATAAGATAATCGAATCGGCGGAAAAACTCGGAGAGGTGCTGCAGGAGGTGACCGGAAAGATAAGAAATTCGGCCGATACCCTGAACGAAAATATCAGGAGTACTACCCAGATGGCTACGAATGCCGCGGAGTCAACTTCCCAGATAGCCGAATCCATGGAGGCACTGACCCAGACCACCATGACCATGGCAGGCAGTGTGCAGGATATCAGCGATAATATGACGAACATGGAAGAAGTCATCGGTCAGGCCGTGGACAATGTAAAGAACCTGAACGCTAATGCAAAGACCATGTCAGCTGCAAACAGTGAGGCGGCTGACTGCATAGGAAGAGTTATAACATCTTCGGCGCGTTCTTCCGAGGCGGTGGAAGACATAGCAGGACGTATCAATGCGACTAACGATGCCATCACAAAAATAAACGAAATGGTGGCGCTGATAACAAGCATAGCAACGCAGACCAACCTGCTGTCTCTTAACGCCAGCATAGAAGCGGCAAGGGCAGGTGAAGCGGGAAGAGGCTTTGCCGTAGTTGCGGGTGAGATCAAGACACTTGCGGAACAGTCAAACGTTTCAGCCAATCAGATAAAAGAGATAGTAGCCGAGATAGGCAGTTCATCGACTATGTGCGTAGAGCAGGCACAGAAGGTGAAGGAGCTGATCGCCGAAGAAAAGGAACTGCTGGAAGTGACCCAGGAGAAGTTCAGCAATCTGGACAGGGATATCAGAGGATCCGTGGACGAGATAGCTTCCGTATCGGAGATAACCGGTCAGCTGGCATCCATCAAGGATACGATAATGAACGCGGTCAGCGATCTGTCGGCCATCTCGGAAGAGACTTCAGCTACCAATGAGGAGGTGGCTGCATCCATACAGAATGTATCGGGCAATGTGAGCATGGTATCCGATAATGCGGGTGAGATGAACGGTCTCTCTGCAGAGCTTACGGATGCGGTATCATACTTTAAGTAAGATAAGCTGCAGAGGCGAGGAAAGAGAAGAATTGTAAGTGAATACGGCGTCGGAAAGTGAAGGGCACTTTCTGGCGCCGTTGTCGTTATGGCGGGTCCAGCAGCCGGACTCTTTTGTCAGACACATGGTGTGGATCATATGAAAAGGATTATGTCCGCGGTTGAAGCTGGTAAGTATGCAGAGCTTTGCCCCGGACTCTTTTTCTTCAAGCAGGGCGGGAGTGATGGCAGAGCCTGTGATCACTTCCGTATCAAAGCCGCGCTCTTTAAAGAAGCGGACCAGGAATCTCGGAGAAGTACCGAAGAGGCCGCCTGCGCAGATGCCTTTTTTTGAAAAGTGTTTTAAGAGTGCGGGGAAGGGAATGTCATGGCCCGCATATTTAAGTGCATGCCATACCGCTATGACCTCGCAGGCGTTCTCGGAAGCATTGAGGCGGCGGCCTTTTAAAAACAGCCTTTCGTTCAGGCGGGAAGTGCGGCCGTAGGATATATCCGGGATCAGCCGCTGGTCTTCCAGAGGATCCGAAGGATGCGAAAGAAGATGAGCGGCCCAGGAGTCAAGGTTGTGTACGTACTGCTTGTTGGCGAGAGTATGAGAAAGACGGCCCCCAAAGAGGGACATGAGGGAGAGGGTAAGTTGGGTGATTAATGATTTAAACATGGGACACCTCGAGTTTATTGTATCATTAAACGGTGGTAATTGATACTCAGATTTGATAGAATTGAAAATAGTCAGGTTGAACGGACTGCAGTGTCAGAGGGGGTATATCATGCCAAAGTCTTTAAAGGATCTTTCACCGGAAGAATTAAGAGAAATATTGAGGATAGAAGAGGAGGAGCTGGCTGCGCTGGAAACGGCTAAGCAGGCGGTGGGTTCTTCGCTCGCAAAACAGCGGGAGGAGATCAGCGCACGCAAAGCTACGGTTGATGTTCCCAATGCCATAGAGGAAAAGCACCTGGATCTTGAGGCAGCAAGGAGTGATCCTGCCATGCGTAAGAGGATCACTGCTTTTCTCGGGAAGGTACAGGAAGAGCAGGCGCAGTATAAGGGAACACCCTGGGCTCAGAGTGTACATTCCGCAAACTATGCGGAATACAGAAAGCTCCGTGAGAAGGCTGATGCAGCAAGGAATACTGCAGGCTGGAATTCCGCGGAGGAGAAAAAGTGGCTGGAGTCACATTCGGAAGTCACCAGACGTAACCGCGAGGAACTCAGCAGCATGGTAAAGGCCGGAGCGGTGGAACATCTGGAGGTTGCGGCAGGTAAGGCTGTAAAAGATGTACCGAAAGACTTCACCGAAAAGGAGGCCTTTGCCAGCTATCAGCGCCTTGTGGCACAGCGTATGGTGATCAAGGACAGGCTGAAAAGAAAGGGAGCCCCGGACCTTTCAAAGATACAGGCCAATCCGGACAGGTATAAAGATAAAATAGCTGAGATCGATGCAGAGATGCCCGAAGGACAGCATGTGGAAGACTATTTTGCGCTGTCAGGCATGATAGATAAGATGCATGACCGTGTGAGACAGCAGGCTGTGGAAGTCAACGATCATGCAGCGGTAAAGTGGATCGACGAACATCTGAGTGACGAGCGCAGCCATTACGACAGCATGGGCGGTATGCAGCCTTTCAGGGATATTGCTGCCCATTATACGGATAAGGACAGAAGTTTAAGCCAGACAGCACAGGATGCTCATGACGCGGAGATCGACTACAGGAAAACCGTTATTGCCACTGAACTGCTGGAGACAGAAAGGATCTCGGAACTGATAAGGGAAGAGAACAGGGCTATAGATAAGCGGAATGCGGAAGCAAAAAAGAAGCACGGTCAGGATGTAAGAGCAAACCAGACCGAGGTAAAGGAAGAAGAATATTTAAGCAGCTTAAGGTCTAAGGCAACCCGGGAGGAAGTAAGGGTAGCGGGTCTTAAAGGCAAGCGTTTTGTCTTAAGCGGGATCAGCGGTGTTACCTCCTTTATCGGCGGAAATGCCGCCGAGATCAGTGAGAAACTGACCGCGGGGATCATAAAGGGAAAGCTCCAGTCCGCAGAGGATAAGATCAGTGACACGGACCGTGAGATAGAAGTGAACAGACAGGTGGTGGCCGCTGCGGGCAGAGGAGTTTCAGTGGGCAGTTCCAATGTGCAGGAAAGCCTCGCCGAGATCGACAGGACACATGCAAACATAGATATCGTACAGGACCGCACTCAGCAGATCAGTAAGCTTGAAGAACAAAGAGCGGAGCAGGTAAGACAGCGCGATGAGATGAAAGTGCAGGTGGAAGCCGAAGTAAAGGAGCGGCTTGATGAGCTGACAACAGAAGGCTTAAACCGTGCGGCAGAGCAAAAACGTCAGGCGGATCTGTTAAGGGAAAGGGACAGGATCGAATCCGATGTGGTGATCCCGCCTGCGGAAGGTAAGGGGAAAGCCGTTCCCAAGGATGATGATTTCACTCTGGATAAGCAGCTCAGAATGGCCAGCATCAGTGCGAATGAAGCTTCGCGTATGCGCATGGAGGCCACAAGTACTGCGGAGACATCGAAATACGAAAAGAAAAAGGCTGAGATAGATGCTGCCGGAGAGGCGCTGAAGGGTCTGCTCAAGCCGGAAAATCTGGATACCGTGGACAAGGCGGTCTATGCCGCACAGACACTTTTTAACCTCTATCAGAAAGTAAGATCCATGGTAGAGGAGGATGAAGGAGAAGAAGAGGAAGAGAAAGAAGAAGGAAAAGAAGAGGAAAAGGAAGAGGAAGAAGACAAGAAGAAAGAAAAGGATAAAGAAGGAGAAGAGGGAGAAGAAAAGGAAGGCGACGAAGACGAAGACGAGGCCGAGGATGAAGATGATTTTGAACTGGACATAGATATCAATGCCCAGCTGGATCATCTGACTGAGGTGGCGAGAAATCTGGGTGGCTGGGAAAATCCCGAATACGTTCAGAAAGCGACGGAGATCATCAGGAAAACCGGGCAGCTGATGGAGACCATCAACCAGAGGATGTCGGGCTGTGTTCAAAAGGTAAATGAACAGCTTGAGCGTGCACAGCAGCAGGCTGAGGCTGACAGAGCCTTTGTGGATGACTATGCCGCGAAGAAAAAGAAGGACAGCCATATCAGCGTCTTTGACCACAAGATAGAGGAACTGCAAAGAGGAGAAGATGCGGCGAATGAAATGTTCGATATCCGTGTGGGTATCTTAAGGGAATCCGTGGCGGCGATACAGGCAGAGCTTGATGAACGCGCAAAGAAAGATCCTGCTGCAAAGCCCGCAGAGGCAGAGAAGCCCCAGGCGAAAGAAGCGCCTGCCGAAGAAGAGAGCGAAGAACATAAAAAAGCCAGGAAAGCTTATGAGGCTGCGCTCAGGGAACAGCAGGATAAAGAAAGAGAACTTGCGGCGAATGAGAGGAGTGTAAGGCAGTATACCGCTGCCCTTGACGATCTGACAGCCCAGGTTGATCTGCTGACTGAAGGAAAGAAGATCTTTGAAGAAAAGAGCGCGCAGCAGGTTGCGGACGTAAGGGAACGTTTTACCGCAAAAGAGATGCCGGAAGGAGCCGATAAGCTGGCAACCCAGTCCAGAGTAACCGCGAGCATGAGTAAGCTCAGTAAGATGGCTGATGCAGAAAAAAGTGAGATGGAGGCCGAGATCGATAAAGTCATTAAGGCCCGTTATGCTGCGGATCAGGAGGATGTCTACAGAGGGGAGACCAGGAGACTCAGAGTCACGAGTATTGCCGAATACCGCAAGATGGAGCAGGATGCTGCCCAGGCAAGGGCGGACGCACTCAGACATGCTATCTATGAAGATGATGTAAAATGGCTGAACGACAGCGACAGGGAGTTCTATTCAGCCAATCAGGATTGGGCAGAGCAGAGCTGGAGTCCAAACCGCTTCGGTATTCATGACTATGCAAAGGCAGCGAAGCACTTTGAAGATGAATTTCAGGAGGCTCTCAGAGCACCCGACGCCCATACCACGAAAGGCAGGGAAAGACTGGCGGACGCGGCGATGAACCGCTACCGTTCAAAGCTGGCTCTGCAGCTTACCGAAAAGCACAACATCAAGGAAGCCATCGAAGAAGAAAACGATAAGAGAAAAGCGCAGAAGAAGAAAGAAGCAGCGCTGAAAAAAGAACTTGCGGAAAAAGCGGATCAGGGGCTGCTTGATGACAGATACGGCGATGAACTGGAGTCTGCTTCAAGGGCACTTAATACAGCAGGTATCAAATATCTCGGTGCTCATATCGCAAAGACAGCCCTCAGGGATGCCACCGTGGTACTCCGAAATACGGTGGCAACAACGACAGAGGCTCAGATCAAAGCTCCCGGCCGCGAGATGGATGCTAAGCTGAAGGAACTGAGAAAGAAAAGAGATGAGCTTGCAGCTTCAGCGGATTCCACCGCCCGCATCAGCGGAAGCAAAATGACACAGGCAAAGGAAAACACTCCTTCACAGAATGTGCAGGATCCCAAGCTGCTTAAGGATCTAACGCGCAATGCTGCGGAGATGAGTTTTCTCATACGCGAGCGTGAACGTGTCGATGCCGAGATAGCTGAACTGGAAAAGAAGCGGGAAGAAAGACGCATCGAGGAAAGAAAAGAACTGGAAGTTGCGAGAAAGACCTACAGGGACAGGCTTGGTTTTGACCGTGATTCGGTGGCGGACAAAAGCAGGAGTGCGGCGATCGAAAACATCGCAAGAGGCCAGGCTGTTCTCAAAATGCAGGAAAAGGGCAGCATCTCCCAGGATATGGCGGACACACTGCTGCGCAGCGTGAACCTTTCACAGACTTCGGCAATGACTGCCGAGGCCATGGAACTGCATGCCCTGCATGATCAGGAGGAGGCTATCCGTAAGATCAATGAGGTCAGTGATGTGCTCAGCAGCTGCTTTACCGAGAAAGGCAAAGGCAGGATAGAGACCCTGGTGACAGGTGCAAAGGCCTTAAGATCTCTGGCGAATATGGCTATTCAGACAGCTGCGGCCGGCGGGTTCGAGTTCGAATTTGAATTGCCCGAAGAGATAGATCTTGAAGGTAATCTCGAGAGTGCTCTTAGTTCTCTGGATTCTGCCATAGAAAAGCTTAAAGGTGAAGACTCGGCAGACAAGGAATATACGGTGGACGAACTCGTGGAGATGGCCGGTGCATGGCAGGATGCACTTGAAACCTTCAGCAAACAGTTTGACCGTATAGAAGAGGAAAGCCGCCGCCGTTACGATAACAGCAGGCGCCTGAAGGAGAGTGCGCAGCAGGCATACGATGAGTTCAGCGCACAGGATCAGCTGCATGCGCCGGAGTTCCTTGCGGAGCAGACACGCAGGCAGACTGAAAGGATGAAGGAGATTACCGACCGCCAGCTGGATGCATACGGTTTCGCCAAAGATTCCGTAAGGGCGGATCTTGAAAAAGAACAGGCTCTCAGGGATAAGGCGGCAAGGGAAGCCGAAGCAGCCGGAAAGAAACTGGAGGAAGCAAGAGCAAAGCTTGAAGAGATAGAGGATAAAGAACTCAGGGCAAAGGGGCTGAGTGAAGAAGAGATAGCGCAAAGGAAGAAGAAGGCGGCAAAGCAGGAGGAAGAGGATAAGCCGCAGAAAGCCGAAGCAGAGGCGGAAGCCTCAAAGGCGGAAAAATCAGAGGCGGAAGCCGGAGAAGCGGACGCAGACAAGACGGCGGCCGAAGAAGCTGTGGACGAAGAAGCTGTTAAGAAAATAGTGGAAGCGGCGGAGAAATCCCAGCAGGCAAAGGAAGCTTCAGGCGGGACTGCCGGAGCGGAAGAAGCGGAAGCACCGGAAAGCGCGGCGGAGACGGAGACCGTTCACGGGGATAAGATCAACGAGCTGCCGCTTGAAAGACTGATTGAAATCCGTGCAATGGAAAAACAGGAACTGGCCGGTCTGAACGGAGCAAGGACTGTGGCAGAGGCACAGCTTCAGGCTGAAGAAGCTGAGGTGAAACGGATCAGGGAAATGACCGTACCTGATGATTTCGTACCCGAGAAGCCGATAGATCTTGCTGCAGCGGAGCATGACGAAGAGATGCAGAAGCGGATCACCGCCCTGCTTCAGAATGCAATAAAAGAGCGGGCGGAAGCAACACACGTTTCCTCGGAAGACAGCGATCTGCGGGTAGGTGATTATAAAGCTTTTATGCGTTCGAGAGAATCGGCTGAACGTGCCCGCATGGAATCCAAGTGGAAAAGCGAGGAAGAGAAAGCCTGGCTGTCTTCCCACGGAGAGATCACGGAAGAGAACCGTCATGAACTGACGGAACTGGGACGCAAAGCGGTGTATAAGGACGCACTTGATAAGTTCCGCGAGGCCAAGGAAGGAAAAAACAGGGAAGAGATACACGATGCGAATGTTGAATACCGTAAAGCAAGGATCGCCCGTGATCTGATAGAGACAGAGCGCCTGAACACGCTGATCGCCAGGGAAAACGAAGCGATCGCAAAACGTAATAAACAGGGACAGGCGGAGTTTGAAAAGGCAAAGGCAAAGGGGGAGACAGCGGTCAAGGAACAGGCTTATCTGTCTGACTGCAGGCACCGCGCAAATATGGCGGAGCTCAGAGTCGCAGGCCTGCAGACAAAACGTGCGGTGATCTCTGCGGCTTCGGGTATAACCGGCTTCCTCGGAGGTTCGATGCAGGCCCTTACCGACAGGCTGAGTGTGGGTATAATCAAGGGCGCCCTGTATCAGGAAGAGAAAAATGTAAAGAAGCTGGAAGCCGAGATCGACGAAAACGAAAGAGTCATCGTTGCGGCCGGCAAAGCCATGAGTGCAGCGGGAACCGAAGATAAGGCCACCCGGGATGCCAGGGTCCATGACAGCATGACTGTCATACGTGACAGAGACAGTCATATCCGGACTCTCAAGGAAAGACTTGAAAAACAGACTGAGATACGCGACCAGAAGGAAGCAGAGGTAAGGCAGGGAGTACAGGAATTCCTGGATAAACGTTTTGAGGGACATGCGCAGCAGGCTTCTGAAATGCAGCAGCAGTCCGAACTGATGAGGCAGCGTGACCTTATTGAATCCCAGGCGCTGCTTCGCCGGATAGACGGCAGCGGCGAACTTGACAAAAAGACCCAGCTGCAGATGGCGGGAGTATCCCTGAATGAACACAGGCGCATCGAGATGGAGGCGGCGGCAAAGAAGCTGGAGGGCAAGGATAAAGAAGACAAGGCATCCATAGATGCTGCCGGCGAAGCCTTGAAAAAAATGCTGACACCGGAGAACCTGGACAGGGCAGATAAGATCGCCGGTGCGGTGGAAACGATGTTTAACCTGTATAAAAAGGTAAGGGGCGTTATGTCCGAACTTGAAGGCGAGGGAGGAGATGAGGCTGACGAAGATGCGGCAGAAGAAGATGCCGAGCTGGAAGGAAGGATCAAGCAGCTGACGGAAGCCGCCCGGAACCTGAATGAACAGGGTGACAAAACAGAGGTGATCAGAAAGGGATCCGAGATAGTGGCAACGGCAGGAGAACTCCTGATCGTTGTAGGAGAAAAGCTTGATCACACGGTCAAAGAAGTAGATAAGAGCCTTGAACGTGCGAAACAGCAGGCCGAAGCGGAACGAGGCTTTATCCGTCGTTATGAGGAATCCCATGAAGTGGATCCGAACCTAAGCATCCTTGATTTCAGGGAGACCGAGATCAGGGAAGCAAGGACTGCCATGGATGAGGCCATAGGCAGCAGAAGAGAGATCCTGCTTGCATCGGTAAGTGCAGTGGATGAGGAACTGAAAGCAAGGGGTGAATACAGAAAGGTAATTGAGGAAGAAAGACTGCAGGCAGAAGAAAAAGCTGCGGCGCAGGCTGCGGGCGAGGCTAAAGAAGAGAAAACGGAAAGTGCCGAACACAAGGCGGCGAGGGACGCTCTTGAGAGTGCAAAGAGAGCCCTGGAAGACAGTGACGCAGCCGTAAAGAAGAGCGAAAGCACTGTAAAGACCACGGAGAGAGCACTTGAAGAGATAGGTAAACAGAACAGTTCATTAGAGCGCGGAAAGCAGATCTTTAATGATGAGATGACCAGGCAGGCTGAGCAGGTTCGAAGCCGTTACAGCGCCAAGGCACTGACCGATGAGCAGAAGAAGCTTGCGGGGCAGAAACAGATCGCGGGTTCTTTCAAGGAAATGGAAAAACTGAGCCGGGAAGAAAAGCGGCGTATGGAGGCTGATATCGACAGCGTGATCCGCAGCCGCTATAAGGCGGACAGGGAGACGATAGGAAAACGGGAGTCCGATAAACTCACGGTTCAGACCCTTGCCGAATACCGCGAGCTGGAAAAGAAAACCGAGGAAGCAAGGAAAGCGGCCCTCAGGGCCTGCAGGGATCCCGAAGTTGCGGCATGGCTTCTGGATCCGGACCGCAAGTTCTATTCCGCTAACAGGGACTGGGATAAGCAACCCTGGAATCCGAATAAGATAAGTATTGAACAGTATGCAACCCTCGCACCCGGCTTTGAGGCGGATTACAGGAAGGCACGTAAGATGCCTCCCGGAGAAGCGAGAAGAAAAGCGGTGGAAACTGCTGCACTTGAACGCTACCGTGCACTTGCGGCAAGACAGCTGACCGAGAAGGATAAGATCAAGACTGCCATAGCAGAGGAGAACGAGAAGAGAAAGGCGGACAAGAAGAGAGAAGCAAAAGAAAAGAAGGCGCTTGAACACGGAGCGGAGCAGAAGAATCAGGATAAGGATTACGAGAAAGAATTAAGGTCAAGAACTTATGCGCTTAATATGGAAGGAGTCAGATATCTTTCCTCCCACCTGATAAGTACGGCCCTCAGGAGTACGGGAAACATGCTGGAGTCAGCGGTCTTTGCTGCCGCAGATGCAGAGATCCTGGCGCCCGCCAGGGAACTGAGGACAAAGCTTAAAGAACTGGAAACTGCAAAAGCCGATATAGAGAAGACTCTGGGTGCCACCTCCAGAAATGCGGGCTTGCTGATGGAGAAGGTCGATGTCTCTGAGGCGGCAAAGAATCTGCAACGGCCGGAAACACTCAGGGATGTGGCACGCAATACCGAGGAACTTGCGAAGCTTTTGGCCGAGCAGAGAAGAGTGGAAGACCAGATTGCCGAGACCAGAAAGAAACTGGAAGAGCGGCTGGTGGTTGAAAAAGAGGAACTTGAGAAAAACCATGCGAGAATCCGCAGCAAGCTGAGTTTCGATGCCGGAAGTGTGCAGGACAAAGCGGCGGTTGAGGCGGCAATGAACGAGGCCAGGGGAAGAGCTGTCAGGGATATGGAGATCGACGGCGAGATATCCGCCGGCATGTCGGTAACACTTTTAAGGGATGTAAATCTGTCCCAGACTTCGGGCATGACTGCTGAAGGCACACAGCTGCAGGCTCTTCACGGCCAGGATGAAAAGATCCGCATGATAGGCAGTATCAGCAATACTTTAAGTGCCTGCTTTACCGAAAAGGGCAAGAAGCGTATCGATATGTTTGTCGACGGTGCAAAAGCCCTCGGAACTATCAGCACTATGATCATGACTACAGTGGCTGCAGTTGAAGATCCTGCGTCATTTGCACTGTCCATAGGTACCGACGGGGAGAAGGTGAATGTAAAGGAGACTCTGGACGGAGCACTGGAGAGACTGAACCGTACCCTTGCTTCCGCTAAAGGTGAAGAGATCGAAGGAGAGGAGGATGAGCATTCCATCGATAAACTGGTGGAATGTACGAAGGCATGGCAGGAAACCATGCAGACTTTCCAGAAGACCTTTGAAGCTATGGAGGCGGAGAGCAAGAGGGCATATGCAAACAAGAGGATACTGAAGGAAGATGCCAGACAGCAGTATGAAGCCTTCCGTGCCCGTGAAGACAGTGTGAGCGCGCCGGAATTCATGGATGAGAGGACAGACCGTGAAAGGGCCAAGGCCAATGAACTCCTGGACGGACGCATAGAAGCGGGACAGCGCGCAAAGAAGATACTGGAGACCGATCTGGACAGCGCTAAGAAAGAACTGGAGCAGAAGCGGAAGGATGCCGAGGCAGCGAAGAAGGCGGTGGAGGCAGCCGAAGCAGAGCTTAAGAAGCTTGAAGAGGGTGAGCTCCATGCCGAGCAGGAACTGGAAGGAGCCCAAAAGCAGCAGGCTAAATCGGTAGCAGAGGCTGCAGCGGAAAAAGCGGCGCAGCTGAGCCAGGATAAAAAAGAAAAAGAACATAAGAAGCAGCTGGAGGTCATGCTTGAGCATAAGGATGACGAGATAGCGTCTGTGGACTATGAGCTTGATAATGATGAAAGGACGGGGAAGGATGTCATAAAGGCGCTCACGGGCGTTGATCCCGCAACGGCCACGAAGGCTGAAGTAGAAGCGGCGCTGCAGCGAATCTGCGTGAACGGCCTGCCTGCAGCTACCTATTTCAAAAACGCACTTGGGGGTATAACAGATCCGGATATACAGGCTTCAAGGATAGGCGATATGATAAAAGACATACTGCATGAAGCGGCAGATCCGAAGAGTGCAGACAAGATACCCCAGACCATCGCAGTCGAAAACGAACATTTCCTTCTGGCGCCGGTGCGGCTTAAGAGCTCAAGGCTTGAGGCTGAAAGGAAGGCTCTTGTGGATGAGGTGGGACTGCCCGGAAAAATGCCGGAAGAACCGAAGAAGCCAAAAGCTTACGGCAAGCTCTTCCACGCCAAGGAAAGCCGCGCATATGATGAGGCGATGAAAGAGTACCGGAAAGAGGCTGATAAACATAAAGAAGTAAAGGATAAGTGGGATGCTTTCCACAAGGAGCATGATGCCGGGGAAAAAGCAATTTCCGGATATAACGGAAAAAACCGTAAGGCCGGGGATGGATACAACGATAAGAGGATAGAGGCAGCTAAAAAAGAAAAGAAGCTTGGCAAAGAAGGACTTGAGCATGCGGTGATGTTACAGCGCGGTACGCGGGAACTGCCTAAGGACAAGCCGGTGAAAGGAGGGCGTACGGTATGAAAAAATATGGAAACCTTACGATAGGAGGTCTGCAACAGAAGATCTTTAACCTTGTGCTCACGACCATAATAATGCTGGCGGTAGCAAACAGTATCGTGATCGCAGCCCAGACACTGGGGTGGACGGAGCATTCGGGGGCATGGATCATAGCCCTGCTGTTACTGATCCCCGTGGGCTGCATCGCCAATGCGCTGGCACTGTCGAAGAAGATAGTGGAGCCTCTGTATAAAATGAGTGATTCTCTGAACGGGCTTCAGGGAGAAAACATCGTCTTTGAGATGAAGGACGAATACCGTACCGGTGATGAAGTGCAGCTGCTGGCGGAAACCATTGCGGATCTGTCTTCCAAGACAGTGAAGTATATAAATGAAATAGAAGCGATCACGGCGGAGAGGCAGAAGCTGGCTACAGAGATGAATATAGCGATGCAGATCCAGGCGGACATGCTGCCCAGGATATTCCCTTCTTTCCCGGACCGGAAAGAATTCGACATCTATGCTTCGCTGAACCCGGATGAAATGGTCGGCGGTGATTTCTATGACTTCTTCTTCAGGGATGAGGATCATCTGGTAATGCTGATGGCGGATGTTTCGGGACGGGGCGTACCTGCGGCGCTCTTTATGGTAATAGCAAAAACTCTCTTAAAGAACCGGGCCCTTCAGGGAGGAACACCGGCGCAGATCCTTGCGGATGTCAACCGTCAGCTCTGTGACAACAATAAGGCAGGAATGTATGTAACGGTGTGGATGGCCGATCTTAACGTAAGGACGGGAGCGGGACTGGCGGCCAATGCGGGGCATGAACACCCGATACTTAAGCATGCGGAAGGTGATTTCGGACTGGTGGAATATGAGCATTCACCGGTAATGGCTCTTGATGAGGACTTCACCTTTGCGGAGCATCCCTTTGAACTGCAGCACGGAGATACCCTCTTTATCTATACCGACGGTGCAACGGATCTGCAGGATGCGGAAGGAAATATGTTCGGAGCAAAGCGCCTGCTGGAAGTGCTGAACAGGGATGCTGAGGCTGCACCGAAAGAAATCTTAAGGAACGTGACCGCCGAGCTGGAGAGTTTTGTGGAAGGCGGAAAGCGGGATGATGACATCACTCTGCTCTGTTTACACTACAATTAAGAGCTTAAAAAAACTGTAGACAAAAATGCTGTGGTCTGTTAGGATGTATGTGGTTTTCAAAACTACATAAGATTGAAATAATAACCACAAAGGAGAAACAGGATGTTTAAGATAGTAACGGATAACGGCTCGGATCTGCCTAAGGACTGGCTGCAGGAGAATGAAGTAGGCTGCATCTATCTGAGTACCATACTGGACGGCAAGGTAATAAGCGGCAAAAATGTGGAACTGAGCGCACCGGATTTTTACGGGATGCTGGCTCAGGGGGCAAAGCCTTCCACTTCTCAGGTGAACCCCGAGCAGGCAAGAGAATATTTCGAGGAACATATAGATGAGGCGGATGAATTCCTCTATCTGGGACTGGCTTCGGGACTCTCCGGAACGGTAGGCAGCGTAAGGAACGGTGTATCCGAGGTGCTGGAGAATCATCCCGATAAAAAGATAATTGTTGTGGATACCCAGACTGCTTCCCTGGGACAGGGACATCTGGTATGGCATGCGGTAAGGATGCGCAATGAGGGCAAGAGCCTGGAAGAGGTCGCACAGTGGGTGGAAGAGAACAAGCTGCATTTCCTGCTGGCCTTCACGGTAGATAATCTCTTCGATCTCTGGAGAGGCGGAAGAGTATCAAAGGCAAGCGCCGTGATAGGAACCCTCGCATCCGTTAAGCCTTATCTTATTATAGATGATAACGGAAAACTGGTGGTTCCCAAGAAACTCAGGGGAAGGAAGAAATCCCTGGCTTATCTGGTGGAAGCGATGCATGAGCATAAAGCCACAGATTATGCGGAGAACAATGATATGATAATGATCTGTCACGGAAACGTTCCCGATGATGCGGCTTATGTTAAGGAATTGATAAAGCAGGAGTTCGGTTACGAGAATTTCCTGGAGAGCAATGTGGGGCCGATGATAGGAACCCACACCGGAGCAAGTCTGGTGGTTATCTCGTATATGGGAGATAAGAGATATTGAAAAAAGGACAGTGGCTGCATATATTGCAGATGGTACTTACAGCTCCCGGAAGGGAGCTGTACCTTGAAGCAGGGAGGCTTAAGCAGAAGCCCGAAAGGGTAAGAGCCATCCTGCTTATTATTTTATTGCCGGTTTTAGCGGTATTGCTCTGGTGCATCAGGAAGAATATTTATGTGCTGATTCTGGGCGGCGGTTCAATGGCTGTGGGCTTCTTCTATATCTATCGTTTCCTTTATGACAGAAGGGAAAAGATCCTGGCTTTTCTTGCAAGACTCTTTGAACCTTTTTATAAGGTTTTTGAAAAGCACAGGAAGGCTGCAGGCTGGGGGCAGGCGGCAGGGAATGCGTCCGGAGAGAAACGTTCGGATAGCGGAAATAAGACCGCAGGACCTCAGGAAAAAACTACGGCAGATAAAAATGCCGGCGGGGAAGACGAGTATTTCAAAAGATGGAAGGAAGCGGCAGGCAGGGCCAAAGAGGCCGGAAGCCGTGAATGGGAAAAAAGAAAAAGAGAATACGAGAAAAGACGGGCTGAGAGCGGCAGGAAAGAGAGCGGAAACAGGGAAGAAGGAAGGCAGCAGGGCAGGACTGCAAAGAAGAGTACCGACCCTGCAAGGGAAGAAGCCGAGACCATCTTCATGGTGAGATATCCTTATGACGAGGCGGAGATCAAGAGCAAGAGGAATATGCTGCTTAAGAAATATCATCCGGACAATGCGGAAGGGTCGGAGGAGATGTGCAAGAAGATCAATGAATGTTACGCGCTGCTGATGAAGTACTGCGGGTAAAAATAAGTTGGAAAAGAGGGAGAAAAGTAGTATAATCTTTATGGCGTTTTTAACGCAGGGAGGATAAGAAAATGCAGGAAGCAAAACCGACTGAGGCTGTGTACCTGGATGAGAAGACCGGCGAAGAGAAAGCCTGTATGGTAGTAAACAGCAATGTGCTGATCAGCGGAGTACGATATATGGGAATAGTGATCGACGGAGAGAGAAAGACCGTACCCGCAAAAAATGTTATTATCGGAGGAAAAAAATGAAAGAGTTATCGAAACTGCTGGGCTACAGAGAGAGCATCAAGGTGCTGGATGCGACCATGAGGGACGGAGGACTGGTAAACAACTTCGCTTTCTCGGATGAATTTGTAAAAGCACTTTACTTTGCAAACATAAAGGCCGGTGTGGATTATATGGAAGTGGGCTACAAGGCTTCCAAAGAAATGTTTGATGTTGAGAAGTTCGGAAAGTGGAAGTTCTCCGATGACGAGGAGATAAGGAAGGTCATAGGAGACAATAAAGATACGGGACTGAAGCTGGGCGTCATGGCCGATGTGGGAAGATGTGATTTCAGAAATGACATACTTCCGAAGGACGAGAGCCCGCTGGATCTGATCCGTGTGGCCTGCTATACACATCAGATACCCGCAGCCGTGGAAATGATCGAGGATGCAAAGAAGAAGGGTTATGAAGTGAGCTGCAACATAATGGCGATCTCCAATGCCCAGGAAGGCGATATACGCTATGCGCTGGATACGCTCGGACAGTCACCCGTGGATGTTATCTATATCGTTGACAGCTACGGTTCACTTTTCCCCGAGCAGATAGCACGTATAGCAAACCTTTATATGGAATATGCGGACAAATACGGCAAGCAGCTGGGCATGCATGCGCATAATAACCAGCAGATGGCTTTTGCAAATACCATAGAGGCGGTGGGCGACGGCGTGAACTGGCTGGATGCAACCTACAACGGAATGGGCAGAGGCGCAGGCAACTGCTTCATGGAGAATCTTATAGGTTTCCTCAGGAACCCGAAATATAATATTTTCCCGATAATACAGTTTATTGAAAAGCACATGGGTGAGATAAAGGAAAGCGGTGCAAAATGGGGCTATGACCTTCAGTATTATTTCACCGGGCTTATGAACCAGCATCCCCGCTCAGCCATTGCATTTACGGAAGAGGGAAGGACGGATTACACTTCTTTCTACACCGAGGCTATGGGGCAGGACTGATGGTTGAGAACGGCGTATTTAAGAGTATCAAGGATCAGCAGTTCAGGGAAGCGGATGCGGACGGCTATATAGGCATGAAAGCTTATCTGGAATATTTCCAGGACGCCGCCAGCGGATATATGCATGCTTATGACTGGGATAATATCACTGTCCATGAGAAATACGGCGTAGGCTGGCTGCTGCTGAAGTATCACATGATCATGTATTCCAGAACGCTCTATGAGAATAAACTCGATATAGAGTGCTGGATAGAAAAGAACAGACATCCGGCTGCGATAATCTTCAATCTGCAGATACGTGAGAAGGGAAAACTCCTGGCGGAGGGCAGGCTTGAGAGCTGCCTGATGGATATGAGCTCGGGAAGGATCGCCAGGCCTGAGGTAATAGGTTTCGATAAGGAACTGGCTCTGGACAGAAAGGTTGAAAATGCCGAATTCACCAGATTTTCTGCTGACGCGGACGGGGCGGAGCCGGTTTATGAGCATGTAGTCAGATATTCGGACCTGGACAATAACGACCATGTCAATAATCTGAATTATATGCCGATGATGCAGAATGCCTTTGATGCAGCATTTTACAAAGAGCATGTGCTGCAGGAAATGGAGATACAGTATAAAAAACAATGCGTTTACGGAGAAACGCTTAAGATATGTAAAAAGAAGGAAGAGGATTCTTACAGGGTACTGGTGGTCAAGGAAGACGGCAGTGTAGCTGCGGTGGCTTTAATGAAGTTTGGCCGCAAAGCCTGAATAATGTATGGGGGTATAAAAGATGCAGCAATGTCCGAATTGTTCCGGAGAACTTGTATTTGACATAGCTACCCAGAAGCTGAAGTGCGGTTTTTGCGGAAGCCTTTTCGATCCGGCGATGATGAACCAGACGGGAGCAGCCGAGGAGCAGACATTTACGACAGACAGCCTTGCGTCGGCGCAGTTTGACGGGGCTGATCAGGCGGTGGATTATGCGCAGCCTGTGGGTGGCGGATTCGCGGGGGCGTTTGCGCAGCCCGAAGAGGAGCCGTTCTTTGATGTGATACAGTATACCTGTCCGCAGTGCGGCGGTTCGATTTATTCCACCGAGGATTCGGTAAACGGTTTCTGTAACTACTGCGGTGCGCAGCATATGCTGAATTCCAGGATGAGCCGCATGCACCAGCCCAAATATGTAATGCCCTTCAAGATCGGAAAGGATCAGTGCAAGGGGGCTTATGCATCGTATGTAAAGAAGGCATTCTTCCTGCCTTCAAACATGAAAGATCCCGGGCATCTCGAACAGTTCCGCGGCATCTACATGCCTTACTGGCTTTATGATATGGGATATAACGGCCAGGTAACGCTGACGGCGGAACACAGCCACAGACGCGGCGATTACATTTTCACGGAGCATTATAACTGTACCTGCTACGTGGATTCATTCTTTGGCGGCATTTCCTATGACGCTTCAGCCAACTTTGATGATTATTTCAGCAAGGGCATAGCGCCTTTCAACGTCAGGGAACTGGTTCCTTTCCAGACTTCCTATCTGAGCGGTTTTTACGCTGATATGCAGGACGTGGAATATGGTATATACGTGGACGCGGCAAAGGATTTTGCCAGGGATCAGATATATAAAGAGATAGATAACAGGAAATGCTTTACCGGAGCAACCTTGAATCCCGCCAGCAAGAGGACCATATCACCGCAGTTTTCCACGCGCAACGGAAAAGGAACGGAGCTTGCCTTCTTCCCGGTATGGTTCCTGGCTTACAGGAACAGCGACCGTGTTGCCTATGCGGTGGTAAACGGACAGAACGGAAATATAGTGGCGGATCTGCCGGTGGATAATAAGAAGTTCCTCTTATTCTCACTGGTGGCAGCCCTTCCCATCTATGCGATACTGCTTCTTTTACCGACGATGACACCGAAGGTGCTCATGAGCGTTTCTCTTGCGCTTGCACTGGTCTGCACCCTGCTGCTCAACAGTACGGTGAACAGGGTAAGGATAAGGGACAGCAGGAGCGAAGATCTGGGCTTCTTAAGCAAGAACAATAAAATGGCTTTTGCAGAGTCAAAGGCCAAGATGAAGGGTAATGCCAATGCATCCAAGAGTGCTTCCAAGGGAAGTAAGGCAGGCATAGCCGTACTGGCTTATTTCTTACTATCTTTCGGACTGGCTTTCATAAGAGTCATGACGGTTTTCTTCAAGCCGGTGATCTTAAGCGGCATACTTGCGCTGGCCGTGGTCATTGCGGTATTCTACGGCATCAGCAAATCCAAGGGGGCAAGCGGCGGAGCAAGACTTATGATAAGCTATATCATCACCGCAGGGGTCTCGATCCTGGGAGCCCTGATAGTGCTGGCAGATCCCAGCGAAGACCTGGTCTACTACGGAGGAGTGATACTGCTGCTTGCAGCCATCGTGGTCGGGCAGCTGTTCGCACTGACCGAATATAATATGCTGACAACAAGGCCGCTGCCTCAGCTCAACAGGAGAGGAGGGGATATCAATGCTTAAAATGTTAAAGCCTCTTTCGGGACTGATCTTAACACTGATACTGATATTCGCGACCCTGCCTGTTAATGCGACGGATGACGGAAACGAATGGACCTATTCGAATGATGATACAGAATATTCGGCGGTACTGTTGGATATGGCGGGAGTCATAGATAAATCCGACGAGAAGAAACTCTGCTCCACTTTGGAAGACCTGACTGCATATGGAAATGCCATGTGTCTTACCGCTGTGGCCTCGGGCTATGCGGATGAATCCACAGCGAGGTCCCTTGCGAAGCATTATTATGAATCTGTTTTCGGCAGTGATACAGGTCTGGTAGCCGCAGTTGTCTTAGACAGTGATCTGAGCGGCGGCTGCATGCTCTGGATAGAATCCTATAAGCCGGGCAGTGTGGTATATAAGACCATCAGTGTTTCAATCGCAAATACGATAGCCGATAATGCCATAAATGATACCAAGAGTACCATCAGGAAAAACGGCTATGACGAAAGCTGGAAATTCTTCGGTTACCTTGATGTGGCGCTGACCCAGTGCCTCCGGGCTCTGGACGGACTCAAGATCGCCCAGCCAATGAAGTATATCACCAGCGCACTGCTGGCACTGATACTTGCCGTTCTGGTGAACTTTATCATAGTAAGGATAACCAACAGTCCCAGAAAGGTATCGGATGAGGAAGTGCTCAGATCTATACAGGCTGAGATGAGCGTGCGTGATCCGAGGATGATACTGACCAACACTACCAAGACCTACAGCCCCAGATCTTCAAGCAGCGGCGGTGGCGGCGGTGGCGGCGGTGGCGGAAGCCACGGAGGCGGTCACAGAGGATGATCGTAAAGAATAAATATTAACGGAGTGGATTTTGGCAAAGGCAGATAAAAAAGACAGATACAAATACCTGACAGAAACACCCGTACCGGAACTGATAGTAAAATTAAGCGTGCCTACCATCATAAGCATGCTGGTAACCGGCATATACAATGCGGCGGATACCTATTTCGTAGGCCAGATCCCCGGAGTGGGGACCCAGGCTACGGCAGCGGTAGGCATAGTATTTCCGCTGATGGCCGTGATACAGGCCATCGGCTTTTTCTTTGGTCACGGTTCGGGAAATTTCCTTTCCCGCATGCTGGGTGCAGGCGAAAAGGACAAGGCTGTGGAGATGGCATCCACAGGTTTTACTTTGGCACTGCTCTGCGGCGTTAGCTTTGCGGTGCTGGGTAATATTGCTATAAGTCCGATAGTGAACTTCCTTGCTTCGGATGACGTGAGTGCGGATACGCTGCGGATGACTTCCGCTTATGCAGGGATAATACTGATCGGCGCACCCTTTACCATGGGGCAGTTCGTGATCAATAACCAGCTGCGTTTTCAGGGAGCGGCAGTTTATGCCATGGCAGGACTGATGGCAGGTGCCGTGATCAATATGGGACTGGACCCGCTGCTGATCTTCGTATTTGATATGGGAGTCCGCGGAGCTGCGATAGCTACCGTAGCCGGACAGATCATGAGTTTCTGCATACTGCTGATCGGCGCCGGACAGGGTGAAAACATCCGTATGAAGGCGAGCCGTATACGGATCAACTCTTATTATATAGGCCAGATAATCAACGGCGGAGCACCTTCGCTTTTCAGACAGGGACTTGCTGCGATAGCTACGGTACTCTTAAACCGCAGTGCGGGAAGCCTGGGCGCCGATGAGGCCATAGCCGGAATGAGCATAGTGACAAGGGTAATGATGCTGGTGAGTTCCGCGCTTATCGGCTTCGGACAGGGATATCAGCCGGTATGTTCCTTTAATTACGGAGCGGGACTTACTAAGAGAGTGAAGGAGGGCTTTGCCTTCTGTGTTAAATGGGGGACGGTATTCCTGACGCTGGCCGGTATCGCCTGCTTTATATATGCCCCTCAGATAGTCAGGATATTCCGTGATGATGATGCGGTTGTGGCAGTCGGGCAGGTGGCGCTCAGATGCCAGGCAGTTGCCCTTCCGCTGCTTGCAGTGTCAGTGATCACCAATATGATGCTTCAGTCCATCGGCTGCGGAGTAAAAGCATCCATAACCTCTTCAGCGAGAAACGGTATATTTTTCATACCTGCGATACTGATACTTCCGAGGCTTTTCGGGCTTACAGGCGTTGAGATCACGCAGACGGTCGCTGATATCTGCGCAGTGGCCCTGGCCCTGCCCATGGGGATATCAGAGATAAAAAAGATGTAGTATTTGCCCTTGCGTTTTCGAAGGGCATAGGGTAGAATGTAGATGTTAAACAAACGGATATGTGACTGACGGAATACCCGGGATGCGGGGGAGTGGAGTTTACCACATGAAGCATATCTTTGAAAAAGAAGCCGACCGTCTGGGTACTTAAGGTTCCCGGGCGGTTTTTTGCACCCGTTCAACAAACAAAAAGGAGAAGAAGCTATGAAGAAAAATGACATTGCCGAATTACTGAAGAACAATGCCTATCCCGGAAGAGGGATCGTTCTCGGAAAATCACCCAGCGGGAAATATGCGGTTACCGCTTATTTCATAATGGGTCGCAGTGAGAACAGCCGTAACCGTGTATTTGTGGAAGACGGTGAGGGTATCCGCACCCAGGCTTTTGATCCCGCCAAACTCTCGGATCCGAGCCTGATCATCTACGCACCCGTGCGTGTACTCGGAAATAAGACCATAGTGACCAACGGAGACCAGACGGATACGATCTATGAAGGCATGGATAAGCAGATGACTTTTGAGCAGTCACTGCGCAGCCGTGAGTTTGAGCCTGATGCACCGAACCTGACCCCGAGGATCTCAGGCATCATGCATGTGGAGGCAGGAAAGTACAACTATGCAATGTCCATCTTAAAGAGTAACCAGGGAGATGCTTCTTCCTGCAACCGCTTCACCTTTGCATATGAGAATCCTGCCGCAGGAGAGGGCAGATTCATCCACACATACATGGGAGACGGAAATCCCCTGCCTTCTTTCGAAGGTGAGCCCGAGCTTATCGGCATCGCTACAGATGACATCGACGAGATGACAAAGACGATCTGGGATGCCCTGAATGAAGAGAACAAAGTATCACTTTTCGTACGCTATATCGATATCGAGAGCGGAAAATACGAGAGCAGGATCGTAAACAAGAACAAATAAAAGGAGGACTAACGGACAATGAAGGAACTGGAATTAAAATACGGCTGTAACCCCAATCAGAAGCCGTCAAAGATCTTTGTTAATGACGGACGTGAGCTGCCTATAGAAGTGCTGAACGGCAAGCCCGGATATATCAACTTTATGGATGCATTTAACGGATGGCAGCTGGTAAAGGAACTTAAGAAAGCAACAGGACTGCCTGCCGCTGCATCATTCAAACATGTATCGCCCGCAGGCGCTGCCGTAGGCATTGAGCTTGACGAGGTGATGAAGAAGATCTACTTCGTACCTGAAGATGCCGAGCTTTCACCCTTAGCCTGTGCTTATGCAAGGGCCAGAGGCGCTGACCGTATGTCTTCCTTCGGCGACTTTATCTCACTTTCGGATGTATGTGATGTGGCTACCGCAAAGCTGATAAAGCCCGAAGTTTCCGACGGTATCATCGCTCCGGGTTATGAGCCGGAAGCCCTTGAGATCCTCAAAGGGAAGAAAAAGGGCGCATACAACGTTATTCAGATCGATCCCGAATACAAACCCCAGCCCATAGAGCACAAGGATGTCTTCGGTATCACCTTTGAGCAGGGACGCAACGAACTCCCCATCAACAGCGAGCTTCTTGCCAACATAGTGACAGAGAACAAAGAGCTTCCGAAGCAGGCTGAGATAGACCTGCTGATCTCACTGATCACCCTTAAGTATACCCAGTCCAATTCCGTATGCTATGCAAAGGGCGGACAGGCTATCGGTATCGGAGCCGGACAGCAGTCCAGGATCCACTGCACCAGACTGGCCGGAAGCAAGGCTGATAACTGGCTCTTAAGACAGTGCCCGAAGGTTCTCGACCTTAAGTTTGTTCCGGGAATAAGCCGTGCGGACCGTGACAATTCCATAGACCTCTACATAGGAGAGGACTACATGGACGTGCTTGCTGAAGGAGCATGGCAGAACATATTCACCGAAAAGCCCGAAGTATTCACCAAAGAAGAGAAGAAAGCATGGCTCGCACAGGCTACTGACGTAGCCCTCGGTTCCGACGCATTCTTCCCATTCTCCGATAACATCGAAAGAGCCGGCCGCTCAGGCGTAAAATATGTTGCACAGCCCGGCGGATCCAAGCGTGACCAGGATGTCATCGATGCCTGCAACAAGCTCGGAATGACCATGTGCTTCACAGGAATCAGACTGTTCCATCATTGATCCTCTCACCGTCTTCTTCGAAGCGGTGATCCGGACGGGATCAGTTGTTTGTTCTCACTGAGTGCTGCGCTCAATCGCAAGGTCTGATACCTGCTGTAGTCAGTACATATGCCGTATACCCAAAGATCGATCCCAACGCAAGACTGTGTGAAGCCATCGGTACTTAATGAAAAGCCACCCTTAGGGTGGCTTTGAATTTAGTACCGTTATGAGCTGAACCCAAGCGGAAGCGGGTCTTGCGTGGGACGATCTTTGCAGAATACGGCTGTAGCAATGAAAATGTCAGTACAGTTCTTTCATATTATCGATTATGATCTTCCGCCCGAAGATGACGGACAGGACGGAGGCGACAATAAGTATGATAAGGACCAGGATGGTCACGGTGGTCAGAGAGGCGGTGGTGAGTTCGAAGAGGAGGAATATCAGGGCACAGAGGAGGAAGGCTACGAGCATGGATACTGCCATGTTGAAGAAGCTGTTGAGGTTACCTCTGAGGGCACTGTATTCGTCGGACCATACCGTAAAGGGAGCTGCCGAGTCCATTGAAAGGCCGGTCACTATGCAGATGGTCATGGCCAGGAAGGCTGTCAGTGCATAGATAAGGAAGGCCAGGGCGTTGAAGCTCAGGAAGTACTGGGCGGCGATCAGGGACAGGAGCAGGCCCGGGTAGGTAAAGACCACTGCGGTCAGCACTTTGGCATAAAGCTGGGTGCTGTATGAAACCGGGATGTATTTGATCAGGTCAACGTGAGCTCCTTCACGGGAAAAGGCCGTGGAGGCCAGGGTGTTCAGTGCGGATGCAATAAAGGAGATCGCGATGACAGCCAGCATCATTATAAGTGCAGCCCTCGGATAGGAGGGATTATTGTAGAGTTCTATAAAACGGAGGACGTTCTCATTCTTGCGGCTAAGTACAAAGAAGAGGACTACGCCGATGGGCCATAGCAGATTGATATAAACGCAGTTATTGGAGTAGGCTTTGGTCCTGAGAAGAACTTTGATTTCCTTCTTAAAACAGGTAGAAAACGGTGAAGTTAATTTTATATTTAATTTATTAGCGTCTGCCTGCTTATGTTTGCTGCCGAGAGAAGCAGCTGTATAAAGGCCTTCCTGATAGAGATATTTGCCGATAAGGAGCATTACGGCTACAGGGATCACATTGGCAAGGAGGTATAATATAGCATAGATTATACTTTCGGCCTCCATGGCCTTACCTAAAATAGGTACAGTAAAGAATAAAATATTGCAGATCCGGAAGAAAAGGTTGTTGTTTGCAAGAAGTGAGTCAATATAATTGGTAACCGTCACGCCTCCCGAGTCTCTGAAGGAGAGCAGGAAGAGACCGATAAAGAGCAGAAGGAAGAAGTCGGAAACATGGGAAAATATCTTTACATTTTTCACATTTCGCAGAAGAGCCATCAATAACATGCTTATAATCGCGCAGTAAACCAACGGAAGCAGGGGAGTCACAAAGGTTGCTATCACTGCCATCAGAACGGATATGATGCCGAAGGAAGACAGGGATTCATAGTTTTTTACACAGGCAATGAAGTATCCTGCGAACATTGCAAGCAGTACCAGGAACTCCATGATGCTTTCTGCTATGTAGGTATGCCTGAATTTGGCAGCCAGCAGTTCGGTCGGTGTGATCGGAAGTGTAACGAGATGCTCGCGGTCCGAGGAGAAGAACAGGACGTTAAAGATCACGAAGAGCCCGAAGACCAGTGAGAAGACCGACATGATATGTATCTCGGACATAAGGGCGGCTGTTTTGGAGCCGGCCATCATCATGGCAGTGGACATTATATCCGTGATAAAGCCTACGATCAGACAGCAGGGGATAACGATGCAGGTGACGGCGATGATCGCAAGAGCGGTATATGCCGTTGCCTTAAAGCCTTTTTTGGGCAGGGGCATCTCAAAGTTCTTATTATATACACCGAAAAGGTATTTAACGTTTGACATATCAGTCCTCCGATCCTTCGCTCTTTTTGTAGCTGATAAGTTCGAGGAAGATGGACTCGAGGTCTTTACCCGGGTGGCGGCTTTCCAGCTCCTCGACTGTGCCCTGATAGATGGACCGGCCGTGATTGATTATTATGATATGGTCGCAGAGTTTTTCGGCAACTTCAAGGACATGGGTGGAAAAGAGTACACAATTGCCCTTTGCTGCGTGTTCCCTCATCATCTGTTTGAGCTCAAAGGCGGCCTGGGGATCGAGACCGGTCATCGGCTCATCCAGTATCCAGACAGGCGGTTCATGTATAAGAGCGGCAATGACCATGAGTTTCTGGCGCATACCGTGTGAGTATTCACGCATAGGCGTATCCAGGGCATCCGCTATGGCGAAGCGCTCGGAGAATTCCTTTATCCTGGGGGCACGTTCTTCTGCCGGGACCTTGTATACATCGGCTATAAAGCTGATATATTCAAGGCCTGTAAGCTGCAGGAGTACATCAGGGTTATCGGCGACATAGGCAAAGGAGGATTTGGCTTTAAGCGGTTCATGCACTATATCGTATCCGTTGATGACTGCCTGCCCGGAAACGGGTTTAAGGATCCCGGTAAGCATTTTGATGACTGTTGTCTTGCCGGCACCATTGGGTCCGGCGAAGCCGACGATCTCGCCTTTTCCAATTTCAAAGGAAACATCGTCTACGGCTTTGTGATCGGTACCGTATACCATTGTGAGATTTTTTGCAGAGATCATAAAAAATCCTCCTTTATTTAATGATCATCGATATTATAACATATATGCCGAAGACAGGGCATTAATTTTGTGTAAAAAAGCGCCGGCCCGGGAGGATAAATATTTATACTTGTGATTGTAATGATAATCGGGTATAATGTTTTGGAACAATATCCGGAAGGGGGGAATGCTATGGCATCTGTAAAGAAATATCTGGCTGCTTTTAAGCATATAGCACCTTCGGATATGGAGTATTATCTCGAGGAAATGGCTGCTAACGGTTATATACTTGAGCCACTTTCCCAGAGCGGTCTTTTCTGGATGAGTTTTGATGAAAGCAAGCCGGAGAAGGTCAAATATGTTGTGGATGTGACAGGCCTTCAGAAGCATCTTTATATGAAGACTCTTGTTGACAAGGGCTGGGAATACATGGGACAGGTTACGAACTGTCACGTGTGGAAAATGTCCTATGAAGGGAACGACAGACCCGCTGATTTTGCCGACCAGCGCTGTATCAGAAAACACTGCATCAGGCTGGGACTGTTTTTTGCACTGATAGCGCTGCTGATGCTCTTTTTGTTCGGGGCATATATATATCTGATATATAAGGAACATGCCGTGGCAATGGAAGTTAAGCACGATGTGCTGTATGCTGTCCTTGCCGCATTACAGATACCCTTTACGGCAATATTTGCGATACTATCCGCCAAGCTTTTTAAGGAAGCCGGAAAACGTATGCAGAATATTGAAAGAAACATGAGTTTCAGACAATCAGAGGCAGCGAAGAAAGAGCGGGAAGCCGTACTTGAGTTTGAAGGGGAATACATTGATCAGGAATATGCTGAGGAATATGATGATATCGATGAGGATATCTAGGATATAGGGAGGTTTATGATGAAGAAGCTGGAGATTATCACCAGAACAGAGAAGCTTAATGAACTTAGAGCCATACTTGAGGAATTCGGCGTTACCGGACTCAACATACTTCATATGGAAGGCTATGGTAACCAGAGAGGACATTATGAAGATTACGAACCGGAGAAGGCCGTGCAGCTTCTGCCCATGATAAAGGTTGAGACCGTTGTGGATGCTTCCATAGCAGGTACCCTTATCGAGAAGATATCCAAGGGGATCAGGACAGGGAACTACGGGGATGGCAAGATCTTCGTAATAAATGTGGAGGATGCTATCCGTATCCGTACCGGAGAGAGAGGAAAGGGTGCTCTTTAATTAACATAATCTGATTTTGTTTACCTGCCTTAATGGCAGTTGTGACCATTAGCAAGCGTTCTATATATAGGGCGCTTCTTTTTTTTGGGTTTTTTTTGAAAATAGTCACTTCAGGCTGTATCCTCCGAGGGGGAGCAGAGGAAAATGATATTTTGAATGGTTGACATAAAGTATATGTGGCAAATTGTGTTATTTAGTAAAATAGTTAACATAAAATAGAAAAATAGTTGTATAAAAAACACGAATTTCAGCAGAGTATTGCTTTTAAGAGTAATAATGTTATAACAGAATATAATTTACATAATATATACATATACTGCAACATTATTTAGAGA
>JAILES010000094.1 GCA_024687205.1 Lachnospiraceae bacterium
AAGAAGGATGATTGAACAGCCAAAGTTAAGAGATCTTAAGCCGGAAGAACACGGACCGGTGATAGAGATACGTTCCGATTATTCAAGTCATGGAATGTCAATGGGAAGCAGTTCCTACGGGAAAGAGACAGTAAGCTGGCAGCAAGACGGAAACGTGGTGATTGAATGTACGGAGAATAGAAACGGGAAAGAGACCCATGAAAAATATCTTGCCGGATCTGAGGCAGCAGAAAGACTCCGTCAATTTATAAAGGAAAGTCGTGTTGCTGAAATGGCACAGGTTCCTCCTATCCCCAGTCCTTATCAGCTGACGGACTGCTCATCAAGCTCATTCATAACATTTGTTTTTGATGACGCTGATTCCAAAGCAGAAAGAAAACTTGACTGCGGATCATACTGGGATGTTCAGAGAAAGGCTATCTCAGAGATCCGTGATCTGATAAAAGAGTGTATAGACAGCGGGAAGAGCCTGGAAACCTGGATATGTCCTCAGTGTAATACCGAAAACAAAGGAAAGTATTGCATGGAATGCGGCAGGAAGCGAGATGCTTAAGGAGCATGAGAATGAAAGCATATTATCATCTGCCGGGCTTATTTGAATTCTACGAGTTATATAAACTGTTTCTCAAGCTTTACAGGGAACACAGGGAGTATTTCTACGACTGGTGTGAGATAGGTTCAATTTACGGTGCTCCTGCCGATTGCCTATGGGGCGGGGGACGAGTGGGCTTCGGAGATGAAAAGCCCGAGAATATTGCTGCTCTATTGAATGAGTATGGTATTTCTGCGCGTCTTACCTTCAGCAACTCGCTCATAAAAGAAGAACATCTTTCTGATAAAAAATGTAATGAACTATGCAAGTTGTTTGAAAAGGGCAGAACGAAGAATGGTATCATCATATATTCAGATCTGTTGCTGGATCACATAAAGGATAATTATCCGGGATTCTATTTCGTATCCTCGACGACTAAGGTGATCACGGATTTTGAAGGCTTTGAACAGGAACTGGATCGCAAGGACTATGCTTATGTTGTTCCGGATTTCAGACTTAATAAAGAGTTTGAAAAACTGAATAAACTCGCACCTGAGAAAAAACGGAAAACGGAATTCTTATGTAATGAGTGCTGTGCCTATGAATGCAAAGCAAGAAAAGAGTGTTATGAAAATGTGAGCAGGAAAAGCCTCGGCGAAAACTGTAAAGACCATATCTGTATTTCATCGGGTGCAGAAAGAGGTTACCGTTTTTCTGAAGCGATGAAGAATCCTGCTTTTATCGGGACAGACGATATCCTGAATGTTTATATGCCAAACGGATTTTCTGATTTTAAGATAGAAGGCCGCGGCCTGGGCAGTGCGGTAAATCTGGAATTTCTTCTTTACTACATGACCAGGCCGGAGTATTGGCTTAAAGTAAGAGAGGAAATATACTTAGACAGTATGCTGGATCTCTTCTGAGCTTAAAAGCTCATTCATTCAATGCAGGCAGCAGCTTTTGTTCTATAAACTCAACTCTGTCAAATATCCTAGGCTTGAAGGTGCCGGTCATTCCGACAGATACATTCAGTTCTTTGTTGACATAGATGATATTGCCGCTGTCACCTATCGCAGCGTAAATGTCTCTGTCATCAAAGGGCTTATACCACAGATAACCGTAGTTCATGAAACCGAAGCGCTCACCAAGCTTAAGCTGTGATGAGGTCATCTCCTTTAAGTATTCTTTGGAGATGATCCTTTTTCCGTTGTGCATTCCGTCATTCAGCACAAGAGTTCCGATCACAGCCATATCTTTTGCTGACATACATAAACCCCAGCCCGCAGTAACGGCCCCCTGAGGATCGGAGTACCACTCATATTTCCTTGGATTCTTATTCATAAAGAAATCAAACTGATCTTCTTTAGAACTGTCTCCATGCAATACGCGTTTTGGAAGATCCAACGGCTCAAAAAGATTTCTGTTTGCAAAATCAATGCATTTCTCTCCGGCAGCTCTCTCTATTATTCCTGCAAGGATCTGAATGCCAAGTGTAGCATATCTGAATTCTCCGGTGATCCCATTACGGCCTCCGAGATAATCAAGTGTCGTAAGTGTCCAATCATCGGAAGTACACACTTTCTTCCATGGCTCCGACTTTCCTTTATAAGGAGCAGTCATTGTAAGCAGATGCCGGATCGTTACGTCATAGATGGTTTTCTCCCCGCGTTTTACTTTGTAATCGGGAAAGAAATCCATCACTTTCTGATCCACACTCCTGATACAGCCTTTGTCCAGCGCAATTCCGGTAAGTAAAGCCATGATGCCTTTGGTAACTGAATTGACATTCATTGCATCTTTGGTTTTGAAGCCGTGCCAACAGTCGTCATAGACCGTCACACCGTCTCTGATCGCATATATCTGACAGATATTGCTTTCGTTCCCGGTACTATCGGAAATGTATCTGTGCAGCTGTTCTTTGTTCATTATCAGTCTCCTTTTAGTCAGTATTCGGACGTCCTGAATAGAAGACTAAGGTAATTAAAAATTGATTTCAAGTACTTTTTTACAGTTGTTTGTTTTCTTCGTTATTTGTGTCTGTACTGTTAAACAACTGATGCATCGCATCATGCATCTGTTCACGGCGTTTGCGCTTTGCTTTGATCAGAACATAACCGATCACTACAAGTGCAACAATGAACAATACAAACTTAAGCAGATTTAGGATTGCGAATATCGCCATTTCATTTTCCTCCTGAAATATAAGTAATTATTTCCATGATGTGAAAGGACCCGGCAGGGATATAGCATCTCTTTCGGTACCTGTTATATCACAATTCACGCAGGCAGGGGTGCTGACTTTCTTGACAGCCTGCGGATCTCTGAGCAGTTGTATCTTTTGTCCGGGCCCCGGCGCATTTACAGGTTGATCATGTCGTACGGTCATTCTGACAGAAGCATTCAAAAGATCCGGTTCTGCAGCAAACCAGGCGCTGGCTCCGTTTATATCGAAACCGTAAAACTCCTGCCAGGTCTTAAGATCAAGGCAGACCTCGGGTGAGGGATACATGATACGAAGATAACCGCCTTTCAAGCACAGATAAAGATTTCCTTCCGCTTCATTGTCCGGAGTGGGAAATACTATCGCTGCTTCACCGCATTCATAGAAGATATTATTCAGTATCTTTGCTTTCCTGGAGGTTCCTCCACGTTCCAGACCACCCATCCTGAAGCCCACAGGTTTCGCGTAATAGCCGCTGTGACGGCACTTTCCGATAAGGTTATGTGCTATGATCAGTCTGTCGGTTCCTTCACAGTAGATGCCGTACCCGTTTATTGTATCATTTTCAGCAAGTTTATACCAGCCGCTCGATCCCGGCTCTGCAGGAACTTTTGTGGGATCAAACCTTCCCTCCACATTCCAGATTATGTTGTTGTCTATCAGATTGACGCCGTCCTTGGTGCACTCGATGAAAATGGCTTCACGCTGTTCTATACCGTTGACAAAAATATTTGAAGTTATACGTGTGTTTTCGTTTCCGCAGTCCAGCCAGAGATGGTCGGCACGGAAGGTATCCTTAAATATGTTTCGGCGTATCAGGCCGTTCACGCTGTTATGCAGTTTGATAGCCCCGGCTTCCCAGGAGAGTTCCATCTTCTGCCAGCCTGTTCCTTCGATCCGGTTATCTTCTATCAGCATATGTTCGGCAAAGAGTCCTGCGATGCCGCATACGCCGGCATTTCTGATCGTACAGCCTCGTATCACGGAATGACCGATGATCTGACCTTCAATATATTCATGATGCCAGCATTCATTTCCGATATCGACAGCCACTGTATTTGCATAGTTGACGCTGCAGTATTCTATGATCCAGTGATGGCCGCGGAAAGAAGAGATCGCTCCCCTTTGGGGAACGGGGCCGCCGGTTGCTGCATGTTCACATACTATGCCTTTGATCCTGATATATGAGAGAAAAGGTTCTTTGGGCGCAATGCATTGTTCCCTTACAGAAATCTCGATCAGATGATCCTTCGGATCTGCATCATCTTTTAATCTGAAATGAATGGTCTGACCGTTTGCTTCTACCCAGTAAGTGTTATCTTCCGCACCAAGCATATGATAGAGAGCAACCTGCTTTAAGGGTCTGCCGTCGCAATATACGCAGCCGCGGCGGTTTAAGTAGGTAGTCATGTCGGTCTTATCGTATTCGATGAATAAACGGTCGTGTATGATATTGACAGCGCAGAACGGATTATATCCGCGGAACATGTCGGGATCGAGTTCATGTTTCCATATGCGTCTGGTATCTTCTTTTATTTCACCATATGGTCTGGTACCGGAAGAGAATTCTGCAACAGGTTCAAGTTTCCAGCCGCTGCTTTCAGTAAAATCCGTTACCTGCTCAGAGGCTCGTATGATCACTTCTTCACCCGGATAAGCTTCATAGCTTATCATATGCTCACTGTCACTGCCACCCTTTCGGGGTGATAAGCATTCCCTGTAGATACCTCCACGTATGATCACTTTTGTCCCGGGTACCGCTTCTTTTGCGGCCCGGTCAAGTGTCTTAAAAGGGGCATCGATGCTGCCGTCGTTTTCGTCAGAAGCCTTCGGATCATCGCAGGCTACATACAGGGTTCTATCGTACGTACATTCTTTTTCCCAGAAGTCAAAGCTGTTTCCGTCAGGCAGAATGGCCGTCAGATCATCTTGTTTTCTCATAGTCACTCCTCCTATTTTGTTTACTACAGCTTATTTGATTATAAGACAGAAACTGCAGGGATTCAACAGATTAAAGCTCTGTACCTTCCGTTTGGTATATGCTATCATTAAATAGTCAGAGAAATATACATAGATTGGACGTATGTGATAATGAGTAAGAAACACAGTAAGATCAACAGTACGATAAAAGCTGCATTTTTAGGGTATGTTGTGCAGGCGGTCGTTAATAACTTTGTGCCGCTTCTCTTTGTTCAGATGCAGAATGAATTTGATATCCCCCTGTCACGGATAACACTTCTTATAACCTTCAATTTCGGACTTCAGCTGCTCATAGATATGACATCCACACCTTTTGTCGAGAAGATAGGATACAGGGCATCGATGATCCTGTCCAATGCCTGTGTTATCGTAGGGTTGATCATGATAAGCGTTCTGCCGGGAGTGATGAGGAATCCTTTTGCCGGAATACTTATCAGCGTATGTATATATGCGATAGGAGGCGGCTTACAGGAAGTGCTGGTCAGTCCCATAGTTGAAGCCTGTCCTACAGATAACAAAGAAACGGTAATGAGTCTTCTGCATTCGGCATATTGCTGGGGACATATGGCGGTGGTTCTGGTATCTACGGCATTTTTCTGCATATTCGGAATAAGTAACTGGAGAGTGCTGGCTATAATATGGTGCATCGTACCGGCGATCGATCTTCTGATGTTTACGAGAGTACCGATCTACAGACTGGAGTCCGCTGAGGGAGAAAAAGGAAGCATAAAGCTGCTGTTCGGACAGAAGGTTTTCTGGATCATGATGCTTATGATGCTTTGCGCAGGAGCATCGGAACAGGCTGTAAGTCAGTGGGCATCTGCGTTTGCCGAAAAAGGCCTTGGTGTTTCAAAGACGATGGGGGATCTGCTCGGTCCCACGCTGTTCGCTTTATGCATGGCTTCATCGAGAACGATATACGGCATTCGCGGACAGAAGATGGAACTGGAGAAGTTCATGGGATTTTCGGTGATCCTGTGTGGCATAGCATATATCGTTATCGCAACAGTTCCGCATCCTGTAATAGCGCTGTTAGGATGTGGCCTTGCAGGTTTTTCCGTTGGTATTTTCTGGCCAGGGACATTTTCTCTGGCATCTGCAAACGTCAAAGGCAGAGGAACGCTATTGTTTGCTTTTCTTGCGCTTGCCGGAGATCTTGGCTGTTCGGGAGGACCTACATTTGCGGGACTCATCGCGTCTGCCGCAAACGGAAATATGAGGCTCGGTATCGGAGCCGCGATATGTTTCCCTATCCTTATGGGAATCGGAACACTTTTGAACTCCGTCCCCAAGAGACCAATGCAAAGGACGATTCGGAAATAAGGGAGTTTATTGACTACGGAGGGAAAGAATGGAGATTAAATCTATTCTAATAAAGGATACGACAAAAGAAGAACGTGAAGAGATCGTTAAAAATTCCATGGATTGCGGGGGAGGATGCGAGAACTGTTCATCCTGCTGGCTTGGTGGAGGTTCGCCCTGGGATATCTATAAGGACTATATAGATGGCAAACGTGAAATCAGAGAGATAAATATGGGATACATGGAAGAATATCGCCAGGACAGACAGATAAAGGGATAGAAATGAATACAACACCTGAAATAGGAGAATATGAAAAATATAACGCTTAAACAATTATCATTGGATATGGGAAAATCGGAATATGATATGCTACAGAACGTTCCTGCAGTGGAAAACGGTTTTACCAATCCGGCATATGACCTGTCTTATGACGAGTATAAAGAGTGGTTGAGGATAACTGACAACAATTCCAGAGGCATCGATTTGCCAGACGGCTGGATTCCGTATACTACATATGTTCTATATGTCGACGATGCTCCTGTCGGTTATGGCAGAGTCAGGCATTCGTCATCCGAGTATTTGGAAACAGTTGTCGGTGCAGGGAATCTGGGGTACGGCATCGCAAGGGGATATAGAGGAAAAGGATAATAACACTGCTTCCGTAAGTATTATGCTGAAAAACGGAGGGCAAATTATTGGTGATTTCAAAAGTCAGAAACATATCATCCGCATACCATTGGAATGATGCGATAAGGAGGGGCTTCATTCTTCCTTCATTGCGCCTCTGATCCTGCTGAGAGATTCCGGTGTGATACCAAGGTAAGTTGCTATATGTCGCTGAGTTGCTCTCCCACTGAGATCAGGATACAGCTTCTTGAAATGTATGTACCTCGCAGTTGCATTTTCTGCAAGAAAGCCGTTCTCACGGTATATCTTATATCTCATAGCGCTTTCTAAAAGATAAATCCAGATATCTTTAAACGAATCATTTTCCTTGATCATCTTTTTTATAACTGCCGTCTCGCAGACCATGATGGTTGTTTCTTCGAGTGTTTCCCACATGCAGATTCTTTCCGGATAGCCAAAGAAGCCTTCATCCATAAACATTGTGCCTTCAGGAGCAAAACCTCTTGTGATGTCATTTCCGTCATTGTCTATATAATAAGCACGTGCCAGTCCAGACAGGATAAGCCCTGCGTAGGTTGTGTCGTCTCCGATAGAGGCAAGAATCTCCCCCTTTTTTACCACTCTGAAGCTTGCAAGACTCACTATCTCACCGACCAGTTCTTCACTTACATTAATGTTATATTTTTCTGCAAACACCATCAGCTGTTTAACAAAATATTCTTTATCCATAGGTATACCCCTTTAATAACCGCCCATGACAATAATGTAAATAATACTGAGCAGATTAGTTCCACCATGTATGATCATCGGAACTATCAAATGTTTCCTTCTCCGATAACCCAATATACATACAAGTCCAAGCACAAAGGAAGCTCCGAAATTATACCAGTCAAGCAAGCCAAAAAGCATATTGAAAAGCAGAAGTGCCGTAATCTCTCCAAATGCCTGTCCGCAAAATCTCTTCGCAAAGCCTCTGTAATATATTTCCTTGCAGATTCCGCTCACAAAGACCAGTGCGATGACATAAAGAATAGTTATTCCAACTCCCATCTTTCCGTCTTCTACAAAAGCAAGTTCTGTACGACCCTTATAAATAGGCAAAAACAGAAGATTTAGCAGGCTGGCTGTAATTGCGAGTATTACACCCCAAAGAATATCTCCGCCAACAGTCTCTCTTTCATATATTTCCTTTTTAAGACTGATTCCATTCGCTTTATAAAGAAACAGAGCACTTGGAAGGATCACGAGATTGGCAAAAATAAAGGTAAAAGCAAAAATCCACCTGTTAGCCTGTACGTAGCTTGCAATATCCGGCAGATTCATCCCCGGTTTATAAAACCCGAGTGCATTTGCCATCTCAAAAGTGGCAATAAAAAATGTTAATACTGTAGTGATTGTTAATGCCTTCCCGGCATTTTTGATATCGTTTTCTTTCATGATGTCACCTCCTGAAAGAAACAATATCATTATTTTATTCTACTCGCATTGATATATGTTAAGATTCAAAAATGGACCGCTAACCCCGTCCCCAAGAGACCATCACAGCGGTTTCTGTACTTTCACCAGCTTATAATTCCCGATTTCAAACTTTTTCCCGCTTATCCGTGTCGCTATCTGCCGGATTTCCATGAACTCATCATTGACAACGATAAAAAACTGCTTTTTATCGTTCTCTGCAAGATAAAATGTATTATTCAGGTTTTCCAGCGCATTTACGATGTCCGTACCGCTGTCAAAACAGCCTATTCCCGGAAGGAATGCCGTGAATAACATCATCGCATTATCCCTGAGCTTTTCTGTTTTGCTAAGCTTCTTTGTAGCAGAGAGAGGGTAGACCGTATAGTCGGAAAACTTTTCTCTGACAAGAGCGTCTTTGGCTTTTGCTTTCTTTATAAGTCCTTTTTCACCCGTAAGATCGACAGGCTCTCTGATAACCGACAGATCAAGAGTGTTTTCGTCATCCAGAAGATAATCTACACTCACATCCAGCAGTCCGGCCAGTGCTTTAAGGTTTGCCACATCAGGCATGCCTTTATCGGTTTCCCACTTAGCCACGGCACTTCGCGATACGCTCAGTCTCTGCGAGAGCTCCTCCTGTGAATAGCCGGTCTTTAATCTTGCTTCTTTTAGTTTTTCTCCAAATGTCATAATGATGACCTCCTTTTTGTGGTTCCGCTGTCAGCGGTTTTCTGTGTCTTCATCATATGACCGTTCTTCTCAGAACCGCAAGAAACGCTCTGTAACAACGCTGTTACTCTCCGTAACATCCCATGTTTTTTCAATTTCCTCACGCGGCATCTTACCCGGAACCGCTTCCATTCCAAACATGGAGAGTGCCTGGTTTACCTTGTCCATGCGCAAAGTTTCTTTTCCCTGCTCCAGTTCACGTACGAAACGCAGTCCCAGACCGGATCTGAGTGCGAACTCTTTCTGGGTCAGCTTTGCTTCCTTACGTTTTTCCTTTATGAAAATTGCAATTTGATTCTTCTGATTCATATCACGATAATATACCCTTGCGGGTATAAAATCAAGAAATTGTCATATAACCCCGTCCCCAAGAGACCATCCGCTTCCCTTTTGGAAATGGTTTGCAACCACCGGTTGACACATTGCAAGCCGTAGATGGTAGAATGCAACCGTTCTTTTATGTATGTTGGAAACAGAAAACATACAGAAAGGACGGTTTTTTATGGAACAGATAAAGAAAACAGCAGTTAAGGTATTAAAAAGAGTGGGGATCGTGGCAGCAGTTATATTGTCACTGGTACTTATCCTGATTATAAGCATGTACTTCTATAATCAGATCAGTCTGAAAAAAGAAGCAGGGCTGATCAGCCACAAAGGAGAATACGTTGAGGTTGACGGCCACAGGATGAACCTATTAATAGAAGGAAACGGTGAAAGGACTCTGGTATTTATGTCCGGATACGGAACGCCATCCCCGATATTGGATTTTAAACCACTGACGGAGTGCCTCAAGGATCACTACAGGATCGTAGTTGTGGAAAAGTTCGGTTATGGCTACAGTGACGATATAGATAGCGACAGGTCCGTAGATATCATGACACGTCAGGACAGGGAAGCTCTGATGAAAGCCGGGATAGATGGCCCGTACATCCTATGTGCCATTCGGCATCAGGGCTTGAGGCCATGTATTGGGCGCTGCATTACCCGGATGAAGTAGATGCTATCATAGGTCTTGATATGGCTGTTCCCGGGCAGTATGATTATATGGGCATAGATTTTGATGATGAAAAGCCCCAGTCTCCTTCGGATTTTGAAAAAGAAAACAGCTCATACTGCTTCTGGATATATAAGATGGGGCTGATGAGGCTTATGAAGGCGGAAGATATCTTCGCTTCGCTAAAGTCTGAGTATCTGACTGAAGAGGAAAAAGAGGAGTACAGGGCTATAGGGTATACCAGGTATGCCTTGGGTACGGATTCGACCATAATGCGTGAACAGATAAAGACGGAAGGTCTTATACGAACGCTTAAGGAATTGCACGACGGACCCGTTCCCGATATCCCTACATATTTTTTTGTGACAGACGATCCGATGATGGAAATGCAATATGGCTCAACAGATAACTGGAGACAGGCGCACAGGGACTATCTTAAGGCTGTGACTGACGGAAAGATGAAAGAACTTCATGCCGGACATTATCTTCATACCAAGATACCGGAGCAGCTTGCTGCTGATATGACTGCTTTTATCGATTCGCTGGAATGAGGTGACAACTATGATCCTATCGGAAAAAATAATGGAGTTAAGAAAAAGGAACGGCCTTTCCCAGGAGGAATTCGGGGCTGAGATCGGTGTGAGCAGACAGGCGGTATCCAAATGGGAAATGGCTCAGAGCACGCCGGATTTCAACAAGATAATGGCTATTTCCGAATTCTTCGGTGTACCTACGGATTTTCTGCTTAAAGATGAGTATGATCTTGCATTTCTGGAAAAGAAAGAACCGGTGCATGGATCCATGAAGGAATCCTCAGATGATAAAGAGGATCACGGATCATCGGAGAAAAAAATGATAGATCTTCCTGAGATAAACGCTTACCTTGATATGAAGAAAAACGCAGCAAAGAATTTTGTGGCAGCCATTTTCCTCTTCTGGATATCTCCCTTTGCAGGTATTTATTTCTCATATCGTAATGAAGCTCTGATACCTGCAGGCGTTGTGATCGAACTTATTATCCTGTGTATATCGGCAGTGATACTTATCATCACTTTATGGAAGCTTTCTAAATACGGGTATCTGTTTAAAGAAGGCACCGAATTGGCCTACGGCGTACGCGGGGTAGTTGAGGAATACGCCCGGAAATTTGAGCGGGGATTTCTGCTGGGGATCATCATAGGAGTCATAAGCCTGATTTCTTTTGTTGTACCTATGGTAGCCGTGTCAGCTTTTACGGATGCAGGCGAAGCTGCCATGATCATTGCGGCATATATTATGCTCCTGCTTTTTGCATTCGGCAGCTCCTGTATAACATATGTTTTAACTATCAATCACGGATATAAGAAAGTGTTGAAGATCCGATGATCTAAACATACTATATTGAATTCCATAACTTTTCCTATATTGGATCGTATAAGGTTCATAATACGATTATAAAGGAGTAGATCTGAGGTGAAAAAGAAAACGCTTATTATTTTGATAACAGTTGTAATTGCGGTTGTGCTTGCAATAACAGCCGCTATCATTTTACTTAGGATAGACGGTATCGGGCAGACAGGTACAGAGTCTGAGTCGTTTATAAAGACTACCTTATATGGCAGTTACACTCCATGGGTAACGGGAAAGATAGGAACCCACGTTTATACTACCGATAACGTGATCAAGAACAGGAAGCTTAGCCGGGATGAGAAAAAAGAAATCAATGAATGTCTGGAGCAGGCGGATAAAGAACTGACAGAAGATATCCTGGTAGTAGGCTGGTGCAGACTCTCCGAAAATAACAGGCTTATGTTTAATGCATATCAATATTTTGACGGAGTTGTAGTGCCGGATGTGACATACAGATTGACTCAGGATGGAAGTCCGTGTATCAAACATACCGGTGACATCCCTGCTATCTGTTCGCTGGATACAGCCGGCATGATCGATCCCGAAGAGCTGTTTTCAACTGTTGATGAACTGGCATTACAGCATGAATCGGAATTGAATATGGACCGGGATAAGAAAATATACGTGATCTATCATCCGGAGTATGATACCTTCAGGGATGAGCTGTACTATTATTTCAGTATAAACGAATACAGCAGGATCAGGATCGATGCCAAAACCGGTGATATCCTGGAAGAGCATTACTTCAACGGAGAGTTCATCGATTGAGGCTGAAGAAAATTGATCCTTTTGAAACAGCGTTGACACAGACTCTATGCCTGTGTATAATTTTATAAAATTCAGAAGAAGCGAGGTAATTTATGTTAAGCGTGGTGAGATAACCATTGCATGACGAACAGTGTGCGGCGGTTTTAGCCTTGACACAGTACGAACATTGCAATAAAGATTTCAGGATTGACAGTAGTTGCTGCCGTTTTGTTTCTTGCGCTTAATATCATGGAAATATCATAACCTCGTTTTTTTGTTGCCCATTTGGGAAAATATCCTTTATGAACAGAAAAAAGATGATGTCGGACCATGATATCTATGCGCAGGATATCATGGTTCGTTTTGCGTTATGCGGACCGGGAATAAAGAAAGGATGGATCAAAATGAATAAAGAATATAAAAACAGGATTGAAAAATACAGGGAATTTTTTACAAAGGAATATCTGATGGGGCCAAACAGTCTGCGGCTTTTGGATGAGATGCTTCTGAAATATCCGTTGAAAGAAGGCGGACGTGTCATGGATCTGGGATGCGGAACGGGACTGACCAGTATGTTCCTGGCAAAGGAAGCAAAGGTCAAAGTGTTTGCGACCGATCTGTGGATCGCGGCTGCACAGAATGCCGAAAGATTCAGAAAATGGGGGATCGACGATGCGGTGATCCCCATACATGCGGATGCGAACGGGCTTCCTTATGCGGAAGGATATTTTGATGCGATAGTAAGTATCGATGCATATCACTATTTTGGCGCAAAGGAAGGAGTTTTTGCGGATAAGATACTGCCTTTTCTGAAAAAGGGCGGGGTATTCATGGCAGCGATGCCCGGCGTAAAGGAAGAATTGGCCGGCGAGCCGGCCGACCTCCTGCTGGAATGGATGGAAGGCAATAAGGATGATTATGATACTTTCCATTGCAGGAAATGGTGGCTTGATCTTATCGGGAAAAGTGATGAATTTGAAGTGGTCATGGCTCTTGATCTGGACTGCTATGAGGAAGCCTGGAACGACTGGTTCGTATCCGGACATGAATACGGTACTAAGGATAAAGCTTTTATGGACAGGGGGATGGACAGATACCTGTCATTTATCGGAATTGTGATACAGAGAAAATAAGGAGAAAAAATGAATACTGAACAACAGATAGGATTTGATAAAGTAAAGGAAATGTGGGCGCAGCTGGCAATAAGCGCCTATGCAAAAGAAAAGATCGCGGGAACTTCGATCATCATGGACGAGAGTGAATTGCTCCATCAGCTGAAAGAGACCACGGATTCAAGGAACATGATCGAAAAACTGGGAAACCCGCCTCTGCAGGACGTGACGGAGATCCGGGAGATAATGCAGGCAGCAGTCCGGGGAGACTGCCTCACACCCTATCAGCTTGAGAGGGTGGAAAAGGTGCTGGTGGTTGTGGAGCGGCTGAAACAGTACCTTGCCAGAGGAAAGCAGTATGAAAACCCGCTGGCTTATTATGATGAAAACCTGGATGAACGCAGTGAACTCAGGGAAGAGATCGTCATGCAGATACGTAACGAAGCGGTGGATGACAGGGCTTCCAAATTACTGTTTGACTTAAGGATGAAGATCAATGCTGCACAGGAAGCTATGAAACAGAAGGCAGATCAGCTGATCAGGAACAATAAGGATATCATGGCGGATACCTATCATACGATCCGTAACGGAAGGATCTGTGTTCCGGTGAAAAAGGAATACCGTTTCAGGATACCGGGCAGTGTGATCGATAAGTCAGCTACGGGAAATACGGTCTTTATCGAGCCGGCAGCCACGGCGAAGATATTTGAGGAACTTCAGCTCATACGGGTTGAAGAGGAAAACGAGGTGTACAGGATTCTTTATACCTTAAGCAGTCTTGTGGCCGATGCACTTCCGGCCATGGAAGAAAACATGAGGATGATCGAAAAGCTGGACTTCATATTTTCCAAGGGCAAGCTGAGTCTTGATCTTGACTGTACCGCACCCGTCATTAATCTTGAACGGCGTATCGTGTTAAAGGCGGCAAGACATCCGCTGATGGACCGCACGATCAATGTCCCGCTGGATTTTGAGATGGGAGAAAAAGAAAGGGGCATAGTGATCACGGGGCCGAATACCGGAGGAAAGACTGTCGCGATCAAAACCGTCATGATCAACTGCTATATGGCGCAATGCGGCCTTCACGTCTGCTGCGGAGATGCCGATATCTGCATGAACAGTAATTATCTGTCGGACATAGGGGACGGACAGGATCTTTCGGAGAACCTGTCCACCTTTTCGGCACATATTAAAAATGTGCTGGCTATACTTGCTGCAGCAGACAGGGACAGCTTCGTGATCATGGATGAGCTGGGATCCGGAACCGATCCGGCGGAAGGAATGGGCATCGCGGTTGCGATCCTTACTGAATTACTGAAGAGCGGAGCTAATTTTCTGGTCACGACACATTATCCGGAGATCAAGGATTTTGCATCGAAAAATGAGAATATAGTAAATGCCCGTATGACCTTTGATAAGGAAACATTGATGCCTACCTACCGGATGGTGATAGGTGAAGCAGGAGAAAGCTGTGCGTTTTACATCGCCGACCGGCTGGGGATGCCGGGATATATGCTGGAAACCGCTGCCAAAGCCGCATACGGAGAGGACGCAGCTGTAAGTTACAGTTTCGGAAAAGGACGGGAACTGAAAAAGAGCCATACGCCAAAGATCACCAAAGTGAAAAAAGAAAGTGTCAGTACAAAGCTGAATACGCTTTACAATATCGGTGACAGTGTAATGGTGTTTCCGGATAAGAAGATAGGGATAGTCTGTGAAACGGTGAATAACAAAGGAACTCTCCGGGTACAGGTGGCCGGCCGGAAGTTCTGGATCAATCATAAAAGGGTTAAGCTTCATGTTAAGGCAGAGGAACTGTATCCCGAAGACTATGACTTTTCCATCATCTTTGACAGTGTGGAGGAGCGTAAGATCCGTCATGACATGCAGCGCAAATATACCGAAGATGTGATCGTGACGGAGCGGGAAGATCAAAAGCGCTGACATGATCAATTGCGTTTAAGATAATTATTGGTTATGATAAGAGAGCAAAAAAAGTCGAGAGAAAAAATCCTGCGATAGAGTATTATAGGCTCACAAGGAGTTAAGCAGATGGACGAACAAAGAGAAGCGGTCAGAAAAATGCAGGACTATATCCGGGAACATGTTCAGGAGGAGATAAGGATCGAGGATCTTGCAGAAGCATCGGCATTTTCACCCTGGTATGCAAGACGATTATTCCAGAAGTATCTGAATATGACACCGGCAGTTTACATCAGGCGCCTGAAACTGTCAAAGTCCGCATTAAGACTGAGAGATGAAAAAGTGACCGTTCTGGATGTCGCCCTGGATATGGGATTCGGAAGTGTTGACGGTTACCAGAGGGCATTCCGAAGAGAATTCGGATGTAACCCGAAGGAGTATTCCACGAGTCCGGTTCCTGTCTGGCTGTTTACACCTTCCCTGATCGAAAACAAGTCAACCAAAGAAAGGAATGTGAGCGACATGAGTGTAAACAAAGATATCAGAAACGTATTTATCCAGGTGATCGAGAAACCGGCAAGAAAGGTGATCATCAAGCGTGGAATCAAGGCAAATGAATACTTCAGTTATTGCGAAGAGGTAGGCTGTGATGTATGGGGGCTGCTGACGAGCATTAAGTCGATCAGCGGGGAGCCGGTATGTATGTGGCTGCCGAAGCATTTAAGAAAGCCGGTGACGAACGAGTATGTACAGGGTGTGGAAGTAGAGAGCGACTACAACGGAAGCGTACCGAAAGGGTTTGAGATCATCGAGCTGCCTGCGGCAAAGTATCTTTTGTTCCGTGGGGAACCCTTTGCGGACGAAGATTATGAGCAGGCGATCACAGAAATCTGGCAGGCAGAAAAGAAGTATGATCCCGCTTTTATCGGATATGAGTGGGATGAGGAAAATCCGAGGATCCAGCTGGAGCCCCGAGGAAAGAGAGGATATATCGAGCTGGTACCGGTGAAAGAGCTGTCTTAATAAATTGTAAGTCGTAGGGAAAAATGGTATACTAATTCTTTAGTGTACCGTTTTTTTATACCTTGCGCAGGCAGGAATTTTAAATATACGTTTTGAGGATTTTTAACATATGGACTTTAAACTTCACTCCGAATACAAACCTACCGGCGACCAGCCGGAAGCCATAAAACAACTTGTTGACGGATTCAAAAAAGGCAATCAGTTCCAGACCTTGCTTGGTGTTACAGGTTCAGGTAAGACCTTCACCATGGCCAATGTGATAGAGCAGCTGAACAAGCCGACACTGGTCCTTGCGCATAATAAGACGCTGGCGGGGCAGCTCTATTCCGAGTTTAAGGAGTTCTTCCCCGAGAATGCCGTGGAGTACTTTGTATCCTACTATGATTATTACCAGCCGGAAGCTTATGTGCCGCAGTCGGATACTTATATCGAAAAAGATTCATCCATAAATGACGAGATAGACAGGCTGAGGCTCTCAGCTACCGCATCTCTTACCGAAAGGCGCGATGTGATAGTGGTAGCTTCGGTGTCATGCATCTATGGTCTGGGTTCGCCCAAGGAATTCAAGGCCATGGCTGTCTCGTTAAGACGCGGACAGAGAATAGACAGGGATGATGTCATAAGGTCTTTAGTGAACATCCAGTATAACCGCAATGATATGGATCTCCAGCGCTGTACCTTCAGGGTAAGGGGAGATGTACTTGAGATAGCACCCTCGGTTACTTTTCACAGTACGGATTACAATGTAAGGATAGAATTTTTCGGTGATGAGATAGACAGGATTTCCGAAGTGGATGCCGCAACGGGAAAGGTTCTCAGGAATCCCGAACATGTGATGCTTTTTCCGGCTTCTCATTACGTGGTGGAGCCCGAGGTAATGGAAAGGGCATGTGAAAGCATAGAAGCGGAACTGCGTGAAAGAGTGGAAGAGTTTAAAGCGCAGGATAAACTGATCGAAGCGCAGCGCATCAAGGAACGTACGATCTTTGACATAGAGATGCTTAAGGAAACAGGCGTATGTTCAGGTATAGAGAATTACTCCAGGCACTTTGCGGGGACTGCCCCGGGTGAGCCGCCGAAATGTCTGCTGGATTATTTTGAGGATGATTTTCTTATCATCGTGGATGAGTCCCATATGACCATACCCCAGGTACGGGGAATGTATAACGGCGACAGGGCGAGAAAGACCACACTGGTGGATTACGGTTTCCGCCTTCCGTCTGCGCTGGATAACAGACCGCTCAATTTCACGGAGTTTGAATCACATATAGACCAGATGATGTTTGTATCGGCAACACCTGCAGAGTACGAGAGCGAACACGAACTGCTGAGGACAGAGCAGATCATAAGGCCCACCGGACTTCTTGATCCGGAGATAAGCGTGCGTCCCGTGGAAGGCCAGATAGACGATCTGCTTGCAGAGATCAAAAAAGAAACAAAGAAGAAAAACAAGGTGATGATCACTACACTTACGAAGCGTATGGCAGAGGATCTGACGGACTATCTGCATGATGTGGGGATAAGGGTCAAGTATCTTCATTCCGACATAGATACGCTTGAGAGAGCAGAGATAATAAGGGATTTAAGACTTGATGTTTTTGATGTGCTGGTGGGTATCAACCTTTTAAGGGAAGGTCTTGACATACCCGAGGTGACACTGGTAGCCATACTGGATGCGGATAAGGAAGGCTTCCTTCGTTCCGGAACGGCTCTGATACAGACCGTCGGACGAGCCGCGCGTAATTCCGAAGGACATGTTATAATGTATGCAGATGAAATGACCGATTCCATGAAGCAGTGTATCGATGAGACCAACCGCAGACGTTCCATACAGATGAAGTATAATGAGGAACACGGCATCACACCTACCACCATAAAGAAGGCTGTCAGGGATGTGATAGCCATAAGCAAGTCCATAGCGGATACCGAAAGCAGACTTGAAAAAGATCCCGAGAGCATGGATGAAAAGGAACTGAAGGAACTCATAGAAAAGACGGAGAAGCAGATGAGAAAAGCCGCTGCAGATCTCAACTTCGAAGTGGCTGCAGAATTAAGAGACAAGATGGTAAGTCTGAAGAAGCATCTGGAGGAAAGGAAATAAACGGCTTAATGAGAAAAAACGTTTTACAACTTGTTACATTCCTGCTTGTTTTCTTTCTGATATATCTGCCGGTATATGCATCAGGGGAAGAAATCCCGACTGAAGAAACGACGGAAGAAGCAGAGGAAGAAAGCTCTGATAATACCACAGGACCCGTGCAGGGAGAGGGTAACACCTTTTCCTTCGGGGGCAGGCTGATACCGCTGAATGCCGAAAGGCTTGATCTGTCGGGGATAAATCTCAGGAACAGTAACGTAGACAAACTCTTTGATAATATGCCTAACTTAAAGACCGTAAAACTTATAGACTGCGGTCTTTCCAATGACGGATATGCGGCACTTCAGGATAAATTTCCGAGAATCCGGATGATCTGGGACATACAGTTTTCCAGAAGGAAGCTGAGGACTGATTCGGTAGGCTATTCCTCTTTCAGAGGAGGTGCGTTGGACCAGTGGATGACGGATGAAGATGCAAAGTATCTTAAGTATTGCAGGGATATGGTGGCAGTCGATCTGGGACACAATCCGGTTCATAATCTTGATTTTCTGCAGTATATGCCGAACCTGAAGATACTGATAATGGTCGATAATCACGGTCTTAAAGATCTGACGAATCTGAGGTATGTGCCGCAGCTGACATATTTCGAACTGTTTGTCAATTCGGTAAGCGACCTTTCGGTATTTCAGAATCTTCACCAGATGGAGGACCTGAACATCAGTTATAATCCCATAAGCAGCACGGAGTATCTAAAGGATTTTCCGAAGCTGCATAGGATGTGGATGGAGAGCACACGCGTGCCCTATGATGATTTTCTTGAATTATGTGAGATATATCCGGACGCTACTATGGTATACTATGGTTCGGGGTCTGTTGATAAAGGCTGGAGAGTCGGATCCCATTACAATGCCATGCGTGCGATAGTAAAAGATAATGAAGAGAATGAAGTGTACCACAAAGACTATATAAGATATCATGAGGACAGATAGGAGGAAAAAATGAAAGACGATTTTCTTTATCAGATGAGCGGAAAGAAAGCCGACTACACGCTGGAGGAAATAGAAAAGGCAGAAAAGCTGAAAAAGAAAAACGGGGGGAGCCTTACGGAGAACCTGATAAAGGTAACCGGACGTAAGCCTTCCGCAGAAACGTTTTCCTTTATGTCTTCAATGAAGGGCAGCGATCCCCTTGCGGATATGAACAGCATACTGATGCAGAACAGTGCACAGCTGGATAAGGAACTGAAGGAGCTGAACAAGAACCTGGCTGAGGACTACGGAGTGACTAAGGAAAACCGCGACAGCTTTAAGAAACCGGATCCGTTACTTGAGGGTGAAGATGCGATGAAAGCTTTTGACGGACTGGAGGATGAGCTGAAGAAAGAGATCTACGGCCAGGACGAATTTCTTCACAAACTCGTGATAGCTTTCAAGCGTCCTTATGTGATGATCCCGGAAGGCGTGAAAGCACAGAACAGCATATATGTGTGCGGAAGTGAGGACAGCGGAAAACATCTGGCAGTAAGCAGTATGGTTAAACTGCTGAAAGAGAGAAATGTGCTGAAGAGTGAGAAGACCGAAACGGTGGACCTCGGAATTTACACTGATGCTACTATGGAAAAGATATTCCTGCAGGATATGTATTCTGCCATTGCGGGAGACGAGCAGGTGATAATCTTCGAGAATTTTGAAAACTGCCATCCTTCTTTCCTTATACATATCGCATCGCTGGTAACAAACGGCGAGTTCATGCTGCCCGAGAGATACATTTTAAAAGACGGACAGATGATAGGCGTGCAGAATTCACTTGCATCCGATACGGTGGGAAGCATAAATGCAAAAGACAAGTACCTGGTGTTCATATCCAAAACATCCCTGACCAAGGCAGCAGGTATAATGGGAGCGCCTTTTGTAGACGCACTCGGTGATATATGTGAAACCGGAAAACCCGAAGAGGATGTGATAAAGAAGATCGCAGAAAGAGAAAATGAAGAACTCATTAAGCTGGCAAAAGACAGATTCACCTATGAGCTGAGTGTTTCTGATACATTCACAGCCTATGCGGTAAAATGTTCCGAAAAACAGGCCGGGGTAAAGGGCGTGCTGGACTTCTATGCTAAGGTGACCAAGGCTCTTGCACAGGCCAGACTGGAAGGGACCTTCAGCAGCGATGCAAAGCTTAATCTGGAAGCCGAGGATGAAAAGATACTTGCGGTAAACGGTGAGGAGAAGACGGAACTCTTCGCTCTGCTTCCCGGTGCATATAAGGGTGAGATAGATAAGATACGCGAGGAGATAGATGCTATCGTAGGCCTTGAAGAGATAAAGGAATATGTACTCGGCCTGGAAGAATACTACAAGGTGCAGAAGAGAAGGGAAGAAGAAGGCTTAAAGACCGGCGGAGTGAGCAAGCATATGATCTTCACCGGAAGCCCCGGAACCGGAAAGACAACGATCGCAAGGATCATAAGCAAATATCTGAAAGCCATCGGTGTACTCAGCGGCGGACAGCTCGTGGAAGTATCAAGAGCCGATCTGGTAGGAAAGTATGTGGGTCACACGGCTCCTCTTACCCAGAAGGTGCTGACATCAGCCATAGGAGGTGTGCTCTTTATAGATGAGGCTTACAGCCTTTATCGCGGAAAGGACGATACCTTCGGACTTGAAGCGATAGATACGCTGGTGAAGGGCATAGAAGATAACCGTGAAAACCTTATAGTGATACTGGCAGGTTATTCTTACGAGATGTCACAGTTCCTGACTTCCAACTCAGGTCTGAAGAGCCGATTCCCGAATGTTATCAACTTCCCGGACTATACCGGTGAAGAACTGCTTAAGATATCAAAGTCCATTGCTTCATCTAAGGGCTATACCATTGATGCAGAGGCAGACGCACCCCTTACCGAATTCTTTGACGGAGTGCAGGCTGTAAGAGCCGCAGATGCCGGAAACGGACGACTTGCAAGGAACATGGTGGAGCAGGCGATACTGAATCAGTCAAGGCGTCTCGTGGCAGAGCCCGAAGCTGAGCTGTCAACGCTTTTGGTTAAGGATTTTGAACTCCCCGGAGCAGACGAAGAATAGCCTATGTAAACGGTTACATTTTGTCTTGACTTTGGTCTGGGCGGCATATAATATTTAGGGTGTATGTGTAAAAACGTACGCCCTTTTTCTTGAACGGGCGCGAAACAGGAGGATAGATTTCTATGGATCTCAAATTAAGAAACAGTAGTGAATGTAAATATGATGCAGTATCTCTCGGTGAGATAATGCTCCGCCTGGATCCCGGCGAAGGCCGTATCAGAACGGCAAGGCAGTTTACCGCCTGGGAAGGCGGCGGAGAATATAATGTTATCCGCGGACTTCATAAATGTTTCGGACTGAATACGGCAGTTATAACTTCTTTTGCAGATAACGAAGTGGGGCGCCTGATGAAGGACCTGATAGAACAGGGCGGCGTTGACACTTCGCTTATTTATTGGAAAAAGACGGACGGCATAGGCCGCATATGCAGGAACGGTCTGAACTTTACCGAAAGAGGTTTTGGTATCAGAGGAGCAGTCGGCTGCTCGGACAGAGCCAATACCGCTATATCACAGGCAACGGCAGCAGATTTTGATTTCGATCATATATTCGGAGAGCTGGGAGTACGCTGGCTGCATACCGGCGGAATATATGCAGCACTGTCTGAACAGGCCTGCGAGACCGTTATCGCGGCGTGCAAGGCAGCAAAGAAATACGGAACAGTCGTAAGTTACGATCTTAACTATCGTCCTTCCATGTGGAGTGCCATCGGCGGACAGGCCAAAGCCCAGGAAGTGAACAGGGAAGTGGCAAAGTATGTTGATGTGATGATAGGAAACGAAGAGGATTTCACGGCCTGCCTGGGATTTGAGATTGAGGGAAATGACGAGAACTTGAAGGAACTGAACCTGGAAGGTTACAGAAAGATGATAGGTGAAGCTGCAAAGACCTATCCGAATTTCAAGGCAGTGGCTACTACACTCCGTACGGTAAAGACCGCAACGGTGAACGACTGGAAAGCTATGTGCTGGGCCAACGGAGAAATTTACATGTCCAAGGAATACAACGGACTGGAGATCATGGACAGGGTAGGCGGCGGAGATTCTTTCGCTTCAGGTCTGGTATACGGACTGATGACCACACAGGATCCCGAGAAGGCTGTAAATTACGGAGCTGCACACGGTGCACTTGCCATGACTACACCGGGTGATACATCCATGGCATCCAAAGAAGAAGTGGAAGCGATAATGGGCGGAGCCGGTGCAAGAGTAAAAAGATAGGGAGATAAAAAATGAGCGCAAAGACAGATGAAGTATTCAGCAGATTCGAAGAGATAGGAATAATACCTGTAGTGGTACTTAACGATGCAAAAGATGCAGAGCCTCTCGGCAAAGCTCTTATGGAGGGCGGACTGCCTGCTGCGGAAGTGACTTTCCGTACCGATGCAGCAGAGGAATCCATAAGGATCATGTCCTCGAACTTTCCTGATATGCTGGTAGGTGCAGGTACCGTGCTCACTACGGAGCAGGTTGATCGTGCAGTGGCAGCAGGTGCAAAGTTCATAGTGGCTCCGGGGCTTGATGAAGAGATAGTAAAGTACTGTCTTGAACGTGATATACCCGTATGTCCCGGAACCCAGACAGCAAGCGAGATGACGAAGGCACTTAAGCTGGGACTTACACATGTGAAGTTTTTCCCTGCTGAAAATGCAGGCGGACTGAAGATGATCAAGGCTATAGGAGCTGCTCTCACAAAACTCCGTTTCATGCCTACCGGCGGCATCAATGCAGACAACGTGTCGGATTATCTTAAGGATGATAAGATATTCTGCTGCGGAGGATCATGGATGGTAAAGGGCGATATGATCAAAGCAGGGAAGTTTGATGAGATAAAAGAAAAAGTAAAGGAAGCTGCAGAGCTCAGGAAAAGTATATGAGAAAAAGAGTAGTCAGAAGGATACTGGGATTATTCCTCGGATTGATGACTCCCGCGGTAAGCATCGGAGAGTTTATGGGGAATGCGATATATGCGGAAGCTCAGGCTGATTACAGCGTGGTGTTTGATGCAAATTACTATGTGGAAAAATATCCGGAGCTGAGAGCCGGCTGCGGACGTGATGCGGATAAGCTGTATAAGCATTATCTGAACTACGGTATCAAAGAAGGAAGACAGCCTTCGGCCAAGTTTAATCCGCAGTATTACAGAAGCAACTATCCAGATCTGCAGGCAGCTTTTGCAAATAACTGGAGACTTTACGTCGATCATTACATTAACTTCGGGATGAAGGAAGGAAGAGTTGCCGATAAGATCCTGGAAGCGAAGCGGGATAATCCTTCTCTTTCATTTAATGTAAAGCCTGCAGGAGGACTGGCAACAGTGGTGGCTAATCCGCCCGATGCGGCAGGTTTTCTCACTACTACGGATCCCACACAGTTAAGCAGCGTGATAGCAGCATCTCCGCTGGCAGCAGGGAAAAAGATGGTATATTCATCGGCAGTCCCCTATGCCGGGGCACCGCTTAAAGCATACAGCGATGACAGTATACTGGCTGTGGGTTGGAAGGAATCAATAGCAGGCAGGCTCTGTACTTTTACCGAAGTAGTGATAAGGGACGGGTCTCAGTTCAGAAGAAAGCTCACCGGTGATATGTACGGTTCACCGATACGCCAGACACCTACACAGATGTCGGCCCAGGTGGGAGCTGTGGTAGCATCGACGGCTGATTTCTATGCATACAGATCTGTGGGCACGATAATCTACGCCGGAAGCATTTGCAGGTTCGATCCGAATCTTGATACCTGTTATATCACCTACGGCGGCGACATGCTGATGACCTATGCGGGACAGATCAAGACGATCGAAGAAATGCAGAAATATATCGCGGATAACAATGTTAATTTCGGTATGACCTTCGGACCCATAATCGTTGATAACGGTCAGGCAAGGGCAGTGGCTGCCTATGCTCTGGGAGAGATCCACCAGAATTACTCGCGCTGCGCCCTTGGCTGTTTTGAAAGAGGACATTTCCTGATAATGACCATGAACTATGAGTATGGTCACAGTGTTGCAACACTTGCGGAAGAGACAAGTGTGATGGCCCTTAAGGGATGTACCAGGGCTTATGCTATGGATGGCGGCGGTACAGGCGAGATAGTGTTCGGCGGAGTGATGTACAACCGTCCGGACTGGAACAGGGAAAGGGAGATAAGCGATATTATGTATTTTGTATCGTCATCTCAGTGAGCGGATGAAAAAAGACAAGGTCAATATATATGATATAGCAGAGATGGCAGGGGTATCGATAGCTACGGTATCCCGTGTCATGAACGGCTCCGATAAGGTAAGCGAAAAGACAAGAAAGAAAGTGATGGAAGTCATAGAAAGAGAAGACTTCACACCCAATGCTTTCGCACAGGGTCTGGGCCTGCATACCATGCACACGGTTGGAATACTTGTGCCTGATATTTCGGATCCTTACATGTCTGCGGCGGTTGCCTGGATCGAAAAGGGACTGTCGGAAAACGGCTACGACTGCATCTTAAGCTGCAGCGGTTTTGAGCAGGAAGGCAAGCAGAGACATGCAGAGATGTTGCTTTCAAAAAGTGTGGATGCGCTTATTTTCCTTGGTTCTACCTATGCGGGCAGCGGAAGGAATCCGGATGAAACGGAATACATCAGGAAGGCAGCAGCGCAGGTTCCGGTATTTACGATAAACGGATATGTAGAGGGTGCAAACATATACAGCAGTGTTAACGCTGACGAGGAAGCTGTATATGAAGTGACAAAGAAGCTGATACGGAAAGGACGCAGAAAGCCTGTGTTTCTCACGGATTCGGGTTCTTACAGTGCGCTGAAGAAACGAAAAGGTTTCGAACGGGCATTGAAAGAATGCGGAATTGAAGCAGACGAAAGCTCGATGATACATGTCAGGAATACCATCTACGGCGTAAGGGATGCACTGCTTTCGAGAAAAAAAAGTTTTGATGCCGTGATAGCTGCAAATGATATCATTGCGGTAGGTGCGGTGAAATATGCAAATACGGCAAAAAGAAAGCTTCCCGAAGAGCTGGAGATAGTAGGTTATAACAATTCGGGACTGGTCAGGGTGTGTGAGCCTGAGCTGTCAAGCATAGACAACAAGACCGAGAAGATGTGCAGGGATACCGTGAAAAGGATGATCGAAGTGCTGGAAAACGAAGATCCCGTCGAGAATAAAAAGGTAGTGATCTCCTGTGAGTTTGTAGAAAGAGGTACTACCGATATAGGAGGATGATAAATTGAGAACTTTTATGGATAAGGATTTCATGCTGTACAATGATACGGCAAAGCATCTGTTTCATGATTATGCGGAAAATCTGCCTATCATAGATTATCATTGTCATATCTCACCGCAGGAAATATATGAAGACCGCCATTTTGAAAACATCGCCCAGCTGTGGCTCGGAGGCAGACAGCCTGACGGTTCATATGCGGGTGATCATTATAAATGGCGCCTGATGCGATCCAACGGAGTAAGTGAAGATAAGGTGACAGGTGATGCACCTGCTTATGAAAGATTTCTTGAATTTGCAAAAGCTCTTGAAATGGCAATAGGCAATCCAATGTATCACTGGTCCAACATGGAACTTAAAAAGTATTTCGGCATAGAGGAGGCTCTGACAGAAGACAACGCAAAAGAGATCTGGGATAAGACATCGGAGATGCTGAAGAATGATCCGGAACTCAGTGTACGCGGGATCATACGTAAGTCAAATGTTAAGTTCATCGGCACGACAGATGATCCGACAGACAGTCTGGAGTGGCATGAAAAGCTGGCTAAAGAGGACCTCGGCTTTATGGTAAGGCCTTCTTACAGACCGGATAAGGCAGTCAATATCACAAAGGACGGGTTTGCGGCTTATATAGCTAAACTGGCTGCAAGCGTGGGAAAAGACAGGCTTACATCAGTACAGGAAGTGATAGATGCGCTTTACGAGAGGCTTGATCATTTCAAGGCAAACGGATGTAAGGCATCCGATCACGGTCTGGATTACGTTATGTTCAGGAAAGGCAGTATGGAAGAGGCTGACGCTGCTTTTAAAAAAGCCATGGCAGGAGAAAAGTTAAGCAAAGAAGAAGCGGAAGTTTATCAGACCAAACTGCTTACCGCTCTTGCAAAGAAATATCATAAGGATAATATAGTCATGGAGATACATTTCTCCTGTTCAAGAAATATCAACGAGAGAGTGTGTACAATGCAGGGACCGGATACCGGTTACGATATGATAGCAAAGAGTAACTGCTATGATGAACTGGCTGCCTTTTTCTCCGAGCTGGATAAGACGGAGGAACTGCCCAAGACGATCGTATTCTCTCTTGATCATAATGACTTTAACCAGATAACTACCTGCCTCGGCGGTTTCCAGTCTCCTGAAGTTCCGGGAAAGATGCAGCTTGGTGCTGCCTGGTGGTTTCTTGATAACAGGGATGGAATGGAAGAGCAGATGAAAGCGCTCGGTAATCTGGGACTGCTCGGTAATTTCGTAGGCATGCTTACCGATTCAAGATCCTTCCTTTCTTATACGAGACATGATTATTTCAGGCGTATTGCCTGCAATCTTATAGGTAAATGGGTAGAAGACGGAGAATATCCGAACAACGAGAGATCACTTAAAAAGATCGTTGAAGGGATCTCATATTACAATGCAGCGAGGTATTTCAATATCTGACAGGAGGTATGGGGGATGTTTGGTTTTGGTGCAATGATCGACAAATTGAAGAAGGATCCGAAAAGGATAGTATTTACGGAAGGTGAGGATCCCAGAATACTTGAAGCAGCTTCACGTCTGCTTGCATCCAATTTCTTAAAGCCGATACTGTTAGGCAATGAGAAGGAAGTGGCCGAAGCCGCAGAGGAAGCGGGTTACAACATCCGCGGTGCGCAGGTGATCGATCCGCTTACCTATGAACGCAGGCAGGATGTCATCACCGAGTTCTATGAGATCCGTAAGGCTAAAGGCATGACTATAGAGAAAGCCGAGAAGATGATGAGAGAACGCAACTATTTCGGCACCATGCTGGTAAAGATGGGTGAGGCAGACTGTCTTCTCGGGGGAGCGACTTATTCCACAGCCGATACGGTAAGACCTGCTCTGCAGATAATAAAGACCAAGCCGGAGAACAGCATAGTTTCTTCCTGTTTCATACTGGTGCGTCCCGGTGCAACAGGTGAGAACGAAGTACTGGCGATGGCAGACTGTGCGATCAATATACAGCCTTCTGAAGATGAACTGGTTGAGATCTGCGGTGAGACCATTAAGTGTGCAAGACTCTTCGGTATAGATCCGAAGGTTGCTTTCTTAAGCTATTCTTCACTTGGTTCGGGCAAAGGTGATTCCGTTGAGAAGATGAGAAATGCTGCGGCAAAGGCAAAAGAAGAATTTCCCGACATTCCGATAGAGGGAGAGCTTCAGTTTGATGCGGCTGTTTCACCCCGCGTTGCCAGACAGAAGGCTGCGGGTTCTAATGTAGCCGGATACGCAAACACCTTTATCTTCCCGGATATCAACGCAGGAAATATAGGATATAAGATTGCCCAGCGTATGGGAAATTTTGAGGCGTTCGGTCCGATACTTCTGGGTCTTAATGCCCAGGTCAATGATCTTTCCAGGGGATGCAATGCTCTGGAAGTATATTCAATGGCGATAATAACTGCGGCCCTTACCTGAGAAACTGTTATTCATGACGGGATTGTGGTATAATATATAGTTGTGCATAAAAGGAGTTTATAATACCAAGGAGGACACTATAATGAACATACTTGTTATAAACTGCGGAAGTTCTTCCCTTAAGTACCAGCTGATAGATTCGGACAGCGAAAAAGTACTTGCAAAAGGACTTGCGGAGCGTATAGGAATAGAAGGATCGGTACTTACCCACACACCTTCGGGAAAAGAAAAGGTAGTGATAGAAGCGCCGATGAGTGATCACAGCGTAGCAGTAAAGATGGTGATCGAAGCACTTACCGATAAAGACCACGGCGTCATAGCTTCCCTTTCCGAGATAGGTGCAGTAGGACACCGTGTGGTACACGGCGGTGAGAAATTTACAAAGGCAGTACTTATCAATGATGAAGTGATAAAGGATATCGAAGAGCTGAGTGCACTTGCACCTCTTCACAATCCCGCCAATCTCATAGGCATACATGCCTGCGAAAAGAATATGCCGGGCGTTCCCCAGGTAGCCGTATTTGATACCGCATTCCATCAGACCATGCCCCAGAAGGCATATATGTACGGTATACCTTATGAATATTACAGAAAGTATAAGATCCGCCGTTACGGTTTCCACGGAACCAGCCATGATTATGTATCAAAGCGTGCTGCCGAGATACTCGGTAAAGACAGAAAAGATCTGAAGATAATCGTATGCCACTTAGGAAACGGAGCAAGTATCTCAGCTGTAAAGAACGGTGAATGTGTTGATACCTCCATGGGTCTGACTCCTCTTGAAGGTCTGATGATGGGAACCAGAAGCGGTGATCTGGATCCGGCTATCATTGATTTCATCTGTGAGAAAGAAGGAAAGACTGTTTCCGAAATGAACACGATACTTAACAAGAAGTCCGGTGTGCTGGGACTTTCGGACAACCTCTCCAGTGACTTCCGTGATCTCTGTGATGCAGCGGATAACGGAAACGAGCTGGCAGCGATGACACTTGATACCTATGCTTATCATGTGGCAAAATACATCGGTGCATATGCAATGGCTATGCAGGGCGTGGATGTGATCGCATTCACCGCAGGTATAGGTGAGAACAGCTACGGTGTCAGAAGCCGCGTGGCTCCTTATCTTAAGTTTTTCGATACTGAAGTGGATGATGAGAAATTGAAGATCCGCGGTGAAGAGATGATAGTATCAAATCCCGGATCAAAAGTAACGGTTATGATAGTGCCTACCGATGAAGAACTCTCCATCGCAAGACAGACACTGGAACTGGTAAAATGAAGACGAAGATATTAAGAAGATTGTTGTCAATATCATTGGTATCCGTATTGGCGTTTAATCTTACGGCCTGTGGTCATGACAATGACGGAAGCACTGATAACACGGAAACTGCACCTGCTGATGAAGCCGTGACCCCGTCCACTGATGCCGGGAACAACAGTGATCCTGAACCTGAGCAGCCGTCCCCGACTCCGGAAGTTATAGAAGAGCAGAAGGGCTTAACCAAAGCCGATTGCGAAGAGAGGATCGAAGCCTTAAGGAAGACCGAAGCCGTTATCCCGACGGATGAGGAAGTTCTTACAGAGATGGCTTCCTGCGCAGTCTTCTCCCGTATCCTTGACAGGGACGGTATGATCTTTTCTGAAATGGATAACGCAGACAGAGCGTCACTGCGTTCTGAGATAATAGACAGTGTCATATGGGGAGAGACTGCTCTTTATGAAAAGATAATGACTACGGTAAATGATGAGTATGCCATACCTGTTGAGGAAGCAGAGAAGCTGTTCAGGGATTTTTACGGAGAAGAAGGTTTTGTTCCGTATGAATACGAGCGTGTTGAAAACGGGTATATCTACCCGCTTTTTGCCGACGGGGAACCCTGGCACAGAGTGGAACATATGCAGTATTTTGAGGATGATGATCATATTCTCTTTACGGGACCGTCTTTTTATGAGAGTAACGGAGGAGACCAGAAATTCATTGCATATGCCGATATACTCTTTGCTAAAAATACGGACAGCAGATACGGAGTTACACTGCTTTACGGAAGATACCGGGATGAGAAGATAAATATTGTTTCTGTTGAGACTTCATCAGAACTTCCGCCATCGGGAGATAAGACATATTCGGGAAACAATCTGACGGATGATGATCCTGCGACCATATGGGCTGAAGGTGTTAAGGGAACAGGTGTCGGAGAGACAATAGTCATTCATCTGGATAAACCTTCATCCGTATATGGTGTTGTTATCTGTAACGGATATACGGCAAGTTACGAACAGTACAGGGATAACGGTATCGTGACCGAAACGAGCGCGGATTTCGGTAACGGAAATGTTGTTAAAAACGAAGTGTCCGGTTATTGGTGTGAGGGTTATACAAGTGAAGATCTGGCAGATATAAACAATACAAAGCTGGAACTGGAAAAACCCGTGGTGACGGATACGATCGTGATAACGATCACGGGAGCATCTGCAGGGGAAAAATATGATGATACCTGTATAAGCGGTATAACAGTATACTGATCGGCGGTAACGGAAATATACCTGCAGTCCCGGTATTTATGATTTACGGTCTTTACGCATCCGAAGGAAAGATTCATATTCCTTCGGATGTTTGTTTTTAATGTAATTACGGATCACTCTTTCATGCTTGTTAAGAAGATGAATGGCCTGAGGATTTATCCGGCTGAGACGTTCCTGGCCGAAAGCCCTGCGTCTTTCGATATGACGTTCTATACGTGCGGTAAGTTCAGCACTTATCCGCCCCTCTGCTTTCAGTTCTTCTAAGCGTACTTCAAGAAGATCCCAGAATTCGTCTTCATCAAAACGCCCAAGCATACCCCAGGAGGTACGTACGCCTTCATTGTTCAGTACTTTTGCTTCCAGCTCATCATAATGCCCTTCGGTCAGAGCCAGCTCGTCAGCTATACTGCGGGCCAGAACTTCCATCCGTTCTTCTGCTTCTTTGCCAAACAGCCATTCAAATTCGGAAAGTCTTTCTTCTGCTTCCACTGCTGTTCCGATATCCATTATACGAATCCTTGCTGTTTCGGAAAGATCTTTTTTCTCTACGGTTTCCAGCTCGTAAGGTTTCTCGAGTCCCGCATCTCTCAGAGCCAGGGTGATGGTGCGGCGCACTGCTCCTTCTTCTATAAGGATATTACCGCCCAGGCTGCGCAGCTGGTCATTCAAGGATCCGTCATGTTCGGTCAGATAAAAGAGTATGCCTCTTTCACGAAGATCCGTGTAGAGCTGTATGAGTCTTTCGACAGCGGTCATATCAATACTTCCTATACCGCGTGCATCCACCACTATCTGGTGGGTATCTTCTTTTATCGCACCTTCTATCTCATCACAGAAGAGTTCTATATTAGCAAAGAAGAGGTTTCCGCTGAAACGATAGACTACTGTGTTCTTTATAGGTCTTGCAGCGGAATTGCGCTTAAGGGAATAGAAGTTACCGTGTCCGGGGATACGTCCGACAAAAGCAGTGGGCGGGCTTACGCTTCGTATGGCTGTCTCACCGAAGGAAAGCACCACACCGATGATGATGCCGTATAAGGTCCCGAAGAACATTACTCCGAGGAAAGCTATCATAAAGACTATCCATTCGTTTTTTCCGTTATGCCAGAGTTTCCGCTCCAGCTTAAGTTCCAGTATGCCGATGAGAGCGGTTATCACAATCCCGGTAAGTACGGGAACGGGAAGGTATTTGATCAGCGGTGTTCCGAAAAGAAGGATCAATACCATTGTCAGTCCTGCGGATACAGACATAAGCTGGGATCTTACACCCTGGGAATCTGCTATACCGCTGCGTGATACACTGCCGTTGATCGGGCAGCATCCGGAAAAGGCGCTTGCGAGATTCATTGCGCCATAAGCCAGGAGTTCCGCATTGTTATCCAGAGTATCCTGATATTTACGTGCATAGTTTCCGGAGGCCAGAAGAGTCTGTGCCGTTATAACAGCCGCTATACCAAGGGATTGCATTATGAGATCGGGAAGTCTGTCAAAGAAAGCATTGAGTTCGTTTAATGCAAAGTGCGGCAGGCCGTCTCTGATCACATAGCCGGGGAATGACTTCAGCCATCAGTTTTACACCGAAACTGTCAAGCCGGAAAAAGATCTGAAGCAGGGCTCCGAGAACCATCATGATGACGGTAACGGGAAGCCCGGGATCGCCTCCAAAGAGTTTGGAAAATTGCATAAGTATGATGGTTAACCCCACACCAGAGATGAAACCGCCCATTACCGGAGTGGAAACATACTTTACGATACGGCCGGCTTTCAGCAGATACAGGACAAGAAACCAGACCGCAGTCAGCAGCGTCATAAAAGGGACAAGTAACAGAGCTTCTTTCGAACCGGCAGTAATACCCATCTGAGCGAGCATACTTCAAACGATCACTGCAGGCATTGCATCCACGCCTACAACAAACTGTTTTGATGTTGAGAGAAAAGCATATATCAGAATCGGAAGAAATGATCCGTACAGACCGTACACCGGCGGCAGTCCGGCGATCTGTGCATAGCCCATGGATATGGGAATGGAAACCAGCGCTATCACTATACCGCCGAAGATATCCCTTCCGTAGTTGATATTCTTATACCCGGTTTTTATCTGTGTGATAAGCCTCATAGCTGTATTATAGCAGATTTATTGCTACACGGGGAATAGCTTTTGCAGATAGCATGGAGGGCTGTTTTTATAGCTATGATGCGATTTGTGTGATAGAATATACGGTAGTGACAGGAGATGGAGGATGTTGGAAATGTCAAAGCTTGCTGTTCTTTTTCCGGGAATAGGTTATCACAAGGATAAGCCGCTGCTTTATTACAGCATGAAGATTGCAAAGGAGGCCGGATATCAGCCGGTATATATCGATTTTTCTTCTATAGCCTGGGATAAAGCCGATCTGAGAGATCCCGAAAAGATGAAGGAGTTGTTTGAGAAAACTATGCAGATACCTCTTAAGACTCTGTCTGAAATGGAAATATCTTCAGAAGATGAGCTGTTGTTTGTTTCCAAAAGTATCGGAACAGCTGTTGCTGCATATTATGCAAAAATGAATGCCTTAAAAGCTAAGCAGATATATTTTTCTCCGGTTGTTCAGTTTGGCGGGTTTGCAGGGGACTACGGTCTGGCATTCTATGGTGATAATGATCCTCTGGCAGATCACACTAAGATTGAAGAGATCTGTGTTGAGAAGAAGATAGAGGCTCATCTGATAGCAGGAGCAAATCACTCGCTTGAGATCGGAAATACGGAAACGGATCTTATAAACCTGTCAAAGATGATGAGTCTTGTGAAAACATTTATATAGGGGGATATATTACATGATCGATAACATCGAGGTATTCAGACAGAACAGTATAAGAATAAAAGCAGCCTGCGGTAATATCTGTATCGATCCTTTCAAGATCAGTGAAGCATCTCACGATGCTGCCTATGTATTTATCACACATGATCATTATGATCACTTTTCACCTGAAGATATAGAAAAAGTTTCAAACGATAAAACCATTCTTATCGTACCCGAAAAGATGGAAAAAACTGCCGCTAAAAAAGCCGGAACTGTCGGAAAGATTTATACTGTGAAACCATCAACATCTCATAAGCTGGAAGACATAGAGTTTGAAACGGTTCCGATGTATAACATATTAAAACCCTTTCATCCGAAGTCTGCGGGATGGGCAGGTTACGTTCTTCATATTGACGGAAAACGCATATACATAGCAGGGGATATAGATAAGATCAAAGAAGCCGGCGCTGTTAAATGTGATATAGCTTTGTTACCCATAGGCGGTTTCTATACGATGAATGTGAAGAAAGCAGTGGAACTTACAAAAGAGATAAGTCCCGAATATGTAATACCTGTGCATTACGGTGACATATCAGGCAGACCTGAAGACGGGACAGCGTTTTCAGAAAAAGTCGAAAAGCCGACGAAGGCGGTTCTGAAGATAAAATTCTGACGTTGAAAGGAAGGAGCACGTTTTGGGAGAAAGCAGAAAAGTTGAATTATACTGGCTTGGTCAGATGGGTCTGCTTATAAAGGCCGGAGAGATGAAACTGTGTATGGATTATTTTGCGAGTCCTTTTGAAGGAAGACGAACCATGCCGCCGATACCTGCCGATGAGCTGACAGGGATAAAGGCTTTCCTCGGAACACACGATCATCTGGATCATATTGACCATGAAGCATGGAAAATATGGGCAGGGAATAATCCGGATGCAAAGTTTGTTTTTCCGAAAGCACATCAGAGTGCAGTGATCGCTGATGGTGTCGGTCCTGAGAATGCAATAGGATTAAACGACGGAGAGTCTGTAAAGCTTGGGGATATAACAATACATGCGATAGCGGCAGCCCATGAGTTCCTTGACAGAGATCCGGAAACAGGTCTTTCTCCGTATCTGCAGTACATCATTGAGATCGGAGATGTCAGGATACATCACGCAGGAGATACGGTAAGATATGAAGGAATGATGCCTAAACTGAAGAGCTTTGGAAAGTTTGATATACAGCTGCTTCCCATTAACGGACGTGATGCCAAAAGATATCGTGAGAATTGTATCGGAAACATGACTTATCAGGAGGCGGCAGATCTTGCAGGAGAGCTAATGCCGAAGATCGTCATTCCCGGGCATTGGGATATGTTCGCTGATAACAGCGGGGATCCTCAGGCTTTTGCAGACTACATGGATGCAAAGTATCCGGGAAAAATAAACTGCATCATACCTGAAGTAATGAAAAAAATCGTTATCTGAAAGCCGGGGTTATTATGAGAAAATTAGATGGAAAAACCGCGATAGTTACCGGTGCAAATTCCGGAATGGGCATGGCTACTGTTGAAGCTCTGAGTGATGAAGGAGCAACGGTTATAATGCTCTGCCGGGATGAGAAGAGGGGCAGAGAGGCATTAGCAAAGCTGTCTGAAGTAAATAGCAGAAAACTGGACCTGATCCTGTGCGACCTGGGAGATTTTGATTCTATAAGAGCTTTTGTCAGGCTTGTCAGGAGGAAGTATGAGAGGATAGATATACTGGTGAATAATGCCGGTTTTATTTCTCTTGACAGACAGGAGACAAAGGAAGGGCTTGAGAGACAATTTGGTATTAATCATATGGGACACTTTCTTCTCACCATGGGATTGATCAAAATGATGGGAGAGGGTTCAAGGATCGTTAATGTTGCATCCGGGGCTCATAAGGTAGGAAAGATCCATTTTGATGATATCAATCTGACAAAAGGCTACAACGTTGTTAAAGCATATTCGCAGAGCAAGCTTGCAAATGTTTTGTTTACAAGGGAACTTGCAAGAGGTCTGAAAAAGAGAGGGATAACTGTAAATTGCTGTCATCCTGGGGCTGTTGCTACCAATATCGGGATTGACCGTGAAACCGGGTTTGGCAAAACCATAACAGGAATGCTAAAACCCTTTTTCCAGACACCCATGGAGGGAGCCCGTACGGCAATATTCCTTGCCACTGATGATTCCGTAAAGAATATAACAGGACAATACTTTTACAAATGCAGGATCGCAAGATCATCAAAGCGGTCCAAAGATATGGCTCTGGCCCGGAAGCTGTATGATCTGAGCATCCGTATCTCCACCCGTAAACGATAAATCTGATATTGATCATTTTCCCGCAGCATGTTTATCATATAAATCTCTTGACAAATTATATATGATAAAATATAATATGACAAAACAATAAAATCAAAAAAGCCAAAGGAGGACGTGACCATGAACTTTTATGAACTGAGTGTTACAGCATCGACGGGCGAAGAGATATCAATGAAAGATTATGAAGGAAAGGTAGTATTGATCGTAAATACGGCAACAGGCTGTGGTTTTACACCACATTATAAGGCCATTGAAGCCATGTATGAAAAGTATCATGACAGAGGATTTGAAGTGATCGATGTACCCTGCAACCAGTTTGCGGGACAGACACCGGGAACTGATGAAGAGATCCACGAGTTCTGCCAGCTGAAGTATAAGACACAGTTTCCCCAGATGAAGAAGTCGGATGTGAACGGCGATACGGCGATCCCCCTGTTTAAATATCTGAAGGAGCAGAAAGGCTTTGAAGGCTTCGGAAAAGGTGCAACAGCGTTGACTATGAGTGCAATGCTTGCAACGATAGATAAGGACTACAAGAACAATCCCGAGATCAAATGGAACTTCACGAAATTTGTGGTAGATCGTGAGGGCAAAGTAGTAGCAAGATTTGAACCTACCGTAAAAATGGATAAGGTAGACAAGTTTATTGAGGAATTGTTGTAAATATAATATGAAACTTAGGGAGACAGATTATGGCACAGGAGTACGAACAGCTTTTACTTAAAAATCAATTATGTTTTCCGATGTATGCCTGCGGACGCAAGATCGTGGCAGCATATACGCCGTATCTGAAACCGCTGGGGCTTACATATACACAGTACGTCGTATTCATGGTACTGTGGGAAAAAGAGAGCGTGAATGTAGGACAGCTGGGGAGCATACTTCATCTGGATGCAGGAACTCTCACGCCGCTTCTTAAGCATCTTGAGAAAAACGGTTATATCACAAGAGCCCGTTCTAAAGAGGATGAGAGAGTCACCAACATCTGTATAACCAAAAAGGGAAATGCACTTAAGGCAAAGTGTAAGGATATACCGCTTAAACTTGCTGCCGCAGGTTCATCCCTGACAAAGAAAGAAGCAGAGCAGCTGTATAAGCTGTTATACAAATACCTTGAGGAAAAATAGGACACAAAAGATTCACAGATTATTAGCACTCACCTATTGACTTGGCTAACAATTAGTGCTATAACGTAGCCAGAACAAAGGAAACAGAGAAGATCCGGGAAAATGGATCCAAACACTCCTTCCCCTTGCTCATGAAACCTATAGTTTATAGTTTTTATGTGAAGGAGGGATGACTTATGTTACTACCGAGTATTTTTGGAGAAAGATTACTGGACGATTGGATGGACTTCCCGAGGATGGATTTCCCCGACATCGACAGAAAGCTGTACGGTAAACATGCAGCCAATGTGATGAAAACGGATGTCCATGAGCATGACGACGGATACGAAGTGGATATCGATCTGCCGGGCTTCAAAAAAGATGAGATCAATCTTTCCCTTGAGAATGGCTATCTGACAGTTAATGCAGCCAAGGGTCTGGACAAGGAGAAGAAAGACAGGAAAGGCAAACTGATCCGTCAGGAGCGTTATGCCGGTTCGATGACGAGAAGCTTCTATGTCGGCGAGGAGATCACTGAAGAGGAGATAAAAGCCAAATTCGAAAACGGCGTGCTGCAGCTGAGCCTTCCTAAGAAAGAGCCCGCAAAAGTACCTGAGAAAAAACTGATAGCTATTGAAGGATGATCCTTAAACAGCATGATAAAAGCAAAGACGTAAGGACAGCCTCCCGGTATATGCCGGGAGGCTGTTTTATAGTAATACTCTTTATAGTATGATAAAATACGTGTATATACTTTTTTTAATGCCTGTGTCAGGATGAGATCATGGAGTCTGCAGTATGAAATATGAAGAGATCAAAAAACAATACATCAGAGGCTGGCGTACATGGAACGTGCGAAGCGTCCTTTCTCATGTGCATATGCCGGATGGCTTTGCACTGAATATCGCATTCAAGGAATATCGGGAAGGACATTATCTGAAAGAGACACTTATCGGAAGATTTGTGAATGAGTATGGACGGGAACCTGCTGAAACCGCATTACCCGGAGCACATGCTTTCGACGGAAGTTATACGGAAATGACGGTTCAGTGGTGTGATATGGAGATCAGAGTTGAGTCTGCTGCTGAGGGTGATACACTTGCACTTCTGATCACTCCTGTTAAGAAACAAAAGAAAGCGCCCATGCTTGTATTAGAAGGAGGATTCCTCTGGGGACGAAGCGGATGGGTGGAGAAAAAGGATAACAGTCTGGTATCGCACAGCCCGCTCAGATCCTATACCGTATATACAAGCGGAAGGGAAATGACAGATAACAATATACCCGTACAAACGGCATTTCTTTCGGTTATTCTTGACGGACCGGTCGGTTTTTCAGCAGGCAAAGAAATGATGCTTGATCAAATCCGGGAATTCATTGACAGGAAAAGATGCGAACATGAGCAGAAGAGCAGCTACTATGCAGATCTGCAGGAGATGTATCTTGCAATGGAGTCAGCCCTTGGCTGGGATACGATATATGATGCGAAGCATGACAGAGTGATCTCTCCGGTAAGCCGTTTGTGGAGTATCAGCAGCGGAGGCTATGTGCTCTTTTGCTGGGATAATTTCTTTGCAGGATACATGGCGGCTTGGGGAGACAGATATCTGGCATACAGCAACCTCAAAGAGATATTGAATGAACAGACAAAAGAAGGCTTCGTTCCAAATCTTGCATATGCAACAGGACAGGTAAGTGCAGATCGTTCCCAGCCTCCTGTAGGAAGTACCATGCTTCTGAAGACATATAAGGTGTTTAAAGAGAAATGGATCGTTGAAGAAATGTTTGATGATCTTCTCAAATGGAATAGCTGGTTTTACGAACATCGTATGAATGAAAGCGGTGCGCTTTGCTGGGGAAGTGATCCTATACCTGTGCTGTTTGGTAACCGCTGGGAATCCGACGGAGTTAATGACCGTTTCGGAGCAGCGTTGGAAAGCGGGCTTGATAATTCGCCCATGTATGATGATATTCCGTTCAATAAACAGACGAACCGGCTGGAACTGGAAGATGTGGGACTTACCGGTCTTTACATCATGGATTGTTTAAGTCTCATCGAACTGGCAGGGATAATAGGAAGGGAAGATGAAACAACTACTCTGCATGATCGTTTGGAGAAGGCGTGTGAAGGACTGGAAAAGCTCTGGGATGAAGAAAAGGGATTCTATTATAATCGCAGAAGTGATACGGGCGAGTTTTCACGAAGGATATCTCCTACGAATTTTTATGCATTGTTTTCTCCAAAAGTAAGTGAAGAAAGGCAGAAAAGGATTGCAGAACATTACTATAATAAAGATGAGTTCTATGGAGACTGGATGCTGCCGTCCATAGCGAGAAATGATCCGGTATATCCGGAGCAGGAATACTGGCGCGGACGTGTGTGGGCACCTCTCAACTTTCTTGTATATCTGGCTTTGGAAAATACCGTGTTATCGGATGTGCGACATGATCTTGCAGAAAAATCCCGCAAACTGTTTATGAAAGAATGGACAGAACACAGACATGTACATGAGAACTATTCAGCCATCACAGGTGAAGGCTGTGACAGCTGGAACAGTGATAAATTCTATCATTGGGGAGCCCTGTTGTGTATTATAGCTCTTTTGGAAAACGGACAAACGCCGTGCTGACACCGGGGTACTCAAAATATGATACATATAGGTCAAATAATAAGAAGTTATTTAATGTCTTTTTCGTTAGAATCATATCATGAGATATTGTATATAACGTAAGGAGGTATCTACGGATGAATGAAACATTGAAAGTATTGGAGACAAGAAGAAGCTGCAGAAACTTTAAGCCGGATATGGTTAAGGATGAGGATCTTGATGCGATCATCAAGGCAGGAACTTATGCTGCTACCGGTATGGGAAAGCAAAGTCCAATTATCATAGCTGTAACGGATAAGAAGCTCAGGGATGAGATCTCTGCGGAAAACAGAAAGATCGGCGGATGGCAGGAAGGTTTTGATCCGTTCTACGGCGCACCGGTAATACTTATCGTATTGGCAAACAAAGATGTGGCTACTCATGTTTATGACGGCGCCCTTGTTATGGGGAATCTGATGAATGCTGCGGAAAGCCTTGGAGTCGCAAGTATCTGGATCCACAGGGCAAAAGAAGAATTCGAATCTGAATTCGGAAAGAATCTTCTCAAAGAGCTTGGAATTGAAGGCGAATATGAAGGTATCGGCCACTGTGCTCTTGGATATGCAGCTGAACCTGCAAAAGCCCCTGCACCCAGAAAAGAAAACTATGTGTATTACAAAAAATGAAAGTAATAGTTCTGAGCAGTGAATTACAACAAAAGCATCTTAAGCTCATTAAAGAGACCGCAGAAAAGATCGGGGCTGATGTCTGTTTTGCCGTGACAGAGGATGATATACCGGAGGATTATAAGGATGCAGAGATCCTGTATGGATTCGGAATGAGGACAGCAGCAAGAAGCAAGCAGCTTAAGTGGCTGTGTGTTCCTTCGGCCGGTGTGGAGTATCTGTTTAAGCCGGGAACTTTTGCTAATGAGGACTGTATCATTACCAATTCTGCCGGGGCTTTTGGTGTCAGCATAGCGGAACATATCATCATGGTAAGTCTGATGATGATGCGGAAGATGATGATCACATTTAGGAGATCGATCTCAGGTGAATGGGGAGACCGCCTGCCGCAGAAATCTTTGAAAGATTGCAGGATCACAGTATTGGGAACCGGTGATATAGGCTGTTGTTTTGCAAGAAGAGCAAAAGCCTTTGAGCCCAAAAAGCTTATCGGGATCTGCAGAAGCGGGATGTGTGATGAAGCGGCTTTTGATGAGATTATTAAAAGCGACGATATGGACAGGATTCTGCCGGAGACAGATCTTCTGATAATGTGTCTTCCTGCTACGGCTGAAACTAAGGGAATACTTTCGGAAGGAAGGATAAGTATGCTTCCCTCAGATAGTTATGTCGTAAACGTGGGAAGAGGATCGGCAATAGATGAAGATGCGTTGGCAGATGCTCTTGATGAAAACAGACTTGCAGGAGCTGCGCTTGATGTCTTTCTGAATGAACCGCTTCCGGAAAGCAGTCGTCTTTGGACTACTAAAAATCTTCTCATCACTCCTCATGTTGCCGGTAACCTGACCATCGACTATACCATTGATAAAAATGTAGAGATGTTCTGCGAGGATCTGATAAACTACGCAAACGGCCGGTCGCTGGAACACCTGGTAGATAAGATAAAGGGATATTAATATATCAGATAATAAAGGAACAGAGGATTTATACAATGACAGTGGAAAGTATAATCGAAGCAGTAAGAGATGCAGGGGAAATAATGCTGTCGGCAAAACGGCCGAAGATAATGGAAAAGGAAGGCCATGCGAATTTCTGTACGGAGACGGATGAGAAGATACAGGCATTTTTGATAGAGAGATTAAAAACTATGTTTCCGGATGCAGAGTTTCTGGGAGAGGAAGACGGTCAGGATGTTTTTTCTTCCAAGATGAGTAAAGGGTATTGTTTTGTAATAGACCCGATTGACGGGACATCCAATTTTATCTATGATTACAGACCATCTGTGATCTCAGTAGGACTGTTGAACAACGGAAAGCCGTATATGGCTGTAGTTTATAATCCATATGATGATATGCTGTTTTCGGCTGTTCTCGGTCAGGGAGCATTTCTGAACGGAGAAAAGATCATGTCATCAGAAGCACCATTGAAAGAATCGCTTTCCGTATTCGGAACGGCTCCGTACTATACGGAATTGCAAGAAAGATCCTTTGATATTGCAAAAAAGCTTCTGCCTTTATGCGTTGATCTCAGAAGATCGGGAACAGCGGCATGGGATATGTGCTGTGTTGCTATGGGCAGGTGCAGTCTGTATTTTGAACTTAAGATTCAGTTGTGGGATTACGCAGCGGCAGCTCTGATAGCAAAAGAGGCAGGGTGTACGGTTACCGATATCGAAGGTGATGAACTTTCATTTTCCGGTGCAACTTCCGTCCTGTGTCGTGCAAGAGGAGTGAAAGAAATACCGGAGTGTTTCGGATGAGAAACGCGGTTTGAAGGTGATCGGTGCAATATACCGTATCGAGGATGGAACCGTGGAATTTGAGGTGTAGATGGGAGTTTTACCATGTTGCCGGAGTTTTCGTCACAGAAAGAAAAAGAAAAGTATTTTCATACTCTGCGTGATGAGCAGAAGATTGATGTGTTCAACGAAATGATAGAGGAAGCTGAACATATAGTTTTTCTTGGTGGTGCCGGAGTATCTACGCAGAGCGGGATACCGGATTTTCGCAGCAAGGACGGCCTGTATCACAAGAAGGATAAGAAATTCAGTAGCTATAAGCCGGAGTATCTTCTCAGTTACGACTGTCTGGATCGCAGATCAGAAGTCTTCTTTGACTATTTCCGTAACAAGCTGGACTGTCGCAGCTGTCTTCCGAATGATGCACACAGAAAGCTTGCTGAGATGGAAGAAAAAGGTAAACTGGATGGTGTGATCACGCAGAACATCGATGGCCTTCATCAGAAAGCCGGGAGCAGGAAGGTATGGGAAATCCATGGCAGCGCATTACGGAGTTACTGTGTGAGCTGCCGTAAGGAATATGGCGAAGATTTTATCTTTGAGAATACTGAAGCGATACCGCATTGCCCGGAGTGCGGAAAAATGGTTCGGCCGGATGTGACACTGTACGGTGAGTTCCTTCCACAGAGAGCATACGAAGAAGCAACAGGGTTGATCCGTTTTGCAGATCTGCTTATTATCGGAGGGACGTCGCTTGAGGTAGGATCAGCTGCGCAACTCGCCCATATGTATCATGGGAAGTATCTTGTGATAATCAATAAAGCTAAGACTAAGATGGAAGGTAAAGCGGATCTGGTATTTCATGACAGTATCGGGAAGATCATGAATCAGATAGAGGTGGATAAAGCATAAATGTGCAGCAGGTATTATATCAAACATAAAATGTATGATAACCTTCCGGCATTTCTGATAGCAGCGGACAGCCGGAGGTATACAGGAGATGTTCATCCTTCGGAGAAGGCAATGATCATCCGCAGAGGCAGTAAAGGATTGGAGTCCGGAGATTTATCATGGGGATATCCGTCGAAGAATAACAGCGGTCTGGTGATAAATGCCAGGGCTGAAAGCCTGCATGATAAGCCGATGTTTTGCGATGATGTGATGAACAGGCGATGTCTGGTTCCGGCCAGCGGTTTTTATGAATGGGATAAAGAGAAACAGAAGGCGACTATAACCGTGCAGGATGAACAGCTTATATATTTTGCGGGGATCTACAGTATCCGTTCCGGAATGGAAAGATTTGTGATCATCACAAGAGAAGCATCAGAGGAAATGAGCAGGATCCATGAGCGTATGCCCCTGATCGTACCGGGAGAGCGTCTGGAAGAATGGTTTTCAGATGACTACAGGGATATATTGCAATCAGAGGCTGTGCCCGTAAATGTGAAAATAGAGAACGAACAGATGTCGTTTATATAGGAGGATAAAACAATGCTTGAAACAGGAACAAAGGCACCGGATTTTAAACTTCCGGACCAGAACGGTGAGATGCACAGTTTATCGGAGTACAGGGGAAAGAAAGTGATACTGTATTTCTATCCGAAGGATAATACTTCCGGCTGTACTAAACAGGCTTGCGGTTTCGCCGAGAGGTATCCGCAGATCCGCGATAAGGGAGCTGTAGTTCTTGGGGTCAGCAAGGATTCGGTCGCATCGCATAAGAAATTTGAAGAGAATTACGGATTACCGTTTACACTTCTTTCGGATACCGAGTTATCGGTTATCAAGGCATACGATGTGTGGAAGGAAAAGAAGAATTACGGAAAAGTCACAATGGGTGTAGTAAGGACAACATATCTGATCGATGAGAAGGGTGTCATAGTTAAGGCAATGGACAAGGTAAAAGCAGCTGACAATCCGCAGGAGATGCTGGAAGAGCTGAAGAAATAGGAGAAGGAATTTCATGGATATTAAAGAAGCCATAAAGGAAAGACATTCCGTAAGACAGTATAAAGATATCCCGATAGGGGAGGATGAGCGAAAGAAGCTGGCTTCACTCATTGAACAGTGCAATGCCGAAAGTGGATTGAGTATACAGCTGGTTTGTGATGATACCCAGTGCTTTGATACATTTTTGGCACACTACGGAAAGTTCAGCAATGCAAAAAACTACATTGCAATGGTTGGAAAGAAATCATTGGCGGATTTGGATGAACGCTGCGGTTATTTTGGACAGAGGCTTGTTCTGGAAGCGCAGATGATGGGACTGAACAGCTGCTGGGTAGCAGGTACATACAGTAAAGGGAAATGTAAAGCTAATATTGCATCGGATGAAAGGATCGTCTGTGTTATCGCGATAGGATATGGTGAGAACAATGGTAGTGAACACAGATCAAAAGCTGTAGAAAAACTGTGTGACATAGCCGAAGCTGATATGCCCGATTGGTTCAAAACCGGTGTTGAGGCTGCCATGATGGCTCCGACAGCACTAAACCAGCAGAAATTCACGATCACATTGGATGGAGATAAAGCACTTATTACCGCTAAAGCAGGTCCTATGACTAAGATAGATCTCGGGATAGTGAAGTACAACTTTGAGGCAGCATCAGGGCATAAGTGCTGACGTAGAAACGTAAGTGAAAGAGTGAGAAGGATCAGAGAAGAGAGATGGGGCAGAAAAAAGAAGCGGTCTTGGACATGAAGAACGAAGTATTTGCTTACATAAAGAAGAAGTATAAGGTGCTGCCGGAATACCCCTGGAGGAAGTACGACAGCAATGCAGTTTTCAGGCATCTAGATAATAAGAAGTGGTTTGCACTTGTGATGGATGTTGCAGCTGATAAGCTGGGGCAACATTCATCGAAAAGTGTAGCTGTTATCAATCTGAAGATAGATGATCCTTTCTTTCGGGACATGCTTATACAGCAGAAAGGTATCCTTCATGCCTACCATATGAACAAACAGCATTGGATCACTGTTTTACTTGATGAGACTGTACCGAAGGATACGGTGTATAACCTGATCGATACGAGTTTTATGGCAACGGCATCAGCAAAGAAGAAGCAGAAGATACGTTCGCCGAAGGAGTGGATAATACCGTCGAATCCGAAATATTATGATGTCATTCATGCTTTTGATAATACAGACGAAATTGATTGGAAGCAGGGTGCCGGGATAAAGACCGGAGATACTGTTTTCTTGTATGTCGGGTCGCCGATATCTGCAATACTTTATAAGTGTAAGGTGACAAAGACGGACATACCGTATCATTATGAGGATGAAAATCTGACTATCAAGGCACTGATGAAGATAAAACTGCTGAAGCGATATAAACCGGATCAGTTCACCTTTGAAGTGCTTAAGGAAGAATACGGTATATTTGCGATCAGAGGACCGCGTGGAATAACGAACAGCCTGAGTGAGGCGTTGAAGTAGATTAAAATGGAGTTGCATATAAAGGGAATAAGCATAGACTGGGATAAGATCGGCAGAGGGAGTTATCTGAGAGATATTCCCTCTGTTTCAGCTGTAAAAGAACTCTCTTTTCATAAACCGATCACCTTCTTTGTCGGAGAAAACGGGAGCGGAAAATCCACGATGCTGGAAGCGATTGCTGTAGCATTTGGTTTTAATCCGGAAGGAGGAACGAAGAACTACAGCTTCTCCACATATGATTCCCATTCGGAGCTGTGCAATGCCATGCGTCTGATAAGAGGATATAGTAAGCCGGCGTGGGGGTATTTTTTTCGTGCGGAGAGTTTTTATAATGTGGCTACAGCTGAGGATGAGTACAGCAGAGGACCCGGCGGGGTGCCACAGCATTTTCACGCGAAATCCCACGGTGAGAGCTTTCTGGCTATGGCACAGAATAATTTCAAAGGGAATGGCATATATCTGCTGGACGAGCCGGAAGCTGCGCTGTCTCCTCAAAGACAGCTGACTCTGTTATTGGAGATCGTCAGATGCGCCGGAGCCGGATCACAGTTTATCATTGTGACACATTCACCGATCCTCCTGGGAATACCTGATGCTGAGATATTAAGCTTTGATGATGGTGCGATCCACAGCTGTAGCTATGAAGAGACAGAAAGCTATCAGGTAACGGAGATGTTTATCAATAACAGGGAGCAGATTTTGAAAAGGTTGCTGGAAAACTGATCTCCTCAGTACCGTGTAAATTCAACCGCTACAGGCCAGAGTATCATCAGCAGCACGGGCATAAGTACATCCCAGACTGTAGCCGAGCCGTGAACTCCGAAGGATATCAGCAGACGGAAAGCTACAACAAAAGCTGTTGTGATAAGGCAGGGTTTTAAGATCTTTTTAATACGGAATATAGTCAGCTGCATTCTGTTTACCGGAAGGTATTTTGTGAGTTCCACGATATTCCTTACCTTATTAGTCAGTGGTTCGGTAAAGGTCGCGTACTTTGATGCGTAAGTGAATATTCCCATTGCAAAGAGCAGGCATCCGTAAAATGCCACCTTAAGATATCCGTCATCGTATTCCAGACAGGGTATTATATTCAGAAGAAACGATACAACTATCAGGAATCCTGCCACAAAATTCAGCAATACATGATTCGGAAAATAAGTGGTCTCCTCTTTATAAAAAGCTGCGAGCCGTTCCTGCTGTTTTTTATCTTCTTTAAATGCTTTCATTGAATCCTCCTAATCTGCCTTCTTTCATGATGGCTACATAGTCTGTGTTCTTTTCTATCTCTGTCATATTGTGGCTGCTCATCAGCACCGTGATGTTTTTCTCCGCCAGCAGTTTCCTGAGTACGTTGAAAAACTCTATCCTGTATACCGGATCAAGTCCCGCAGTAGCCTCATCCAGGAGAAAAAACCTTGATCCGTGTGCTATCGCAAAGGCCAGTTGCATTTTTATTTTTTCGCCTCTGGACATCTTCATATAGGTATGGCTTTCGGCGATATCCATGGACTTCAGTGTTTCCTTATAAAGTTCCATATCAAACTTGTCGTAGAAGCCCCCGAGGAGTTCACCGTTCTGCTTTGCGGAGCGTTCCTCGAAAAATCTGTTGTCCTCGGATACAAAGCCTATGGCGTTCATAAGTTCTTTGTGCCTGCCGTTTATGTCCTCACCTTCAAAGAGTATCCTGCCGGTATAGAGTTTCTTTTCGCTTAAGATATATTTCATAAGTGTGCTCTTGCCTGATCCGTTCTCTCCGGCAATGGCATATATGAAGCCGGGTTCAAGCGAAAAGCATACATCCTTTAGTGCGAAGTTTTTGCTTTTTCCGCAGACGTTTTCAAATTTAAGACAAATATCACTCATCATTTTCCTCCTATATCGTATCGTAAAGAGCATCAGCCATTTCCAGAAAGTCTTCTTTGGAAATACCGGCATGCTTTACGTCACTGACTATTTCACCTAAACGTTTCTCTATCATCACCAGCTGTTTTTCTTTCAGGTAGTCCGTGTTGTATTCACAGACATAAAATCCTTTTCCTGCGACTGAACGGATCAGGCCTTCTTTTTCAAGTTCTTCATAGGCACGCTTGGTTGTGATCACGCTTACAGCCAGATCAGCTGCGAGATTCCTTATTGAAGGAAGTGCTTCACCGGCTTTCAGCTCACCGCTGACTATTGCGTTCTTCAGCTGGTTGACTATCTGTTCGTATATGGCCAGGGTTCCCTGGGGCATCAGGTCTATCTTCAGCATCTGTAATAATCCTCCTCACTCAAAGCTCCCGTTTTGATGTCCTTATCTATTTCCTTCACGAGTTTGATGAACATAGGCAGTTCAATTATCAGCAGGAATATAAAGGAACCGATGATAAAAATGTAATCTTCTTTTGTCAGCTTGCTTGCAGGCAGCGCAAACTGTACATACATTGATATGAACATCGCAGGTTTTAAAATGACTGCCCGCATAAACTCGGTCTTTCCGTCGTGAACATTACTGAGAAAGCTGTACATGATACCGCAGACCATTATGTACATCAGTGACCAGATGCTGACTCCGTTTATCAGGTAGAGAACGGCACACATGATCAGGATCAGTACTGTATGCAGAAGGCTGCGGAAGAGGTATGCATTCTTAAGATATAAGGAGCGCTCCTCAGCCGACATCGGGCAGAGATAATACATCCGTGAAAGCCTGAGAGGATGTTTTATCTGCGATACCCATATGAATATCAATGTGAGGAACAGGACCGTATCACGTAATGCATCTGTCCATATATAAAACGTTCCCTGTCTCATGATCCCTCTTGCGATGATGATCAGCTGAAGTATGATCGGATAGATCGCCAGGTCTCCTACACCGGGTGAGGTAAAATTGTTTATCTTCGTGTTCTTTCCGGTCATTATATAATCGTTAAAAAGTTTCCTGATCATTTTTCTCCTTCTTTCTTACTGTATAAATACATAAATTCTTCAATGGTAGGTGCAGCGTTCTTAAGTTCTTCCGGATAATTTCTTTTTCCTTTTACCAGTGCCCTGGAAGAGTATTTGCCTTCTTCGATGCCGAGAACATATTCCTTATTCAGGTTCTTCAGCAGATATGCTTCTCCGGTAAGTATACGGTAGTGATCCCTGAAACTCTCCATGTCACCGGTAAATACCATGCTGCCCTTATCCAGGAAGATCAGCTCATCAGCCATGCGGTCCAGGTCATCGGTAAGATGTGTTGCCAGAAGTACCGAGTGCCTGCCGTCTGCTATAAACTCCCGCAGGATCTTCCAGAAGTCCTCCCGGAACTCCGGATCAAAGTTGGCTGTGGGTTCGTCGAGTAGCAGATACTTTGGTCTGATGCTTAAGGCAAAAGCAAACTGGCATTTGAGCTTCTCGCCTTTTGACAGGTCCTTAAAGTGCTTCCTGCCGGCTATACGGAACTGGCTCAGGTATTTGATGTAGCTCTCGTTTTCATATGCTTCATAGAAGCTTCCGAAGTGTCTGCCGTTATCTTCGGGTGAAAGCTGCGGCATGAACAGTTCGTCAACAATCACGCAGCCGAAGAGTTTTCTTATGTTCTTCTCATCTTTCGTATAATCCATATCGTCGGTTCTGATCTCTCCCTCGTCAGGTCTGAGAAGTCCAAGAAGCAGATTCAGCAAAGTGGTCTTTCCGGCTCCGTTCCTTCCCACCAGCCCGCATATGCAGCCTTCAGGTATATGGAAACTTATGTCTTTAAGTTCAAATTTTCCGAGTTTCTTATAAACTCCCGTAAACTCTATCATAATTACCTCTTTTTTAACTGTGTATATACTGTCTATCAACTGTATATATGCGAATATACAGTATAAGTTTTTGTTTGTCAAGTACTTTTCACAGATTTTTCACAAATTCCAAAATGCCCGATTTCTTGCTACTTTCGCCAAATTATGGTAAAATACTGTCTTTGCATGGACAGCGAAGATTACGAAACATATCAAATTTGTAAAGGAGTACAGGAGTACTAAACGAAGATACACTAATACAGAAGTAAAACTCTTGAAATACAGATAATGGAAAAATTCAGTGTAAAAAGACCTTTCACCGTTCTCGTGGGTGTGATAATAGCCGTTGTACTCGGCTTTGTCAGCATGAGCAACATGCAGCTCGATCTGCTGCCTGATATATCATTACCTTACCTGATGGTGCTCACTACATATCCGGGTGCCAGCTCGGAAAAGATAGAAACAGAGATATGCGAGCCCATGGAAGCGGCCCTGGGTACGATCAACGGTATTAAAAATGTTTTCAGTGTTTGTAATGAAAACTATGGCATGGTCCAGCTGGAATTTGTGGATGACACGGATCTGGACAGCGCCATGGTCAAGGTTTCCAGCGCTTTAAACACGTTGCAGCCTTATCTGCCGGAGGATGCCGGCACCCCTTCCATAATAGAGATCAGCACCGACATGGTGGCCAGCGTCTATCTGGCAGTCAGTATGGAAGGCATGGAGATGGAAGAACTCTCCCAGTTCGTTCGTGATGATATCACTCCCCAGTATGAAAAACAGAATGGTGTGGCTTCGGTTACCACTCTCGGTCTTGTTGACAAGAGTGTTGAGGTCAGGCTTAACGAGAAGAAGATAGACGAGCTGAACGGCCGTATACTTGCTACCGTAGAAGATGCATTCGATGATGCAAAAGAGCAGCTGGATGATGCAAAGCAGCAGCTGGAAGATTCACAGGAATCCCTGGATGAGAATAAGAAAAAACTGGAAGATTCAAAGAAGGATCTGGCAGACGGAATGAAGGAACTCATAGATTCTCAGCAGGAGCTCGAAGACGGAAAGAAGGAACTTGCCGAAAACAAGCAGAAGTGGGAAGACTCCAAACGCGACATGGAAAAAGCCGAGCAGGAGCTCGAGGATAAGAAAAAGGAATCCAATGAAAAGCTTGCGGATCTCAGCTATCAGGTAGATCAGGCTTCGGCATCTCTTGCAGCCTTAAAGACTCAGCTTTCCCAGAGTGAGGCGACCATTCCGGCATATAAAAAAGGTATAAAGCAGATAGATGAGGGTATAGCCAAGATAGATGAGGGCATCGCACAGATCGACGATGGTATCAAACAGATAGATGAGGGCATAGCCAAGATAAACGAAGGCTTAAAGGCCATAGAAGAATTAGAGGGGCAAGGTGTTACTGCCGATACCATAGGCGGGATCATATCCGGAATTGAAGGCGGTATATCCATGACAGAGGCCCAGATAGCCGCACTAGATCCCAATGCTGCCGATTACCAGCAGCAGCTGGCAGGCCTCAATGCACAGCTTGCAAAGATGAAGGAACAGCTGGCCCAGATGCAGCAGGCAAAAGCACTGCTGGATCAGAAGAGCGGCCTGGAAAGCCAGAAGAAGGAACTGGAAAGCCAGAAAGCCGGTCTGGAGGAACAGAAGAAACAGCTGGAAGAACAGAAGAAAGGCCTCAACGACCAGAAGGCATCTCTCGAAGCACAGAAAACACAGGCCGAGGCTACGGTCAAAGGTCTGAAAAAAGCCGTGAAAGAGATGGAAGGCCAGGTAGAGGAAGCTTATAAAGAGCTTGAAAAAGGCAAGCTCGAAGCAGCTACGGCTCTGGGAAGTGCGGATGCACAGCTTTCGATAGGCAAGAGCCAGCTGGACAGCGCCAAGTCACAGTTTGACGCGGCTGAGGATCAGCTTGAGACTGCCCAGGAACAGATCGATAACGGCTGGGACAGCATAGAAGACGGGCAGAAGCAGATAAAGGACGGCCTTGAGCAGATCGAAGACGGACAGAAGAAGATAGACGACGGCTGGAACGATTATGAAGACGGAGTAAGGAAGTTTGAGAAGCAGAAGGCGGAAGCAAAGAAAAGTGCAAATGCGGATAAGCTGCTGACATTGGATACTCTTTCCGGACTTATATATGCGCAGAATTTTGAAATGCCTGCGGGTTATGTTGATGACAGGGCTGACAGTTCCTGGCTGGTAAAGATAGGTCAGAACTATGAAGATGTTTCCGAACTCAATGATATAGTTCTCACCAATATCAATAAGGTAGGAGATATCAAACTCGGTGACGTGGCAGATATCGTAGTGATAGATAATGCCGATGAAAGCTATGTAAGACTCGGAAACAATAAAGCAGTCATACTTTCCGTATTTAAGAGCAGTACAACCGGAACCAACGATCTGTCCAAGACCATCGAGGCGGCATCCGAAGAACTGAAGGCTGCTCATCCGGGACTGCAGGTGACAACCCTTGTGGACATGGGTGATTATATCGACCTGATAGTAAACAGCGTGCTTACCTCTATGGCGATAGGTGCCCTGCTTGCAGTAGTGGTACTTGCCATTTTCTTAAAGGATGTAAAACCTACACTGGTGGTAGCGATAAGCATACCTGTTTCGGTCCTCACGGCTATCATGTGTATGTATTTCTCGGGCATATCGCTGAACATGCTCTCACTTTCAGGTCTTGCTCTCGGTATAGGTATGCTCGTGGATAACTCCATAGTGGTAATGGAAAACATATACCGGCTGCGGGGCTACGGTATAGAAGCGCCGCGTGCAGCCGTACAGGGAACAAAACAGGTTGCGGGTTCCATCATAGCATCAACACTTACAACGGTATGTGTGTTCCTGCCTATGATATTTACAACAGGTATGGTGCGTGATCTGATAGCACCCATGTGTCTGACCATAGTATTCTGTCTGATGGCTTCACTGCTGATAGCGATGACGGTAGTGCCTGCTTCGGCTTCCACACTGCTCAGAAATGCGAAGCCCAAGGAACATCCTCTGTTTGACAGGGTGATGGTACTCTATGAAAAGATGCTCCGCTTCTGTCTCAAAGTAAAGATAGTGCCGCTGGCCATTGCCCTGGGACTGCTGATATTCTCGGGGATAATGATAGTCCGCATGGGTATAGTCGTCATCCCCGAAATGACAATGAGCCAGATGCAGGCAGATATATCGTATCCGGAGGAGATAACACGTGAGGAAGCATATGCGACTACCGATGAAGTGATAGAACGTATGCTCAAGATAGAAGGTATAGGAACGATAGGTGTACTTACCGGTAACGGTTCGGCCCTGCTGGTTTCCGAATCCTCGGGTGCAGATGATTTCAGACATATGTCATTTATGATAATGACTGCTGATGAGAATGCCGGAGAAGAAGAGATCAAACGTATCAATCATGAGATAGAACAGATAGGGATCGATATGGGTATCGATCTGACCATGTCTTCCATGGCGACGGAAATGGATTCGCTGACCGGCGGTTCAGGTTTATCACTTAATGTATACGGTCAGGACATTGATGAACTTACGAGGATAACCGGAGAGATCTGTGACATAGTCGATACCATAGACGGATATGAAGATATTTCAAACGGCTTTGAGGATGCGGGAAAAGCCGCACACGTGACTATAGATAAGAACAAAGCCATGAGCATGGGCTTATCGGTCGTACAGATATATCAGGATATCAATAAAAAGCTCACACATTCAAAGAGTGCCGTGACCATCACGGTTGACGGCATCGACATGGATATCGTGGTAGTGGATGATACGAAGCCGATGACTTACGAGAATCTGCTGGACTATGAATTTACGGTTGAGAAAACCGATGATGATAATGATACGATCCATGAGGATCATAAACTCAGTGAGTTTGCAACAGTGGAAGTAAAGGATGAGCTTACCAGCATAAACCGCAAGAACCAGAGCCGTTACATGACCGTTACCGCTTCCGTGGGTGAGGGTTACAACACCACGCTGCTCACAAGGAAGCTGAAGCCGCTGCTGGATAAGTACAAACTGCCTCAGGGTTATTCAATGGAGCTGGGCGGCGAATACGATTCGGTACTTACCATGTTAAAGCAGATGGCGCTTGTGCTCGTGCTGGGACTTTTGATGGTTTACCTGGTAATGGTAGGACAGTTCCAGAGTCTCTTAAGTCCTTTCATTGTGCTGTTTACGGTGCCGCTTGCTTTCACCGGCGGATTCCTGACCATGTGGATCTGCCGTGAAAATCTTTCCATGATAAGCATACTCGGTATAGTAGTGCTGATGGGTACGGTCGTCAATAATGGTATCGTGTTCGTGGATTATGCGAATCAGCTGAGAAAGGGCGGACTGGACAGGATCACGGCCCTGGTGGTAACAGGAAAGACACGTATGCGTCCCATTCTTATGACGGCACTCACTACGATACTTGCCGAATCCAACCTGATAATAGGTGATGACATGGGTGCACAGCTGGGACGCGGTATGGCGCTGGTCATAGCCGGAGGTCTTGCATATGCTACGCTGATGACCCTGTTCATTATACCTGTAATGTATGATATACTGTTTAAGAGACAGCCTCTGGATGTCGATACGGGAAGTGAGAGTCTCGATGACATACCCGATGATGCAGCAGAATATCTTGCAAGCAGGGATGAGGATCTGGATTTTATAACTACAGAATAGTGAAATAACACAGTGGGGGGTGTTTATGAGCTTAAGATTATCCGACCTTCTTTCCTTTAATGATATCGTGATACAGTGCCATGACAATCCGGATGCCGATGCTCTGGCATGCGGATTTGTATTATCCAAATATCTGAAGCTGAAGGGAAAAGAAGCACGTATTATATACAGCGGCAGATCTCAGATACAGAAATGTAATCTCACAAAGATGATAGAGCTGCTCGGCATAGAGATAGCTTATGTCGAAACGCTTGAAAAACCGGAACTTCTGGTGACGGTTGACTGTCAGTATGGGGAGAGCAACGTTACTAAATTTGAAGCAGAAAACATTGCTGTATTCGATCATCACCAGGTATCCACCGTACTTCCGGAGATGTCGGAAGTAAGGAGCAACTACGGTTCATGTGCAACTCTGATCTTTAAGCTGTTAGAGGAAGAAGGGCTGGAGATAAACAATGATACCGGTATAGCAACGGCGCTGTATTACGGCCTCTTCACCGATACAGGAAGCCTTGCCGAAATATCACATCCTGCAGACAGGGATCTGAGGGATCATGCAAAGTACTCTAAGGAAGATATCCTGATCTTCCGTAATTCAAATCTTTCCAGAGAAGAACTTGAAATAGCGGGAAATGCGTTAAAGAACGCATACTACGAAGAGAAATTTCCCTATGCGATAATAGAGGCAGAGCCTTGCGATCCTAACATCCTGGGAGTGATAAGCGATATGCTGCTGGAAGTGGAGGGACTGGAAAGCTGCCTTGTTTACAGTTATCTTTCCTTTGGTGTCAAGATATCAGTAAGGAGCTGCAGTAAAAATGTTAAAGCAAGCGAGCTTGCTGCATATATCGCAAAAGGTTTCGGCGGCGGTGGCGGACATCTGACCAAAGCCGGAGGCTTCTTACAGAGGGATCTCTTTGAACAGAACGGACTGGAATATAAGAACGAAGTCATAGAAGATCTGATGAAAGAGCGTATGTTCACATATTACAGAGACAGCGAGATACGCTACGCCGGAGTGGAAGAGGAGAATCTGGAAGGATACCGGCGTTATATAAAACGTGAAGTGCTGATGGGATATGTGGAAGGCAGAAAACTGGCAGAAAACGGAAGACGTGTGGTGATAAGAACACTGGAAGGTGATGTGGAGGTCACCGTAAAAGATGATCTGATCATAGTCTTCGGAATAGAAGGCGAGATGTGGCCCATCGAAAGAAAGAAATTCGAGGCCAGCTACAGGGAGAGCGATGAGGAATACATTTATCCCGGTGAGTATCAGCCGACAGTGATAGATTCGGAAACGGAAGAGCACATAAACATGCTTCCCTATGCAAAGAGCTGCATAGCCCTCGGAGGCAGCGGCATCTATGCAAAGGAACTGGATCACAGGGTTAAGATCTTTTCCACCTGGGATCCGGAGAAATATTACCTCGGAGTACCCGGTGATTACATAGCTGTAAGAACGGATGATCTGAAAGACATATATATCATAGCAAGGAGTATTTTCAAAAGAACCTATATTGAAATAGTCGGAGAATAAACTTATGAGATATGATGCTTTTATAAGTTACAGACACAGTGAACTTGATATGGAGATCGCAAAGAAGCTCCATAAAGGTCTGGAGACTTTTAAGATACCTGTTTCGGTCAGAAAGAAGTTCGGCAAAAAGAGGATAGAAAGAGTATTCAGGGATCAGGAAGAGCTGCCCATCGGAAGTGATCTTGATGATAACATCACCGCAGCCCTTGCCGAATCGGAATATCTGATCGTCATATGTTCTCCGAGAACACCGAAATCCGTATGGGTATGCAAGGAAATAGAAACATTTATAAAACTGCATGACAGAAGCCATGCACTGGCCATACTGATAGAGGGAGAGCCGAATGAGAGCTTTCCGCCTCAGCTGCTGGTCGATGAAAACGGAAAACCGGTAGAACCTCTGGCAGCAGATATAAGAGGCGAGACCAAGAAGGAACGTGACAAAAAATTTAAGACCGAGCTGATGAGGCTGGTCGCACCTCTCGTGGGCTGTGAATATGATGACTTGAAGCAGAGACACAGGGAAAGGATAATCCGCAGAAACGTGTGTTTTGCAGCGGTTATTCTGCTGATCACTGCCGCGCTGGGAATTGCTTTCGGTTTTTACAATGCGGTTATTGCAAGGAACATGGAGGAGCTGGCAAACAGAAATGCGGATCTTGCGATGGAAAAATCGTCGCTTGCTGCACAGATATTTGATCAGTTCCAGGAGACGCAGAAAAACCAGTCAAGGTTTTATGCGGAGAAGTCTCTTTCACTCCTTAATGAAGGAAAAAGAGAAGCGGCTGTTCTTACCGCAATGGAAGGTCTTCCCGTTAACGATGATGACGAGAGACCTTATGTTCCCGAAAATGAGTATGCGCTGAGTTCGGCTCTTCACGTATATGATGACGGAAGCTATCTCGACCACGACAGACTGCTCCATCATGAACAGATAGTTGATTCCATAAGAAGCTGTGCAGACGGGAAGTATCTTGTAAGCTATGACCGTAACGAAAACGTATATGTATGGGATTCGGAAAACTGGAATCTTAAGACGATGATACCATGCCGTGTTAATAAGGATAGCTATATCGAATCGGTGGTGGATGCTTATGCGGATGAGGACAGGGTATATGTGGTCACAACAAATACATTTACGGCTTATGACTTTTCCGGTAAGCAGCTGTACCAGAATGATGACAGCTATGATTATGTGAGTTCGGAACTCTGCAGTGATGAAAATATCATGCTGCTGATCAAAAGCGATGAAGCATGCTGCGTGGACACAGGGACGGGTAAAGTCCTGCAGACCATAACAAACACGGCTGAAGAGAGTTTTACCGCCAGAGGTTCATATATGGGGGACGGCGTATATGCCATATCGCATCTGGCTGCTGATGATACTCCGGGCTGTATTACCGTAGTAGATCTTGATACAGGCGAGAGCACAAATGTAACGCTTAAATACGGTCATATACTTAAAACAGCGGGTTCATCCAAAGGCCGTATAGCGGTGGTCAGCTGCAACAGTGATTTCTTTTACGGAGCAGGTGTGACCGAACTGGGGCTGGAGCTTTTTGACAGTAAAGGCAATGTTATATGGTCACGGGATCTCAATATACAGATAATCAATGCCGTTACATTTTCGACTTATCTGAAGATCCAGGATTACAATGACAAGGTCTTCTTTTCGGTAGAGAGAGGTGCGTATATCTATGATGCTGCGGACGGTACGGAAACCGGACGCATAGCGCTGTCCGGAGATTTGGAACAGGTACTGCTCTCAACAAACAGTGATTACGGCTGCATAGGTTATTCCAACGGTGTGATGGATTGGATAGATACCGTTAAAGCAAGCGTGATTGACAGCGCCCGTATCGACAGCAGGATAGCATTGACTGATATGTGTTTCTTCGGAAGTCAGAGACTTGTTAGTGCCAGGACTTCGCCGGATGTATATGTTCTTTCCTATCATAAGGGAAAAGATATAGAAGAACTGGCAGAGCTTGAAGAACATATGCTTCCGGAAGCTGTAGCTCCTGATGGCGGATATTATATGATGAGCACATATTCGGACGGTAAGATACATTATTTCTTTGATCAGGACGGAGAGCAGCTGTATAAATTTGACGCCAGCGATAAATATCCGATAGATATATTCTGCACTGATGATAAAACGCTGATCGCCACATCGGAAGGAATATGGAAAGTGGACCCGTACAAGGCAAAAGCTGAACTGACGGATTACGGCAGCATGGGTTCCTCTGATCTGTATATCAACGGATGCTTTTCCGAAAACGGAAAATACTGCGTTCTCTGGACGGGAATGAAACTCGGGGTATTTGATCTGGAAACGGAGACATTGCTCTTTGATAAAGAGTTTGAAGACAGCATAGGCTGTGCGGTCGTAACCACCGACGGATCTGAGTTATACGTATCACAGAACGGTAAAAATCTGACGAAAATAGATACGGACAACGGTTCGGAGAGAGAATATGCCGATGTGAACCTGAGGGAAACAGCAGACATTAACGATGGGAATTTCCTTGCCGTGTCAGGTTCCGGAAAAATTGCGGCGATGTTCTGTTCGGACGGAAAAGTCAGAGTCATCGATACAGAGGATGAAAGACTGCTGGCATCGATTTCGGTGCAGGCCAGATACAGTGCCTTTATACAGTTTGATGAAAAGGGAAAACATCTGCTGATGCAGGGTGATGACAATACCATTTATATTTACAATATAGAGAATAACGAATACAGCTGCATCATTGATACGGCATTTGAACTCAGATATGTGATGACCGGTGACGACAGGGTGGTATGCTGTGACGGATCGGGCATACATCTGCTGGAAGCAGGATCCTTCGTAAGGATCGCATACATCCCTGACGGAATCGCTTATATCCCGTCGGAGAAAAGTTTTATACAGAGAGACGGAAATGAAGTATATAAGAGTAAATACATGAATTATCAGGAACTGATCGAGGAAGCGAAACGCCAGTTCCCGGGTTCGAAACTCGGTCCTAAAGAGAGAAAAGAGTACAACATAGAATAATGAAGAGACCGGATGAGAGCTCATCCGGTCTTATTTATGTTCCGAAACTATGTTTTTGGCCCAGATACCGCTGGCGACCATACCGCCGCCGATCAGACATTTGATTATCTCCAATGACTGTACCGCTATCATCATGTACAGAACGTTTATCTGTGTAAAGCGGCTTAGTATATAAGCTGTCGGCACCGAAAGCAGCCATACGAAGCAGCTGTCGAAGATAAAGGTGATCAACGTATTTCCTCCCGAACGTATGGTAAAATACGAGGCATGGGTAAAGCCGTAAAAAGGCATAAGCACACCGCACACAATGATGAACTGCGTTGCCATGTGACGCACGTGATCCGAAGTGTTGTATAACAGCGGGAAGAACGGGCTTATAACAACCATCAGTATACCGAAAACAAGCCCGAGCATCGTTGTGAAGGCTATCATCTTTCTCGCATGGTCTTTGGCTTTGTCTATATCACCGCTTCCGAGTATCTGTCCCACTACGATACCTACAGCCTCTCCCATTGCCAGGAAAGAGACACCCATTAAGTTCCATATGGTGGACTCTATATTCAGTGCAGCGACTGCATCAAGGCTCCTGACAGAATAACTCTGGTTAAGGATTGTCTGCCCGAGTGCCCACAGAGTTTCATTTGCCATTAGCGGAAGTGATTTCAGGATAAACTTTTTCGCCAGCTTCATGGGCACACGGAAATCTTTGAAAGCACCTTTTATAAACCTGTGTTCATCCGCATGACGTACGGTGTATATGATTATAAAGCCCATCTCTACAAATCTGGAGATGACTGTTGCAACTGCAGCACCTTTTGCGCCAAGAGCAGGCAGTCCTAAGAGACCGTATATCAGAAGAGCATTACCGATCAGATTTACAAAGATGGCTACTATGGAAGCAGTCATCGGTGCTTTGGTCTGTCCTGTATCACGCAGCGTTCCGGCAAATGCATTGGTAATGCCGACGGGTATAAGACCGATGAGCATGATATTCATGTATTCTATGCCTATACGCAAGGTTTCTTCTGCATCTTCCACAGCACCTTCTCCCTGCAGGAAGAGGGCGACTAATTCATCAGCAAAAATGAAATAAACAAATATGCTCAGCAGAGTCAGCACAGTGTTGATCATCAACTTGAATCGGAAAGTCTGGCGTACACCTTTGATGTCATTCATTCCGTAATATTGTGCCGTGAATATACCTACACCTGCTGATGCTCCGAAGATCAGCAGATAATACACAAATATCAACTGGTTCGAAATAGCAACACCTGACAGTGCATTGGTGCCGACTCTTCCTATCATCAGATTGTCCAGAAGGCTCACGAAATTAGAGATACCGTTCTGTACCATAATAGGCACAGCTATAGCCAGTATCATCTTATAAAACGCCGCATCCCCGACATATCTGTTTTTTAAACTCTTTTTTTCCATGAGCATCAATACTAACACAGTTTGATATATTGGTCAAATAACAACCCCTCATCAGTCGCCTTCGGCGACAGCTTTCAATCACGGGGACGGTTCCTCGGTTGATCATCGAAACACGAATAGCAGTCCAATCACGGGGACGGTTCCGCAGTTGGTCATCGAAACACGAATAGCAGTATGTGTTAACCCCTTGCTAAGTCGTTCCGCACTAGAGCTCGAGCTTCGCAGCAAAACTATCCCTCGGCTCGCAACCGTCCTCTTCGAGGAGTTGCTGCGCCGGGGATATGCTGCTTGCTCTTGCTAAGTGCTACACTAAGTCGCCGGGGTTAATCACATACTGCTATTCGTTTTTTCAAGTAATATAGAACCGTCCCTCGTGATTGTCAATAATCAACCGGAGAACCGTCCCCGTGATTGTCAATAATCAACCGGAGAACCGTCCCCGTGATTGGGGGGAAGGTGGCAGCCATAGGCTGCCGGATGAGGGGAGGATGATTGTGCAGATTGACCGTCAGAGACTAAGTATAGTAGAATGGTGCCATGTATGAAGAATATGAAAGAAAATCTAAATTTAAGTATATCCTGGTTCTGATAATTCTGGCAGGACTGATCGCTTATGGTGTCTATGCAAAAGGGACCAGGTCGCATCTGAACGGACTTATGGAGCCGATACAGACGGAATGTGAGGGTGGTACGGAATTTACATTAAGAGGCTATGATGTAAAGATAGATTATCTATATGAATATGATGCAACGGCTCTGGTGGTACATACGAAGGATTATCCCGGGATGAGTCTTGAAAGGAGACTGTCACCGAAGGATGTGGCCCTGGCCTGGGGGAGTGTGGCTGCATATAATGAAATGATAGATTTCCACTGGAAACAGAGAGGAAGATGGGTATACTGGAACACCAATACTTATGAAGAATTGAAACCTATAGGTGATGTGTCGGATGTGGACAGCCAGTCTTCAAATAACCATCTGGTTCCTGCGGATGTTAATGTGAGAAGGCAGATAGCAAAGATCCGCAGAGGTGATGTTGTAAGGATAAGAGGTTATCTTGTTAATATAAACGCAAAGAGCTCTAACGGAGCGTACTTTAACTGGAAGTCCAGCACAAAAAGAACAGACTCCGGAGACGGAGCCTGTGAACTTATCTATGTTACCGCTGTAGACTGGGTAAAATAAAAACAGAGTTCTGTAAAAATCAGCCACGGGGATTGCCCCGTGGCCGGTTTATAAGGGAACGGATCAGCGGGATTTGTATTTGTTACCGTAATCGGAACCGTTGATGGTAATGCTTCCCATATCTGTATTAAGTGAAAGACGGAGATCCGAAACATTATTTTCTGTACTTATTTCGATGCTTCCCATATCGCAGTCGGCTTCCAGATCTTCGAAATCCGCATCCACTTCTATGCTGCCCATATTGGCATCCATTGTAGCGCTGTCAAAGCTGCCGCCGTCTATCGTGATACTTCCCATGGCTGCTTCCAGGTCCAGTTTGTAGCTGTAGCAGTTCTTGAATTCAATGGAGCCCATGCTTGCGTTTACCTTAACTTTATCAAGAGTCAGATCCTTTGCGGTAAAGGCGCCCATGCTCAGATCAAGATCCAGTGAAAGTGTTGCTTCTGTGGGTACGGTCACTATTATTTTCCCGCTCTTTGAGAAGTTCTGATTTAAACTCCAGCCTTTACGCTTATTTTTCTGGGTGATCTTTAAGGTACCGTTCTCATACTTGATCACAGGAGCAAGATCCTCGGGATAATTGTCATAGCTTACATTATAATCACTGCCGGTCTCTATCGTGAAATCTCCTATGGCAAGGTCTGCGTTAATTTCGTTGAATGCACCGGGAGCCTCCCCTCCGCTGGTGGTCCTGCTCTCACTTTCAAAACTCTTGTTAAACATACTGTTCCATATATCTTTTCCTATCCATCCGCCAACATGTATCACCAGACCTATCATTATGCAGGCAACCGTGATAAAGTGAAGGACTGCCAGGTATTTTCTGCGCCAGATCTTATTTGTCATATCACTCATCTTATTTTACCTCCTTCTTGTCCAGTGCGGAATCGAGGATTCCTTTGAGTATTCCTGCGATGGGCCAGATGATCCAGGTCTTCCACCAGTGGAAGGTTAAGAAACTCCATATCAGATAAACACTCTTAACTGTAGGCCAGTAGATATCCATAGCTGTTTCTACCTTGGGATCATCATATCTGCGTTCATTCTTTACGTAGCTGCCGCTGATGGTGCTGCTGTCGTTGACCTTAAGCAGAGTATTGTAGCAGCCTCTTATGATGCCGGCGTGTACTATCAGGAATACGCCGATGGCTACCGTTGCCATGAGGAAGATCACTCCGAAGGTATCTGCCCAGCGTACAAGGAAACCGATGTTTCCGAAGGACTCCAGGAATACCAGAGGCATCCAGCATATACAGCAGAGGATGATGCCTATTGTAAGCTGTACCGTGTAGCTTATGTTGTAACGGCTCTTTTCGTTTTCAACAAAAGCGCTGGTAGCAAAATCGATGCTGCAGGGTTCCTTCTCTATGTATTCCCAGGCCTTGCCGACTATGCCGGTCATTACGAACAGACCAACGGCGACCAGTATCAGAAGGAACAGCCACAGAATTCCGAGTGATTGCAGATGACCGAGGGTATCCGTAAAGATAGGGCCGACGGTACTTAAGATACAGAGTGCAACCCCTGCTGCTATAGTAAAGCCCTTGATGGTTCCGAAGTGAAGGAAATCTCTTACTTCGTCCATGGTGAGCATCCTGCGTTCCGTTGCGGTGCTGGGTTCGGGCAGAAGCTTTTCATCAAGTCCCAGCATCTCTTTCAGCTCATCGAGATTGCCGAACTCCGAGATCACGCGTCCGACAGCTTCGTTCTCACTGGTGCCGTTTGAGGTAAGTTCCTCGTATTTGTCTTCCATCATCTGCCATAATTCGTTTTTTGCCCGGCGGACATCAGCATTATCGGGCAGGTTTGCGAACATAGTCTCGAGATAATTTCTTATAGTTTCCATATCAATCCTCCCTTATAAACTTTTCTACGACTTCTTTGGTAAGTATCCATTCATCGCAGCGTTCCCTGTAAAACTCTTTTCCGCTTTCCGTGATACGGTAGTAGGTCCTCTTCTTTGCATTTCCTTCAGGGCCGGTATCCATATAGAAGGATTCGATAAGGCCGTTCTTTTCCAGTCTGGTAAATGCCGAGTAAAGCGTAGTCTCTTTGATGATGTATTTCTCATCGGTGCGGAGCCGGATCTGTTTTGATATCTCATATCCGTAATTCTCGCCTTCGGAGAGTATACAGAGGATCATCGTATCATTGTAACCGCGGATCACATCTGAACTTATTCCTGCTTTCATGCTACCTCCTTTCCTTTGGAGCGGTGTTTCTATGTCTGTCGTACTATGTTTAACGTACTACGTTTATCATGCTACGTTTGTCATACTACGTCTGATGGAGTAAATATATCACGGGGGGATTTGGTTGTCAATAGATTTTTTAAAAATTTTTTTTGTGGTATAATTTCGTGTAATAGAGCCACCTCATCAGTCGCCTGCGGCGACAGCTTCCCCTCAATGGGAAGCCAAAGAGCGAGAGATGGCTTCAGGGAGGAGACTTGATATGAAGAAAAGACTGCTGGCTGCTATGTTGAGTTTTGCGATGGTGCTTCCGGTATTTTCCTGCGGGAAGGACGCGGATCCGGTCAAGACACCTAAACATGAGAGAGAAGAAAAACCCGAGGAGCCTGAGGAAGAGCCCTTTATACTTGACGGACCGGGCAGTGAAGTTCCTGAGCCTGTAAATGTGAAGACGGGCGTAAGACCTTCACTTATGGGCGACGAAGAGGAGATATATTATGATACTTCTCTGGTTCCTGCCGTTGAACCCTACAGCGTGGAGCCGGATTTTTCCAATGTCTTCTATGAAGATCACGTCGCTTATTTATTCGATAAGAAAAATGCGAATTATAATTCCCGGAGCGATGCCATAATACAGGGACTTATCGACAACAATTTTGTCGTGGATTCAAGTAATACAGACAGTGAATTCTGGGAGATATACGAATCCAACAGATATATGCAGTTTCCGAATTTCGTGACCGTGGATTCGATGATGCACACCTATCATCTGTATTTCGGACACCTTATGAGATGTACGGAGAGAGAGTATCTGTCGGAAACTCTTAAAGAACTCAGTAAGGATCTGCTTGATAAGACCAAAGAGCAGTATGATGAACTGGCCGGTACAGAATGGTCCGATGCAGCCCTCAGGAATCTGGAATTCTTCTATATAGGAGCAAGCCTGCAGGATCCGAATATAAGCATGCCGGTAAATGATGCATTTTTTAAGTCTGTTGTTGAAGAAGAGATAAACAGGATAAGAAGTGCCTCGGGTATAGACATCTCCAACATTACCGGAGAATACGAAGATTACAGTCAGTATAAACCCCGCGGTTATTATGAAAATGACGAAACGCTTGAAGACTATTTCCGTGCCATGATGTGGTACGGACGTACAGCCTTTGTAAGCGATGACAGGGATATGGTAAAGAGCGCGATATTGATGACGGGGGCGATAGCGGAAAACAGCGAGCCCTGGGAACAGATATATGCGGTTACCTCTTTCTTTGCCGGTGCTTCCGATGATCCCGGTTATATAGAGATGGCGACGATACTGAATGAAGTATACGGAAGCATGCCGGATATATCCACGCTGCAGAATGATCATGGCGAAATCGATACGGTGATGGTGACACTGGAAAATCTGGATCCTCCCGCAGTCAATTCAATACCCGTGGATGACGGTGACGATCCGGTGATAAAGAGCTTCCGTTTTATGGGACAGAGATTTACCATAGATGCAGCCATAATGCAGAGACTCGTGTACAGTGCGGTTAAGGAGAATGCGGCAGGAGAAAAGAGGATGCTTCCGGATACGCTGGATGCGGCAGCAGCTCTGGGTTCTGACAGGGCTTATGAACTGTTGGAGGAAGCCGGTGCCACGGGATATGAGAGATATGAAGAAAACCTGATGCTGATGAAGCAGCATTTTGACAATAACGATCCCGAACTGTGGAATGCCAGCCTGTATGCGGGTTGGATGAACAGCTTAAGACCGCTGCTGACACCGAAGGAAGAAGGTTATCCTTCGTTCATGACAAATGATAAATGGACGGACAAAACTCTGGAGACCTATGCGGGTTCATATGCGGAGCTTAAGCATGATACCATACTCTATTCCAAACAGGTCATGGCTGAAATGGGAGGACCCGAAGAACTGGATGGTATAGATGAGAGAGGTTATGTTGAACCCGAACCCGTGGTGTACAGCAGACTCATCAATCTCACGGAGAAGACTAAGACAGGGCTTGATTCTTTCGGAATGCTATCGGCTGACAGCAGGCTCGATCTGGACAGACTTAAGGAGATGGCTGAAACGCTGCTCGCAATATCTGAAAAAGAACTGAAGAATGTAGCTTTAAGCAGCGACGAATATGAGTTTATAAAAGATTACGGCGGAAATATCGAACACTTCTGGATAGAAGCCAACAGGGATATAAATGACCAGGCACTGGGCTATGGTTATCAGGCACCTGCGGCTGTGGTAGCGGATATTGCCACTGATCCGAACGGCAGCATACTTGAGGTGGGAACCGGAATGGCAGAGACCATGTATGTTGTATTCCCGATAGACGGAGAACTTCATGTGGGAAGAGGCAGCGTTTACAGCTTCTACCAGTTTGAGAGCCCGGAAAGGCTGACCGACAGTGAATGGAGAGCAAGGCTTTCGGGCGGATATCTGGATGAGGATACATGGACCTGGGTCGAGAACGATGACAAACCCGAAAGAGTGAGATGGACAGAGAGTTACAGAGCTAACCTGAAGTGAAAAATACTAAGACGAAAAAAGTGATAATGATAACGGCAGCTGTGATTATACTCATAGCTGTCGTTGTTTATATGATAACAGCTTCTTCACAGCCATATTCGGGAGCGGAATGGAAGGAAAAGGAGATAAGTCTAAATGATAGGACCATCATGCTGAGGAACAAAAAGATAAGCATAAAAGAAAAAGGAAAAGCTACATGGAACAGTCCAAAAGAATATAAGGTTGAGGATGTTCTTATGGCGGATATCGACAGTGACGGATCAGAAGAAATGACAGTGCTTCTCTGGAAAAGAGGAAAGTACGGTAATTCAAAGCCCCTTTGGGAAAAAGATAAGAAAGAAGATAAGTTCTGGTCACAGCACATCTTTATTTATGAGATAAACGAAAAAGGCGAAGCCGTGTCGAAATGGTTTGCATCAGACCTTGGTATGCAGGTAAAGCGTATGGCTTATACAGGGGATAAAAAGCCGATACTCCTGACAGAGGATACAAAGGGCAACAGCAGCGCCTGGATATGGGCATCCTGGGGAATGACAAATGTTGAGAACAACGTGAGCTTTGTGGTATACGGAGACAATATAATACATAAAGAAATGCTTGAAAATGCAGCCGGATATGACAGGCTTTATGAAGATGTTAAAACTAAGATAAGTGAGGCTGATATAGCAGCACTTAATGCGGAAACCGTATTGGTAGATAAAGAATCCGCGGTAAGCGGATATCCGCAGTTCGGCTCGCCTATTGCGGTAGGTGAAGCACTGCGGGATGCGGGATTCTCACTTATATGCTGTGCCAACAATCATGCAATGGATAAAGGCATATACGGTATAGATACCACGGCGGATTTTTATGAAGCCAACGACATGACTTATGTGGGCATACAGAAAAGCAGCGAGAAGGAATATGTTCCGTATAAGATCATAAACTGTCATGGCAGCAGTTTCGCAGTGTTTGCATATACCGAACACACCAACGGTTTTGATCCAAGGGATAAGTATCCTTACGTTGTGCATTATTTTCCTGAAGAAGAAAAGCTTCGGGAAGAAATAAAAAAAGGAAAAGAAGCGGCCGATGCGGTGCTGGTGTTTGCTCACTGGGGTGAGGAATATGAAGCAGAACCAAATGAATACCAGAAGAAAACTGCTCAGATACTTGCGGACGCAGGCGCTGATGTGGTGATCGGCAGCCATCCCCATGTGGTACAGAAAACGGAAGTGATAAAGGGAGAAAAAGGAAATGACACGCTTGTTTGCTACAGCCTCGGGAACTTCAGGGCGATGCCCGGAAAAGACGAAAGAAGCAAGACAGGCTGCAGACTGGAATTTACCTTTGAACGCGGCATAGACGGTGTAAGCATGAAGAGTTATGAAACGGAAGAGATACCCGTGTTGCACTGATAAGGTAAATGAGATAGAATTATTTTTTGAACGGAGGTGGCAGATATGACGGATGAAGAAAAACAGGTAAACGAACTGATAGATATGATAGACGGCAAGATGTCAAACGGTGTGAGCAGGCTTTCCATAGGCTTTTCCGAAGACCTGTTCAGCGGTGTGAAAAGAGAAACGTATCATCACGGCAGATGTGATGTGGGAAGTCCCTGGGCAAAGGGAACGGTATCCAACTGTGACGTGATCGATGCGGATGAGGAAGACTACAGGAATAAAAGAGTCACGCTGAAGATAAGCAAAGGCATAGGTTGATATGAGATGAATGTGATCCTGATTGTTGATGATGATGTGACAATAGGAAATATGCTGGAAGAAGCACTTAAGGATGAAGGCTATAAGGCGCTCAGGGCATACTCGGGAACAGAAGCACTGATGGTGCTTGAAAAGGAAAAACCTGACCTGATACTTCTTGACCTTATGCTTCCCGGGCTCAGCGGAGAGGAACTCCTGCCGAGACTTTCCGGTATACCCGTTATAGTCCTCAGTGCCAAGACAGATATAGATAATAAAGTTAAGCTTCTTTATAACGGAGCCTGCGATTATATGACCAAGCCCTTTGTGATATCGGAGCTTCTTGCCAGGATAGCTGTGCAGTTAAGGATCTCTGCCGCAAAGGAACAGACTCCTGCCGGAGACAACAGCATCATAAGCGAAGGAGCTGTCAGCCTTGATACAGCGCTGCTTAAGCTTACGGCAAACGGTGGTGAGGCAACGCTGACACGTACGGAAGCAGCGATCCTTGCCATACTCATGCAGAATCCCGGAAGACCCTTAAGCCGCAGTACCATACTTGACAGGATAAGCGAGAACACACCTGACTGTACGGAAAGATCATTAAAACAGCATATAAGCAATATACGTAAAAAACTTCAGGCCTTAGACGGCATCGACCATATAGAAGCCATCTATGGTATAGGTTTCAAATATATTTAAATCTTGACGAAATCTTGACGATTCCCTGACCGCTTTCTTGACGGTCATGTATTATTATCCCTTTGTAAAAAGAAGAAAGGAAGGACGTTAATATGGAAACGATCTTTAAATGTGAAAAACTCTGTAAGAAGTACGGACAGTTTACCGCACTTAATGAATTTGATATGGAGATCAGAAAGGGTGAGATATACGGCTTTGTGGGCAAGAACGGAGCAGGAAAAACAACACTGATACGTCTGCTCTGCGGATTGCAGCAGCCTACATCCGGAAGCTTCACCCTGATGGGAAAAGCAAACGATGATAAGGAAGTGTACCGCGAACGCCGCAGGATGGGCGCTGTCGTGGAATCCCCCGCCATATTCAAGGATATGACAGCAAGGGATAATCTGGTACAGCAGTATCTGCTGCTGGGACTTCCCGACATGAAGGGCATCGATGAACTGCTTAAGCTGGTGGGCCTTGATAATACCGGAAGAAAAAAGGCAAAGAATTTTTCCCTCGGAATGAAGCAGAGACTCGGGCTTGCCATAGCTCTTTGCGGACAGCCGGATTTTGTCATACTCGATGAGCCGACCAACGGTCTCGATCCCCAGGGAATAATAGAGATACGTGAACTGATACTTAAACTCAACAGGGAGCAGGGTATCACTTTTCTTATCTCAAGCCATATACTTGATGAACTCTCACGTCTTGCCACCTGTTACGGCTTTATCGATAAAGGCCATATGGTAAGAGAGATGACGGCGGAAGAACTGCAAAAGGAATGCAGGAAATCCGTACGCATGAAGGTCAGCGATACAGGCGTACTTGCAAAGATAATGGACGAAAAGGGCATCGAATACAAGATACTCGGTGAGGATACGGCAGATGTATATGCCGAGCTCAATTTCTCGGAAACGGCAGCAGAGTTTGCAAAAGAGAATTGTACGATATTCACGATGGAAGAGCATGACGAGAGTCTCGAAGCTTTCTATCTTGCACTTTTGGGAGGCGAAGAAAATGCTTAGGATTTTTTATGCGGATTTAAGGAGCATGATCCGAAACAAAGGCTTTCTTTCCTGTATAGGCGGTATGGTAATGTATGTCGCAGGATTCACCGTTCTCATCACGATCATCCTCAAATGCTTCATGGGCGGGGGAATACTTGCGGCAGAAGAGATAATGGGTACTTATTCGGATGTGGCAGTTGTGTTCATAGCAGCAGCGGTGCTCATGACATTTAATATCGATTATTCGGACGGCATCATCCGAAACAAGATGATCTGCGGAGTAAAGAGAAGCGGGATCGCAATATCGGTCATAAGCTGCGGTTGCATCGCAGGAGCAGCATTGTGCATTACTTCCGTGGTAAGCAGCTGTATAATGTCACTCTTCTTTTCAACCGGCTTAGGTACGCTGACGGTGACTGAAACAGTGGACAGCATTCTGGTTTTAACCCTGGCTTCGATGGCAGTAGGAGCTTTCAGTACTTTTCTGATGGTACTTTTCGGCGGGACCAAGGGTACATATGTATCCGGATTGCTGATAGCTTTTATCTTTAAGCTGGCGGGAATGGAAGTAGCAGAGAAGCTGTATCCCGAACAGGGAGAATGCCTGCTCACGGGAACAAAACTGATGTTGTATCGTTTTTATGACCGTTTCGTGCCTTATGCACATTTCAGTTTTTACAGGAGATGGTCATTTACCGACTATCTTATCGGAAGCATGGCTTGCATCATCATTTCTTATATTTTGTCGGTTCTGGTGATGAATAAGAAAGAGATAAAGTAACGGAGGATATCATGAAGAATCTTTATAAAGCAACAATGTACAGGATCTTTAAGAATATATATTTTATCGGAGGCTGTGTGATAGCACTGGTTGTGACGCTGGCGGTCACCGGCGGTTTTTATACCTTTCCTTTTCTTGTGGAAAAGCCGGAGGAGTTGAGGATGATCTTTGTCGGAGCGGCAATGGTATTGTTTTTCAGCATGTTTCCTCCGCTGTTCATCAATCCCGATTATATCGATGGCTGCATACGTAACCGTATCATCGCAGGCTACAGCCAGAAGCAGGTGTATATAAGCCATGTTCTGGCACAGCTTTCCGCAATGACGATAATGTTCTTGTGCTATCTGATCGGAGGGATCATAGGAGGGGCTTCGCTCAACGCTTCAAGCCTTGCAACCGTGATCGTACTTTTTGTAGCCGTTATGTCATACACGGTACTGACTGCGACAGCTGCTTTTCGTTTAAAGAAGATAATTACGTCAATGCTGACTACAATGCTTCTCTTTAATCTCTGCTTTAACATGGTATTGTTCGGAAATGCTATCCTGTCCGTATTGAAAGATACAGCTTTTAAGATCGGTTCGGTGCTCTACAATGTTAATGCACTCGGACAGTGGTTCTGCCTGACGGGATTTGTGGATGACGGAGTCAATCCCGGAGCAGGCATACAGATACTCTTATCACTGATCGTGATAGCCGCAGCCCTGATATGGGGTTTGTCAGGTCTTGATAAAAGAGATCTGAACTAGGGAGGAAAGTGATGAAAAAAATACGTTTGGAAAGATGGATCTTTTTGGGGATACTGGTCATATATTTTGCTTCTCTCATGGTTATCAGAGCGGTCGCTGCCGGAATTACGGAGTCTCATATAGAAGGCATAGAGGAACTCGGAACTTCCTTAGATGAGCTCAAGATTCCTGCGGATGTGAAAGTAGTCGGGATAGGAGAAGCAACGCACGGAAACTGTGAGTTCCAGACAGCTAAGCTCCTGGTACTTAAGAAACTCGTTGAAGAGGGAAAGAGTCATGCCATAGCATTTGAGATGAGTGCAGGCGAGGCAGCGGCTTATAATGCTGCGATACATGAAAGCGGCAGCAATCTTGATGAACTGCTGGGAAAGACAGATTATCCGCTTTATGATACGGAACAGATGCTGGAACTGCTGACCTGGATGAGGGAGTATAATCTTTCCCACGGCGAAGAGGAATCGCTGATGTTCTATGGCGTAGATATGCAGGGCGACCTTAAGGAGATAGCTTATCTTAACGGCTTCTGTCACGACAGGCCGGAGGGCTTCAGTGAGGAAGAAATTGATAAACTCAGTGTACTTGCTGCTGAAGAAGAACCCGACACGGAAGCTGAAAGGGAGTTCTTTGACGGAATATACGCTAAGCTTTCATCTTATGAAGGATCTGAATACAGGGTAGCCGAAGGTGTGGCAAGAGCACTGCTGCAGTGGATCGATGCTCCCTCTTTCTCCGAAACTCCCGATGAATACGGAGAGTACAGGGACAGAAGTATGGCGGAGAACTTAAAAAGTTTTTATGAGATTGAAGAAAAGAGAGGATATCCGCAGATACTCATAACCGCACATAACGGTCATGTGATGAAAGGTGATAACCTCGGTTACGGTGACAGGACAATGGGAAACCGTATAAATGAGCTGTTTGAAGGAAGCTACTATTGCATAGGGACCGAGTTTTATAATACGGTCGTTAACATCCATACAGCCGGAACTTATGACGAAGCATATAAAAGAGAAGACCATGAATACTGCTCCGAGGATGTGCTGGCATATCAGGCAAAGTATTTTGATGAGGGCAGTTACTGTCTGGATTTTGCATCGGTAAGCGAGAAGGACGGAAGGGTATATAAGCTGCTTCATACCCCGAACTTTACGGGAGCGGCCGGAGAGGGATATAATCTGTATATGGATCTGTATAAGACCTACCGTGCCAAGCTGGTTGCCGCCGACCATTATGATGCTATGATCTATTATTATGAGACTACGCCGATAAGGGTAAGAAACTATTGAATGAAAGGTTAAGAGAGTGAGATACCTGCTGCTGATAAGTATAGTTATCAATATCATTTTGCTGCTGAAGATACTGGCTCTTCGCAGTTCCGTTAAGGAACTGAAAAGGGATTTTTCCGAAAGAAAAGATCTGCGCAGCAATACGCTTATCGGCGTATCGAGCCGGGATAGGGAACTGCGTTCTCTTGCTTCCGAGATGAATGATACGCTGGAGGCTCTGCGTCTGGCCTATAATAAATATGATCAGGGGGATGCGGAGCTTAAGACGGCCATCACGAATATTGCCCACGATCTGCGTACACCGCTGACAGCGATCTGCGGATATACCGAACTGGCCCTGAAAAAGGGAGATACGGATGAAACAGAGAAATATCTTGAGATAATCGCCGAGAGAGCAGGACATATGCGTAAGCTGACAGAGGAACTGTTTGAGTATTCGGTCATCACAGGGGGAGAGGTGAGCGAAGAAAAACAGAAGCTTCAGATCGAACATGTCCTGGAGGATTGTATTATGAACTTTTATCCCGCGCTGGAAGAACGCGGGATAAAACCCGTGGTGGATATCAGCGAAGAGCCTGTGGTAAGGGAGCTGTATCCTTCATATGTTGAGAGGATATTTTCAAATCTGGTAAACAATGCCCTGAAATACAGTGACGGAGATCTGGAAATATCACTTACGGAGCAGGGCTCATTCAGGATAGCAAATACGGCTTCGGCTCTTACAAATGTGGACGCCAATAAGCTTTTTGACAGATTCTTTACGGTGGAAACGGCAAGGAACGACAGTTCCCACGGTCTCGGACTTTCCATAGTAAAACTCTTTACCGAACGCATGAACTGCCCTCTCAGGGCATTTTATGAGAACGGAAAACTCGTGATAGAGATAGATTTCTGATAAATTATCTTTGACATCTGCGGTATTTCATGCGATTATATATAAGGGGAAGAAGCGGCGGACGTCGCAAAAGGAAAGGAGAGGGAATATGCAGATAGGTATAAGACTTCATGATACTAAAGAATGTCCATTTGAAGAACGTTTGAGAGTCATAAAGAGTCAGGGTTTTGAATGTGTTCAGATAGATCTGTCCAAGACCAGGGGAATACCTTTTGAAACAGGTATGCTTACACCGGGTTATGCCAAGTGGCTCGGCAGACAGTTCCAGAAAGCAGAGCTGGATATCGCAGTTCTCGGTAATTACCGTAATCTGTCTCATCCCGATCCTGTTAAGATCATCGAGATACAGTACAGCTACGCCGCAAGCTTAAGATTTGCCGCTCTTTGCGGTGCATGTGTGGTAGGTACCGAGTCGGGAATACCCGATGCCGATGAAAGATTCAGTAAGGAAGCCTGCAGGAATAAAGATGCACTGAACATTTTTATAAGAAATCTTCAGCCTGTTGTTAAGGCGGCGGAGAGCTGCGGTGTATCGCTTGCCATAGAACCTTCTTACAAGAGAGTGGTATGGAATGCAAAGACCGCGAGAGAGATGCTTGACAGAATAGGCTCGCCCAACTTAAGAATAATATTCGATCCTGTCAATCTTATCGATCCGGAGGTGCCCGAGGCAGCAGAGGAGACCATAGCTGAAGCCATGGAAATCCTTGAGCCTGAGATAGAAGTGGTACATCTCAAGGACTATTTGATAGAAGACGGGACGCTGAAACCCATGGGCTGCGGTTTCGGCAATATGGATTATAAAGAGATAATCAGATTCGTGGAGGAGAAAAAACCTTTTATCCACACGATATTGGAAAATACGGATCCCATGACTGCTAAGCAGTCACGAAGAAAGATAATTGATATGGCCTATGAAGCCGGAGGTGAGGACATGAGGGGAGTTCCCGGAGGCCTCATAAAGGGCATAGGCGAAATGCCTCTGATATAATGAATAAAGAAAGAAAAATCAAATTCAACAGAGTATCAATGATCGCTTACTTCATCAAAGGGAGTAAGCGATTCTTTGCGTTGGGCGTAATTCTTTCGCTGCTCGCTGCATTTCTGGATATGATCAGTCCCAAGCTGGTGCAGTATACCGTGGATGAAGTGCTGAAGGAAGAGCAGGCTGCGCCGGCTTACGTGATGGAAGGAATGGAACTTCTGGGCGGAAGGCTTTATCTGCGTGAGCATCTTTATCTGATCGCGATACTGGTGATACTGACTGCGCTGGTGGCGGCTGTGTGCAGGTATCTGTACAGAGTGGTCAATTCAATAGGTTCCGAGAGGCTGATCAAGACCATAAGGGATAAGCTCTTTGTACACATAGAGCATCTGCCCAGCTCCTGGTACCAGCAGAACCATACAGGTGACATACTGCAGAGATGTACTTCAGATGTGGAGACGGTAAAGATGTTCGTATCGGAACAGATGACGGCTCTTTTCAGGGTCGGCATGCTGATAGCGCTGGCTATGTATTTCATGCTGGGTATCAATAAGAAGCTTGCACTTATCTCAGCAGCATTTATTCCCGTGGTGATACTTTACTCCCTGTTCTTCCATAACAGGATATCTTCTTCCTTCAAGCTTGCGGATGAAGAAGAGGGCAGGCTTTCTGCCATAGCCCAGGAGAACCTGACGGGCGTACGTGTGGTAAGGGCTTTCGGACGTGAGAGTTTTGAAAGAGAGAGATTCGAAAAACAGAACGAGGGATATACAAAGATGTGGATACGCCTGATGGCCTGGCTTTCAGCCTTCTGGTGTTCAAACGATCTGATAACGGGACTGCAGATAATGCTGATACTGGTGACAGGTGCGGTATTCTGCGTTCGTGGCGAACTTACACCCGGAGGTTATATAGCCATAGTGTCCTATAACGGAATGCTGGCCTGGCCCGTAAGGGAACTGGGGCGTGTTATCTCCGATATGAGTAAGGCAGGTGTGGCTGTAGACCGTATCAGATATATCTGTAATTCGCTTACCGAAGACGAAGCAGAGGGAAGCGGTGATAAAGAGATAAAGGGCGGAGACATAGTTTTTGAAAACGTGAGTTTCTCCTATGAAGATGACAGGGAAGTATTAAAGGACATAAACCTGAGGATCAAAGAAGGAAGCACACTTGGAATAATAGGAGCAACAGGTTCGGGGAAATCCACTTTTGCAGCGCTGATGAACAGGATATATGAACTGCCGGAGAACTGCGGAAAGATCAGTGTCGGTGGTATCGACATAAAGGAAGCTGACAGACATTCTTTAAGAAAGCATATATCAATGGTACTGCAGGAACCCTATCTTTTCTCGCGTACACTGAAAGAGAATATCGCGATCACCAAAGCAGAAGTGAAAGAAAAAGAGCTGGAAAGAGCAGTATCTGCTGCACAGCTGAAGAGTACCATAGAAAAGTTTACGGACGGCTATGAAACTTTTGTCGGTGAAAGAGGTGTGACTCTTTCCGGAGGACAGAAGCAGAGAACAGCCATAGCACAGGTGATAATGAATGACGCTCCGGTGATGATCTTTGATGATTCGCTGTCGGCTGTTGATATGGAAACCGATGCGAAGATAAGGAAAGCGATCAAAGAGAAAACAAAGGGAAAGACTCTGATACTGATTTCCCACAGGATAGCAACAGTGCAGGATGCCGATGAGATCATCGTCATGGATAAGGGGCGTATAGCCGAAAGAGGAACACATGCCGAGCTGCTTGAAAAGCACGGCATTTACAGGGAGATATATGAGATACAACAGGGATAAGGAAGAAACGGTAAGCCTCCCCTTTTTCGGGGTGCCTAAACTGATACCGTACATAAGGAAATATGTTCCGTGGATCATTACGATGGTCATTCTTGGCATGTTCGCAAGTCTCATAGATTCTGCGGTTCCCCTGATGCAGAGATTTGCCCTCGATAATTTTGTGGGAAAGAAGACACTGGAGGGATTGAAAGTATTTATCATCTTCTATGTGCTGATGATAGTCGTCTACATGATAGTGAATTTCTTTACCACCTATCTTTGCGGAAAGGTGGAGATGAGCGTGGATCGGGACCTTCGGAACGCGGCATTCAACCATCTGCAGGAACTGTCTTTCTCGTATTTTAATCAGAATAATGTGGGCTACATACATGCCAGAGTCATGAGCGACACGGGAAAGATAGGCGTGATGATGGCCTGGCGTCTGATGGATATTGTATGGCACGGTTCCTATGTGATCTTCTGTCTTATAATGATGTTCATACTTAATTGGAAACTGGCTCTGTGGGTGGCAGTGCTGGTACCGCTGGTAACGGTGCTCATATCCGTCTTTCAGAAGAAGCTTGTAAAACTGAACAGACAGATAAGAGAACTCAATTCCACAATAACTTCCGATTTCAATGAAGGTATAAGCGGAGCAAAGGCAATAAAGACCCTTGCGGTGGAAGACAGGATATACGGAGACTTCAGGGAAGATACGGAACAGATGAGATCGAGAAGCATTAAGGCTACGCATTATTCTTCTTTGTTTACTTCCAGCGTGATGATGGTAAGTTCCATAGCACTCGGACTTGTACTGTGGCGCGGAGGGATCATCACACTTAACGGAGTGATAGAGATAGGAACGCTGTCGGCTTTCCTGACATATTCACTGCATCTGATGGAACCCATACAGTGGATCGTCATGACCATATCGGAACTGATCTCGGTACAGGTCAATGTGGAGAGACTTACAAGGCTTCTGGAAACGAAAACGGAAGTTGCGGATACCGAGGAAGTGATCGCCAAGTATGGCGGTACCTTTGATCCTAAAAGAGAGAACTGGGAAGAACTGGAAGGCGATGTTGAATTTGAGGATGTATCATTCCATTATCCGGATGGCGAGGAATATGTGCTGGAACACTTTAATCTGAAGGTTCCCAAGGGCACTAATGTTGCAATAGTCGGAGAGACCGGCGCAGGTAAATCGACGCTGGTAAATCTCGTATGCAGATTCTTTGAACCCACCGAAGGCCGTGTGCTGATAGACGGACGTGATGCCAGGGAAAGATCCATACTCTGGCTGCATTCCAATATAGGCTATGTACTGCAGACACCGCATCTTTTCTCGGGATCCATTAGAGAGAATCTTAAGTATGGTAATCCGGAGGCAACAGATGAAGAGATATGGGACGCACTGAAAAAAGTATGTGCGGATGAAATAGTTAAAAATATGAAACAGGATCTGGATACTGATGTGGGAGAAGGCGGAGACAGTCTGTCTACCGGCGAGAAGCAGCTGATAAGTTTTGCGAGAGCCCTGCTTGCAGATCCTGCTATACTGGTACTTGACGAAGCGACGGCTTCCATTGATACTGTAACGGAGAAGCGTTTGCAGGATGCGATCAAGACCGTGACAAAAGGCCGTACATCCTTTATGATAGCACACAGATTATCGACCATAGTTGATGCCGACATAATATTGCTTGTTTCGGACGGAAAGATCAAAGAGCGTGGAACTCATAAAGAACTGCTTGAGAAAAAGGGCGCGTATTATGAGCTGTATATGAGTATGAAAACAGGAATGGAGATAGGATGAAAATAAGTGTACCCGGTTCAAAATCCATAACCAACAGAGCTCTTCTGCTTGCAGCATTATCTGAAGGAGAGAGCGTGCTTACCGGCTGCATGGCCGGAGGCGACGGCGGACAGTTTCTTTCCTGTGTACGTGAACTCGGATTTGAGACCCGTGAAGAGATCGAAGACGAGAATGCTATAGTTAAGAATAAAAGCATAACCATCAGAGGACTTGGAGGGAAACTTCCGAAGAAAAAGGCTGAGGTCTATGTGGGAAGTGCAGGAACGGCGGCGCGTTTTCTTGCGGCACTGACGGCTTTCTCGGACGGTGAGTATATGTTTGATGCTTCGGAGCAGATGAAGAAAAGACCCATGAAGGATCTGACCGATGTCCTTCAGTCTGCCGGTGCTGAAATAGTATTTACCGGGAAAGAAGGATACTTCCCGATGAAGATAAAAGGAGCCGGGAAGGTTCCCGAAGTAATGAAGGTAAATATTGACAGGAGTTCTCAGTTTTTAAGCGCACTCATGATAGCAGCGGGAGCCGGTAAAACCGAATGCAGGATAGAGGTCGAAGGTTCTCACGGACTTGCATATGTGGATATGACCGCAAAGATGATGGAAAGCTTCGGAGCGGAAGTAAAAAAAGAAGCTGATGCATATATAATAAAAAGCGAGGGATATAAAGCCTGCAGATATGCGGTAGAGCCGGATATGAGTGCGGCAGCATATTTCTATGCTGCATCGCTTTTAAACGGAAAGGATTATGAGATAAGCGGTGCAGGGGCTAAAAGTCTGCAGGGCGATGCGGAATTCAGAAAAGTACTTGATAAGATGCGGGGTGAGAACGGGAGTATACGCGGTAACATGACCGTTGATATGTCTGCAATGTCTGACCAGGCACTTACACTGGCCGTGATCTCGGCGTATGCTGACGGCCCAGTGACTATCAAAGGGATAAGTCATATCAGACTGCAGGAATGTGACCGTGTGGCAGCCATAAGGAACAACCTGGAGCGCATGGGCATACGCACTGAAGAAACGGAAGACAGTGTCACCGTATTTCCCTGTGAAGCAAAGGGCGCTGAGATCGAGACCTATGAAGATCACAGGGTAGCCATGAGCTTTGCGCTTGCGGGTCTGCGTACGGAAGGAATAGTGATAAAAGATCCGGATTGTGTAAAGAAGACTTTTCCGGAATATTTTGAGGTATTAAAGAGCATCAATGGGTGATTACATCGCTATAGATCTGAAATCTTTTTATGCGTCTGTTGAATGCGTGGAAAGGGGACTGGATCCGCTGAAAGCAATGCTGGTGGTGGCAGATCCCACGCGTACCGAGAAGACTATCTGTCTTGCGGTTTCTCCTGCTTTAAAAGCATACGGCATACCCGGAAGAGCAAGACTTTTTGAAGTGCTTGCAAAGGTTAATGCGATAAACAAAAACCGCAGTACCGGGAAGCTTGAGTTTATAACAGCACCTCCGAGAATGGCTCTGTATATGGAATACAGCAGCAGGATATTTGATATCTATCTGAAATATGTCGCAGCTGAAGATATGCATGTTTACTCGGTTGACGAGGTTTTCATAGATGCTACGCAGTATTTAAAAACCTATGGGATGACAGCTCATGAACTGGCGCTGACCATGATAAGGGATGTCCTGAAAACAACGGGGATCACGGCAACCGCCGGGATAGGAACGAATCTTTATCTTGCAAAGATTGCGATGGATATAGAAGCAAAGCACATGGAAGCTGATGAAGACGGGGTAAGGATCGCGGAGCTTAACGAGAGGAGTTATCGTGAGAACCTTTGGAACCATACGCCTATAACGGATTTCTGGAGAGTGGGCGGAGGTATAGCAAAGAAGCTGGCTGCATATCAGATATATACCATGGGCGATATCGCACGCTGCTCTATCGGAAGTGAAACAGATATCTGGAATGAAGAACTGCTCTATAAACTCTTCGGTGTGAATGCGGAACTTCTGATAGATCATGCCTGGGGCTGGGAACCCTGCACGATGGATAAGATAAAATCCTATAAGGCTGAAGGTCACAGCCTTGGTTCCGGACAGGTATTAAAGGAGCCCTACGATCATGAGAAGACTGCCATCATAGTAAGGGAGATGACGGAACTGCTGGTCCTTGATCTGGTGGATAAAAAGCTGGTGACGGATCAGGTTCTTCTGGATATCGGTTATGATGCGGATAATCTGAAAAATGAAGAGGTACTTGACAGATACCGTGATAGTCTTAAGATAGACAGGTACGGCAGATATGTTCCCGCACCTGCACATGGCAGTGCAAATCTCGGCAGGTTCACCTCATCGGGAAAGCTCATTGTCGATGCAATGATGGAACTGTATGAAAGTATCACTGATAAAGATCTGCTGGTACGAAGACTGTCGGTCACGGCGAATCATGTACAGTATGAGAAAGATATGGAAAAGCAGTACGAGCAGCTGGATCTGTTCAGTATGCTGGAACCTGAAAAAGCAGTGGATGAAGAAGCGCTGAGAAAAGAAAGGGCACTGCAGGAAGCGGAGCTTAAGATACAGAAAAAATACGGTAAGAACGCCATTCTTAAAGGAGTGAACCTGAAAGAAGGAGCGATGACCATAGAGAGAAACGGCCAGATAGGAGGACATAAAGCTTGAAAAAGAGAATACTTGCAGGAATACTATGTACGGTGCTTTTATTCGGAGCATGCGGCACCGATCCTTCGGATATGAAGATAGGAGGAAAGGGTGACCTCTCTTCTGTACCCGGTGCCGGAGATGAAGAAAATGATATGCCTCAGAACGAACTGTCAGAAGTACCATTGGACATTGAAGGCTGGCGCAATGCATCCGTCGGACTGGGATTATCCACTCCCGAGCGTAAGACCCACGAAGCAAAACCTGATGTAAGGGATGCACGCATGGCAGAGGCAGAGACGGTATTAAAGAACAGTTCGCTGCCAAGAGTGAACATATATATGGAGGATGATTATCTTTTATATAAATCGGAATATACTCAGGCAATGATAGGGATATCAAATGCCGGAGAGTATGATCTCGATCCTCAGGAAGGCAGGGTAAGGATAAGAGGTAATTCGACTTCACTGGAAAAAAAGCTTCCCCTGAAGATACATTTTGAAAAGAAGCAGGAAGTATTCGGACATCCGGCTGAGAAGAGCTGGACACTTATTGCGAATTATTACGATAAAACGGCACTGCATAACAAGATAGCTTATGATCTGTACGGATTCCTTGCTCCTGAGGGTACTTTCGTGCCCATGTGCGAATTTGTTGATCTATATGTGAACGATATGTTCTGCGGAGTTTATACTCTCTGCGACCAGGTGGAGACCGGGGACGGCAGGGTAGATATCAGATCAAAGACCGATGCGGCTCCGGAGGAAACGGATTTCCTCATAGAGCAGGATTACCGTGCTTACTTTGACGGTGGCGGAACAGAAGGACTTGACTGGTTCTACAGTACCTGGACAGAAGACTGCTTTACGGTGGAGAGTCCGGAGGATAAATATCTTAATGAAGAAAAGACCGCATATATACAGGATTATATAGACCAGGTATATGAAGCAGGGCTTTTGGGACGCTGGGATGTGATACAGAGTCTGATCGATGTTGACAGTTTTATCGCGGGCTTTATGGCTGCAGACATGATCAAGAGTGTGGATATCAGGCAATCCAGTGTATATTTCTATAAGCTCGGCGGCGGTAAGCTTTATTTCGGTCCGCTCTGGGACTGTGACCTGACTTTCGGTTCAGGAGAAGAAGGCGGCATCGAAGCCTCAATGGCGGAAGGGAATTTCTTATTTGCTGCGCTGATCAGGACACCGGAATTCAGACATATGTATATCGACAGATATAATGAGGTGAGGGATGAGGCCCAGGAATTCGTCTTAGGCAAGATAGACGAATATGCTGAAAAATATAATGCCGAGCTTTCCAATGAATTCCAAAACTGGACTCTGGATATGAATTTCTGCTGTGAAGAAATGCAGCAGATAGCCGATTACAGCGGTCAGATCGAGTTCATGAAAAACTGGTTTGTCGACAGGCTGGAATGGCTTGATATGAGATATGGTGTGATATACTGAATATGCGTATTCTGATCGTAGAAGATGAAAAAGCTCTTGCGGAGCTGATATCCGATCGTTTGAAAAGGGATCACTATTCTGTTGATATTTCAAACGATGGCGAAGAGGGCAAAGGTAGACGGTATCACTATACTTAAAGAGGTACGTAAGCAGGATAAAGACATAAAGCTTATCATGCTTACCGCAAAAGGAGAGCTGGAGGACCGTCTTCTTGGTTTTGAAAACGGAGCAAATGACTACGTTCCGAAACCTTTTCATATTGATGAGCTTGCAGCTCGTGTGAACGCGCAGCTTAATATAGCAAAGGCTGTTGAGAATATGCTGGAATTCGGAGATATAGTATTGGATTACCGTGCATCAAAAGTACGCTGCATAAAAAACAGTGAGGATGTAGGGGTAAATAATAAAGAGTTTCAGCTTCTGGAGTACCTGATGAGTAATCCGGACAGGATACTGTCAAGGGAGATGATCTATGACCGGATATGGGGAATGGATTCGGAGGCGGTGTCCAATAATCTGGAAGCGCAGATGATGGGACTGAACAGCTGCGCAACCTGGATGTTCTGGAAAACAAAAGAGGGATACGGGAGCCCGGGCAGGGAGAACGTGAGAGCGGGATCGATAAACCGGAAGGCCGGAGAATGAGGTCACGGGATATGGAAAATGTGATGATCCTGGATCACGAGATCTATATCGTGGAGATACAGGATGGGGAGATCAGCGAAGTGATAAATCCCGGCAATTCGTCTGAGGATTTTGATGTAAATGCGGTGGCGTCAGAGATCATTTCCAAAGAAGCTCATGACCGGATCTGCGCGGAGAACCTGTATTTCAGCAGTTATTCATATAAGTATAACATGAACGAATCCATAGTGATCATAAACAATAAGGAAATAAAGCAGAAGCTGTGGACTTTGCTTGCAGAATCACTTTTGCTGACTGTACTGGCGGAAATACTGATAGTATTTATATCACGTATGATAACGAAGTGGATAACAAAACCGGCGGAAGAAGCATTTGAACGCCAAAAAGAGTTTGTGGCGGATGCATCTCATGAGCTGAAGACCCCGCTTGCAGTGATCATGGCATCGGCTGATGAGCTGCAGAACTCAGCAGGTGATCCGAAGTATGTTGAGAATATCCGTTATGAGTCTGATCGTATGAATAAGCTGATCACGGGACTCCTTAATCTGTCACGTCTGGAAAGCGAAGAGGATATCGTAGCTTTCAAAGAGGAAGATCTGTCTCGTATAATCGAAAAAACCTGCATGGCATATGAAGCGGTTGCATATGAGAGCGGAGTATCGGTTTATACGGATATAGAGGAAGGACTGTTATGCAGATGTAATAAAGAAGAGATCGAGCAGATGACAGCCACGATACTGGATAATGCAGTCCGTCACAGTTATAAGGATACCACTGTGAAGGTACTGGCTGCTTCAGGAAAGGGAAAAGCTTTTATAGATATTCAGGTTATAAATACAGGGGATCCGATACCGAAAGAGGAAGAAGAAAGGATATATGAGCGCTTTTATCGCGGGGACAGAGCCAGAAGCCGCGAGGAGAACCGGTACGGTCTGGGGCTTGCCATCGCAAGGAGGATAGCACGTAACCATAACGGAGATATAAAGGCCTATTCCGGGAACGGAGAGACAGTATTCAGGATCACGCTCCGCAAATAGGAGTTTTTGAGAGTTTTCAACGGAACCGTAAAAGTTTTTGCTTTTACGGTTTTTTTAATGATCGTTTAATCTTCACAGGGTATCCTTGCAGCATAAGAAAAAGGTTTTCGTGAAAGGATGTGATGGATATGAGTGCATACAGAGAAGTATTCCAGAGAAAAGAGATCAAATATCTTCTGGATGAACCGCAGTACAGGGAACTGTCGGAATTCCTCGGAAGTATGGCGAGAGTGGACAAATACGGTTTATCCCGGATCAACAATATATACTACGATACTCCGGATCACAGACTGATCCGCTGCTCGATGGAAAAGCCACTGTATAAGGAAAAACTGAGGCTGAGGACATACGGAACGGCAGATGATGATACAAACGCATTTATAGAGATCAAAAAGAAGTATGCAGGGGTTGTATATAAAAGACGGATATCAGGAAAGTACAAAGATATGTACGGGTATCTTTCGGGGGATAAAGGTGATATAGGTACAAGCCAGATAGCGAAAGAGATCGAAGCCTTCCGGCAGCTGTATGGTGAGCTGATCCCGGCAATGAGCATCTGTTATGAACGTATCGCCATGGCAGGAACGGAAGATAAGGATTTCCGTATTACCTTTGACAGAAATATCGAGTGGAATGAAGAGTGCAGTGACTTAAGGATGATCAAAAAGGGAAAGCCGTTATTGCAGCCGGGACAGTATCTGATGGAGATAAAGGTGAGCAACGCATTTCCACGCAGACTCTCTCAGAAGCTCAGCGAACTGGAAGTGTTTCCGACATCGTTTTCGAAGTACGGTGCGGGTTATACGGATATGATGAGGGAGAACAGTGTAAAAGTAAAGAAAACAAGTCCTGCAGTACTGCAGGCCGAACATAACAACAGGAAAATGAAAGGAGAGATAGCATATGTTTAACAGTATTTTTTCATCAGTTTTATCAGGCAGCAGTTTCAGCGGAAGTGAATTTGTGATCATTACGATAACAGCTTTCCTTTGCGGACTGATAATAGCAGGAGCTTATACGGTCAGGAACAGGTATTCCAAAAGTTTTGTAACAACACTGGTGCTGCTTCCGGCGACAGTTGAACTGATCATAATCCTGGTAAATGGCAATCTGGGAGCCGGAGTCGCAGTGGCGGGAGCATTCAGTCTGGTGCGTTTCCGTTCTGCACCGGGACGGGGGCAGGAGATAAGCGGCATATTTCTTGCGATGGCCGCAGGCCTGGCAGCCGGAATGGGATACGCAGGGATAGCGCTGATCTCCTCACTGCTGATATCCGGAGTAGGTCTTATTCTGAGACTTGTACAGTTTGGTGCGGAAAACAGGGGAGTGAGAATGCTTAAGATCGCCGTTCCGGAAAATCTTGATTTTGAGAACAGATTTGAAGATACATTTCATAAGTACCTGAAGGAATACAGCTATGATGAAGTGCGTACGACAAATATGGGAAGTCTTTATAAGCTTACACTGAGTGTGGTCATGAAGGAGAATGTTTCATCCCGTGAATTTCTGGATGAATTAAGAACACTTAACGGTAATCTTGATATAAGCCTCGGACGTATGATCGAAGCGCAGGAGGCACTGTAAACAGTTTTGATAAGACCATTGATCCAAAGGAGGAAAAGGATATGAAGAGAAAAATGATGATCGCAGTATTGGCAGCAACAGTATTACTGAGCGCCTGCGGACAGGAAAACAACAATAGTATAAAGGCTGTGAGGTCTGAGGATCAGACGGAGAGTACGGAGGTTTCACTGGAGCAGCTGGGGAGCAGCAGGAGCGATGAGGCCGGAACGGAAGAACTTTTTACCGACAGGGATATGCAGCAGACTCCGGATCTTACGGACGCAAAGTATATAAGCGTTTTGAACGGAAAGGATATAAACATCGATACGGAAGGAGTATATGTGCTCAGCGGGAGTGCGGAGAATGTGACAGTTTATGTTGAAACAGATGATAAGGCTAAGGTACAGCTGGTACTTGACGGTCTTGAGATAAGTAATACCGACAGTCCCTGTATATATGTAAAGAGCGCGGATAAAGTATTCCTTACTACTGTTTCGGATGATAATGAACTGACAGTGAGCGGAAGCTTTTCTTCTGACGGTGATACCAATACCGATGCGGTCATTTTTTCAAAGGATGACCTGGTACTCAACGGTACGGGCGTATTGACGATCAACTCATCAGACAACGGAATTTCTGGTAAAGATGATATAAAGCTTACCGGTGGTACCTGGGAGATAGCCTGCAGCGGCAGTGCCATAGAAGCTCATGATGAGATACTGGTAGCAGACGGGAAAGTTGAGATCACTGCCTGTAACGACGGTCTGCATGCCGAGAATAATGAAGATGATACCACGGGATACGTTTATATAGCCGGAGGTACCATAGATGTCAAGGCAGCTGATGACGGCATACATGCAACAACGGCAGTAAAGATCGATGACGGAGATATTGTATTGACTGCGGCTGAGGGAATAGAAGGCACACAGATAGAGATCAACGGAGGAAACATTGAGATAACAGCATCGGATGACGGGATAAATGCAGCAAGGAAGTCATCGGCATTGAATCCGTTATTTGAAATGAACGGCGGAAATGTAAGCATATCAATGGGCGCCGGTGATACGGACGGTGTTGATTCCAACGGAGATATACGGATCAATGGCGGGACCATCAGTATAACGGGACAGTCGACTTTCGATTATGACGGTAATGCCGAATACAACGGAGGAACTATCATAGAGAACGGTAAGGAAACCGATACCATTTCTAATCAGATGGTGGACGGACGAGGAGGAAGAGGCGGTATGGCACCGGATGGCGGTTTTGAAAGAAACGGAGCTCAGTGGAACGGAAAAGATTTTGAAGACATGAAGCCGGAGGATAACATGGGCGGAAGAAGAGGCCGCGGAATGAACCGTCAGGGAACGGGGGAGCTGTGACATCCGGAGTAAACGATGCCCGGAGCAGACATTGCAGAAAGGAAAGCAGAAATGAAAATAAAGTCGGCAGGCGTATTTGCAATTACTTATGGGTTATTACTGGCAGGACTTGCAGTTTATGTTTTACTTGACAGCTTTGTGATCCCCCATCGCTATGCATATGCAAAAGAAGAAAATGCGGCAGCTGCGGAAAACACAGAGACTGCCGAGACAGATGAAGCAGTCGGAGAGCAGACGCAGAATGTTTCCGAAGCTTCCGGTGCTGCAGCTAAACGCGGCAGCGGCAAGAGTACAAAAGGCAGGGGAAAAAACAGAACCGGAGGAGAGACAGAGAGCGGAGATGGCGAAGACAAGCTGCAGGAAGAAGACAGTGAAGATGTTAATACAGATACGGTGAATGAATATCACGGTGATGGCGTGGATATAACACTTAAGCAATACCGGGTAAACGATACGGATGTTTATGTGGCAGACGTAAAGCTTGAGAGCGCAGACAGTTTAAGAACAGCTCTGGCAGAGGACACATATGGAAGAAATGTTACTGAGCAGCCGTCTGTAATGGCAGATAACAATGATGCGATCCTTGCAATAAACGGTGATTTCTACGGGAGCAGACAGAGCGGCTATGTGATACGCGGCGGTATTCTCTACAGAGACAAAGCGCAAAGAGGAAATGAGGATCTCGTTATTCTGAAGAACGGAGAGTTCCTCATCATAAAAGAAGATGAAGTAAGTGCCGGAGAACTGCTGGATATGGGAGCATGGGATGTATTCTCTTTCGGACCGGCGCTCATTACAGACGGTGAAATCGCGGTAGAAGAAGGAGAGGAGGTAGGAAAGGCTATGCAGAGCAATCCCAGAACTGCAATAGGTGTGATCGATGAGCTGCATTATGTCTTTCTGGTAGCGGACGGAAGGACCGCTGACAATACAGGCCTTACACTCCGTGAGCTGGCGGATTTTATGAAGAAACTTGGTGTTGAGACGGCATATAATCTGGACGGAGGAGGATCATCTGCAATGGTATTTAAGGGAGAGCTTGTCAATAAGCCGACTACAGGAGGAAGAAAGATAGGAGAAAGGAGTGTGAGCGATATTGTTTATATCAGATGAAAGAGAGGCGGATAGCATAAAAATGGCGGACGGCTGTATGATCGCAGCGCTGATCACAGCAGTATTTGGAATGATATATGAGATATTCAGTTTCGGAGTCTTCTCCTTTGCCATGATCTATGCATTCGGGTTTTTTGCAGCGGGAATGATATTCTGGAGGGTGGTCGGTAAAAGAAGAAAGACGGTATCGTCCATGGCGTCATGTTTTTTTAACGCCGGACTGGCGACGCTGACGCTTGGTTCTGTTCTTAAAGGCGTACTCGATATATATGGCAGTTCGAACAGCCTGCTTATAATCTTTCCGGTGCTGGGAGTCGCGGATCTGATACTGTTTTTTCTGCTGAAAAAAAACCATTGATATTCTATCCATTGTCATTTTGAATGTGATATAATAGAGCGCGGTAAGTGTCAGAGGACACGGGACTATAGAACAATCAATCAACCGAAGGAGGTATATCATGGTGAACGACAGACGACCCGACGATATGGTCAGGATCACGACACCCGAGCTTGCTGATGCTTTCATCGAAGAGCAGATAGCAGCGCTGAAAGAGCAGATAGGAGATAAGAAGGTACTGCTGGCACTGTCCGGCGGTGTTGATTC
>JAILES010000099.1 GCA_024687205.1 Lachnospiraceae bacterium
AAGTATTCCCAAAGGTAAACCGATGGGATAGGGGCATAGTGGACATGCCCTGTTCTGCAGGAATAAAAGCTCCTGCAGGTTCATGCCGTAAAGCGGCATAACAGAAACCCCATCCGACATGGTCGGTTGTGGGTAGTTCATGACGATTATCTTCGATATGGCTCGTATCCGGGATATGGAAAAACAAAAGAAATGATGGAAGTGTCAATAGAAGAATACCCGAAATATATCATACTATGTGATGATACAGCTGTCGGCTGTGTCTCCTGCAAAAAGCTGGAAGCGGGAGTATATGAGGTTGCCTGCCTGTGTGTTGTGCCGGAGTATCAGGGCAAAGGGATAGGGACACATGCAATTAGATTTGTAAAGACATTATATAAAGATCTGGAGAGACTCACTTTAGTAACACCCGCGGACAAGAAAGAAAATGTGAAGTTTTATACTGAAAAATGTGGATTTCATATAGAATCAACAGAAAGGGACGGCAATATAGAACTTGCCAGATTTGTTGCCGAAAGATAGGAGAAAAGAATGATACTTCTAGTCGTAGATACACAAAAGGGCTGTTTTAATGAGAAGCTGTATGCTTTTGAAACAGTCAGGGATAATATAAAACGATTAATTGCCGTAGCGAGAGAGAACAATGTTGAGGTCGTATATGTCCAGCATGATGACGGACCGGGCACGGATCTGGATAAAGCTACGGATAATTATGAAGTATATGAGGAATTTGCACCGAGAGATAATGAAAGGCGCTTTGAAAAGAATGTAAACAGTGCTTTTCATCCTATGACAGGATTAACAGAATATCTGCAATCCAAGGGTGAAAAAGATATCATAGTGATCGGCGTATCAACAGATTATTGTATGGATGCAACTATCAAAAGCGGTTTTGAAAAAGGATTCAATATATATGTTCCTTCATATACTAATTCAACCTATGATAATCCATATTTTGATAAGGAAACGGCCTACAAATATTTTAATGAATTCATGTGGGGAACACGTTATGCAAAGATGATTACTGTTGAACAGGCTATCCATCTTTTAAAAACCAGAAATAGCAGCAATAACGAGGGAACTGTTTTAGGATGAAGACAGATGATCATTGATTGGAAGAAGGGGTATGATAGTTAAATGAATTTGCAAGATTGTTATATGGAGGAAGATCTGTTTCCGAAAATTTTCACGGAGTATGAAGAACGGGAATACGGTATCCTGTTTTATAATACTGAAAATAAGGATTCTTTTGATTCTAATCATGCTGTGATATATAAGGACAGAATACATGATCTTCGACAGGTGCTTACGGATATTACAGAGTTCTATAAGATGAAGGGAAGCCGGCCGATCATCTATCAGTCGATGCTGGATGATAATTGGTTTGATGAAATAAAAGAAGAGCTTACAGCAACCGGATTTAAGAGCTGGATCGAAGAACAGGAATATATGCTTCAGTCTGAGAGAAACGCAATCATTCCAAATCCGGAGATATCAGTAAAAAGGGTTTTGGAATGGAGTGATGAGATAGAGAATGTATTTGTTGAAGCAGAAGAACCCTGGGAGATCATGGTGGCAAAGAAAACGCTGGCATATCCGAAAACCTGGATGTTCGCAGCATATTTAAACGGAAAGGCGATAGGCCTGTTATATGGGCATATATCAGAGAGAGCCTGCCGTGTCGATTATCTTCTGGTGTCAAAGAAGCATAGAAAAACCGGGGCCGGCCGTGCACTGTTTAACACTTACGTGGAATGGTGCAGACAGAGTGGTATTTATAATGTTTATATCTGGCCCGACGGAGATACACCTAAAAGAATATATGAAGAAGGCGGATACAGAGTAGTTGAAGTACGTAAAGCAGGGCGGGCGGTGTTAAGAGAACCGTATGGAGATGGATAAGCTATATATTACACACTACTATTATCCGGGAACGGATCCGTGGAAAAATATAATGGATCTTCCTGAGGATGAAGCTTTTCGTATGGCAGAGATACTTGCTAATGCACATCGGGATACTACGAGTTTCGGAAGGTTTGCCGACTTTGAGAACTATTATCCCGCACGAAAGAAAGCGGATGCGTTTGTGCGTGAGCAATTTGTAAAATTGGGCGGGAATCCGAGGCTTCAACATCCTTATTCGTTTACACTTATGGAGTGTGAATATCTGAGAAAATGGTTTGACAGCAGTGATAAGATCATTATCGCTCTGGAAGATATTCCTGATGATCAGATCAGCTTCACTCTTGGAGACAGCTGTGCTATGGTGGTGCATGGGAATGAACCTGAAGTTCTTACAAAGAAAGATCTTCTTGAGCGAATAGAAACATGTAATGGATCAACAGAAGTTTTTTTCAAAGAATCTTTAGGCAAGTATGCATATGTGGAAGCACAATTGTGGGATAGAATGGAGGAATAAATGGATATACAATATAAAGATATACATGATTTTACGGAGAAGGATCTGGAAGAACTGTTTCTTTCAGTAGATTGGTCTTCGGGGCATTTTCCGGATAAACTTGTTGTAGCAATGAAGAATTTCAAAACCGTGTTTTCTGCGTGGGATGGAGAGAAACTTGTAGGGATGATCTGCGTAATGGATGACGGGATAATGAATGCGTATGTTCATTATCTTCTTGTTAATCCGGCTTATCACGGTAATACAATCGGAAGAACCCTGGTTGATATGGTGAAAAAGCATTATAAGGATTATCTGCGAGTGGCAGTAATTGCCTATGATAATGAGGCACATTTTTATGAGAACTGCGGTTTTGAAAAGAGTAAAGATGCTTCGCCGATGTTTATAACATCACTTTGGACATAAAGATGAATATGTTTTTTGAGAAGAGCGAGATGAAAATATGGCAGAGGAATTTCTGACATTGATGGCTGATCTTTCTGGCCCACAAGAGAGATTGCGACTGTAAAGCTGCAGGGATGATCGCTGTTTATTGTACCGTTTTCCTCTATACTTCATAATCCATGCAAGTTCTTGAAGCAGTATATGGTCTTACCTTACCGGTGGCGACTGCAACATGCGCAGGATGCTTCTGATATCCTTCAAGAGCAGCCTGATCTTCAAACAGCGAATCGAGCATAAGGTCACAGTTAGAAGAAGGCAGGGGATCAGTATAGACTTTTATCTCCAATAATCCCGGAATCTGTCCTTTGAGACCTTCAAGTCCTTCCTTGATACCTGCTTTGATCGATTCGATCTGTACGCCTGAGAATTCGTCTTTGAGTACCCACATGATCTGATGTTTAACCATTTTCTTTCTCCCTGAATAATAGAAATAATATGATTCCTATAATAAGCAGAATGACTCCTGCAATAGTACCTGTAAGAAATATACCGGATCCGAGATTGGCAGCGAGGAAGATTATAGTAGGACCGTCAGCGCCGCCTATTATAGAATGTGGCGGCGACCATTTGTTTATAAGCGATACGATAATGATGATCACACCGGCAATAATGGTAAGTATTGATATAAGTGTTACAGCTTTTTTCATTACTTGTCCCCGATCAGTTTCTTGTTTGGGGTTATTATACCATATCTAAATATATTATGTGACAACAAATGCTTACTATAGAGACCGGTCTTTCTAATTCGTGCTTTATGGGAAGTTCATTTTTTGATATAGTATTATATACAGTCGGATACAAGAATTGTGTTATAGTCGATAGTTAACAGGAGAAAGACTATGAGGTATATGAGAATACAGGGGCGGGAAGATTCATATATTACCGGCTATCCAAAGGGAATATTCAGTTTGTGCTGGAATCTGGTAAGGGATGATATCCTTGAACCTGAGGAGAAGGAGTTATTTATTTCAATAGATAACTGGTTTAAAGACAAACTTCCTGAACCTGAGCCATGTATAAATCATGAGAAGGTAATAACTTTCTTTAAATGTGCAAGTACACAGGAAATGTATGAAAAGCTTAAGCCGGCGATCAATTTGCTGGATAAATACAATAAGCCTTACGATGTCGTTTATACTAATTTTATAGGTGCTATTGTATATGAAGATGAATGGCAGGTTGCAGTCAGAGTGGAAGATGGGAAAATGATATAATAGTTTATGGTGATGAAAAAAAGATTAATTTACGGTATTGCATCCGTGGTGCTTTTGCTCATTGAGATAATGATCGGCCTGTATGCTCATGGATGGATAAGGAATTATCTGGGAGATGTGCTGGTGGTTATACTGCTATACACGCTTTTCAGAACGGCGTTTCCTAAATTGCCCGGAAAGTGGTATGTACTTCCGACAGCTATTCTCGTATTTGCATTTGGGGTGGAATTTCTGCAGCTCTGGGGTTTCTGCGACCGCTTTGGGATAACAAACCGGCTGCTCCGTATCATCATTGGAACCGGTTTCTCGGCTGTGGATCTGCTGTGCTATGCTGTTGGAATTATGCCGTGCTATGTTGCGGAATATATATCAAAGATAAAAGGAGATAATAAACGATGACAGATCTTAATGCAGTATATAAAAGTGTACTTGAAGCGGACAATGCTGCTGTAGTTATCTGTGATCCTGATCACATGATAATCTATATGAATCCTGCTGCGATAAGTCGATACGAAAAATGGGGCGGTGAGAAATTGATCGGACAAAGTCTTCTTAACTGCCATAACGATAAATCACGTAAAATGATCGTAAAAGTGTTGGATTGGTTCAAAGCATCTGATGATAACAATATCGTATACACATCATACAATGAAAAGGAGAATAAAGATGTGTATATGGTCGCTCTAAGAAATGAAGTCGGAAAATTGATTGCGTACTATGAGAAGCATGAGTATAGAAACAGGGAAACAATGAAGATGTATGATATGGATTAACCGGGATGTTTTGAAAGAGTTAATAGGATAATGTGATACTTAGCTTGAATATGTAATAAGCAAAGGCAGGGTTTTGATGTTGTCACACCTAAATTTGTTGAACAATTGATTGACTGGTCAACTGAAGATACAGCAGCCGTTCCGCTAAACGGTACAGATGCGCCCGTATAAATCCCGAACTTAAAAGGAGGGAAAGTATATGTTAAAAAAAGAGAAAACAGAAGAGATCAGAGAGCATTATAATGCGGATCCGAAAAAAGAATGGGACAGACTGCAGGTCCGTTTTCCTGTTGAAAAATACATCACTACTCATATGATGGACAGATATATTCGTCCGGGTGACAGCATACTGGATATCGGAGGAGGCCCGGGGCATTATTCCATACATTATGCAAGGCAGGGGCATGAGGTAACTCTTCTGGACCTGAGTGATGAGAATGTGCGCTTTGCCAAGAAGAAAGCAAGACAATACGGAACAAAGATCACAGCTATGCAGGGTAATGCAACGGATCTGTCCGGTTTTGCGGATGATTCTTCTGACATAGTTTTCCTGATGGGGCCTTTGTACCATCTGATGACAGAAGAAAAACGTATATGCGCTATCAGGGAAGCTGCGCGTGTGCTGAAGCCGAACGGATATCTGTTTTGCAGCTTTATCCTTATGTTCGGCGGCGTAATCTATGGATTACGGGACTTACAGGAAACCATTTTGTTACCGAAGGAACAGATATTTTTTGATGTTGCAGCGGAAGATAAGAGTCTGTCCTTTGAAGCCTTCACCTATGCCTATATGACAACCGTTAAAGATGCCAGGGCTCTGATGCGGCGTATACGGGGGCTTAAGACAGAGACGATCTTCGGGCAGGAAAGCATTCTTGCACCGTATAAATATGCTTTGAAAGATAGTTCCAAAAAGATTCGGGAAGCATGGTTTGAATATGCATTGCGTTTTTGTGAGAAAGAAGATTACTTAACACACTCGGAGCATCTGATGGTAGTGTCGAGGAAAAAATGAGAAACTAAGACTACGGAGGGAAGACACGGCAAATATACTGGTTGATATGCTTTTCAGACACCTCATCACGATATTCATGATCCTGCTTTTTGGCATCAAGCTGTGGACAGGAAAAGCCTGCCGTGCCAGGTGAAAAGAAAGATATGAAGTATGATAATATTACCCCTGCTGTATTTCTGAAAAGACCGAACAGGTTTATAGCCGAGGTGGAGATCGATAAGAAGAAAGAAACAGTTCATGTAAAGAATACCGGACGGTGCAGGGAACTACTGATACCGGGATGTGAAGTGTGGCTTACCGAGCCCGGGACACCGGGACGAAAGACAAGGTATGACCTGATAGCAGTAAGAAAGAGTACGGGGAAACTATTTAATATAGATAGTCAGGCTCCTAATAAGGTCGTAAAAGAATGGCTTTTGAAACAGGGCTATGACAAGATAATGCCCGAATACACTTACGGGAATTCACGTATAGACTTTTACATGGAACGCGGCAGTGAAAAGTATCTGATGGAGGTAAAAGGCTGTACGCTGGAGATCGACGGAGTGGGATATTTCCCGGATGCGCCTACGGAACGCGGTGTAAAGCATATACATGAGCTGATCAGGGCTAAGAAGGCCGGATACCACGCGATAATTGCTTTCGTGATACAGATGGACGGTGTATTTGAGGTAAGAGCGAATGTGGCCACACATCCCGAATTCGGGGAGGCGCTTTCGGAGGCTGAGAAATGCGGTGTGGAAATCCGCTTTCTTCAGTGTCATGTTAAGCCGGATGAGCTGGTTATAAGGGCTGCAGGAAAACCATGAGGTCAGTTTTCATGGTTTAATTTTTTTTCTTGACAAGCTGTATATAACTGTGTATACTGTTCATATAAACAAGAAAAAAACCGCAGAAAGTGAGGAACAGAAGATGTGGTTTGAATGTAATAAGCTGACAAAGGTGCTTGAAGGATACACATTAAAAGATATAAGCTTTTGCCTTGAACCCGGGACCGTACTCGGACTGATTGGTACCAACGGAAGCGGCAAGACAACACTGATAAGGTGCCTGCTGGGAAGCTATCATCCGGATGATGCCAAGGGCGATGGAGGCGAGATCATCTTAGACGGTCTGCATTTCATAAACGATATGAAGGCCTATCGCAAAAGTCTCGGTTACGTCCTGCAGTCCCAGCCCTATTCGGAGTTCATGCATGCGGTGCAGGTCGGCGAGATGTACGGACACTTCTACGACGGCTTCGATCTTAAGAAGTATAAGGAGCTGGTAAAGAAGTATGAGATCCCGGAAAAGAAGCTCTTATCCGAATTCTCAAGCGGCCAGCAGATAAGATTGCAGTTCGCCTTCATGCAGAGTCACGATGCAAAACTCTATATCATGGATGAGCCCGTCGGTAATCTGGATGTGGAATTCAGGGATGAGGTCTACGATATGATACGCGAGCTTACTGCGAAGGAAGAGAAATCGGTCATACTCTCAAGCCATCTGGTAACGGAGCTGGAAAGGATAAGCGATACATTGCTGTGGCTTAAGAAGGAAAACAATACCGGCAGCCTGCGATTCCTGGGAAGCTGCGATGAACTCAGAGAACAGCACAGATTGCTGAGCACAGAGCTTGGTAAAGATGAAATTATAAAAGCAGGTATAAAAGAAGAGATGATAGCCGGATACAGGATAAGAGATTCTCACAAAGAGTACCTGATAAACTTAAACGGAAACAATATTCCGGCAGGATTACAGAATGACATACGGTATGCGGATCTTCAGGAGATCATGTATTACACCGAGAAAGGAGAAGACAATGCGTGAATATATACGTGAACAGGGACTAAAATACAGATATTTTCCTCCCTTTATACTTTTGAGAGTATGCTTTATCCTTCTTGTTTTTGCAGTGGGCCAGCTGCAGTGGCTGTTTGTGATAGCCTCCTGTCCCTTCTCTTTCGGCTTTCTTTATGATACCGAAGCGGAACACATGCTTCCCCTCAGTCGTGAAGAGCTTATGGGAAGAAGACGTCTGCGTATAGGAATGGTATGGCTGCGTTACCTTATCATCTGTCTCGGGTCGATAGCCGTACATTATATGATGATGAAAAACGGTAATTTCAGCCTGGATCCTCAGGATTCCGCTCTTCTTCGCAGACCGCTGATACCCGCATTCTACTTTATACTGCAGATGCTGCTTGTATATAACACGCTGCTCAATGCATCCATAACTCAGAAACCGGGAAAGAAAAAGAAACAGCCATTAGCCAAAGTGCTTGAAAGATTTGTTACATATCAGATACCGGCATATATTTACTTTATATACGGCGCGGGATTTTGCATCAACGATTTTATATACTACGGCTCACAGTGGATCCATATTGCGATCATAGTGACCGCAACGATACTGCTGTCGATCCGCAATATTAAAGAAACTGAGAACTTTACAATCCCGGATTTTTCTCCGGCTGTTCAGAAAGTGTAGGTGCAAAGTTATGAATATAAAAGTCTTAACAAAAAGCGGGCTGCCGATCTACGAACAGATCGAACGCCAGATAAAGGACAAGATAGTAGCAGGAGAACTGAAAGAAGGAGAAGCGCTTCCTTCCATACGGACACTTGCGGCGGATCTGAAGATAAGCGTGATCACGATAAAACGTGCTTATGAAGATCTGGAGAAAGAAGGAATGATCTACTCTGTGCAGGGCAAGGGCTTCTATGTCGACAATCCTGATCTTCAGTATATGAAGGAAAAGAAGACGCTGGGACTGGAAGAGCGTCTCGCGGAATGGGTCGATGCCGCAAAGGAAAGCGGCATGAGCGCGGAAGAAGCATCCGATATGCTGATGATCCTCTGGGATAACTAAAAGGAGAAAGAAAATGATCGAAGCAAAAAATATTTCGTTTAAATATAAACGCTCAGATAAGTTCTCAATAGACGATATCTCGTTTAGCGTGGAAGAAGGCATGATAAGCTGTCTGCTGGGAAAGAACGGCTGCGGCAAGACCACGATACTTAAGCTTCTCTACGGCATGCTGACACCAAAGAGCGGAAGTGTTTATTACAAGAGTGAAAAGATCTGCGCACGCACGCTGCCGGCTTACCATGAGGAGGTTGCTTTCACAGGCCACTGCTGGTGTGATACGGATCTTACGCTTGAACACAATGTGGAATTCCTCTCGCTCCTTTATCCGGACTTTGATCACGACTACTATGACAAACTCATGAAAAAAGCAGGGATCGAAGATAAGTCCGATAAAACGTACGCGAATCTTTCAGCCGGTGAAAAGGTGAAAGCCGAGATTGCATTCGCACTTGCAAGACGTCCGAAGATACTGCTGATGGATGAGCCGCTTGCCAATCTCGATCCGGTCTTTAAAATGGATGTGATCGAACTCCTTCAGGATGAAGTGGCGACCGGCGGGCTGGGAATACTGTTAAGCACCCATCTGCTGGATGAGATCAATGATATCACGGACCGCATATATCTTCTTGATAAAGGCAGGCTTGTTTCCGGCGGTGACCGCTTTGAAGTACTTGGTGACAAAGAGGATACAGACCTGCGTGATGCGGTAAAGAATATCGGAAAGGAGGCGTGAACAATGACTGCTTCAAATAAAATGGAACTTTTCTACAAAAAAATGAATAAGCTGAACAGCCAGAGGATCGGCTGGCTTGCCATATGGATAACTGCCCTTATAGGGGCGCCTCTGTGCACCTTAAACTCAGAGGGTAACGATCTCGGCCTGTTTTACACGATCATCGCGACCCTGCTTTTTATGATGGCCAGCATAAACTATGTAAAGAAGTATATGGAACTTGATCAGGATGATACAACGGAGCCTTCGCTTACTGCGATAACCGGTTCATCTGCCCGTTTTGCAAACTTCATGCTGGTTCATTCCTTTGATACCTTCGCCTATTTTCGTATACTGATGCTGCGTCTCATACCGGTCCAGGCTGTGTCGGTCTTCTTTATAATACTGCTCAAAGTATTTGATCTCAGCGATAATACGCCGGCAATGCTTGCCATAGTCATCATGGTTCCGGTACTGGTGATACTGCTGTCGGCCTTGAGCTTCAGGCACAGCCTGTCTCACGAATACAGCCTGCTGCACAGGTTCATGAGAGGTACAGTTGCATATATATACACAATAGTGAGCTTTATAGGATATGAGATATATCTGGCATCCCTTGTTCTTATCATCGTTGCCATCGTATATGACAAAAAAGTGATGGAAGGACTGGCTGATACGGAAATCGCAAGGATCTCCTCCGGTGCCGATATATGGCTGATCATCGGGGGTATCGCGACAATGGTTTTCGGATACTGCTTAAATAATACCATGGCTGAGAAAAAGAAAGGAAGACTCATACGTCTGGCATTCATACTTGTTTCGGCACTTACGGCAGTGGCCGGCGTGGTGCTTTATATCACACTCAGTTTCGGCAATAATGTGCTTATTCGCGAAGATTCATTTGTGCTCAGCAGATCGGGAGTGAAGACAGAATATGAACTCGATGATGTGAATTCATATCGTATCTATTCAGGCAAAGACGGAATAATAAGAATGGAACTGCATTTTAATGACGGCAAAAGCGCGGATCTGTTTACCGGTTCATCGTCAGACACCGATGCCTGGAGAGATAAATATTTCAGCGATTATAACTATGCGGCGGAGCTGGTTGAAAAACTGGATGCTGCAGGAGTAAAAGGTAAGCTTGAAGATCGTGACAAACTGTACAAGAATGTAACTACCTCACTTGATCCGAGATGTGCGGAGGGTTTCAGGGCTATAGAAGCTGTAATGAAATAACGATTGTGAGCTTTATTGCACAATGGTATAATGAAGAACAGAAACTGATCCTGAAAACGGGGTTGTGCATTAAGGAGGAAGACAGAATGAAGGACAGCATTAAGAACAAAGTTGATCTGCTGGTGACAAACAGAGCAAAGATCGAAAAGGAATTCAAGTGGGGATATAACCTTATGAATATAGCGGCGGCTCTTGTATTCTCGGCTGCTGACAAAGAAGCGGATATTGAAAAGTTGAAAGAATGCAGGGAGATACTCAAGAAGAATACAAGCGCATTTTCAGTTTTTAGGGATACTTCCGAGGCTGTTATAGCAAGCAAGATGGTGCTTGCGGATGATCCTGAGCAGTATCTGAAGGATGTGAAGTTTATATATGATAAACTCAGCAAGAATCGTATGTTTGACAGTTCATTTCTTATCCAGGGTGCGATCAGCATTTATGAGGCCGGAAGAATGGATGATACGGATATGATCATTGAGAAATATACGGAGCTGTTTAAAAAGATGGGAAAGAAGCATCCTATTCTTACTTCATCGGATGATATCGTATTTGTGATCCTTCTCGCAATGACCGAAAAAAGCGTCGACAGGATTTTTGATGAGATCGAAGAGTGTTACACCTATCTTAAGAAAGAGATAAAACTTAAGGTCGGAAGTGATGAGCTTCAGGGACTGGGAGAGATACTGGCTCTTTCGGACGGTGATATCAAGGTGAAGAGCGATAAAGTTGTTAAGCTTTATAATACGATCAAAGAGCATGGTGTTAAATGGGGAAATGAGTATAATGAGTTTGCGGCCCTTGGGACACTGATCGATACTTCATCCGTTGTGGATGTGGACGAAAATGCTCTTGTGGATGAGATAGTCGAAGTCTCCGATTATCTTAAAACCATCAAAGGTTTCGGAGACTGGAGTCTTGACAGTAAGCAGCGGCTCTTATTCTCTGCTATGCTCGTAGGAGATTCGTATAGCGATAATAGTGCAGTACTCAGCAGTTCGACTATTAACAGTACGGTTGCAATGGTCATAGCTGAAGAGGTCGCTATTATGATGTGCATTATGATCTGCGTTACATCAGCGAATGCTGCCGATTAAAAGTATGCAAAAAAGAATACAGGGAACAGGTCATAATAACAGAGGAGGAGACAGGAATGGTGTCGGATAGCGGACTCAAGATGCTTGTAGACTGCTGCAGAAAAGTGCTGGCTACCGCTGTGGGTGACGGACATGATGAAACAGTACTGTATCTGGATGAAGAAAAGGGGCAGTATCAGATCCATACTTATTCCAAGACACCCGGACAGCCGGAGTACCACAGAGCATACATGACAGATGAAAAAGCATATCTTAGTGTCATGGATAAGATCCGTGAGAACGAACTTGCCAAGCTTGCGGGAGGCAGGCCCAACGGTCTGTGTGGCGGAGAATATGTAGTGAAATTTGTGATCGAAGATAAGGTCACGCGCGTGACCACTTCAGAGATTCCGGATAAGTACTTCGGCAAACTCTATGAGATCGGATCCCTGCTTGGAAGTTTTATTGATACGAATAAAGAGATAGAAGAAGCTGATGAGGATCTGAGTTCATTTGCTGCAGGGATCAAAACAGAGGATGAGGAGAGCGGCTTGGATACGGAGTTCGTTCTGAATGACGAGATTGAAGAACGCTGTCCTGCGATATATGAAACAAAGAGAGCCGATGTTAATTACGGAGAGTTTACTCACGATACATACTACTCGGAAACCTGTCAGATGGAGCGAGGCTACAGCATCCTGCTTCCGGCGGATTACAGTGAGGATAAGAAGTATCCGGTTCTTTACCTTTTGCATGGTATTTTCGGAGACGAGTATTCTTTCTCAAATGATGGGAGCAATAAAATAAAAGAGATAGCAGGAAACATGGCTGCTGACGGTCTTATTGATGAGACGATAGTTGTGTGTCCCAATATGTTTGCAACATCGGATCCCGAGCAGAAACCGGGCTTTGACAGTGTAAGCGTGCTGCCTTATGACAATTTTATCAATGATCTTGTTAATGATCTGATGCCTCATATTGAGGGAAAATACGCTGTCCTAACGGGAAGAGAGAATACCTATCTTGCGGGATTTTCCATGGGAGGCAGGGAGACGATATTTATTACCCTCAAAAGGCCTGAGCTTTTCGGATATGTCTGTGCGATCTCTGCTGCACCCGGTATTGTACCGGCAAAAGATAACTTCATGACACATGAAGGACAGATCGCTGAAAGTGAAATGAGATTTGAGGACGGAGCTATGGTACCGAATGTATTTATCGTCTGCTGCGGATCACGGGATTCAGTGGTAGGGACATTTCCCAAGCAGTATCATGAGCTTCTGGAAGCTAACAACGCTAAGCATATCTGGTATGAAATAAACGGCGCCGATCATGACAATAACGCTATCAAGAGCGGGCTCTTTAATCTGTTTAAGCAGATAGCTTTTGATAAAGCTGATACTTAATGATTCAGGGGACCAGCTTCCACATGATGAAGGAGACTATCAGCATGATCACTCCGGCTGCGATGGCCAGGAAAACTTTCTGGTAAGGGCGTTTCCCTTCTTCACGGGCGGAGTCGATCTCATCGAGCTGCTTTCCTTCCATAAAGGCTGAGATTTCCTTGAAGGTGGATATATCAAGTTCCTTCTTTTTCTTTTCAACTATAATGGCATAAGTAAACGAGATGACGGCAATTATGCCCCATATGCCGAATCCCGGCCAGCCTAAGAGCTTGACCAGCGGGATCGGTGTTATGAGCATTATAACGAAGAGTATGGAGAGGATATTCCCCATTTTCCCGAACTCTCTGATGTCGTCCTCTTTAACTATCTTCTGTATCACTTCAACGTCCCCCTTGAGCAGAGTGTCGACGGAAACATTGAAGAGTTCACTCATTCTTATCAGGCTGTTGATATCGGGGTAGTTTTTGTCATTTTCCCAGTTCGATATGGTCTGCCTGGTAACATAGATCTTCTCAGCCAATGTTTCCTGTGACATATTCAGTTCGTTACGGTATTTCTTTATCCTGCTCCCGAGTTCCATATGTTTTCCTCCAATGTCCCTATTTTCTCATAAGCAGGCGGATTTGCATAGGCCATATTCGTTTTATCAGCTCATGGCGCAGGTATCGGCAACATATTTTGATACTTCGCTGCGTATAAGCTCTGCTTCAGCCTTCATTTCATCCATCTTAGCACGGTCCCCGTTCTCTTTGGCTTTCATATATGCATAGAAGAGGCCGTGATATCGGTATGAGGGATCATCGGAGTCAGTCAGGACCTCTATAAGACGATCTTCCATAAGTTCCATTTCTTCCTTATTGTTTATCATTTCTGAAAGAGCCAAACATATGATCGCCTTTTCCTCTTCGGCTTCCTTGCCGTTGCCACTGATACGTTTGAATCTGGTGCCGTCATTATAGAGGATGCCGGTCTTGATATTCATCGGGAGTATGCAGGCGATGCCTTCACCTAAGGCCACCATGCCGAGCATTAAGAGAAATTCGTGTTTAGTAAAGATAAAAGCAGCTATTCCCACAACACTGAGTATAAGGGAAGCGATGGGGCCGGCGATCAGGATCCGGGCAAAAACCTTCCCGATGGAATCATCTAGTTTCTCCGGAGCTGTACCGCCACAGCCCCCCCAGAGGGACGGGTTCTTCTCAATACCGAATCTGATGGGGCCGTTTATGTTCTCTCTGTAGAGTTTGAAAGGACCGACTACCATTAAAAAGAGTTTCCAGCCGTTCATCAGACCGGCCAGTACATGACCGAACTCATGTACGATCGTAGCTGCGAAATAAGAGATCACTGCATAAACGATTAACTGAAGTACCATAATTTTTCTCCTTTGCTTTTTGGTGTTTTAGGAGGAACTGCCCTCCGTTTATCTGTTGATCTCATCATAGAGCTATGGAGAGATTTCTGTCTATCAAAGGTATTTGACATTGGCGAAAAATGGCTTAAATTCGGGATGTAAAAAAGTTTTTACATGGTTTTAATCTTCGTTTAATGTTGGGATCGTATCATGACCACAGTAAAAAGGATCCGCAGCAGAAAGGAGGAAATATCTGTGAGAAAAAAAATGTGTTTCAGAAATGTTTACAAGAAAATAGCACCATTTTTGTGCATTCTTATGCTGGTATCGGAGGGGCCGATGACAGCTTTTGCAGCC
>JAILES010000110.1 GCA_024687205.1 Lachnospiraceae bacterium
GGTGCTTGAAAAGACGGGAAAGAGCGTGATTGAATTAAGAGACGGATATGACGCCGTTTTCCATCTTGTAACTGCAGCCAAGGGAGCAGAGGAGTTTTATACAACTGCCAATAACGAAGCGAGGAGCGAAGGCATCAAACAGGCTTCAGAACTTGATGACAAGCTGATAGAAGCATGGACGGGACATCCGCATTTCAGGGTGATAGGCAATGATCAGGATTTTGATACCAAGATCAAGAAGCTGATCACCGAAATAGCGGGATTTCTAGGTGAACCTGAACCCTATGAGATCGAGAGAAAGTATCTTATAGAATATCCGGATATAAAGGCACTTGAGAGTGATCCCAAATGCAGTAAGGTTGAAATAATCCAGACTTATCTGAAATCGGATAATGATGAAGAAGTACGTATACGTCAGAGAGGTGCTGACGGAGATTATATCTATTTCAAGACGATCAAACGCAGAGTATCCGGACTTAAGAGGGTCGAGATAGAGAAGCATCTGACTCAGAAGGAGTATCTGACGCTCCTAATGGAAGCAGACACGACAAAAAGGCAGATACGAAAGGATCGTTACTGCTTGAATTATGACGGACAGTATTTTGAGATAGATGTTTATCCGTTCTGGCAGGACAAGGCAATAGTGGAGATAGAGCTGAACGATGAGAAACAGGAGGTTCGTTTCCCTGAGATGCTTCATGTTATCAGGGAAGTAACGGATGAAGAAGAGTATAAAAACTCTTCACTGGCTGAAATAAAATAGATAATACAAGAAAAGATCCGGAGATAACGTGGTTCAAGGGAAAACAGGCGGCCTTGAGAGGCCGCCTTTTTTGTGGTATTATCATATTGCGATAACGCACCTGTTTACGGAGGAAATATGAAAAAGATAGTGATGACGGTCCTTGCGGCTGTATTCTTTATACTCGGACTGATAGGACTGATGATACCGGTGATACCGCAGATCCCGTTTTTTATCATAAGCGTGCTTCTTATGTCGGCTGTATCAAGCCGGTTTAAGAAGGCATTTACAGAGACGAAGCTTTACAAAAAGCATCTTGAGAAGCATGTGGAGAAGCACCGCCGTCTTGAGGCGTGGCTGAACGGCAGCGAAGAAGAGGGCAAAGCCGGCATGAAGAAGCCGGAAGCTTTGAATGCATAAGGCTGCGGGACCGGGGATCTGATGATACGATATCTCAACAATTTAAAACTGGGGCAGAAGTTCCGTCTGCTGTTCATTGTCGGTGTGCTGATACCGATGGTGATCACGGACTGGATGATCCTGAGCAATATCATCGAGGCGGACAATACCACCAGGCGCAACGAGATGGAGAAGTGTGCCGATGCGGTGGAGTATGCCCTGCAGGAGCATCTGGAGTACCCGGTGACGATAGCCCACAATCTGTATAAGAGCCAGGTCATGGAGGACTTTCTGAACAGAGAGTATTCTTCTCCCGGAGAGTATTACGAAGCGTTCTACAGGCTGAGGAGTTCCCTTTTGTTTGACAGCAACATAGGTATCGAGGGAGGTACCCTGTCCATTTATGCGGATAATCCCACGATCGTTGACGGCAGCGGCTTCTACAGGCTGGACAGGGAGGTGGAGTGGTATAAGGCCTTTGAGTCAGAAAAGCGTCAGAGTGCCCTTCTTTTTCCCTATGAGACGGCATCGAGTACAGACAAGAGCCAGAAGAGGAAAGTCGTCCTGCTGATGCGTATGGATAAAGGCAGGGCAGGCGGCTGCGAAAAGATACTGCGCATAGAGCTGGATTACGTGAATCTGGCGGAAGCTCTCGAAGGCCTTGACAGCGTCAACAGCAGCAGACAGTATCTGGTCTGCCAGGATAATACGATAGTGCTGACCGAGAGCAGCGCATCGGAAAAGTTCCGTCCCTATACGGAATTTGAAAAGATCGAAAAAGGTTCCTACAGGAAAAACATACGTCTGTATGACCAGGATCTCACAATCAACGTACTTCCGGACAAAGATCAGGGCATAAGGTTCTTCAGGAACAACGGGCGGCGCGTATTCCTTATGATACTTGCCAATATCGTTCTCCCGCTTCTGATGATGCGCATGATAAAGATATCGATAACCACGCGTATCCTCTCGCTGGAAAAGTCTTTTGACAGCGAGACCGAAGATGAACTCCAGCTGATCACCAGGATAGAGGGAAACGATGAGATCACCGGTCTGATACGGAGTTATAACCGCATGGCGATAAGGATGAACGAACTGATTATGACGGTGTACAAGGACAAGCTGCATGAACAGGAGATAAATATCGCAAGACAGAATGCGGAGCTTCTGGCACTTCACAGCCAGATCAATCCCCACTTCCTCTTTAACGCCCTTGAGAGCATACGCATGCACAGCCTGCTCAGAGGCGAGACGGAGACGGCGGAGATGGTCGGGAAGCTGGCTGTCATAGAACGTACCTATGTGAACTGGGGCGAGGACTCTGTCAGTATCGGAAAGGAGATGGAATTTGTCCAGGCCTATCTGGCACTGCAGAAATACCGCTTCGGCGACAGGCTTAAATACGATATATCCGTCGATCCCGACTGCGAGCAGTTCGGTATCCCCAAGCTGACCCTGGTCACCTTTGTCGAGAATGCCTGTGTCCACGGTGTTGAGCGGAAGTCCACTCCGGTCTGGATATTCGTTCGCGCCAGCAAAAAGAACGGGAAGATGCATATCGAGATAGAAGATACCGGCGAGGGCATGGATGAGGACGAGCTGAAGGAACTGGCGGAACGTATAAGAAACGTTACCATAGAAGATATGAAGAATAAGAAGCATGTGGGTATGATGAACGCGTACTTAAGGCTCAAAAAGAGCACAAAGGGACTGGTGGAATTTGATATCAGTTCGGAGAAGGGACTGGGAACTGTCATTCGTATCGTGATGCCGCTGGAGATGAGGATATGAGAGTATTACTTGTTGATGACGAACCGTTTATAACACAGGGACTGAAGCTTCTGCTGGACTGGAAAGCAGAGGGCTGCGAGATCGCGGGCTGCGTCCAGAACGGCCTCGAAGCGATCGCTTTTCTCAAAAAGGAGAAAGTGGATCTGATAGTCACCGATATACGCATGCCCCGCTGCGACGGACTGGAACTTCTGGAACGTACTAAAAATGAAGGCCTGTCTGACGCCTACTTTATAATGATGAGCGGTTTTGATGAATTCGGCTATGCGCAGAAGGCGCTCAGGTTCGGCTGTGTGGACTATATAGTAAAGCCCGTAGACAAGGACGAACTGCTTGCGGCAGTCCGTAAGGCCTGCCAGATGGATGCGAAGGTCAAAGAGGAAGAGGAGAGGATATCCGAACTGGAACATGCGGCACAGGACCAGCACAGCATCACTTCCCTGGTAGGTACCTATGATTCCGACAGCGGCCAGGGCATGACCATAGTATGCAAGGAGAATATGGACCGTATCGCCGCAGCCGTTGAGGAAAATGATAAAAACGAGATAACAAAGCAGGTAAAAGCTTTCTTTAATGAAACAAAGGGAAAGGGGATCTCAAAGGAGTCCATAGACTTTAATATTGCATATCTTCTGTTCCAGTTGATACACATCGCCACCGAGCAGGATGATGAAGTGAACCAGGAAGAAATAATGAAGTTTATCGGTGACAGCTCTTTCGAAGAAGGACGTATAGAAGGAAACAGCGAATACTTCCTGAGTTTCTGCCTCGAATATGCGGAATACATCGCACAGCTCAGGGGCAGGGCGGCCCAGGGCGTTCTAAGGGATGTTGAGAAGGAGATACACGCAAGATATGCCGAAAACATAAGCTTAAGGGAGATGAGCAGGAAGTTTTTCATAAACAGTGCCTATCTCGGCCAGATCTTTAAAAAGAAGTACGGCAAATCCTTCAAGGATTATCTGACGGATGTAAGGATACATGAGGCAGCCAAGATGCTCTCCGGTACCGATAAGAAGATCATCCTGATCGCCGAGGAGGTCGGATATAAGGACAGTGACTACTTTGTGCAGAAATTCATAGACCGGATGGGCTGCACGCCTTCGAAGTACAGAAGGGATAATTCATAGTTTGTATACAATTCATATTTCATTCATAATTTGTCGGGTATTTGGTAAAAGTTTATCCCTTTCTCTTTCTGACGGCTGATGTAGAATATAATCAGCCGAAAAATCCCGGGGCATAGTGTTTCGGGTAAAAGCAAAGAGGAGGGATTTATAATATGAAAATGAAAAGAGTTTTAGGACTCGCAATGACTGCCATCATGTCATTTACGGCTCTGGCAGGCTGCGGCAAGACCGATGGCGGCGCATCGGGCGGAGTACAGGAAGTTACCTTCATGGTATGGGATGACCTTGAGACCACTGAGGATCTTATCTCCAAGGGATACAAGGATTCCATCGAGCGCTTCAACAAGGATTATGAAGGCAAGTATCACGCAAAGGTTGTTTCTACAAACCTTGAGGAGTACTACACCAAGCTTAACGCTGAGATCCAGGCAGGCAACTGCCCCGACGTATTCATCGTTTCTCCCGGTGCAAACCTGAACGATTACGTACTGAAGGACAAGACTGACAAGCCTATCGCTAAGAAGCTTGACGAGTATCTGAATGCAGACGGCTGGAAGGCTACCTTCACATCAGACGCTGTATTCGCAGGCGGCACCTATGGTGACGAAGCTACACAGGGCGCAGGTATCTATGCTATACCTCTTAACATCGCAGCAGCTTGTGTATTCTACAATACCGAGATGTTCGAAAAAGCAGGTGCAGCTGTTCCTACAACTTACAGCGAGCTGCTTGACGCTTGCCAGAAGCTTAAAGACAGCGGTGTAACACCTATCACCATTTCCGCAGGTACTGCATGGTGTCTGTCAATGGTAGCCGGTTATCTTTGCGACAGAAACGGCCTCAACCTTGCTGATGTCAAGGATCACAAGACCGATTGGAAAGATGCAAAGGTTATCAACGCTGCAAAGCAGATCCAGGAGCTGAGCCAGTACTTCCAGCCTACAGCTGAATCCGAT
>JAILES010000127.1 GCA_024687205.1 Lachnospiraceae bacterium
GCGGGATATTCAGTTGAAGCGGTTGATATCAATACGTTAGAGGTCAGTGTAACGGGAACAAAGAATTACACCGGCTGGATAACAGTAAAGGTAAGCAAATAACATCCTTGATGAAATCGTGATCAAAATGTGGTGAACGGGATGGTGAACGAAAAATTGATGCCTCTCAAAACCTTGAATTTACTGACTTTTTTGAAATGATAGTTATTTCGAATATAGTCTATACGCAGTATACGACTTATACGGGCGGCAGCCGTCATGCTTTCCTTGCGGAAGATATGATGGAGGAGCGGGACATCAGTACGGTCTCGTTATACGGTTCTTCAAAGCAGCTCTGTCTTGCGGTACCGACGCGGGGACTTAAGATCATGGGAAAGGATTTCAAAGCCTGCTTCGTACAGATCGACATCAGGGAGATCGTAGATCTGCTGGCTTTTGAAGATGAGGGCAGAACATACTTCGGACTGTATTCATCAAACGGCGAAAACCTTTCCGGCACCGAACTGGGAACCTATGTTTCCACGCAGAATCTTTTTGATGCGGTAAAAGGAGTTATATCTTCGGAAGTATGGGATAAAAACCGTGCCTATTTTGCCGGCGGTGCGGAAGGCAGTATAAGCTTCACGGCACAGGGCGCCGATGAAACCTTGTGTTATGTTCCGGTAGAAGGTACGGACTGGAAAATGGTGGTATTGATACGAAGCAGTGTCATCCATGACCGTATCCATGATATCAGTGAGAAGAGCCTGGCTTCCAGCAAAAACCAGATCATATTTACGCTGATACTCGTGCTCTTATTTGCAGCGCTGCTGCTGATAGAGCTGAGGGCGCTGTCCCGCCAGAGGCTGGAAGCGGAGAGGGAGAACAGCAGGGCTTTCCGCAACATGGCAAATACGGATTCGATGACAGGAGTTAGAAACAAGCATGCATACTCTGATTACGAACAGCTTCTTAACGAAAAGATAAGGGAAAATGAGATAGATAAGCTGGCTGTAATAGTATGCGATGTCAACGGTCTGAAGCTCGTCAACGATACCCAGGGACATGCGGCAGGTGATAAGCTGATCAAGGATGCCAGCACCATGCTCTGCGAGCACTTTAACCACGGCGCGGTATTTAGGATAGGAGGAGATGAATTCGCGGTCATCCTTCAAGAAAAAGGCTATGATACGATGAACGAGGTGATAGCCGAATTCAACCGCAAAGTTGAGGAACATATCAAAACCAAAGAAGTGGTGATAGCAATCGGTCATTCCATATTGAAAACCGAAGATGAACAGCTTCATGATGTATTTGAGCGGGCGGATCAGCTGGTGTACAAACGAAAAAAAGAGCTGAAAGAAATGGGAGCTCCCACAAGACAGGCCTAAGGGCCTGTCTTTTTGATGGAGAAAAAAAATATGTTGACAAATATATCGGGGACTGATATATTGTAATCACGATATAACGACGGACGATATATCGGAAAGCATAATAAGGAGAAAATGGTATGAGAACAGATAAAAATCTTAAGACAGTAATGAACATAGCACTTGCGGTTATGACACTGGCATTGGGAGTGCTCGTATATATTCTGATCAGCGGCGCTAAGACTCCTGATGCGGTAATACGAATCGCGGGAATAGCTGTACTGGTGGCGATGCCGGTCAGCGTATTTGCAATAGTAAGACTGCAGATGCTAAAGAAAGAGAAGATCGCAGCCTGAACAGGCGCGGAGATCAGAAAGGATAATGATATGGATAAGAGGGCAAAATATATTCTCAGTATGACAATGTCTGTGGTGCTGATATTGTTTTTATACATCCTTGCCCATGAGACAGGGCATATGATAGTGATGCTTTCTGCAGGGGCGGTGATCGATGATTTCAGTATCATCGGGGCTCATGTGAGCAGCCATGGCGGAGAGTATACCCCGGTATCGGCCATGTGGATGCATGCGAACGGAGCATTCCTGCCGGTAGTGGTATCCCTGATATATATGCTGTTTTATAAAAAGGATTCGCAGAATTTAATATACAAAGTGTTTTCACTTTTTGTGGCGATAGTTCCTTTTTCGTCGCTGCTGGCCTGGGTGATCATCCCCTTTGTTTATATGGGCGGGCAGGCGCCGGCCGGGGATGATGTGACGAAGTTTCTGGATGTTTTTACGCAGTATGCCCACCCCCTTGCAGTCAGCGCGGGAACAGTGATCCTGATCGCAATCGGTGTATTGACGGCTGTGAAAAAGCAGATATTCGGAAACTATTACAGGGAGATCAGAAACTTGAGAGCAGAGCTTGTACAGGATAGTAAGGAGAAAAACAGTGAAAAACAAAGCATATGAAAAAGATCTGCCTTTGACCGAAGCGGTGTTTTATATACTATTGGCAGTGAGACACCCGAACCACGGTTACGGCATCATACAGGAAGTGGGGGAGATGACCGGCGGACGGCTTGTGCTGGGAGCGGGAACGCTTTACGGTGCGATACAGACCCTGGAGAAGAAGCACTGGATAAAGGTATACAGTGCGGAAGAAGGATCGCGTAAAAAGAAAGAGTATCTGATAACGGATGAAGGCATGGGCGTGTTTAAGGCAGAGAGGGAAAGGCTTGCTGAATTGCTGGAGAACGCGCAGCTGATAGATGCTGTAGTTAAGTGAAAGAGAGGAAAAAGATGACACGTTTTCGTATATATTTTGATAAGGATGAGGAGACGAGATGGCTGAACCGGATGGCGAAGAACGGCTATGCCATGGATAACTTCTTTCTGGGCTTCTATCAGTTTTCGCCCTGCGAGAAGGGTGAATGGCAGTACCAGATAGACATAGGACACGGCTTCTGCGGCGTGAATGATAACTATGCCGATTTCATGGAAGAAATGGGAGTGGAGATAGTCCAGTCCTGGGGACCCTGGGTGATACTCAGAAGAAAAGCGGCGGAAGGACCTTTTGAACTGTTCAGCGACGTGGACAGCCGGATCGAACAGTATAAGAAAATACTGCTGATGTTCAAGCTGGTGTTTGTGATTGAATTTTTCTGCCTGGCGCTTGAGGTGTACGGCGGAGTAAGGGGATCGGCTATGGCCTGGGTAGCGGCGTGCCTGATAGCTGCAGTGGTGGTCGTTTTCAGCAATATGATCATCCGCACAAAGAAGAAAATATATGAACTGCAGGAGCAGAAAGGGGAAGCGCCCCCGGAATATAACAGGCAGCAGGTCTCTTTGCTGATATCAATGGGCTTCCTTATAAACGCCGTAAATCTGATCTTACAGGATGCGATACCTCTGCCCCTCAGATACATCATGCTCGGGCTGTCGATCGGACTGATACTTTTCGGCAGCTTCAAAACAGCCCTGAGAAAATGAGAACTATGCAGTGGGCGTGATCTGAGTTATACTACGTATATCTTTGATTTGGGGGAGATGATATACGTAATGAAAAAAAGAATTCTCAGATCAGTGAGTCTGATCTTTTCAGTTGTTTTATTTCTTACCGCCTGCGGACTGATGCCCGCAGCTGACAATGCGGATGAGACGAAGCCGGAGCAGACGGCAGTTCCGGAGGCGGACATTAGAGAAGATATTTCGGATAAGGCGGAAGAAACAAAGGCTTCATACTTCGTCTCTTTAGCCGAAGACACTGACAGGATGATACTGGAAGCAAGAGAGCAGTATGAGGCAGAGGACCATACCCCTCTTGCTGAGCCGGTAAAGTATAACGTGCTGTGGCTTGGCTTCACTCAGGTATATTATGAGGATCTGGATTTCAGAATGACTGATTTCGATCGGGAGTATCTGGAAGCGGTGGCCCTCAATTATGAAAAGTCCGTCGAGAGTATCTCCGATCACAATATAGATATTTCAGTCGATCTGCATTTTATCGAAGATTCCACACCATTGACAAAAACCGAGGGTGACGACTGGCTGTTTCTTGCACAGGAAACAGTCCAGCCTTTTATTGAGCTCTATGTAAATAACGAAACGGATACGGTGCTTACGACCGTACAGACGGCGGGGGAGGAAAATGTCGAAAGAAACCGGGGCAGGGACGGATACGGTATCAATTATGTAATGCTGGGACTGGAAACCGCAGGGCTGTCATCTTCCAGAGGATATTCAACCTTTGACCTGCAGAAACCGGTGGAAGGCACTTATCCGCTGCAGGATCCCGAGATCCCTTCCCTGTACGCCACAGCGGTAGCCGTGCATGAATGGATGCATCAGCTCGAGAGTCTCGGGAGCATACTGGACATCGAGTATCCGAATACCCATGCATATATGGGAGCGGAGTCATTCCCGGGTTATCAGAAATATAACGCCGATGAGAATGATTATGATTTCTTTGAATTCTATAAGCTTGTGCTAAAGGGAGAACTGCCCTATACGGGAGACGCCGGGCTTAAGCACGTGGGCATGTATCCGAAGATGTGGCCACTGATAAAACGCAATGTATTTAATATCGGCAACTTTACAATTAAGGCGGCGGATAAGGCTGTGTATCTGAGCGGGCAGACTTCTGATCCTACGCTCACAGTATCCGATAAGCCCTGCAGCTGGAACATAAGGTATTGCGGTGAAGGCAGGTTCAGCCTGTCACCGGATGAGCTTCCGGACAAGCTGATAGACCTTTCCAATGCCTGGGATGCGGAGGATAACAGCATCGGACTGTGGGTCTATACCGGATACACGGATGCGCAGAGCTGGTGTATCACGGGTAACGACGACGGCAGTTATTCACTGAAGACGCCCTATGAAAGCAGCCGCCTGATAACCATAAGGGACGGCGCCTATCTCTGCAGCGAGGGAGCCGAGGGGATACAGAAGTGGATGATTGAAGCGCTCGAATAAAGCGGGCGTATTGATTGACATGGGAAGCGGAGTTGATATATAATATCCTATGTATGTTTTTTGACAGGGGGTTATCATGCTTTATTCAATGACAGGCTTCGGACGCTGTGTTACCGAAGATGAAAAGCGCAGGTTTATAGTAGAAGTAAAGTCGGTGAATCACCGCTATCTGGACCTTAACATCAAGATGCCGAGAAAGCTTTATGCTTTCGAGGCCGCCATAAGGACGCTGACCGGCAAATATGTTCAGCGCGGGAAGATGGATATGTACATCACGCTGGAGAATAAGGCCTGTGGAGACAACAGTATCAAATACAACAGGGAAGCAGCGGAGGAGTATTTCCGCTACCTTAAGGAGATGAAGGAAGAGTTCGGGCTTGAGGACGATATCAGGCTGTCGAACCTGTCACGTTATCCCGAGGTGTTTACTCTCGAAGAGGCCAAGGCCGATGATGAAGAGATATGGTCCCTTTTGGAGAAGGCCGTGACCGGAGCGCTGGAGCAGTTTGGCGAAAGCAGGGCCAAAGAAGGCGAGAACCTGAAGACGGATCTGCTGGCAAAACTGGAAGGCATGAAGCTGATGGTGGCCCAGGTTGAAGAGCATGCGCCCGAGGTGGTAAAGGATTATCAGGAAAGGCTCTTTGAAAAAGTGAAAGAGATGCTTTCCGATTCCAATATAGATGAGAACCGCATACTGATGGAAACGGCCGTGTTTGCCGACAGGGTATGCGTGGATGAAGAGACCGTAAGGCTTAAAAGCCACATAGATCATATGATCAGCGAGCTTAAGAACGGTGGAGCAGTGGGAAGAAAGCTGGATTTCCTCGCACAGGAGATGAACAGGGAAGCAAACACCACGCTTTCAAAGTCGAATGACTTAAAGATCACCGGTGTGGCTATCGATCTGAAGACCGAGATAGAGAAGATAAGGGAGCAGGTACAGAACCTGGAGTAGAATGGGAAAGCTCATAAACATAGGCTTCGGCAATGTGGTAAATGAGGATAAGGTGGTGGCGATAGTTCACCCGGAAGCGGCGCCGGTAAAGCGTATGGTAAGCTACGCCAAGGAACATAACCTTATCGTGGACGCGACCCAGGGACGCAAGACCAAGGCCGTGATAGTGATGGATGAACAGAGGATACTGCTTTCAGCTCTCTTACCGGAAACGATAGCGGGACGTATGGAAACAGCGGAGCAGCCTTAATTCAGAGGTGCAATATGGAACATGATGGTATACTGGTTGTGATATCCGGCTTTGCCGGGGCGGGAAAGGGAACCATAGTCAAAGGGCTGCTTAAGGATTATGACAATTATGCCCTGTCCGTATCAATGACAACGAGACAGCCAAGACCCGGCGAAGTCAACGGGGAAGCATATTTCTTCGTGAGCCGTGAAGAGTTCGAGAAGACCATAGAGGAAGGCGGTCTGATCGAACATGCACAGTATGTCGACAATTATTACGGTACTCCCAAGGCCTATGTGGAAGAAAAACTGAAGGCCGGGATGGACGTGATACTTGAGATAGAGCTCCAGGGAGCGCTTCAGATCAAAAAGCTGTATCCTGAAGCACTGCTGCTTTTTGTGACACCGCCCAGCGCGGCGATCCTTAAGCAGAGACTCACCGACAGGGGAACCGAGACAGCCGAAGTGATAAAGAAGCGGATGGACCGGGCTGCGGAAGAGTCGGAGATGATGGACAGATACGATCACATCATCGTTAATGATAAGATAGAAGACTGTGTGGCCTATACCCACTCAGTGATACAGGCAGCGCACTCGGCACCCGGAAGGCTTAAGAAGCTGACGGAAAGCCTGCAGAGAGACTTAAGAAACATGTCGGAAGGCAAAATATAGAAAAGGAGATATAAAATCATGATGCTTCATCCTTCTTACACAGACCTTATGGAAGTGGTAAATGCGGATACCGAACCGGGAGAAACTCCCATAGTCAATTCCCGTTATTCCATAGTAATGGCTACGGCAAAGAGAGCAAGGCAGCTGATCGGCGGCTCACCCGCAACGATACACGCTGTAGGCAAGAAGCCTCTTTCAATAGCTGTAAAGGAACTTTGGGACGGCAGTGTACGCATACTTGGTGATGAGGGTTGAATATTAATGTAATGCTCATATCCCTCGGGTGCGACAAGAACCTGGTGGATTCCGAAATGATGCTTGGAGGGCTGGATGCAGCCGGATACACTCTTACATCCGAAGCTGAAGAAGCGGATGTGATAGTGGTGAATACCTGCTGTTTTATCGGCGATGCCAAGGAAGAGAGCATTAATACCCTTATAGAATACGGTAGATTAAAAAAGGAGGGACGGCTGAAGGCGCTTATCGCTGCAGGCTGTCTCGCTGAACGTTATACGAGTGAGATACACAGCGACTTACCCGAGGTGGATGCCGTGGTCGGCATCAGTTCTTTTGACAGGATAGCCGAAGTCATAAAGGACGTTCTTGACGGCAGCAGCAGTGATGCGAAGGACGACATCTCCAGACTTATATACGGTAAAAAACGAATGCTCTCTACAGGAGGGCATTATGCTTATCTTAAGATAGCGGAAGGCTGCAACAAACACTGCACCTACTGCGTGATCCCTTCAGTCAGGGGGCCTTACCGTTCCGTACCCATGGAAGCACTGATAAAAGAAGCGGAAGAACTGGTGGCCGGAGGCGTAAGAGAGCTGATACTCGTGGCCCAGGAGACCACGGTGTACGGCACGGATCTGTACGGTGAAAAGAAGCTTTACGAGCTTATCGAAAAACTCTGTGCCATAGAGGAACTTAACTGGGTAAGGCTGCTGTACTGCTATCCCGAAGAGATAGATGATAAACTCATAGAGGTGATGGAGAGAGAAGAAAAATTCTGCCATTATCTCGATATGCCCATTCAGCACAGTGAGGATGAAATCCTTAAGCGGATGGGAAGAAAAACAGGAAGAGAAGAAATAGAATCCATCGTTGCAAAACTGCGGGAACGCATACCCGACATCGCACTGAGGACCACTCTGATAGCGGGTTTCCCGGGAGAGACAAAGGAACAGCACGAGGCGCTTAAGGAATTCGTGGAGAAGATGCGATTCTCAAGACTCGGCGTATTTCCTTATTCGGCGGAGGAAGATACACCGGCGGCTGCGATGGAAGACCAGATAGACGAAGAAGAAAAAAGAAGGCGCGCTGACCGTGTCATGGAGCTGCAGCAGGAGATAGCTTTTGAAGAAGCGGCGGCCATGAAGGGCAGGATCATCAGCTGCATGGTAGAGGGACGGATACCCGAGAACAATGTGCTGGTATGCAGAAGCTATAAGGATGCGCCTGAGGTGGACGGATACGTCTTTGTTGAAAATGCGCCGGAACTGATGAGCGGGAGCCTGATGGATGTCAGGATCACCGGAAGCGATGAATACGATCTGATCGGAGAGATATATAATGAATCTTGCTAACAAACTTACAATGCTCAGAGTATTTCTGATACCGTTTTTTATCTTTTTCCTTATGACCGATATTTTCGGAGAGACAGGAAAGTGGATCGCCCTTGCGATATTTATCATAGCTTCACTTACCGATTTCTTTGACGGACAGATAGCCAGAAGAAAGAACATGATCACCAATTTCGGAAAGTTCATGGATCCGCTGGCGGACAAGCTTCTGGTCTGCAGTGCTATGATCTGTTTTGTGGAACTGCAGCGTATGCCCGGCTGGGTAGCAATCGTCATAATCGCAAGAGAGTTCATCATAAGCGGCTTCAGGCTTATAGCCGCAGAGCAGGGCAGAGTCATAGCTGCCGGCTGGTGGGGCAAATTCAAGACCACATTCCAGATGTTTTTTGTTATACTTATGATAGTGAATATCGAAAGCCTGATGCCTGTTACCGATATACTGATGTATATCGCGCTTGCACTGACCATAATATCAATGGTTGATTATCTGGTAAGAAACAGGGATGTGATGAAGGAAGCGGCATGAGAGAAGAAGCAAAGGAACTGGTGGAAGTTTTAAAGGCAAAGGGCCTTAAGATGAGCACCGCGGAGTCCTGCACCGGCGGGATGATAGCAGCGGCAATAACGGATGTAAGCGGTTCTTCTGAAGTATTTGAACGCGGCTATGTAACCTACTGTAACGAAGCAAAGCACGACATGCTGGGAGTCAGGAATAAGACTCTAAGGGAGCACGGCGCAGTCAGCAAAGAGTCTGTAAGAGAGATGGCTGCAGGGGCCGCAAAGGCGGCGGGGGCCGATGTTGCGGTATCTGTATCAGGGATCGCCGGACCCGGCGGCGGCAGCGAGGAGAAACCCGTAGGCCTTGTATATATGGGCGTGTACGTGAAGGGAAAGCTTAAGAGTAAGAAGTATAACTTTGAAGGTGACCGCGAGGCAGTAAGGAACAGTGCCACAACGGCTGCATTAAAGCTTGTAATAAAGCAGATCAGGAAGTGTGATGAACAGGACGGTTGAGCTGATAATTCCGTGTTATAATGAAGAAGCATGCATTAGGCTTGTTTATGATGCGGCAGCGGAAGTCTTTAACAAGGATCTGAAGGATTATGATCTCCGCATCCTGTTTGTGGATGACGGAAGCAGTGACGGTACGCTTGATGCGATAAAGGCGCTGAGCGGTGACGAGCGCGTGCATTATATATCTTTTTCCTGCAATCAGGGGAAGGAAGCCGCGATATATGCGGGACTGGAATACAGCAGCGGAGATTATGTGGCGGTAATGGATGCGGATCTGCAGCACCCGCCTGCAATGCTGGTGGAGATGCTTAAGGCCGTATGTGAGGAAGGATATGACAGCTGCGCTGCGAGAAGGCAGAGCAGAAAGGGCGAGGGCCTGATCAAAAGAGCGGGTTCGGTGCTCTATTACAATATCGTGAACCGTATGACCATGGTGGATCTGGTTCCGGGAAGTACGGATTTCAGGCTGATGACCCGGCAGATGGTGGAAGCGGTGCTGAAGCTCACCGAGCGGGAACGTTTCACCAAGGGCATCTTCCAGTGGGTAGGATTTAAAACAAAGTGGATCGATTATCCCAATGTGGAAAGAGCAGCGGGAAAGTCCAGCTGGAGACTCGGAAACCTGTTCCAGTATGCGCTGGCGGGACTCTTCTCCTTTGCAAAGCATCCACTCAGGTTTGCGGTATGGCTCGGAGTGATCGGCGTGCTGGGATCACTGGTATATCTGATAGTAATGCTGGCAAACGGCGAAGCGGATACGGGAAGCATGATACTGTTCTTTATCATCTTCTTCGGAGGTTTCCTAATGACCATGACGGGGCTTATCGGCGAATATCTGGCAAGGATATACATGGAAGTAAAACAGCGCCCCATTTATATAATCAAAGAGACTGATATCACGAAGGGAGAGAAAAATGGCTAATTCAGTAATCAGGATAGGTGATCGCGAGATCGGTAACAATGATATGCCCTATTTTATAGCGGAGATAGGCATCAACCACAACGGTGACATGCAGATCGCAAAGAAGCTCATGGATGCGGCATTTGCCTGCGGCTGGGACTGCGTGAAGTTTCAGAAGAGAAATCCTGACAAAGCCGTGCCCGAAGCACAGAAGGGCGTGATGAGACAGACTCCCTGGGGTGAGATGACTTACCTCGATTACAAGAAGAGGATAGAGTTTGAGAAAAAAGAATATGACGAGATAGATGAGTACTGCAAAAAGAAGCCGCTGATGTGGACCGCATCTCCCTGGGACATGGACAGCCTCGAGTTCCTGCTGCAGTACGATGTTCCGTTCATTAAGCTTGCTTCCGCTGCAAACGGCAGCGATGAGTTGATAAAGGCTGCCTGCAAGAGCGGGCGTCCCATATTCATGTCCGACGGCATGAGCACCCAGGAGGAGCTGGATCACGCCGTTAAGCTGCTGGAAGATTTCGGAAACGGGGATTATGTGCTGCTGCACACCAACTCAACCTATCCCGCGGCAGTCAATACACTTAATCTTTCCTATATGCAGACCATGAAAGAAAGATACAACTGTATAGTAGGTTACAGCGGACATGAGCAGAATCTGGAACCCACGGTTGCTGCCTGCATATTGGGTGCCAAGGTCATAGAGAGACATGTTACGCTTTCTCATGAACTCTGGGGCACGGACCAGAAGGCCAGCCTTGAGATCAACGCGATGTACATGCTGAGAAACAGATGCATGGATATTCCCGCTATGCTCGGCGACGGCGTAAAGACCATGGACGAAGGCGAGAAGAAGATCAGGGAAAAGCTGAAGGGTTATTGATCTTTCCTCTTGATGCTTTTTGCTTCATGTGCTATCATTAGGATGTTTATGTAGTCCGGCCCGTTTTAGGGTTTCTTATTGAATTATCCGGTCAGAAGATTTTCATAAAAAAATTATGTTGACAAAATCGAACAAATGTTTTATTGTAACTAAAGAACATTTGTTCGGGGTATTTGAATTAGAACAAAGGAGACAGATATGGAAAGAGAAGAAAAATTAAAAGCACTTGAAGCTGCAATGTCACAGGTAGAGCGCCAGTTCGGTAAAGGCGCGGTCATGAAGCTGGGTGATCCCGCTTCCAAGCTCAATGTGGAGACCATACCCACAGGTTCCCTGAGCCTGGATATAGCACTGGGACTCGGCGGCATACCCAAGGGCAGAGTGGTAGAGATATACGGACCGGAATCTTCGGGTAAGACAACGGTTACACTTCATATGATAGCCGAGGTACAGAAGAGAGGCGGCATCGCAGGATTCATAGATGCTGAGCATGCTCTTGATCCCGTATATGCGGCAGCCATAGGCGTGGATGTGGATAATCTTTACATCAACCAGCCCGACTACGGCGAGCAGGGTCTCGAGATCGCTGAGACCATGGTACGCAGCGGTGCCATGGATATAGTGGTCATCGACTCGGTTGCCGCACTTACACCCAAGGCAGAGCTGGAAGGCGAGATGGGAGATTCACATGTGGGCCTTCAGGCAAGGCTTATGTCACAGGCCTTAAGAAAGCTTGCAGGTGCCATCAGCAAATCAAACTGCACCGTAGTCTTCATTAACCAGTTGCGTGAAAAAGTCGGTGTGTTCTACGGTAATCCCCAGGTGACCACCGGCGGCAATGCGCTTAAATACTATGCTTCCGTGCGTATGGAGATACGCCGCGTGGAGCAGCTGAAGAACGGCGGAGAGTTCGTAGGTAACAGGACCAGAGCCAAGATAGTAAAGAACAAGGTGGCTCCTCCTTTCAAGGAGGCAGAGTTTGATATCATGTTCGGTGAGGGCATTTCCTACGAAGGTGATCTTCTGGATCTGGCAGCTGATATAGACGTGATCAACAAGAGCGGCGCATGGTATGCCTTCAACGGCGAGAAGATCGGCCAGGGCCGTGAGAATGCAAAGCAGTACTTAAAGGATCATCCCGATATCTGCGCTGAGATCGACAGCAAGGTAAGGACGCATTACAACATCGGCGGTTCACCTTCGGAGCTGGATATCAAGGCCAAGAAACCGGCAAAGGCTTCCAAGAAGGCGGATGCGGATGAAGCGTGAAGACTTAAGCCCTGAAGCGCTGCTGAAAAGGGCAAAGCAGAGACTGCTGTTTCTGCTGGATAAGCGGGATTATACGGCATACCAGCTTAAGGAAAAACTTAAGAAGGGCGGATATCCCGAAGAAGTGATCACGGCTGCGGTAGCCTATGTGGTGGATCTGGGTTTTGTGAATGACAAAAGCTATGCAAAGCGCTACATAGAATCCAGAAAGCAGAGCAGAAGCTTAAAGCGGATAGAGCAGGATCTTTATCTTAAGGGTGTCGGCAGAGAGCTCATAAAGGAGTGCCTGGAAGAAGCCGGTGAGGTGGATGAGAGACCGGGCATCATGAAGCTTTTAAAGAAGCGGCATTACAGTGCCGGGACAGCCGATATGGGCGAAAAGAAAAAACAGTTTGCATATCTTATGGGAAAGGGCTATAAGCCTGCTGACATAAAGATCTGCATGGAAAGCTTGTAAAGCTATAAACTGCTGATAAGAGCGGGGAGGCTTGCTTCAAAGAAAGAAGCAAAGATTTCCCCGCTTTTTTCGTCGGGTTCGGGCATGCCGGATTTGAGCCAGTCAAGGAGCAGGCCTTTCAGGGTCAGTTCGTACATATGGCAGATATCATCGATGTTGCCGGCCTTATTACCGGAAGCGTCAGCCACGTATTTATGGACCAGATCGCCGGTTACGGTATCAAGATATTTGTAAAGTATGCCCGGATCTTTTGAACGGTAGATGTGCAGTATGATCTTCTTATATTTATAAAGCATGGAAGCACGCAGCCTGTATTCCTCCTGTATGGAGGTGACGGGTTCCGACAGGATCAGACGGATCTCCCGTCTGAAGATGTGGTCCAGCACGTCCATAAGATCGTCGAAGTGATAATAGAAGGTATTGCGGTTGATGCCGCAGGTTTCGCAGAGTTTCTTCACATTGATCTTTTCAAGGGATTCCTTTTCAAGCATTTCTATAAAAGTGGAAAGTATCAGTTCGTAAGTATTCTCGTTAGTCATTTATTTTTCCTCTTTTTTATCGGTTCCGTTTGTTTTGTACTGTGCAAGGATGGCTGATATGGCTTTCAGCAGATGGGGCTTCAGTTCTTCTATATTGACAGGTTCGCTGTTTACGATGGCGCTGTAGGAAGCGCTGCCCGTAAGTTCAAGGATCAGGTAGAGCATGATCTCGGGATCATGGTAGTCACCTCCGGTCATAGCTATGGCTTCTTCCAAAAGACCGCTCTTTGACAGGGTGGAGTAACCGAAGTTCTTCACGAGAAATGTTGCCAGCAGCCTGTCTTCGGCCAGTATGTCCATGCTGCGGGAGATAAGGCTTAAGAGCTTTTCTTCAAAATTCATATCTTCGGTAATGCCGGATTCGACCCAGGCGCGTTTGAGTATCTGTTCCGCCTTATGGGCGGTGATGCGGCTCCTCAGATCATATTTATCCTTAAAATAAAGATAAAACGTGCCCTTCGCGACTTCGGCTTTTTCGGCTATCTCGGATATTGAAGTCTTGCCGAAGCCCTGGTTTGTAAAGAGCTCAAAAGCCGCATCCATGAGGGCATGCTGTTTGAGAGTCTTTTTCAGGGTACTTCTCGGACTTTCTTCTTTCTTTTCCATTCTGACTCCTTTCAGACACTTTTTGAAATCTGTCTATTGACCGTTGGTCATTTCTGACTTATAGTCAGTTTAACATAAAAATGACCGTTGGTCAAGAACGAAAAAGAGGTGAGTTTTATGCAGGATAAGTTATCGAAAGGCATAGTAAGACACAGAAAGCTGATACTTCTGATCGCTCTTGTTTTACTTATACCGATGATAATGCTCTATTTCAAGACCGGCGTAAACTATGATCTTCTGAGCTACCTTCCCCAGGATATCGATACGATGAAGGGCCAGAACATCTTAGTGGACGAGTTCGGGACAGGAGCATTCTCCATGGTAGTGGTAGAGGGCATGGAGGAGAAGGATGTAGCGGCTTTGAAGGACAGGATCGCCGAAGTGGATCATGTGAAAAAGGTCCTGTGGTATGACAGCGTCATGGATCTTTCCGTACCGATGGAGATGCTGCCGGATGAGATCTACAAAGTATTTAATAACGGGGATGCGACAATGATGTTTGTACTTTTTGACAACACTTCAAGTTCGGATCCTGTCATAGATGCGGTAAGAGAAATAAGAAAGATCTGCGACAGGCAGTGCTTCGTATCCGGGATGACCGGCATACTTGCGGATACCGAGGATCTGACGGATTCCGAGACCCCGGTATATGTAGGACTCGCAGTGCTCTGTTCGGTGATAGTGCTGGCGCTGACCATGGATTCCTTCCTTGCGCCCTTCCTCTTCCTTGCGAGCATAGGAATAGCGATCATCTACAACATGGGAAGCAATTTCTTCCTGGGACAGGTATCCTACGTGACCAAAGCCCTGGCGGCGGTGCTGCAGCTGGGAGTGACCATGGACTATTCCATCTTCCTCTGGCACAGCTATGAGGAGCAGAAGCGTAAATATGAGAGCAGGGATGAAGCAATGGAGCATGCAATCTCGGAAACCTTCACTTCGGTGCTGGGAAGCTCCATAACCACAGTGGCAGGTTTCATAGCCCTCTGCTTCATGAGCTTCACGCTGGGACTTGATATAGGCATAGTCATGAGCAAGGGTGTGCTTCTGGGTGTGATCAGCTGCGTGACGGTTCTTCCCTCAATGATACTGCTTGCGGATAAGGCGCTGGAGAAGACAAGTCACAAGCCGCTGATACCCGAGTTTACAAAGCTCGGCGGGATCGTAATGAAGTTCCATGTACCGCTGCTTATCATCTATCTGATACTGCTGGTACCCGCAATATACGGCAACAACCATGTGGGAGTTTACTACAACCTGGATTCCACACTGCCGGAAAACCTGCCCAGCATAGTGGCAAATAAGAAACTTTCGGAAGTATTCAATACCGGATCGACGCATATGCTGATGCTTCCCGCCGATGTGGAGGAAAGGGATGTGAGGACTCTGGCAAAAGAGATAGAGGCCATGGACGGAGTAAAATATGCGCTTGGCTTCAATACCATAAAGGCGGCAGGCATACCCGAAGAAATGATACCCGAAAAGGCGAAGGAAAGCCTGATAAACGATGACTGGCAGATAATGTTGATAGGAAGCGAATACAAGGTTGCCAGCGATGAGGTAGGAAGGCAGTGTAATGATATCGCCGCCGCTGCCAAGAAGACGGCTCCCGGATCCATGCTGGTAGGCGAGGCCCCCGGTACCGCGGATCTGATAAAGACCACGGATAAGGATTTCACGACGGTCAATACCGCATCAATAGGTATAGTCTTTGTGATAATAATGCTGGTATTCAGGTCAGCATCGATCCCGGTGGTGCTGGTGGCAGTCATAGAAGGCGGTATCTTTATGAACATGAGCGTCCCCTTCTTTACCGGAACTAAGCTTCCCTTTGTGGCAAGCATAGTCATAGGTACCATACAGCTGGGAGCTACGGTGGACTACGCGATACTGATGACCAACAGGTATCTGAAGGAAAGAAGGAGCGGAAACTCAAAAAGAAAGGCGCTGAAAACAGCTGTGGAAAGTTCGGCCAAATCAATCTTCACCAGTGCGATGTCATTCTTTGCCGCCACTTTCGGTGTAGGAATGTACTCGAACATAGATATGATCAGTGCGCTGTGCATACTGATGGCAAGGGGGGCGCTGATAAGCATGGTATGTGTGATCTTTGTACTGCCCAGCTTCCTGATGCTGTTTGACGGAGTGATCATGCATACAACCATAAGGAGCGGAGAAAAGAAAAAAGCAGAACATAAAAGAATAAGTCTGGCATAAGAGGAGGAAAGAATCATGAAGGCAAAAAGAGTGATAGCAATGCTTTTAAGTCTGTCGCTGATAGCATCGGTGACAGCCTGCGGTAAAACGGAAGTAAGTGAAACTATAGAAGAGACCGAAGAGGAGACAAAACTGGCGGGGCTCATAGATAAGGCAGCCGGTTCGCATTCATCCGCATCCGGCAAAGATGAGGTGGTATATGTACTGATGGACGCCGACGGTGAAAACGAGAACGTGATCGTATCGGAGCAGTTAAAGAACGGCGGCGGAAGCGCAAAGGTAAACGATATGACCGAACTCAGTGATATATCCAACGTGAACGGTTACGGTGATTATCAGAAGAACGAGGACGGTACCATCACCTGGGAGGCTGACGGCAGCGATATCTTCTACCGCGGCACCACCGACAAGGAACTGCCTGTAGCGGTCCAGGTATCTTATGAACTGGACGGACAGAAGGTAAGCGCCAAAGATCTGGCAGGTAAGGACGGACATGTAAAGATACGTCTTGATTACGAGAACAGATCAAAGGAAACCGTGGATGTGGACGGAAGCGAGTATGAAGTAAGCGTTCCCTTCGTAATGGTAAGCGGCATGATACTTCCGAATGATACTTTCTCGAATGTAAGCGTGACCAATGGCAAGGTGATAGGTGAAGGAAACAATGAGATAGTTCTGGGACTTGCTTATCCGGGACTGAAGGAAAGCCTTGACTGGGACAATACCATTGCCAAGGCAAAGGACGAAGAGGCAAAGGAAAAACTGGAAGAGATTAATATTCCCGACTATGTGGAGATAGAAGCGGATGCCCATGACTTCGAACTGGGAATGACCATGACCCTGGCGGGCTGTGATATCTTCAAACAGGTGGATGCTTCCGATTCTGTGGATCTGAGCGGCATACAGGATAAGATGGATGAACTTGGAAGCGGTTCGAAGGCTCTGGTAGACGGTACATCAGAGCTTAAGAACGGTACCTCGGATCTCTTAAGCGGCACCACGGATCTTAAGAACGGAACGGCAGAACTTGCAAACGGCTCAAAGGAACTGAAGGACGGTACCGCAGAACTTTATAACGGTACAGCGGATCTGAAAAACGGTACCAACGATCTGAAAAACGGAACCGCTGAACTGAGGGACGGTACAGGGAAGCTTTATCAGGGCGCCGATGAACTGAAGAACGGATCCGGCAAGTTAAAGAACGGTGCCGGAGATCTGAAGAACGGCAGCAATGATCTCTATGAAGGCAGCAAGAGCTTAAAGAACGGTACCGAGGAACTCTATAACGGTACAAAGAGCCTGAAGGAAGGCACCGCAAGCTTAAGCGCCGGCAGCGGAAGCTTATATGAAGGCATAGTCAATTATACCAACGGCGCGGCGGGCATCAGCAGCGGTGCAAAGCAGATAGCCGAAGGCGCTGCCGGTGCCAAGAGTGGAGCGGATGCACTTAAGGCAGGCATAGATGATAACAATCTGGTAGCAGGAGCTTCATCACTTGCAGACGGTGCAGGACAGATCAGTGCAGGAATAGATACACTTACACAGACCCTGACTGGCACGACCAATGCAAGTGTTGAAAAGATGAGAAATGCGGCAGCGCTTACAGGAAACTATGCCGACTGGATGCAGGCTCAGCTGCAGAGCATGGCAGCAGGTGAGGGTTACAGCGGAAACGATGATCTGGCAGCCTTGAGCGACCAGCTGCAGGCAGCAGTGAACTTGAGCTATGAACAGTGTTACGGTGCCCTGGCCCTTGCCGCTGGCGGAGACAGCACCGAGTGCATAAAAGCCATTACCTCCTGCAGGACTGCGGCGGCTCTGTATGCATCGATAGCAACGGAACTTGAGAACAGCATGGCAGCAGTACCCGGACAGATCGCTCCGCTTAAGAACGGTGCGGATCAGCTGGCAGGAGGAGCATCGCAGCTGGCAGGCGGACTTAAGAACCTCAGCGACGGTGTGACACAGCTTGATGCGGGACTGGACAGTCTGGCTCAGGGAGCGGCTTCACTTTCAACAGGTGCGGATACACTGGTACAGAATAACGATGCACTGGTCAGAGGTGCGGCTGATCTTAAAGAGGGAGCAGGCAAACTTGATGCGGGTGCAGGAAGCGTGATGGACGGTGCAGGCAAGGTCAATGAAGGTGCCGCAGGTATTTCCGCGGGAGCCGGAAAACTGTTTGAGGGTAGCAAGAGCCTTTATGACGGCGTAGACAGGCTTGATTCCGGAGTCGGGAGTCTTAAGGACGGTGTTGCAAAGATAAATGACGGAGCCGGCAGACTCGACTCAGGCGCAGCCAAGCTTAACGATGGTGCATTCAGCTTATTCGCCGGAGCGGGGAAACTTAATGACGGAGCCGGAAGGCTGTATGAAGGTGCAGGCAAGCTTGATGACGGAGCCGGCAGACTTAATGACGGTGCGGCAAAACTTGATGAAGGTGCTGCGAAACTCCGTGACGGAATGATCAAACTGGATGAAGAGGGTATACAGAAAGTGACAGAGCTGCTCGGGGATGATGCAACGGATGTGCTGAACAGGTTCAAGGCGATACGTAAAGCAGGCGAGACATATACCAGTTTCACCGGCGCGATCGATGAAGAAGGCGATTCGAACAGCGTGAGATTTATTTATAAGACCGGAGCGGTAAAGTAAGAACAGGAAACAGGGAAAACCGGGGGCTGTCCCCCCGGTTTTCCCCTTTGTTTTTTTATACGCTTCTGTGTCTGCGGTGGCGTACTTTATAGTTGTACATCTTTTCGTCGGCAAGGCTTAATGCATTATCAAGTGTTATATCCCTGAAATCGTCAAAGACCAGAATGCCTATGCTGGCGGATACATTGTAGGGCTTATTTAAGGTCCTGGATTTGGACTCTATGGCGTCGGTAAATTCGGCTGCGCGCTCGGCTTCGTCGTTTCTGTTGTATTCGCCGATACCGATCAGGAAGAACTCGTCGCCGCCGCTGCGGACGCAGATCTCATTACTGCGGGTAACACTGTTGAGTACCTGGCAGAGTGTCTTGAGTCCGAAATCACCCTCACTGTGGCCGAAGGTGTCGTTGATGTATTTGAGTCCGTCCATATCAATGACTCCGACAAAAAGAGCGCATTTGTCTGTGGCTGCAGCAGCAGACATCAGACGGAACTGTTCGTACATGCCACGCCTGTTATAGGCACGAGTCATTTCATCCCTGACGGACATGGTCTGGAGACGCTCTTTGGAACGGATCATCTCGAGACAGTTATTGATGTAGCGCAGCCAGGTGCGGTAAACGATATTGAATAAAGAGTCCGGTGAAAGCTCGCGGTGCAGTACGGCATAGCCTAAGAGGGCACCGTCATAATGTACCGGTGAGAAATAGAACAGGCCGGGCTCCGGGCGCTCCTCCTCAAGCTTGGGATGCATGCAGGAGATCCAGAAGGAGCGGTCGGGATCTACGCCGCTGAATTTATCATCATCTGTTGTTGAAGCGGCTATATATGTACGCATGGATTCGGGATAGCCTTCATAGGTATCCGCATCTATATTAAGCCAGTCTTCTCTGAGACAGAGATAGAAATTGCGATAGGGCTTCAGCTGATCTGCATATTCATATATCTTTTTCAGACATTCCTCAGGAGAACCGGAGGAAGTAAAGTCCTCAAGAGCATAGCTCTCCATAAGCTGTCCGATACCTATATGCTTGGAATTATCTTCATCTGCATGGTTATAGGAACTGATATAAAGCGAGCCGCGGAAGCGTTTCATTGAATGGATAGGGTCGGTCTGGCAGCCGCAGCTGGCTCCGGGATGGAACTGGAGCTTTGAGTCACGATCATGAGGGAGGAGCTCTGCTCCGGGTTCGATAATGCTTCTGATATAGTCAACGGCATCCGCACCCATGGTTATATCTCCGGGATCGTAGGAACTTAATGTGATCAGATTCACGGCGGCTTCGTCAGAGGCATCAAAGCCTATGACAAGTATGTCTTCGGGAACACGTATGCCGTTCTTGGTCAGACGGTCGATAAGGCCGATAGCCATGCAGTCGCTGGCGCAGATCACCGCATCGGGACGGGGGATCTCGCCACCTGCGATCTTTCTGGCAAGACCGTCGCCGCTGAAATACCAGAAATCTCCGTAAACTATATGTTCCGGCAGTACATCCAGTCCGTGTTTATGAATCTCGTCAAGAAAGACTTCAAGACGTTCTTCGGAAACGTTTACACCTTTATGGCCGGTCAGGACACAGATATTCTTTCGGCCGTGATCTTCTATGGTATGACGTACCATTTCACGGAGCACGGCTTCGTTATCATTCCTGATCAGTTCCGTGCCTTCGGTAGGCAGTTCCAGAGAGCATTTGGGAAGGTCGGGATATTGTTTAAGGCGTTCGACCAGCATCTTTAAGCTGCGGTCGTCTTTATCGCCGGTCAGGGTAGTGTGGTCAAGGATAACACCGTCCAGCTCCGCAAGATTCGCAAGTCTGAAGATATTGGCTTCGCCTTTTACATAGTTGTCGTGATGAAAAGAAAGATGAATGCTTGAAGCGAAGACACACAGATCATAATCATATTTCTTACACTGTTCCATTGCGCCCTCGGTGATCCTTCGGACATGAACTATCTCGGGATAACCGACGAACAATCCTATTCTTTTTCTTCGTTTCATACTATAACCTCTAAACTGTATCGTGAACAGATATAGATTTATTATATCGCCTATCAGAGGGTGTCGCAAGCGTTGTTTAATGCTTGACATAAGTTGGTTTGGAAGCTTATAATATTCGTGTTGTGTTGTCAACAAAATTCGCACAATGAAAACTAAATATAAGGAGGTTCACGTACAATGATGTACGCAGTAACAGCGCTTATTGCGGTCGTTGTCACGCTGATCATAGCAATACCGGTTGTATCAAAAGTTTCGGTGAATAAATATAAGCAGGAAACCGAAAAGAAGATCGGCAATGCGGAGGAGAAGGCGCGTGCAATAATCGATGATGCTCTGAAAACTGCTGAAGAGAAGAAGCGTGAAAGCCTGATCGAAGTGAAAGAGGAGACCATCAGGGTCAAGAATGATCTGGATCGGGAGTTGAAGGAACGTCGTGATGAAATGACGAAGTCCGAGCGCAGGATACTTCAGAAGGAAGAGAACATTGACAAGAAAACGGAAGCAATAGAACGCAAAGAACAGTCTCTGGCCCAGAAGGAAGCCAACCTTCAGAAGAAGAAGGAAGAGGTGGACAAACTGGGAGAACAGAGAGTACAGGAACTGGAACGTATCTCGGGCTTATCATCCGATCAGGCTAAAGAATTCCTGCTGAAGACGGTAGAAGAGGATGTAAAGCACGAAACTGCAATGAAGATCAAGGAAGCTGAACTGAGAGCCAAGGAGGAAGCGGACAAGAAAGCCAGAGAATATGTGGTGACCGCTATCCAGAGATGTGCCGCAGATCATGTATCCGAGACGACTATATCGGTCGTACAGCTGCCCAGCGATGAAATGAAGGGACGTATCATTGGACGCGAGGGACGAAACATCCGCACACTGGAAACAATGACAGGTGTGGAACTGATCGTCGACGATACTCCGGAAGCGGTAGTGCTTTCAGCTTTTGATCCCGTAAGAAGGGAAGTCGCAAGGCTTGCACTCGATCACCTTATCATAGACGGGCGTATACATCCGGCAAGGATAGAGGAAACGGTTGAGAAAGCAAGACGCGAGGTTGAGAACAGCATGAAGGAAGCAGGTGAAGCCGCTCTTCTCGATTGCGGTGTACACGGTCTGCATCCCGAGCTTACAAGGCTTATAGGAAGACTTAAGTACAGGACGAGCTTCGGACAGAACGCTCTGACCCACTCCATAGAAGTGGCTCAGATAGCAGGTCTTCTGGCTGAGGAAGTAGGCATTGATGCAAGGGCTGCCAAGAGAGCCGGTCTTCTCCATGATATCGGCAAGGCTGTGGATCATGATATGGACGGATCCCATGTACAGCTTGGCGCAGAGCTCTGCAAGAAGTATAAGGAAAACGACATTATCGTTAATGCGGTGGAAGCACATCACGGAGATGTGGAACCCAGGAGTCTGGTAGCTTGCATAGTACAGGCGGCAGACGCCATATCCGCAGCAAGACCCGGAGCCAGAAGGGAGACTCTTGGTACCTATACCAACAGGCTTACCCAGCTGGAGGAGATCACCAATTCGTTTGACGGAGTTGAAAAGTCCTTTGCCATTCAGGCAGGACGTGAAGTACGTGTTATGGTCGTTCCCGATAAGGTATCCGATGACGATATGGTCATCCTTGCAAGAGATATCTCAAAGAAAGTGGAAGATGAGATGCTCTATCCCGGCGTGATAAAGATAAACGTGATAAGAGAATCAAGAGTAGTGGACTACGCGAACTGAAAAGAACATCCGCAGGCTGAACGGCCTGCGGATTTTTTTGCACTGTATGGAAATAAAAAACCGGAGCATCAGCTCCGGTTTCTTGTGCGGGAAAAGAGACTTGAACTCTCACGCCCTAACGAGCACTAGATCCTTAGTCTAGCCTGTCTGCCAATTCCAGCATTCCCGCAAACAAATGGTATATTATCAGATTTCATAATAAATGTCAATAACTTATTGAAAAAAACTCTTTTTTCCGACGGCTCAAAGTGATATAGTGTTAAAATATCGGGGGAAAGAAAGAATTGCGGAGGATGTTTTGGCACTGATATATTATCCCTTACTTATCTTATACTGGGAATTGCTGTTAAGGGCACTGGATGAAGTGAACCCGTTCTGGGGGATCTCACTGATACAGGTACTGCTCTTTTCTTTGGCTGCCGGTTTCATGCTGGCTTTTATCTTTCGTATCTTCAGAAATGTAAAGCTTGCCAGGATACTTTCGGGGATATTGCTGTGCATCCTGTGTTTCCTCTTTTTCTTTGAATGCAACTGCATCTCTTTTTATAAGATATATTACGGCATCGTATATGCCCTCAGCATGAGCGGACAGGTGATGGGAACTTTTGGTTCTCTTGCGAAGGAGGTTGCCTTAAGCAACTTCGGAAAAGACCTTTTATTTATACTGCCGCTGATCCTATACTTTGTTTTTGCGAAAAAGATCATTCCGGATAAAGACGGGAAACAGAGAAGGAATACGCTTATACTTATTCCCTTTATCGTATTGTATCTCGGAGGAATACTCTTTTCGAGGCTGGGTCCCAATGCGGACGTCTATACCTATGCCTTTTCGGTTCCCGCTTCGGTACCGGCGACGGGACTTTTGACCACCTTCCGTCTGGAACTTACTTATCAGATCTTCGGCACACCCGAGGAGAAAACAGGCAGCAGTTCCACGGAATTATGGACGCCCGCAGCCACGGAGAAAAAAGCAGGCTCTAAGAAAGCGGTAAGCAATAATTCGGCAAGTTCCAATTTGGTATCAGGCAATAACTCAGTTTCGGGCAATAACTCCGTATCCGGCAATGCTTTGGAAGAAGCGGAAGAGATCCCGGTCGAATACGGCTACAATGCCGCCGTTGATTTCGCGGCACTGATAGAAAAGGAAACGGATCCGACTCTAAAGAGCATGCATGAGTATTTCGGCTCAAGGGAACCCTCACAGCAGAACAGATATACAGGGATGTTTGAAGGCAAAAATCTTGTGCTGCTGACAGCGGAAGCTTTTTCCCCCTATGCTGTCGATAAGGACTTCACGCCGACTTTGTACAAGCTGGCAAACGAGGGCTTCGTATTCACGGATTATTATCAGCCGGGCTGGGGGCTTTCCACTACAGGAGGTGAGTTTTCCAACATGACCGGACTGATCCCCATGTGGATGGAAGGCGGACATTCCTTCATCAGATCCATCAGCGACTATATGCCTTATGCGGCGGGCAATCTCTTCGGTAATGCGGGTTACACTTGCCGTGCATATCACAACAGCGCCTATGAATACTATGACCGTGATAAGACGCATCCCAATCTGGGTTATGATTACAAAGGGATAGGAAACGGCCTTGTAATGGAGCTGGGAGGCTGGCCTTATTCGGATCTCGGCATGCTGGAAGCCACAACGGATGAGATGATAAACGGATATCTGGAAACAGGGGTACCCTTCCATACCTACTATATGACTGTCAGCGGCCACTGCAATTATTCCTGGGGTGCCAACGCCATGAGTGCGAAACATAAGAATGAAGCGATGGAAGCCTTCCCTGACGAGGATCCCACCATCCAGGCTTATAAAGCCTGCAATAAGGAACTGGACCTTGCGCTGGAATACCTGCTGAAAAGACTTGATGAAGCCGGCATACTCGAAGATACGGTGATATGTATGGGGGCAGATCATTATCCTTATGCCATGGCCAAGACGGATCATGATTATTATGCGGAAATGTCGGGCATAGATGACACTGCGGCATCAATAAGCAGATACCGGAATACCCTGATACTATATTGTGCTTCGATGAAGGAGCCGGTGGTCGTGGATACTCCATGTTCTTCAATAGATATCATGCCTACCCTGGCCAATCTGTTCGGCATCGAATACGACTCCAGACTGTATTCGGGCCGCGATATCTTTGCGGAAAATTATGAAGATGAGGTGGCTTCGGAGACAATGCCCTTAGTCATGCTGCCTGTAAGCGGAGGCTACAGCTTCGTGACGACTGCCGGTCAGTATGATGCATATAAACGTGTATTCACGCCGAATGAGGGGATCGAAGTGCCGGACGATTATGTGGATCAGGTCAGAGCGATCATCAGCGACAGATGGAAATATGCAAGGCTGATACTGGCAAAAGACTATTATTCAAAATGTATCGAAAAAAATCTTGACAAGAACACACCATAATGGTAATATCTTTGTGTTGCGCAGGAATGGCGGAATTGGCAGACGCGCACGGTTCAGGTCCGTGTGAAAGCAATTTCATGAGGGTTCAAGTCCCTCTTCCTGCAGCAAAAAGCAGCCGACTAACGGCTGCTTTTTTTGTGCGCGAGCGTTCCGCAAGAGGAACGCTATCCTTATACGTCGTATTTCTTGAATAGCATTTAAGTCCGTTTCAAATTGGTCTCCTGTTCGGAAAGATCGGCAATATATGGGTATAAATAATCATTGGCAGCCGGGAAGCGTCTATACTATAATGAATAGAGTAGTATAGCGGAGCGTGGGAGCCGGCTTAACCTATCAATGAGGAGGAAGAGAAAATGAAAGAACTCATCGTATATTATTCGCTGGAAGGAAATACGGAATACGCGGTTGAAAGGATAAAGGCAAAGACCGGGGCTGACAGCCTTAAGCTGGTGCCGAAGAAAGCCTATCATGACAAAGGCTTTGCCAAGTTCTTCTGGAGCGGGAAAAGTGCGGTGATGGCCGAGAAGCCCGCACTGGAAGCATATGATGTGAAGCTTGATGAATATGAGCGTATCATTTTCGGCTTTCCCGTATGGGCTTCGAACTTTACTCCGCCCATAAGAAGCTTTATAGCGGACAATGCAGAAAAACTTGAAGGAAAACGTTTTGCTGCTTTTGCCTGCCAGAGCGGAGCGGGAGCTGAGAAGGCTTTTGAGAAACTGGCTAAGTGCCTCAAGATCGACGGCTTTGAAAAGAGAGCGATATTCCTCGATCCGAAGGCCAGACCGTCGGAGGAGAAGGATGCCCGGATAGATGAGTTTGCAGAGGCACTTTCAAAGATAGAATGATAACGGGGGTGGGAAAATGACAAGGATATCCGATCCGATAACGATCAACAAAACAGTGCTTAAGAACCGGCTGACCATGGCGCCCACCGTGAAGTTTGATTATGCGGGTGAAGACGGAATGGTGACGGATAAGCATATCGAACATTACAGAAAACGTGCGGAAGGCGGCTGCGGCCTGATATGTGTGGAGGCTACAGCGGTAACTCCCGGCGGAAGATTTGCAAAGAACCATCTGGGACTGTGGGAGGATGCACAGACAGAAGGGCACAAGAAGATAACGGAAGCCTGCCATGAAAACGGAGTGCCGGTGATCATACAGCTTAATCATACCGGGATCACGGCCAATCCGGACTGCGGTCCGGCTATGGGTCCTTCGGCTGTACCAACCAGGAATCCGGAGGTTTTAGCCAAAGAAATGAGTATCGCTGAGATCCATGAGATGCAGGAGCATTTCGTGAATGCCGCCCTGCGCGCAAAGAAGGCGGGCTATGACGGAGTGCAGCTGCACGGCTGCCACGGCTATCTGATCAACCAGTTTGCGGCAAAGAAAACAAATCTGAGAACAGATGAGTATGGCGGAAGCAGCGAGAACCGCGCGCGCTTCGGTTCAGAGATAATAAGCAGTGTCAGGAAGACCTGCGGAAGTGACTTCCTTATATCCGTAAGGACCACCGGTATAGAACCTGATATAGCCACGGCCATAGAGATAGCTGAAGAATATGTAAAAGCCGGCTGTGATTATCTGCAGGTATCCACCGGGATAGACTGGGAAGATCCGACAGTAGATGAGAACAACGAACACTATAATAAATTCTGTTCTCTCGGAGTCAGATTCCATGAGCATTTCAAGGGGCGTGTGCCTGTGTCCTGCGTAAACGGGATCAATGATGCCGCGACGGTAAAATATCTGATAGAGAACGAACTGACGGATACGGTTGATCTGGCCAGAGCAGTGCTGGCGGATCCGGGATTCTGCAGGGCGGTACTTGAAGACAAAAGCTATAATAAATGTTTCGACTGTCCGAGATGCCAGTACGGTCCGGCTATGCCGCATAAATGCCCGGCGGGCGGAGGAGTATAAGTGATGATAAGCAGGGAAGAAATCGAGGAAGCTGTAAAGCGGCAGCTCTCATATGAGTTTAACTGCAGTCCCGGAGATTTTGAAGGGGAAGAGAATGTCATTACGATGCCGGTCCTGCATGAAAAGAGAAGGAGATTTTCGGATAAGGAATTCTTCCTGCAGATGGCGACACTCGGCTGTAATGCGGTGATAACGGCGGATGAGAGGATACAGCCGTGGCTTAAGGAATGGGTTAAGGATAAGAAGGGCTTCTGGCTTTTTGAACAGCACAATTTCTACGAACTTGAAAAGAAGCTCAGGGAATACGGACAGAAGATGGCGCTGACGCATCATATGTTCATTCCGAAGCCGGAGCTTGTGAATATCAAAACAGAGCTTGAGATAAAGTGGCTGGAGCAGAAGGATATAGCAGAGTATTACGGCAGGGAAGAATTTCCGAATGCGCTGTGCGAGCGCTTCAAACCCGAGAGACCTGACGTGCTGGCGGTGATCGCCCTTGACGGTGAAAATATCATGGGCATGGCGGGCTGTTCCGCCGATACGCCCACGCTCTGGCAGATCGGCATTGACGTGGTTCCGAAATACAGAGGAAGGGGAGTAGCAAAAACTCTTGTGAGTCTGCTCAGGGACGAGACATTTAACAGAGGGGCGATCCCGTATTACGGGACAAGCCTGTCTAATATAGCATCATGGAAGACGGCGCTGGCCAGCGGGTTTGTGCCGTACTGGATAGAGACCGAAAGTAGGGAAGATAAGGATAATAAATTTGAAAAGTGATATAAGGCGCGGAAGAGGGGAAGCCTTATATAGACTTGCGGATGGAGCGGATGAGGGCGAGGGCGGAGGCGTAGCGAACGGCGTCGAGTTCGCGGCCTGAGTAGGCGCAGAAGTTGACTGTGCCGGTAAGGCCGGAGAGTGAGGAAGTATCGGGAGCGGTATCTGAGGATGCCGCTTTTTGAATGACTGCTTCGATGTCCCTGGGAAGAGGGTTATCCGCAGTCAGCAGCTTTTTCTTTTTCAGTAAGTTTATGAGCTTGCGGTATTCTACCAGCAGTGCTTCATTGTAGTGTCCGCCTGCGGCGTAGAAGCTCTGCCTTATGAGAAGGTATAGTGCGAGGGCGGGACGGCGCAGCAGTATGACAAGCAGCATCAGTCCGAGGGTAATGCCTATGGGACGGAGTATGAAGCTTAAGCTGCTTACGGTCTTCGAGAGGCTGCGGGCATTAGGCGTAGCGATATCGGGAGTGATGCCGGAATCGGTCTCGCCTCCGTTACGTCTTGTCTGCTGGAGCAGGTCAAAGAAACGGCTCAGGAAAGAAAGCCTGCCATCATACAGCGATTCGTCGGAAGGCGGCGTTGTCTCAAAGGGTATCCAGCCGTAGCCGTTAAGATAGATCTCTGTCCAGGCATGTGCCGAACCGTCGGTCACTTCCACTTCGACAACGCCGGCTTCACCCTCATTATATTCCCCGTATATCCAGGAACTCAGATCGGAGCTTAAGGCTTTGCTGTCTGCAATGTCGGAGGGAGTGATAACGTAGCCTTCTATGTATCTGGCAGGTATGCCCAGACGTCTGAAGATAAGCGTGGATGAGGCAGCATAATGAGCACAGAAACCGCGCCTCTGTTCCAGGAGGAAATACTCTATCATATCCCGGCCCCAGGGAGTCATTCCCGGGGACATGGTATAACTGAAATTGTCGATAAAGTACTCTTTCAGTGCATATGCCACATCCAGAGGATCCCGGATCGATGCAAGGTCAGCTTCAGCTATGAAGCTGTCCAGAGCCTCATAGAGACCTTCGGGTACCTGGAGATAGACATCAGAAACCAGCTCCTCGTATTCCTCCGGAATGGAGGGATTGGGGTAAAGTTCGGCATTTGACGAAAAGGGCATATAGAGTACATCATAATGATCCTCTTCAGAGGTATATAATTCCGGAACAGATATCTTCCTGAGCACACGTTCTTCATCTTCAAAGCGTTCGGCATTTTTTATCAGGTCGAAGCTGTCGGGATATGTCTCGTCAAAACGTGCTTCGCCGCTTTCCGTATAGCTCTTTTTGTCGTAAGACCTGACGCTGGTGGTGTAAGCGGTGTAATAGGGACTGTAATCATATTCGGTATCGGCATCCGCATTCTCGATGTGCATGCGCCTGATCTCTGAGGATCCGGTATTAACGTAGGGAGCGCTGTCGTCCGCAAGCTTCAGGTCTTCTTCGGAAAGCATGCGCTGCTTGACACTGTCCGGATCGGAATAGGGCTGGAAACGCCGGTAGACATCATTATAAAATACGCCGGTATAGGCTTTCAGGTATACACTGTCACTTCCGTCGGTGGCAAACTGGACGAAGAGATCCGGTTCGTAATCGGGGATGACGCTTCCGATGCCGCCCAGCTGGCCTTTTGCCAGACCTCCGGTGGCGGAGTAGCGGTTTAAGAGCGAGGCAAGGCCGCCCTGCATGACGGTCTTTACATACTCATCAGTTCTGTCTTTTACACGGTTGGATACAAAGCGGCCGTCAAAATCACGGGCAAAGACGCTGCTTGCCACGACCATGAAAAGGGCTGAGATGATAAGGCTGTAAACCGTTATCGTGAGCATGCCGCCGGAGCTTGCAAGATAGGTATACTGCTGTCTTTTCCGACGCCTTCTGTGTTCGAAATGCTGTTCTCTGTCATGCCGGTATGGCAGGGTATAATGGCCGGAGCGCCCCAGGACCGCAACAGTGATATAAACTGCGATAAGCATTACCAGATAATGGAGGGGCGGGATGATATCGATATAAAAGGCAACCTGCAGAGGCAGGAAAGTCACCAGGAAAGTGAGGGCGAGGCTCATATATCCTGATATCGTGATGTTCAGCAGTATGCAGAAGAACCAGCCCATGAAGAGCATCGCACAGGTGACTGTCAGGTATCTGTCCGTTATGATCTCGTCGGCTTCACGGACGGTGGAGAGACGGAAATAATCGGAGTATTTGTTGTATACCTCATTCAGAAAGGCCTGATAGCCGGAATTGACGTAGAGGTACATGTATATCGAAAAGAAAACAAAACTTGCGAATACCACAAGATAGCCCACATAAAAGGTGATCTTGTTGTAATAAAGAAAGGCGGAGATAAAGGCCAGTACCATTATGCCCAGAACCATCACCGGCTTGGAAAATGGCAGGGCAAAGGAAGTGACGATGGCAGCGAGCATGCCGTAGACCGCCAGGAATATCAGTATCGCGCGCAGAAAGCAGAGGTAAAAACGGCCGGGCTGATCCAGAGGTCTTACATCGGATAAGCCTGCACCGTAAATCTCCAGTTCTTTCAGGTACTTGCGGTCGATCTTCTGTTTTTTTCTGCGTTCTTTTTTCATCTTATGCTTCTTCCGTAAGCAGCAGTTTTCCGCCGCTTATCCTGAGTACCCCGTACATCTCGGGATAGAGTGCATTGAATTTATCATATATCCCGCTTGTTTCGTATACCGGTTCCAGATAGAGTTTGTAAAAAGCTATATCAAGATCGGAACGGGAACTGACTTTTACAAATTCAAAAAGATTTTCGTTATCGTGCCATATGGCCACACGGAAGCTTTCCTTCATGGAAAGCAGGGTATAGGCGGTTTTGGCAAATTCATTTATACCGCGGTCAAGGGTGCTGCGCTCGAGTTCCGGCAGTATCAGGAAATACAGATCGCTGGAGGTCTCGTATTCTTTGACCATCAGATCTTTACTGCGGGCCGACTGCTTCCAGTGTATATCTTTGAGGCGGTCGCCGGGGCGGTATTCACGCAGCTGCTTTATCTCATTGATGAGCTCGCCGTCCGGGGACAGTTCGCTGTCTTCGCTTTCAACGGCGGCTTTCGGAAAAGAGGTATCTTCAAATCTCTGCTCATCGGGTATGACGGGGAGCAGGACCGTTATGTCGCTTTTGAGTTCTTTGGTATAAAGATGCAGGAAATCCGTGACGAGTATACGGCGGACACTGACCGAAAACATGCCTGCCTTTGTGAGCTCAAAAGGAAGGGAGAACTGCTTCTTCGTCCTGATCTCGGCCGGAACGACTATCTCGGAAATGTCTTCCCTCGGATAGTAAAGGTTCTCGTATCTGAGTTCCACCAGTACATTGAGAAGCGGGATGAAGCCGGGATTGTCGACACTTAAGCTAAAGCGTGCGATGCCGCCCGGAGTGACGGAAGTCCGGGGCGGGTCAAAACTTACCCGGAGTCTGCGGCTTGCATAGCCGGTAAGGCAGATCGAAACCGGAGGTAAAACGATAAAAAGGATTATCAGTACGGAAAGCAGTGACTGCCTGTAAAAGAGCACACCAAGAAAAAATACTGCAAGACAGAGGATATAGGTGATTATATATGGCAGATTGCGTAACTTCATACTCAGATCTTAGGTATCTTAACTTCTTTGAGAAGGTTGTCAAGAGCAGTATCCACGGTGAGTCCCGCTGCCTTGGAACGGCTGTTTAAGCGCACCCTGTGGTTGGAGACGCAGTGGAAGACGTCGTGTATGTCGGTAACCGTGACATAGTCCCTTTCTTCGTAAAAAGCGTAAGCCCTGGCCATGCGCGCAAGGGCGATGGAGCCTCTGGGGCTTAAACCCAGGGCAAAGACATTCGGATCGCGGCTGGCTTCGGTGAGCCTAACCACGTAATCATATATGCTCTCGTCTATGCGGAGATTTTCGACTTCGCGCTGCATTCCTATCAGTTCTTCGGAAGTGATGATGGCCTGTACGCTCTGAAGATCATGGGAAGAGTTGCCCTTGAGTATATCAACGGCGCTCTCATGATCGGGGTAGCCGATGGAAAGGCAGACCATGAAACGGTCCAGCTGCGATTCGGGAAGACGCTGTGTACCCGATGAACCGAAGGGGTTCTGGGTAGCTATGACAAAGAAGGGTTCGGGAACTTCACGGGTAACGCCTTCAACGGTAGCATGACGTTCTTCCATAACTTCCAGCAGAGCCGACTGGGTCTTCGGAGAGGTACGGTTGATCTCATCCGCAAGAAAAAGGTTGGTATAGATACTGCCTTCCTGGAACTTGAAGGAATTGCTCTCCCGGTCAAAGATCGAGAAACCCAGCAGATCAGAAGGAAGCACGTCGGGAGTGAACTGGACTCGCCTGTATTTCATCGAAAGAGCTTTACTTAAGGAGAGAGCAAGAGTGGTCTTGCCTACACCGGGGATGTCTTCCAGAAGTACGTGGCCGCCGGCCAGTACCGCACAGACGGTCAGACGTATTACTTCATCCTTGCCGTGGATGACCTTCTTTATCTCATTTTCTACCATGCGTGGTCTGTCGCTCATAAACACCTCACATATATATACATATGAATACAACAACATTACATTTTATATTATCAGAGGGCTTTGGTCAAATGGAACGGAAGAGGGCGTTTTATTGACACCGCAATTACACATAAAGTATAATTATTCTGTTACTATCCTCCGGACGGAGGAATCATTCTTTGTAACAAAAGAGAAAAGGAGATCAAAATGAACAGACGAAAAAGCAACAGGTTTATGGCAGTTTTCGCTGCTCTGCTTACATTTTTTGCCATGTCGCTCACGGCTCTCGCTGTTGACGAGCCCAAGCTGAGCCGGACATCGGCAGAACTCATAGCAGGTGAGACTCTTGACCTGGATGTCGATAATGCGACTCAGGAAGACGTGACATGGAAGAGTGCGAAGGAAGCGGTAGCCACCGTTGACAAGGACGGAGTGGTAAAAGCCGTAAAAGCCGGAACAGTCAAGATAAAGGCTACCGTATACGGCAAGACATATAGCTGTACGGTGAAGGTATCGGCAGATGCAAAGATATCTAAGAGCGAGGCTGTACTGGAGATCGGTGCTACAGAGAGTCTGAAGGTCATCATGCCGGATGGCAGCTTTGCATCATCGGTGACATGGAAAAGCAGCAAGAAAAAAGTAGCAACCGTAGAGAACGGTGTGGTAAAGGCTGTAAAAGCAGGCAGTACTACCATTACCGCAAAGGTTGGCAAGAAAAAGCATACATGTAAGGTGACCGTGCTTCCCGATACCAGGATGACACAGTCCAAGGCGGTTCTTTATCCTACCGAGTATCTTGAACTTAAGATGCTCGGCAGTACGGCAGACAGCTGGACCAGCAGTAACGGCAAGGTTGCTACCGTAACAGACGGTGTGGTACAGGGTGTGAAGCCGGGAAGCGCAAAGATCACCGCAAAAGTAGGAAAGAAGAAGTATACCTGTACCGTCAGGGTTGAGAATATGCTTGATAAGAAGAGCATAAAGCTCTCCACCGGATATTCCGCTAATGTAAAACTTCTCGGAGACAAGATATCTTCAGCTGTGATCGCGGATACAAGTATCGCAACCGTGACCACGAGCGAGAGCACCGGTACCATCAAGGCTGTTAAGCCGGGAAATACCAGGCTCGTTATTTCTGCGGAAGGAAAGAAAAAGAGCAGTTATGAATGTATCGTAAGAGTGATCGCTCCTCTTACGGTCAGATTTGATGCAAACGGAGGCAGCGCGGTATCGGATATTACCACGGGATACGGTGAGAAGATCGCAAAGCCTGCAGATCCCGCTATGGAAGGCTTCAGATTCGGCGGATGGTACGTAAATAAGGAATGTACTGTTTCATTTGATTTTGACTCTTATATATACAGCGACATGACAGTATATGCAAAGTGGAATCCCATCACTTACACGGTTAAGTTCGAGACGGATTCCGGCAGTGAAGTGGAATCTCAGATCGTAGGATATAAAGGCAGTGCAGTTAAGCCTGCGGATCCTGTCAGGAGAAGAAGCGTATTTGTGGCCTGGTGCATCGATGAGGAATGCACTACGGTATTTGATTTCTCAACGATATTAAGCGGCGACATTACTCTTTACGCTCAGTGGAGAGAAGCGGATAAGTATGATATCACGTTTAACACAAACGGCGGAAGCGAGATCAACCCCCAGGCCGTATATGATACGGAATGTGCGGTATGTCCGAGGAAGCCTGTTAAGGAGAACAACAAGTTTGTATCATGGTTTACTGATCCGGAATGCACTGGTGAGTATGATTTCTCAACACCGGTAACCGGAGCATTCACGCTGTATGCAAAGTGGGAAGCGCTGGTATTTAACTGGACCATTACGGATGACACTGACGAACATGAAGTGGAGCATACTGCAAGTGTTAAGATAGCAAGTAATGCGCAGGTAACATCTGTAAGTTATAACCTGATCAATGCAAGCGGTGATATCAGGCAGGAGGGTACTGTTCCGGCGGGAAGCTTTACCAGGACCTATCCTTCAGCGGACAATTATACCTGCAGTTTTGAAATAAGCGGTCTTATGCTGGAAGACGGGACCAATACACTTAAGGTCTATGCTATAGCGGAAGGCTCCCTGGTCAGCGAAGAGAAAGCTGTCAATTATGTAAGCGGTGAGATATTGGATCCGGAAAATACAACGGGGCTTGTAATGAAGAGCGTATCCGACAACACGATCACGGTTTCATCGGGAACAGACGATCTCAGCGGAGATACTATGATGATATCCAACCTGATGAATCTGTTCTTCAAAGATGATATCGAATATACGGAAAGAGTGGCATTTATAGAAAATACACTTAAAGCGGAAAAAGTCGGTGAACTTAATACGATCCGTATGATGCAGGCTAAGTTTGCATACAGTGATACAGTTAAAGAGCTTCCGGCCATAGAAGGATTTACAGGCAGCAGGAAAATTGCCGAAAACTCTGTCGAAGAAATGAAAGCATATGCAAATGCTCTGGTTGCTAAGTATCCCGATATCCTGGATGATGTAACGATAGAGTTCACATATGGCTGCAGTGTCACCGTGCAGGGGATAACCGATGATGCATTATACGATGGAGCAAGCGGGAATGACTGGTGGCTCCGAAAGATAAATGCAGAGGGTGCATGGAATTATGATTCGGAGTTTACCGCTAACGAACACAACGATTACAAAAAGCTGGATTATATCACAAAGATCAAACTGGGCGTAGTGGACAACGGTTATTACCTGGATCACGAGGACCTGGAAAACGTGAAACAGATCAGCAAGTTTAATAACCCGAATGCTGATCACGGTACTCATGTGGCCGGTATAATCGCAGCTAAAGCAGAGAACCAAAAAGGTATCGCGGGTGTGACATATAATAATGCCACTTTACTTGCATATGACGCTAAATGGCTTAGTTCATCCTATAGCATGACAATGATAATGGCCGGACTGATTCGGACCGTAGAAGCCGGTGCCAAGGTTGTCAACTATTCAATGGGTTATGAAGGCCCCGAAGATTGCGTTGATATCGATGATGAAGGAAGCCGGGCGTCCAGATATATGGGTAAGCTTCTTGAACGAGGCTATGACTTTGTAGTTGTTCAGGCAGCCGGTAATATGCACAGAGACTATGCCTATAACAGGATGTTCTGTTCAGTGAATGAGAGCAACTGCTATTCATCCGATGCAAGTACTAACGGAAAAAAAGTTGAAAAGGCAGACATAATGAACAGGATCATCGTTGTAGGTGCCATAGATGTAAACAATACGCGTTATATAAATTCAAATTATGATGTGATCGATCCGGAAGCCGCAGATGTTCCGAATCAAACGGCCGGAGAGCTTACGCTTGTATTTGCTCCGGGTGCGGATGTTTTAAGTACTTATCCTGACAACGGCTACGAAGAAGAGTCAGGTACATCGATGGCGGCACCTGTAGTAACAGGCGTAGCCGGTCTGGTATGGGCGATCAATCCCGCACTTAACGGTGCTGATGTTGTGCACATCATCGGCACATCCGTGACCGGAAATAATAAGATTAAGATCATTGATGCCAAGGCTGCTGCTGATAAGGCATATAAGACAAGGGCTCTGGTCTACGGTACAGTGGTTAATGCTACTACCGGTTTCAGTCTCGAAGATGCCAAGATAACCGTTCGTAAGGATGGTCCCGAGGGTGAGATCATTGAGGATGATATCCCGATCATAAATGGCAAGTATACGCTTACGAACAGGCTGCCTGCAGGAAACTACTGCGTAGTCATAAAGGGTGCCGAAGGTACAGATTTTGCGGGTACATATAAACAATTCAGGATCAAAGATATCTACAAGAACACCAATAATCTTGATACATACAAATACAATATCGGTGCCATATCGCTTTCGGATACATCCACACTTGCCGAGGGGCAGTACAGAATAGTACTTCACTGGGGGACGAAAGAGGACGGTGCTCCTGCGGATCTGGATTCACACTTCTGTGCAATGACGGATCAGGGCACATACTTCCATGCATATTTCTTTAATAAGAATCCCTCACCGTCATATGCGGATCTGGATGTGGACGATCTGTACTGGGAAGGACCCGAGACTATAACCATAAGAAATATTGCAGGTTTTGAGGGTATGCGTTATGCGGTGCATAACTATTCGGACAAGGATGACATAGTTTCATATACTCTGTCGGAATCACTTGCTTACGTGGAACTCTATCGTGGAACAGAGCTTGAACCGTACGCAGTATTCCATGTTCCTCAGGGTGTAGGCGGTACCGTTTGGGAGGTGTTCTCACTCGATGCCAACGGTGACTTTATCGAAATCGGAGATATGAATTATGAATCAAGCACCTCCTATGTGTTAAAGCACTGGTATTAAAATGTGAAACAGAATGTGAAAAAGAAAGCGGACGGGGCGAAATGCCCCGTCCTTTTTTATGGGGACAATAGTACCGTCCCCTTGTTCTTATAACGTTATTGTGATAAAATATATTGTCTAAATCTGCTCGAAAGGAAGATGCGTGGGAAAATACAGGAGGAGAAACAGAGGATCGAGACTGGTGATGTACGCAGGCGGCATTGCTTTAGTGCTGTGCATCTGCGTCAGCATCGCTGTATTCTGTTACCTTAAGTCCCAATATCTGTCCCTTGCCTGCGAGGAGTTTAATGACCAGCATATCAGTGCCGGTGAAGAACTCGGAAGATATATCTATTCCCTTGCCAATGATATCGGTGGCGGTGTCGTGGATATGGGGCGGTATTACGGCAGTGCTTTTGAGGATCGGATGGAGATCCTTGCCAATAATCTTGTGAAAAACGAAGCCTTCAGTCATATCTTCTTTCTCGGAAGCAACGGAGAGTTTTACGGAGACGAAGGAATAGTCGCACCGGAGAATCCGGAATTCATAGCAAAGGCTTATGCGGAACTGGAAGAACTGGATTATTCCGGTGATGGCATGTATGTGGGCATGAGGCTTTCAGCCATCGGAAGCAACTCGGAACCCAGGATCATGATAGTGTCTCCCGTATATGCGGGAAATGTAATAAGGGGCTATGTATCCGGCATCATCGATACCGACAGGCTCTTTGAGTCACCGCTTTTTGATTACCAGAAAGCCAGAGGCAAATGCTTTGTCGTGGATACGGAAGGACAGATACTGGCCAAGACCGCAAACATGACCAATGATGATAAAGCGTCCTTCAGGGATACGGTACTGGCGATTTGCCGGGACAGTGAGGATAACAGAAACTCGCTGACCGGGATAAGATATGCCCTTAACAAAAATGACAGCGGTTATGTGGTGGTGCGTACTCTGAAGGGCCTGGAGATGCAGATCAATTTCTGCCCCATAAAGAATGTGAACGGACTCAGTTACCTCTGCTGCTATACACCGGGACTGCAGGATGAGATGTTCAGACCCATGCTTTTCTGGAGCGTGCTGGCCTGCATCTTTATCATGGTACTCATGATCATCTGTATGCTGATGGTCTGGGCAAATGCGAAGCATGTAAATATGACGGTGGAGAAGCTGGCATACGAGGATCCGGTGACCAAGGGCAAGAATTTCAGCTATTTCAGGGAGTTTGCCCTGGATACTATCATGAGTTCACCGAACACGAACTATGCGATCTACAGATTTGATATTTCCAACTTCCGATACATAAATGAATCCTACGGGCATATAAGAGCTGACCATATACTGGAAGCCTGCATTAAGAATTTCGAACAGATCTTCTCGGATGAGGAACTCTGCGTGCGTATGAATTCCGACCAGTTCCTGGCACTGGTGATCAATGATGCAACCCTGGAAAAGAGAAAGAATGATTTCCGCGCAGCGGTCAATGCGGATACCAGGAGCAGGAACATCAAATATCCCATACGTTTCAAGACCGGCATTTATCATGTGAAGAAGAATGACCATGACATCGACATGATGATCGATCATGCCAATGTGGCAAGAAAATCCGTAGGCCGCGACACCAAAGATATGGAAGTGGCTTATACCGAAAAGATAGTCGATAACATGCGTAAGATCGACAGGATAGAATCAATGATGCACAAGGCGCTGACAGAGCTGGAATTCAAGGTATATCTGCAGCCCAAGTGGGATATAGTGAACGATCATGTCTGCGGAGCGGAGGCCCTGGTCAGATGGTGCAGACCGGACGGCAGCATCATACCGCCGGACAAATTCATACCTATATTTGAAAACAACGGGTTCGTGGAGCAGCTGGATTTCTATATGCTGGAATCCGTATGTGCAATGCTCAGGAACACCATTGATGAGGACGGCAGCGTCTATCCCGTATCGGTGAACCAGTCAAGACTGCTGTTGCACAGCCCCGATTATGTGGACAATGTGGCAGCCATCATAAAAGAATACAACATACCTTACGGGCTCATAGAGCTGGAGATAACCGAGACGGTTTTCGAAAACGGCAGGGATGATATGATCCGTATAGTCGGCGAGTTAAAGGAACTGGGGATCAGGGTATCGATGGATGATTTCGGTTCCGGTTATTCTTCACTCAACGTGCTCAAGGATGTGCCTTTCGATGTGATAAAGATCGACAGGGAGTTCTTTGCGGATACGGCAGAGAACGAAGAGGCGGGAGTCATACTCAGAAAGATCGTTGACATGGTAAACGAGCTGGGAAAGCAGGTAGTATGTGAAGGCGTGGAATACGAGGAACAGGTGGCACTGCTCCGTGAAATGGGATGCAGCTGCGTACAGGGATACTTCTACTCAAAACCTGTTCCGGCACCTGAGTTTATTGAAAGGTATTTCAGAAAATGAGCGATGAGGAGCTGCTGTTTCTTAGGAAGGAAGATTATCAGGGAAAGCTGGACAGACTGATAGAACGCTATGCCGGCACCGGGCGGCCGAAGCTGCTGTTACACGCCTGCTGTGCACCATGCTCAAGCTACTGTCTGGAATACCTGCTTCCATATTTCGATATTACGTTGTATTATTATAACCCGAACATTACGGAAAAAGCCGAGTATGAACACCGGGTCAGCGAAGTGAAGAGACTGACGCAGGAACTGGGCAAAGACTGCGGATACTATGCAGGTGTAGCAGAGGGCGAGTACGAACCGGCACGTTTCCTGGAAGCGGTAAGAGGTTACGAGGATCAGCCGGAGGGCGGCTTAAGATGTGTTAAGTGCTTCAGGCTCAGACTGTCAAAGACCGCGGAGTATGCGGCAAAGAACGGCTACGGGCTGTTCTCCACCACCCTTACGATATCGCCGCTTAAGAATGCCGCGGTACTGAACGAGCTGGGGCGTGAGCAGGCAGAACTTCACGGTACGGAATTCATGCCGTCAGATTTTAAAAAGAAGAACGGATATAAGAGAAGCATAGAACTGAGCAGGAAATACGGTCTGTACAGACAGGATTACTGCGGCTGTGCTTTCAGTAAAGCAGAAAGGGAAAGGCAAAGAAAAGAATTATGAAAAAGTTTCTGACCGCGATCTCGGAAGAGATGATGAAAGCATTTGAGGAGGCGGGGTATGAGCGCGAACTGGGTCGTGTGAACATAAGCAACCGTCCCGATCTGTGTGAATACCAGTGCAACGGCGCCATGGCTGCCGCCAAGAAGTACGGGAAAAAACCTATCGACATAGCAAATGATGTTGCCGCAAAACTTACTGATTCAAAGGTGTTTTCAAAGGCTGAGGCAGTGATGCCGGGCTTCCTGAACCTTCAGCTGGATGATACTTTCCTTACGGAGTATCAGAAGGCACAGATGAAGGAAGAAAAATACGGTGTGGAGGCGCCTGAGAAAGCGCAGAAGATAGTCATCGACTACGGCGGGGCCAATGTGGCAAAGCCTCTTCATGTGGGACATCTGCGTCCGGCCATAATCGGTGAGAGCATCAAGAGGATAGCACGTTATGCGGGACATGAGGTGATCGGTGACGTGCATCTCGGAGACTGGGGCATGCCCATGGGACAGGTGATCACCGAGATAGCGGAGCGAACGCCGGAACTCGTGTACTTTGATGAAAACTATGAGGGCGAATATCCCACGGAGCCGCCTTTTACGATCTCCGATCTGGAAGAGATCTATCCCACCGCATCCGGCAAATGCAAGACAGATGAAGAATTCAAGAAGAAATGTCTCAAGGCAGTGTATGATCTGCAGCACGGAAGGCGCGGATACATGGCTCTGTGGCATCATATAATGGATGTTTCGGTAAAGGATCTGAAGCGCAACTACGGAAATCTCGGTGTGGATTTCGACCTGTGGATGGGCGAATCCGATGTGAATGATATGATCCCCGCTATGGTAGAGAAGATGAAAGCGGACGGTTTTGCCCATATCTCGGAAGGGGCTCTTGTTGTGGACGTGCGCGAGGACAGCGATAAAAAAGAACTGCCTCCCTGCATCGTGGTAAAGAGCGACGGCTCCTTTAATTATGATACCACCGATCTGGCAACCATACTGTGGAGAGAAAATGAGATAGGTCCGGACAGTATGATCTATATCACGGACAAACGTCAGGAACTGCATTTTACCCTGGCTTTCCGCTGTGCGCGTAAGTGCGGACTTGCAAAGGAAGGAACAGGTCTCGAATTCATAGGAAACGGAACCATCAACGGGGCCGACGGACATCCCTTTAAGACCCGTGACGGCGGAGTGCCGAGGCTGGAATATCTGATCAGGGATATCGAAGAGCGCATGCTTAATCGTATACGCGAGAACGAGCAGTCAAGAGGAGAGACACCCCTTCCCGAAGACGAGGCAAAGGCTACGGCGAAGATCACTGCACTGGCCGCCTTAAAATACGGCGATCTTTCCAACCAGGCTTCAAAGGATTATATCTTTGATGTGGAGAAGTTCACGGCATCCGAGGGTGATACGGGACCTTACATACTTTATACCATGAGCCGTATCAAATCCATACTCAGGAAATATCTGGGAAAGGCAGACGGGGATTATTCACCCGTTGACATGAAGGCTCTGGAGGGCTTAAGCATCAGCACTCCGGATTCCGCCCATGCCAAGAGCATCATGAAGGATATAGTGATGTTCCCCCACATGGTGGACGATGCCTTTAATGAGAGAGCACCTCATAAGGTATGTTCCTATCTCTTTGGACTTGCAAATGACATCAATTCATTTTATCATGATACCAAGATACTCACCGAAGCGGATGAGGAGAAAAAGAAGGCTTATATCGCGCTCATAAGGGATGCACTGAAGCTGTTTGAGGCAGGAATTGGAATGCTGGGCTTCGATGCACCTGAACATATGTAATACTTAAAGAAAGGACTAAAAAGATGGAAAAAGTATTTTTGGAAGTAGCTGAAAACCAGTACGACTGTGATGCAGTAGAGGCAAAGGTAAAAGCCGACCTCAAAAAGAAGAGCCGTGCTGCCATAAAGGATCTGAAGATCTATATCAAGCCCGAAGACGGTAAGGCATACTATACCGCTAACGAGGGCAAGATCTCCGGAGACGTTGAGATCTGAGAACTCCGGCTGTAAGAAGGGCACAAAAAAACCGCTCTTATCAAGCGGCTTAAGTAGCGAGAGGGGGACTTGAACCCTCGACACCACGGGTATGAACCGTGTGCTCTAGCCAGCTGAGCTATCTCGCCATGTCTGTTCAGCAGACAAAGAGTATTATAACCAATCGTATGATACTTGTCAATGATTTTTTGAAGTGCCCGGATATTTGACTAATCAGGCATTATCTAATATAATCACAAGATGGGGTTTTTACTATAGGGGTATCCATTCAAGGAGGAAGTATGGCCAGCTTTACATGTCCGCAATGTCAGAGATTTGTTGATGAAACCATGCGTTCGTGTCCCGGATGCAAGTTCAACATCAAGAAGTACGTTAAGGAAATGAAAAAGAACGGAATGTCCTTCGGAGGACTTTCCTTAAACAGCGTTTATAACCGTTCTGCGGGGGCTGCACCGGTTACGCCGCAGCTGGATTTCCTGAAGCCTGCAGCACCTGAGCCCGTGGCACCTGCGCCTGCACCGGCCCCCGAACCTGCATATTCAGTGCCCGCGGCACCTACGCCCGCGCCCGCATATTCGGCACCTGTAGCACCGAGAGCACCTGCAGCACCCGCACCTTCGTATTCGGCGCCTTCGTATCCTACACAGCCGCCGACATACAATGCACCTACACCGGCGCCTGCATATTCGGCGCCTATAGCACCTGTAGCACCTGCAGCACCCGCACCCGCACCCGCATATTCGGCACCTGTAGCACCTGCAGCTAACGTAGCACCGGCTCCCGAGGTACCTGAAGTAGTATTCGAGTCTCCTTCGCTTAACAGGAAACCGGATGCACCCAAGTTCGTGGCACCTAAATATGAGAAACCGATCAACCAGCAGGCCGGAGCAAATGTTGGAAACAGGGCCAACAGCTCGACACCCTGGTCAGCAGCACCTGCTGCAGCACCCGAGGATCCGGCTGCTGCATCGGGACCTTTTGAGTCCGCTATACTTAATACTACCACGGTGGGATCCGGAGGCGGAGCGCTTTCGGGAATGTTCTCCAAGCCTACCGTTATGGAACAGATAAGAGCCGAAAAGGAAAGAGAGAGAGCGGAAGCTTCGATCTTTGATTCACCTACGCTGCGCGCTCAGGAGAAGGCTATCAACAGCGGCGCACAGGCTCCTCTCGGCGGTCTTCACGGAAACATGAGCATCGCTGAGTTTATGGAACAGCAGAAGCTGACCAACAGTTATAACAACCGCAGGAACTATACAGCAGCTCCCGAAATGCCCGAGCAGAAAGAAGAGGCACCCGCAGGACCTGCACAGATATCGGATAAGCCCACCTATGAAGAACTGGCAAGAGCATACGGCGGAGCGGCAACACAGACACAGGCACCGTCCAATCCTTATCTGCAGCAGCAGGTGATCACTTCAAGACCTTCGGGACCTTATAATTCGGCAAGCCAGAATCCGTTCCTGTCGCAGACGCCGCCTACGACGCCGCAGCCCAGGACTACTTCGGGACCTTATACCGGAGGAAACAACAATCCTTTCCTTCAGCAGGGATCGCCTGTGGCGCCCCAGCAGACATCAGGTCCTTACAACCAGCCGTCCGTGCTTGGTGAAAACCAGAATCCCTTACTGGGCGGAGGGGCATAGAAAGGTTAATAAAATTCTATGGTAAACAGAGTCGACAACAGGTCTTCGGTCGCCGCAGCTTATGAAAGCTCGGCCAGAAAAAGAAAGCGATCAGAGACTGATGCGCCGGCTTTTTTACTTGGAGATGACGAAGGTGTTGTATGGGACAGAGGCGATAAGAAGGAAAAACCAAAGCCCCGCAAAGAAGAGGCCGTAGAAGAACCGAAGCCTGCGCCGAAACAGGAAGCCGTTAAGGAAGACAAGGGCTTCGATATACATGAGATCATAAGTAAGATCAGGGACAGGATAAGGACTGTTTTTGACAGGGCGCTTAAACTGCTCTGGTACGGCGAAGATGAGAAGAAAGAAGTCAAGCAGGAAGAGAGCGCCATGAGCGAGGAGGAGAAGGAGGAAATGAAGCTGCTCCATAATACCTCGATACTTACCTGTTATGACAAAAAAGGAAATCTGACAAAAATGGAAAGCCCGCAGGGAAAGAAAACCTACAGGCAGCATATATAAGGAGAAAAGATGCGGATAGGAATGGGTTATGACGTCCACCGCTTAAAGGAAGGACGTAAGATGATAATCGGCGGAGTTGAGATTCCGTACGAGATGGGACTGGACGGACATTCGGATGCGGATGTCCTTACTCATGCCATCATGGATGCGCTTCTCGGAGCGGCGGCTCTCGGAGATATAGGACTGCACTTTCCCGATACCGATGAAAGGTATAAGGGTGCGGATTCCATAGAACTGTTAAAACATGTGGAGGAACTTCTGGATGAAGGCGGTTTCATCATCAGCAATATAGATGCGACGATCATCGCCCAGGCACCGAAGATGAGACCGTATATCGATCAGATGAGGGAGAATATAGCAAAGGCCCTCAGGATAGAAATGTCCCAGGTGGGCATAAAGGCTACGACCGAGGAAAAGCTGGGCTTTACCGGAAGAAAAGAAGGCATTGCCGCCCAGGCAGTCTGTTTGCTTGAATCGGCGAAGGAACTGTATTCAAGAGACATTACAGCGGGAGGCTGCGCTGCCTGCCCGAGATATAAAGGAGAATAAAATGAGGATCTACAACACAAAGACAAAAAGCATTCAGGTTTTCAAACCCAATAAAGAAGGATTTGTGGGCATTTACACCTGCGGACCTACAGTATATCATTTCGCACACATAGGTAACTTAAGAACATATATCTGCGAGGACGTTCTCGTAAGGACGCTGCGTTATGCGGGATATGAAGTGAAGCGTGTAATGAACATCACCGATGTGGGACATCTTTCTTCCGATGCGGATACCGGCGAGGACAAGATGCTCAAGGGTGCCAAGCGCGAACACAAGACAGTGCTGGAGATAGCAAAGCAGTATACCGATGCTTTCTTTACGGATTTCAAGGCGCTTAACATGGTAATGCCCGAAGTGGTGGAACCGGCAACTCACTGCATACCCGAGTTCATACACATGATAGAAGTGCTGCTTGAAAAAGGCTATGCTTATCAGGCGGGAGAGAATGTTTACTTTGATACCTCAAAGCTTGATAATTATTATGCCCTGTCCAATCAGAACGAAGAGGAACTGAAGGTCGGTGTACGTGACGACGTTGATGCGGACGTAAACAAGAGGAACAAGACAGATTTTGTACTGTGGTTCACCAAGTCCAAGTTTGAGGATCAGGAACTTAAGTGGGACAGCCCCTGGGGCAACGGATATCCGGGCTGGCACATAGAGTGCTCCTGCATAGGAATAAAGCATCTGGGAGAATACATGGACATCCACTGCGGCGGCGTGGACAATATCTTCCCTCATCATACCAATGAGATCGCACAGAGCGAGGCATACCTCGGACATCCCTGGTGCAATTACTGGTTCCATGTGCACCACCTGGTGGAAAAGGACAAGGGAAAGATGAGCAAGTCGAGCGGTGAATTCCTTACCGTATCGGTACTTAAAGATAAGGGCTATGATCCGCTGGCCTACAGATATTTCTGCCTGCAGTCACATTACAGGAAGCCTCTTGAGTTTTCCTATGAAGTGCTGGATCAGATGAGCGGCGCTTATAAGAAGCTGGTGAACCGCTGCGCGGCACTTGGTACTGACGGCGAGATCGATCAGGCTGCCTTCGATAAATATACGGAAGAATTCAAAAACACCGTATGCGATGACTTAAATACTTCGAGCGCATTTACCGTACTTTTCGATGTGCTCAAGGCAGATATAAACGATGCAACGAAGCGGAAGCTGGTTGAGAGCTTTGATACGGTGCTGGGACTGGAACTCTTAAACGGTGCAGCTGAAGAAGAGACTGACAGCGAGCTCGAAGCATATGTGCTGGCCAAGATAGAAGAAAGAAAAGCAGCCAAGAAGGAAAAGGATTTTGCAAAGGCGGATGCCATCAGGAATGAGCTGCTGGAAAAGGGCATAGCACTTGAAGATACACGAGAAGGAGTTAAGTGGAAAAAGCTTTGAGAGCAGATGATATAACGGGATATTTCGGTACCGGTGAACAGGACTTAAGAAGCTATTCGCCTTTGGGGCTCGCCTTTGTAGGGGATGCGGTCTACTCACTGATAGTAAGGACGATCACGATAGAACAGGGCAATACCAAAGTGGAAAAACTGCACCTGCGGGTCAGTGATTATGCCAGAGCTTCTTACCAGTCGGCTCTTGCGGCTGCCATATATGAACTTCTCGACGAAGAAGAGACGGACGTATATAAAAGAGGCAGGAATGCAAGAAGCCATGCGGCGCCGAAGAACGCCAGTACCGGTGATTACCACAGGGCCACAGGGCTGGAAGCGTTGATAGGCTATCTTTATCTTGCAGGAAGGGAAGAGCGGATAATGGAGCTGATGAAGAAGGGGATGCAGTTGTTAAAGGAGAAAGAAGATGGCATACAGTGAATCGATGATAGAAGGCAGGAATGCGGTCATAGAAGCATTCAGATCCGGTAAGAGCATAGACAGGCTCTATGTGCTTGACGGCTGCCAGGACGGTCCTGTGATGACCATCAAAAGGGAAGCCAAGAAGAGCGGCTGCCAGATCAAGTTCGTGACTAAGGAAAGACTGGATCAGCTCAGCGAGACCGGGAAGCATCAGGGCGTGATAGCCGTAGCCGCGGCTTATGAATATGCCGAGCTGGAGGATATCAAGAAAGCGGCGGAGGAAAGCGGCGAGCCGCCCTTCATCTTTATACTTGACGGCATAGAGGATCCCCACAATCTCGGTGCGATAATCAGGACCGCCCATCAGGCGGGAGCCCACGGAGTGATAATCCCGAAGAACAGGGCTGTGGGACTGACGGCCACGGTAGCCAGGACTTCTGCGGGGGCACTGAATTATATACACGTATGCAAGGTGACCAATTTGACCCAGACCATAGAAGCGTTGAAAAAAGAAGGATACTGGTTCGTATCCGCGGATATGGACGGAACACTGATGTACGATCTGGACCTGAAAGGCCCCATCGGTCTGGTCATAGGTTCGGAAGGAGAAGGAGTCAGCAGACTGGTAAAAGAAAGCTGCGATATGCATGCGACCATACCCATGAAGGGCAAACTGGATTCGCTCAATGCTTCGGTTGCTGCCGGGATTCTTGCCTATGAAGTGGTAAGGCAGAGGATGAAAGCTTAAAGATCTTCGTTAGAAGGAGCCTCAGGGGCCTCTTCTTTTTCGGGAAGAGTCAGGCGCACGCTGACTATACGGTTGTTATCAAGAGCTTCGACTTTAAGAAGTGTGCCGTCATCAAGAACGACGGATTCACCTGCCTCGGGGATACGATCCCCGAGTTTTTCTATTATTATGCCGCTTATGGAATCATAATCTTCACTCTCAAAAGAGGTGCCCAGCGCGTCATTGATATCATCGAGATTGACGGAGCCGTCAACTATGTATTCACGCTCGCCCACATTCATTATGAGTTCCGCTTCGTCGGCGTCGTATTCATCCCTGATCTGGCCCACCACTTCTTCCAGCAGGTCTTCCAGGGTGATCATGCCTTCCGTCGTACCGTATTCATTAAGCACTATGGATACGGCCATGTTCTTTTCTCTCATCTCTTCCATCAGATCAGCCAGGTTCTTGTATTCATAAGTGTAATAGACCTCGCGGATCAGCTTCTTCAGATGGAAAGAAGTTTCGTCGGCAAAGAGCAGATCTTTGACATTTAAGAATCCGATGATCTTGTCCGGTGTCTCATCGTAGACCGGCAGACGCGTATACATGGTCTCAAGATAGAGTTTCTTAATGTCTTCATAGGAACTGTGGATGTCGATGGATACCATGTTCACACGGGGGATCATGATGTCCTTGGCCTGGGCATCGGTGAACTCGAACATGTTATGGATCATTTCCTTTTCGCTGCTCTCGATCACACCTTCTTCATGTCCCGTATCCACGTAGTGGAGCAGTTCTTTTTCACTGATGCTCATCACCTTGTTATCCGGAGAGATATGCAGCATGCGAAGGAGCAGATTGGAGATGATATCGGTGATCAGGATGAAAGGCAGCAGTACATAGGTCAGCAGCCTTATCACCGGTGCGTAGGCGAAAGCAATCTTCTCGTTATTGAGCATTGCGAGAGTCTTGGGCAGTATCTCACCGAAGACAAGCACGAGCAATGTCAGTATGCCGGTGAAGATACCGACAGCCCAGCTGCCCACCAGCTCGGTGACGATGACGGTCATTAGGGCCGAAGCCGAGATATTCACTATGTTGTTTCCTATGAGTATGGCAGAGATCATCCTGCCGGGATCTTCGAGTATGCGCAGTACCAGAGCGGCCCGTTTCGAGCCCTCCTCGGCGAGGCTCTGCACCCGCGCGCGCCTCAGTGTGGTGAAAGCCGTCTCGGCAGATGAAAAAAAGCCCGAGAGCAGTAGCAGTACCACCAGTATTACAAGTTTTATTATATTCTCCGTGTCCATTTCTGCGGGCTATTATACCATAAAGGGGGGAAGGTTGGCAAACCGCCCGGCTTGTTCCGGCCTTTTCGGGCTTTTTGCTGCGATTGTGGCTCAAATGTATGTATCGCTATATTTGTAAAAAATGGTTCTTGAGGGTGATGCGGAGAAAATGGGAATGGGAGTAAGATATGTTTTAAAGGGTGTAAAAGGACCCGGACTATGAAGGAGGAGAAAGGAAATGAAGAAGAAAACAGGAAAGCGGATACTCAGTTTCCTGATGGCTGTGATCATGGTCATAGGTACGCTGCAGGTACCGGGACTGACATTAGAGGTGCATGCTACAACAGTAGTGGCTTCGGGATCCTGCGGGACCAATGTTATTTGGGAGCTGGATGATGCCGGAAAACTTACTATCAGCGGCAAGGGGGAAATTACAAGTACGCCATGGCTGGATCAAGGTTATACTGATAACATAGAAACACTTGTGATAGAGAATGAAGTGACAAATATACCCAATCAGGCTTTTCAAAACTGTAAAAACCTGACCGGCGTTACCATCCCCGGCAGCGTCAAAACAATAGGTAATGGTGCATTTTATAACTGTGGCATGAGTACAGTTGTTCTCCCGGAAGGCGTGGAAAGTATAGGCCCGGGTGCTTTTTATGGTTGTAAAAAACTGAAAAGTATTTCAATCCCAAAAACTGTGACAGAGTTCATTCCAAACGCATTTGATTCCTGCAGTGCTTTGAAAGAGATTAACGTAGATGGCAATAACAAGATGTTTCGTTCGGTCGACGGTGTCGTTTATAACACAGGAATAACCAGTCTTATCAGGTATCCCGACGGTAAAGATATTGCCGGTTATGAGTTTCCGAATACAGTGACAGATATAGGTGAAATGGCTTTTTTCGGCTGTAAGAATCTGGCAGAGATAACAATACCGGCAAATGTAACTTCTCTGGGATATGAGGCTTTCAGTGATTGTACTTCGCTTGCAAGCGTTACGCTTCCGGCCGGTTTATCGGATATAGGATTCCGGGTTTTTTTGGGATGTACAGCGCTGACAAACATTACGATCCCCGGCGGATTGGGGACAACAGGGGGGGGCACCTTTGAGGACTGTTCGGCTCTGACCAGTGTTGTGATAGAAGAGGGTGTGATGGAGATAGACTTCGAAGCCTTTAATGGGTGCAGCTCGCTTACCGAAATAACCATACCCAAAAGTTTATACCGTATTAGAACTTATGCTTTTAAAGACTGTAATAAAACCATTGCTGTGAAATATAACGGGACAGCTGCTGAGTGGAACGATATCAGTTTATCAGAGGAGAGTGGCCTGGATAATTATACTTTAAGCTGTCTCGGGGTTGACCGTGTTGCAAGCGGAACCTGCGGTGACGGCATGAGCTGGAATCTTGACAGCACCGGCCAGCTGACTATCAGCGGCAGCGGGGAAGTAAACAGTAACCCGTGGAAGCCTGTCTTGCCCGAAGAAACCAATTATGTCGGATATGTAAAAAAAGTAGTTATCGGAAGCGGTGTGACAGATATAACAAAAGCTGAGCTGAAGGATTTTTATAATCTGAAGGAGATCAGCGTTGAGGACGGAAATACTGCTTATATTACTGAGGACGGTGTTCTTTTTAACAAGGATAAAACACAGCTGATACAGTATCCCTGCTGTAAGCAAGAAAGCTCATATTCCGTTCCCGATACCGTGAAGGGCATCGGCGATTATGCCTTTACCAGATGTATCGAGCTTACAGCTATCACTATTCCGGAAGGTGTAGTATCGATAAACGAAGCTGCTTTCTTTAAGTGTAAAAACCTTTCGGATATTTCAATCCCCGAAAGTGTTACTATCATAGGCGGAGGGGCATTTGCTGCATGCGTCAGCTTAAATAACATAAGCATACCCGGAAACGTAACAGAGATCAAAGATAATACGTTTGGCAATTGCGCTGCTTTGAATACGGTTGATATCCCGGATAAAGTGACGGCTATAGGTGAGAATGCTTTTGCAAACTGCAAAAAGCTAAGTGATGTATATTATGACGGTGCAAGAGAAGATTGGAATAGTATTGCTATAGATCCGACTAACACATACCTGACCGTTAAAGCAAAGATACATTATATGAAAGGAAGATGCGGAGCGGATGCTACATGGACACTTACAAAGGATGGCCTGCTCACCATCAGCGGATCCGGAGAACTCGTGTATGATAGCAATAAGCTATGGAGATCTGATGATGTCACTCAGCTTGTGATAGGAGACGGTGTAACGGCCATTAGAGATAACGTGTTTGGCGCTTGTAATATGGAATCCGTTACAATACCGGAAAGTGTGACGGCAATAGGTGAATTCGCATTTTCAGGATGTGATTTATTAACAGAAGTTGTGTTCGCCGGAAATACGGTGACTATAGGCTCTTTTGCTTTCAGTGACTGCTATTCCCTGGAGAGCATCACTTTTCCGGAAAATGTCGTGATAGCAGAGGAAGCATTTTACGGATGCAACAAGCTTAAAGACGTATATTACGGCGGTACCGAGGAGAATTGGTATGATAACAGCAAGGTCGTAATAGGAGACGATATTATTTTGGAGTTGTTACTCGAGGATAAGGTTCACTTTACGGTATTCGTAACGGGAGTGAGCCTTGCACCGGCTACAAAGGAACTCCGTGTGGGCGAGAGCGTAACACTTACGGCAACAGTGGCACCGGAAGATGCAACAAATAAGAAAGTGAGCTGGACAAGCAGCGCACCGACAGTAGCAACAGTTGCAGACGGAGTAGTAACTGCAGTCGGAGAAGGAGAGAGCACCATCACCGTAACGACTGAAGACGGCGGCAAGACGGCGGCATGCAAGGTAACGGTTGCCGGCATAGCTGTTACCGGAGTAAGCATTGCACCGGAAACACTTAGTCTTAAGGTAGGCGAGAGCGTAACGCTTACGGCAACTGTAGCCCCCGCAAATGCAACAAACAAGAAAGTAAAATGGGGAAGCAGCGCGGAGGCAGTTGCAACGGTAGCGGACGGTGTGGTTACCGCAGTAGCTGAAGGAGAGACGACTATCACCGCAATGACCGAAGACGGAGATAAGACAGCAAGCTGTAAGGTAACAGTTACAAAAGTCGAAGAACCCGCAGAACCCGACAAGCCGGAAGAACCTGTAATGGTAGAAGGACCTCTCGGACCGGAGAAACCCGATCTGTCACGTTATACTGCAAGCGGCAATGAAATAGCGGCCAAGTCCATCAACCTTAAGAAGACAGTATTTAAAGATGTAAAGGGTATA
>JAILES010000004.1 GCA_024687205.1 Lachnospiraceae bacterium
TTGAGACACTGAAGAGATATGCAGAGGCGATACTGGCCAATACGGGGTATGAAGAGATATCTTTAAGTTCCCTCAGTACCAGTGATCATACGGGTCTTAAGGAACTGCTTGAATATCTGATAGATGAGTGCGACAGGAAAAAGATAAACATTTCGCTGCCTTCGCTCCGTATAGATGCATTCTCGCTGGATGTCATGAACAAGGTACAGGACATCAAGAAGAACAGCCTGACCTTTGCACCTGAAGCAGGATCCCAGAGGATGCGAAATGTGATCAATAAAGGCCTTACCGAGGAAGATATACTGCGCGGTTCCCGCATGGCCTTTGAAGGAGGCTGGAGCAAGGTGAAGCTGTATTTCATGCTCGGACTTCCTTTTGAAGAGAAAGAAGATATAGCTGCAATAGGTGAACTCTGTGACAAGATCGCCATGCTTTATTTTGATACCGTGCCGAAGGAGAAAAGGCAGGGAAGGGTTGAGGTCAGCGCAAGTTCATCATTCTTTGTGCCCAAGCCCTTTACGGCGTTCCAGTATGCTCCGATGGATACCATGGAAAGCTTTCTGGAAAAGGCGGCGTTCTGCAAGAAGAATGTAAGGAGCATGCACAATCAGAAAAGCATCAGGTACCAGTACCATGATGCGAAGACCACGATAATCGAAGGTATATTTGCAAGGGGCGACCGGAGGCTCAGCGCCGCCATAATCAATGCTTATAAAGCAGGTGCGCTCTATGATGCCTGGACCGAGAGTTTTTCCTATGAGCGCTGGATGAAAGCTTTTGAAGAGGCAGGTATAGATTACGGTCAGTATATATTCAGGGAAAGGGGCGAAGACGAGCTCTTCCCCTGGGATTTCATAGACTGCGGCGTGAGCAAGCGCTGGCTGTACAGAGAATGGCAGAATGCAAAAGAGGGCAAAGTCACAAAGAACTGCCGCGAGGGTTGCAGCGGCTGCGGCTGCGGATCCTTTGAATGCGGGTTGTGTGTGACAAGGTGAGGATATGGCTGTAGCAAGGATAAAATTTTCAAGACTCGGACCGGTAAGATATCTCGGGCATCTGGATATGCTGAGGTATTTCCAGAAAGTTGTCATGAGGTCGGGAATAAGCGCAAAATATTCCGAGGGCTTCCATCCCCATCAGCTGATGAGTTTTGCCTACCCACTCGGAGTCGGCATGGAGACAAAGGGAGACTATTTCGATCTGGAGATAAGCGGGGATGAGACGGCCGCAGAGATAAAGGAACGCATGAATGCAGTCATGAACGAAGGAATGAAGGTTGTGGACTGCGCGATCCTTCCGGAAGGAGAAACGGCTGCGATGGCTGCGGTGGCTGCCGCAGATTATCTGCTTGAGTATGAAGGTGCCGGATCAGCCGATCTTGCAGAGGCTGTGGAAGGCTTTCTTAAACAGGAAGAGATACTGATAAACGAAGGCGAAGAAGAAGCGGAACATAAGGGAAAGAAGAAAAAGAAAGCGCCTAAAGATATACGTCCGGGCATAATGGAACTGCGGCCGGAAGATAAGGCGATCTTTATGAAACTGAAGAGCGGCAGTGCCATGAATGTGCGGCCGGCGGATGTCTTCGATAAGCTGGCCGGGTATGCCGGAGCGAAAGACAGCTTAAGCATACTGAGACTGATAAGGCTTGAAATCTATAAGGATGCCGGCGGATATATACCGCTGATAGGATAAGATGAACATTAAGGAAAAATGCAGTGAATCCGTAACGGCACTGCGAAGAGTGATAGCGAAAAGACTTTCATATAAAGACGGGATATACCGTCTTTATCTTCTGATGGAGGATAAAAGGATAGTCAGACTGCTGTTCGAGAAAGAAGGCGGGCTGAATATCGGTGATATCTTTGTGGGCAGAGCCGTGGATCACGCAAAGAATATAAACGCTTTTTATCTGGATATAGGCAGGGATGAAAAAGTATTCATGCAGAGTGATGAAAAGACTGCCGACAAACGGCTGCGGCTTTTGCGTGTGATCTCGCTTCCTTACGGGAGCAAGCTGGCCAGAGTTACGGAGAAACTGGGCCTAACGCCCGAAGAGGAGGAAGCACTCAGGGAAAAGGCATCGCATATGAAGGGCTGCGGACTGTTAAAAAGCGGCGGAAGCGGAATGGCGGAATCTCTTAAGTTTCTTGAAGGACAGCTAAGCGGCAGATGGCTTACCGAAGATGAGGAACTGTGGAGGGAAGCTGAAGAACAGCGGAAAGTCTGGGGGATTGAAAGCGTGGTTCCGGAACTCTATTCCGATAAGGATGTATCTCTTGATATGCTTTTTGATGTGAAAAAGAGATTATCCGATATCTGCATGGACAGGGTGCATCTGCCTTCAGGCGGAGAGATAGTCATTTCACCTACCGAAGCAATGTATGTGATCGATGTAAACACTTCCAAAATGACTGCAGGTAAGAACAGGGAAGAAACCTTCCTGAAGATAAACCTGGAAGCCGCTGAATATCTGGCCTGGCAGACCGGAGCCAGGAATATGGCGGGTATCATAATAGCCGATATGATCAACATGAAGGAGGATGAAAATATTACGATTTTGCTTGAGGAACTGAAGATGCAGCTCGGGCGTCTCAATCCTCCGGCACAGGTTGCAGATATAACAAAATTGGGCCTTATTGAGATCACAAGAAAGCGAAAAGGGAACAGCATTTATGAAATCAGACATATTTTGAATAGTACTATTTTGATCTGATTGCGAAAAAAGCACCTCGTATTGGCAGGGTTTTTGAAAGTATATGTGTGAGATTGGAGAATTGGTCATTTTGCAAGGAAAACGGGGTTGTAACGAGGTTTTTTTTGTGTATAATGAAGAAAAAACAACCCCTCATCCGTCAACCTTCGGTTGACAGCTTCTCCCCGGGGGGAGAAGGCAGGAAAAGGGATAAATATTATGGGAGGATCGGTATATGGCAGTTCAGGTATTTCAGTGTAACTGGGGAAGCAGTTTAAAGAGCTTTCTTTCGGCTAAGAGCCAGGAAAAGCTTTTTCTGCAGATAGATGACAGCAAGCCGGGCGAAGTAAAGGTACTCGGTAAAGCATACATCTGTAATGAAGAGGGAAAGAACGAGTATATCTCGCAGTATGATTATCCCGCAAAGGATATCAGAGACGTAAAGAAGGGCGAGTTCCAGGGATCAGACGCACTGATCATCGTTACCAAGCTTCAGACTCTTTACGGTGCGAAGAAGACCCAGACGATACTTCCCGGCCTTAAGGATATGGACAAGGCTATGGAACTGGTAAGCCAGGTGGCAAAAGAAGCAGGCGGTATGGGCGGCGATACCAAGGGCCCCGGACCGGCAGCAACTACACCTGCAGCTCCTCCTACACCTGCTGCACCCGCAGCTCCCGCAGCACCTGCACCCGCAGCTCCTGCAGCACCTGCAAAGCCGACTCCGAAGCCTTCGGCTCCCACACCTGCGGCACCTACACCGGCTCCTGCTCCGGCACCGGCACCTGCGCCTACTTCAAAGACGCCCGTTGTGCCTGAGTATACTCCTTCACAGACACCGGTGACACCGCGTGCAGAGACACCTGCACCTGCTGCCAAGAAGAATGAGTCCTATGAAGAAAAACTCAGGAAACTGGATATACTTCATGGTTCAGGAATGTGCACTGATGAAGAGTACAAAGAGAAGAAGCTCAAACTCATCTGCGATGAGAAGGGAATGAGCAAATTCTACGAGAGCATACAGAAGATATTCGTTGCCAAGAAGGCAGGCCTGCTCAGTGATGCAGAGTTTGAAGATAATAAGAAGAAGATCGTTGACGAGTGCTTCGATCCTACTGTAACGGATCTTGAAGTATTCCGTGAGAATTCTTCAAGACTTCCCATCATCGTTATGAGCGAGCTGATCACTCCGCCCGAGTATGAAGCTAAGAAGGCTAAGCTTCTTGAGAGCGTTGCATATAACGAGATGGATTCCAATGATGTATTTGCTCTTAAACTCCAGAAGATACCCATCCTTGTAGATGCCGAGATAGTTCCGGCAGAAGAGTTTGAAGCAGATAAGACAGAGCTTAAGAAGGTACTTGATCCTTCAGCAACCGACAGCCTTGAACTGCTGGATATGAAGCTTTCAAGATGGCCCGCAATGGTAGCGGCAGGAGCTGCTTCCGATGCAGAGTTCAAAGATAAACAGCAGAAATACGTCGGCGAAGTAATGTCCATCCCTTCAAGTGATGAGAAGCATTACAAAGACAAGGTTGACCGTGTGATACAGCTCAAGAACAGACTGTGGCTCAACGAGATGGATTTCCACGGTAAGAAGGTTGAGATCCTCAAAGAAGTATCCGGTATCCAGGATTTCATCTTAAGGACAAAGCTTTACATGGCATCCAGAGACTGCGGACTGATCGAGCCCGATGAGTATCAGCAGAAGGAAGATGCTCTGATAGCAGATATCTTCGCACCTTACTCAAGCATGGAAGAGTTCCAGGAGAAGGTCGGTATGCTGATGAAGCTGAACGAGGCAGGCATCATCTCCAGCGAGAAGTTCGAGAACCTCAAGTCAAAGCTTATGAGCGATCTTTGATAACAGAACCTGTACCCCGCAGCGAAAGCTGCGGGGTTTTTTATTTCCCGCGGGGTTAACAAAAGTGTAACTATTATGTAATCTTGACAGTTTATCTGCCGTTTTCTAAAATCACATAGTAAGAAGGCTTACTACGTCTGTTTTCAGTGGGGAAATAAAATGAAGAAAAATCTATTTGCAATCAGGCTTTTTTTGGCTGTAATAATGTGCGGATTCCTTTTTGCTTTATTAAGTATCGAGGCACTGGCAGCACCTAAGGTAATGTATGACGGAGGAATATTCGATCCTCAGTATTATGCCGATACAAATCCGGATGTCAAAGCGGTATACGGTTATAATGAATATCTTTTGTATATGCATTACAAAAACTTCGGAAGGAATGAAGGACGCCTTCCCTATGATCCGTCGGCACAGCCGGCTGCGCCTGCAGCTATTGTGACGGCACCTGTGGTAAATACCGCTCCGGTACAGGTCAGTTACGGTCTTTCCGCAGATCCTTCACAGGTAAAGGGGTTTGACGCATCCTATTATGCAGCTAACAATCCCGATGTGGTAATGATAATGGGGAATGATCCTGCGGTTTTATACAGGCATTATCTTAACTACGGCATGAAGGAAGGACGTAAGGCCAATGCCAGCGGAAGCAATGTGGGTAATCTGCCTCTTAAGCAGGTAAATGATAAGGTGGCCCAGATACAGGCTAAAAAAGCTGCCGAGAATACTGCAGCTGCACAGGATGCGGCAAATGAGGCAGTAGCTGCAGGTTCACAGCCCTCATCATACAGCAGGGAAACTTATCCCCAGGCTGCTGCGGTACTTGATGCGGTTGGCTGGAATCTTCAGGCTGCATATACCTGGTCATCACATCTTACCTATTACGGACACGGAAAGCCTGATATGCCTGAAAACGGAAGTCCGGGAACAAAGTGGTTTGCAGAGTTCGGTTTTAATAATCTCAAGGGAAACTGCTATGTTATGGCAGCAACCTTTACAGAGATGGCAAGGCTTCTCGGATATGATGCGATACAGATAAGCGGGCAGGTTCCGTCACGAAAAGGCGGTCTCACCCCTCATTCCTGGGTGGAGATCCGAATAAGCGGACTGACTTATGTATTTGATCCCGATTATGCATATAATGTCGGCGGTAATGCCGGTTTTCAGATACAATACGGACAGAAAGGAACTTGGCGTTACAGCAATTATGCGCCGATGGGTGAATGATAAATGGTAAGAGGCAGATTGAGAGTTCTGTTTGCTGCGGCAGCTGCTTCAGCTCTGCTGCTGAGCGCTTGCGGAGATACAGTTACCGATGAACAGACGGAAGCCGTGAGTGAAACAGTGACGGAAGAAAGTGCTGCTGAAGAAACAACAGCCGAAGAATCTGTTCAAACGGCTGATACGACAGAAACGGGCACTGAAAGCGTAAACGAAAAAGAAGATACTTCAAAAAAAGAAGAAGTAACGGAGCCCGAAGAAATAACGGAAACAGATCTGAGCGAAGAAACACCCGAAGAAGAGGAAGATAGTGAAGACCGCGGTTGCATAGGAGATGATGGCCTTGTCTGGTAGGAAAACCGGATACACTGTCCTTAGGGCTATATCGTGTATGGCGATAGTGCTCATGCATACTCTGAACATCTCAGAGATCTTATACAGAGACGAGATAAGCGATTTTAAACAGCGTGCCGCTCTCACAGGCGTATATTGTCTGATGTGGGCAGTACCTGTTTTTGTGATGGTCACAGGGGCACTTCTGCTGGATCCCGGAAAAGAGCTTCGTATTTCAAAAATATTCTCTAAATATATCTTCAGGATACTTATGGCTTTAGCGCTGTCAGTCCTTGTTTTTTCGATATTTGATGACCTGATGAACGGTAACGGGCTGCATGGAAGCGCATTTACCGGGGCTGTAAGCAAGTTCCTTCAGGGGAAAAGCTGGTCACATCTCTGGTATCTTTATCTGCTGATCGGTCTTTATCTGCTGCTTCCGGCATACAGAGCCGTGGCAGCCCATGTTTCGGAGCGTGAATTTGTTTATCTTATGGCTGTGCTCGCAGTCTTCCTTCTGCTTATCCCGCAGCTGGAAACGGAAGGCTTCAAATCCGGTTTTACAATACAGATATCCGCTGTATATACTTTTTATCTTTTTGCGGGATATGGGATAAGTTCGGGAAAGATAAAGCTGCCTGTATCTTTAGGGATAATACTCTTTATTACCGGACTTGGTCTGACTGTGCTTTTCAGTTTTACGGGGGAAAAATATCTTGCTGATTATACGGACCCGCATCTTGGCAGCTATTCTTTTCCGACTGTGGCACTGATGGCGGCAGGCTTATTTGCAGTATTTTGCGGAATGAAAGATAAGAAGAGTAAAGTCTGGGAGTTTCTGGATTCAAATTCTTTCGGTATCTATCTGATCCATCTTATGTTTTTAAGGCTGATATTAAGATATATGGAGTTCAATCCTTTTAAATACGGACCGGCTGCTTTTGTTTTAGTCGCCCTGGCCGCATACGCGGTTTCACTATTGATCATTATGCTGCTTCGTCTGATAAAACCCGTAAGGAAGGTATTATGACATGCTGAAGAGGATTTTTATCGTCACAATACCTTTATTTCTTATCACCCTCGCGGGCATGTGTGCGCTGCCTTTCTTCACTCAGCTGCCGGAGATGTCGGAAAATGCGGTATTATGCATAGAAAAGAAAGAGGCCGGTAAAAGCACTGACAAAAACGTAAACGGGGGAATGATACTTTCCTGGCCGCAGTGCGATGGGGCTTATGATTACCGTACCGAAGTGTTTCCGGCATATGAGGGCCCGGAGGCCGCTTATCTGAACAAGAACGGTACTGAGTGCAAGTGTATGATACCTGCCGGCGTACCCGTTGATAAAGCGGTGACCATAAGGGTGATGCCGAGAAAACAGATAAAACTCTTCGGCTTTGAATTTTACCGGGACGGTATGCGGGGAGTAGAAGTCACAACGTACCTGCATGACAATACCGCTTATACACTGAACTGGAGTATAGATCCTGACAACAAGACTTTTACCGCATCTTTTACCGGAGGCTGCAACGACTGCTATAACCTGTATAAGAAAAATGCTCAGGGTGAGCTGGAACTCATGCGTTCGATCTCCTATAAAAGATCCTTTGCCACCGGAGCGGACGGAGAACTGGAACTCAGGAACAACCCGGGCTTTGTGCAGCTGGTACTGACTTTCGGATCCGGCGGGGATTTCCCGCTTCCCGGAGAAGGAGAGAATGTAACTTTTGTAATGGATGCCTCAAGTTCGGCGGATCATCTGCTGGTCAAACAGAGTGTTACCCAGCCTGTGGTGCTTTCCAGAGCGGACTTCACGGATACCATACTTAACTTAAAGACAGAAGATCTGGGAGACAACAGATATGTACTCAGCTGGAATGAGACCATCGGCGACGGATATCTGGTGCAATACAGAACGGACGAAGGAAACTGGCAGACCCTGGCGGAATACGGGCCTGAAGATGAGAGGATATATGAAACGGGCCATCTGTCATCGTACAGGGACCACAGCTTCAGAGTAGCGGTCAGGAGTGACGATGCCTATGTAACTCCGGCTGTAACTGCGGTTCACACCGAGATATCGGAAACCTATGCCACCGTCTGGCCGACTAAAGAACTGAACCTTTATGCTTCCGCGGATAAAAAGGATAAGCTGGGAAGCGTACAGGCATTAAAAGCTTTATGCGTACTTGCTGATGAGGGGGATATGTTCAGGGTATATACTCCTGAAGCAGAAGGTTATATAGAGAAGAATAAATGCATGATAAACCTTTATGACTATCTCGGTGACCTCTGTGATTACGATATCACCAATTCATATTATTCTATCTATGCGGCACATGAATATGCCATACCCGGCGTCTCGGGAGAGGTAACGGAAGGCTACGAAAACGTGCTTATAGGCAACGGTGAGTTCCTTGTGCCGCTTCTTTATCCGACTGCGGAGAAACTGGTAAGCGCTGCAAGGGCTGCGCTGAATGACGGATATAAGATCAAGATCTACGATTCTTACAGACCCTATGTTGCAACGAGGAGTATTTATGATCTTACCGAGAAGATACTTGATCTGCCGGTGCCTGATGAAAGATTTGAAAGACTGGATCTGAACAGATACATGATCCTGAAGGAAGCCGGTTACCTGAATGAGAAGAAGGATGATGAGGTAGATGATGAGAACGATCAGACGGCGTTATTGCCGGATACGCCGGAAACAAGGCTGATGCAGGCCATCGCCGAAAAGTATGCGGCTACGGGAGATCCGGTGCCGCTGGAATACAGACTGGACCCGTCTTCCGAATATTACGATCCCACGCTGCTTCAGTTTGACAGTTTCAGGACCGAAATGCTGGGAAGCTCATTCAGACTCTCGGCTTTTCTGGCACAGAACGGATCAGCCCACAATCTGGGAATCGCCATGGATATGACTCTGGTGGATGCCTCGGACGGAGAAGAACTGATGATGCAGTCCGCGATGCATGACCTGAGTTATCATTCGATACAGAAGGATAATAACAATAATGCCAATATACTGAAAAGCTATATGATGCCGGCGGGTTTTAACTTCATCACCAGCGAATGGTGGCATTATCAGGACGATGAGAACAAGAAGAAACTGAGTCCCGTAAGATGCGAGAACGGAGTGAGCACGGAAGGCTATAAAGTTGATGACAGGGGTGTAAGATACAGGAAAGCAGACGGCAGCTTCGTCTGCAATGATACGATAGAAGGAAGGTATTTTGACGCAGAAGGATACATGACGGAGTAATGCTTCACTTTTGCTACATCTGTTGTGGTAATGTGTCATCATAGCAAAGCTCGGGTATTGATGAGCACATTCAGATCCATAGGGGGGAAAGGAGAATATCATGCCTATTACAGATGCAAATTATGAGAGGTTTTTAACAGGACTTGGAGGAAATGCGGTCAGCACTATGAAAAACGGCCGGCCGATACCGCAGGATGCGGATGCGCACCGTTATCTTTTGAGCCGTATAGCATACCAGAGGAAGGCTATTGTCGGATCAGACAGGGTCGATGTTTTTCTGGAAGATATGATGGGGGCGGATTACAGAAGTCTGATCACGGGAAAGACAGGAGATATGAGCTATCTGTCAATGCGTCCCTCAGTACCGGCTGCAGTATTAAGGGGAGTGCTGTTAAACCGCGGAGTATCCCTGACGCAGATGATGAAGGGGGATATAGATCCGCAGATCAAAAGACAGGTCGGGCAGGAATTCAGGGAAGCCTGTACGGATTCCGTTAAAATGGGCAAAATGGTGGCTGAAGCATTAAAAGGTGTTGCAGCCTTTGATATCAACAGAGAATTCAGGGAAGCACTGGGAGAGCCCGGATTGGTCGATCAGGAAGTAGCGGCACTGATCGGAACGGATACCGGCAGGGTCATGACTGCCGTGTATCTTTCGGGTTTTAAAAATATGGCCCAGGAGATAAAGCAGTTTGGTGACCATGTAATGCAGACATCCTTTACAGGAGCTTTTTATACAAAGCAGAAGTGGGCTGAAAGCCTTGGGCCTATGGGGAATGCATTTATGGCTGAGATAAGTGATGAGGATCTGGCGGCTTATTGGAAAATATCACATCTGGCTGATGCCATAGGTGCTCCGCAGATGGGGCCGGAGATGCTGATAGGCTATTATACTTCCTCTTTTTATAACCCGCAGATGGTTCAGGGGGGTGAGGTAAACGGATTCAGCGGAGGAATGCAGACTGATGAAGCTCTAGCGCAAAAGAGTTTATTCGGAGCTATGGTTGCGCAGGAGATCGGCATTATGATGTCGAAAGCCGGAAAGGCAGGGAATCTCAGCTGTCCCGGAAGAAAATATTATATGTCCATGTATGATGCGTTACAAGGAAAGGTTTCGGGCAGCGACGATGTTAACAGAGTTTTATCGGATCCGCTGACGAGTGTGCGCATCATGAATGAAACACTGAATCCGGCAGACAGGCTGGAAAGAGAGCTTGCTATTGCGGCTAAGGATTTCCATGATTTTCCCAAATCAGTAGCAAATGCCGATGAAAAGGGCATGAAGATAGCGCTTTCTTCCATGGTGACCGAAATTTCCGAGGACAGGCTTGAAGCTGAGCTTGCAAAACCGGTGGTATCACGCATGCATCCTTTTAATCTTGCGGGACTGCCCGAAAGTGAACAACAGCAATATATCTCAAAAAGAGAAGAGTGGGGAAAAATATGCAGGGATGAGAGGCAAAGGCTTGAAGCTGAGTTAAAGACGGTAACGGATGAAGGCCGGAAAGCTGAAATAAGAAAACTTATAGAAAGGAACAGAAAAACCGAGGAAAAAGCCTATGGTGAAGCAAAGATCGTGCGTGATCTGAGCGCTGCCGGCAGTAACGGCTTTGATCCCGATATGCTGCTGGAAGAACCGGAGCTCAGGCCGCAGCTGAAAGCAGCACTTATTGAGAAAGGGCGTATATGGGCGCTGGTCTCCGATGAATGCCGGAAGATATGTGAGAAAGAAGGGAACGGTAAATCCTTCAATGATTTCTTCGATGCTGACAACAGGGATATGGCATATTTATGCACGATCCCGGAATCGATCACGGATGATGAAGCAAGGCGCGCATATGTAAGAGACTGGGTAAAGCAGTGGAATGACAAACCAGAGGGCAGGAAAAAATGTCTTGATGAATTCTATGATATGCAGGACAGATTAGCTGCTGAGAATCCCGATTTAAGCTGCCTGAGTGAAGCTGATGAAAGTGAACTTATGTCCGACGGTCTGACAAAGAGCGAGCATGACCTGATGGATATGCTTTACTTAAGATCTTCTTCTCAGACGGCAGTACATGAGGGACCTACCCTTAATCCCGCTTATTTTAAGGCCAGATACGCACCGGAAAGCGCACTGGCAGTATTTGATGCTTTAAAAGGCGCAAAAATGGGAGGCCTGGATATTTATCTTAACCAGGTTATGTCGCTTAACGGTATGGAAGCAGATGCTCTAAAGCCTGCGGAAAGAGGCAGGATCGGTGGTTATACTGCTGCAACAATGCGCAATATGACCATAGCATTTCAGCGGGGCGAAAGAGAACTGGCTGCCGCTTTAGGGAAGACACCTTCCGATGTCTCTGCGAGTGCTTTTATCTTTAACGCCGAGTATATGGGGCAGCCTGGCTATGATGAGCTTGAGGCTGAGAAAAGTACTATTGTCGGACTGATCGATAAGCATCAGAGAGGCGAGACACTGACAGATACGGAGATATATACTGCCTCATCCATTTTTGAAGCTAATATTGGGACTGTAGCAGGTTACGGTTCTTCGGAATACGAAAAAAAGAGAAAAGATTTTGATGTAGACCTGATCGATACGATATTTGTTGACGGTAAGCCTCTCAGGGAATTTGTCGGCAATAAGTATGGCGATCCTTCTGCCATGAATGATGCTCAGAGACAGGCTCTTGACCAGAAGTACATGGCAGAGGCAGCGCTTGCGGCCATGAGCGGCGAACACCGTGTTGAATATGCGGAGATACTGAAAGATAAAGAAGGAAAACCGCTTGTAAATCTTGTATCCGTAAAGATGGATATGCATGCTCTGGATGCGGCGGAAAACAGGGCGCATCACAATATGGGAAGAAGAGCCTTTAACTTCGGCCTTACAAAGATAACAACAAGGGCGGACAAGGCTGATCAGCTCTGGGCTGATGATCCCGATAAGGAAACAAGAAAAGCGCTTGCTGTTGCTACGCTGTATCAGACAGCATCAAGAAACAGAGCTGCTGTAGCTGTCAGAAGCGAATGGGAAAGCAATAAGGATGAGGTAACAGCTCAGACAGAGGCACAGAAAGCTCAGGATGCGGCGACTAAGGCGGCACATATGGCACTGTTGAATTCTACGGGACGCCATGCTTATGCTTACCTGAGCGCAGCAGAGTATCAGGATGCGATGCTCGCGGAATTTCAATCATTACCTACAGCCCGGGAAAAAGCCGGAATGCTGTTAGATCTCGTAATAGCCCGGTCTGTCGGGGCCTTAAGTCCGGCCGAAGCTGAAGCAGCCAATAATTTCATGGTATTGGGACTGCTTGACAGACAGGTGGGAGGAGCTGTATCACCAAACGGTACCAGGGATATATTCAGGGAATTTGCCAGGCTGCAGTCGGAAGCTGCGTTTTCATTGGGACAGGCATATACGCAGAAACTTGCAGCTTACGGTTCGGCACCGGGGGCCGAGGCTAAAGCCATGCTTGAAGTGACGGGAACATTGGAGGGATATGAAAACTATATGCTGGAAGCTTTCAGCCCTGACAGCGTCCTTGGCCTGATAGATCCGGATAAGCTGACCGGCGAAGCAGCACAGAAATATGCGTTGCTGACTTCTCCGAACCGGGTATTTCCCGACGGTTTTGTTACCTCAGCACAACAGGTTTATGATCTGCAGATGGATATAGAGGCAGCTTCAATGACGGAAGCCCAGAAGAGTATCGGACTCAGGATGCAGGAAGCACTGGAACCCTACAGCCTCGAAGCCGCAGGCTTAAGCGAAGATGAGCTGGATGCTTCCGTTATGTCGGTTCAGGGAAAGATCGCAGCGGATCCGTCACAGTTTACCGCATACCGCCTCAGGGTTTCCGAACAGATACTTTTGGATACCGACAGTATATATGACACTGCCACCATGAGTGAATTTCTGCTGGCAGTAAGAGAACTGCCGGGAATTAATGAAGATCCCTGGCTGAAAGCTGAAATGAACAGTCTCAGTAACCTGCTTACGCAGCTGAAGGATGAAAAGGTGGTGCCCGATAATTTCAGAGAACAGATAACGGATCTGATGATCGATCTCAATGAGGCAGTTTTTGAAATGAAACCCGAGGACAGAAGCAGGTTCAGAGCTGCTTATGCGCAGTTCAGGGTAAACAGCGGTCTGCAGGAAAAGATTAATGCACAGCCGTTTAATGCTGCCATGGGCCGTCTGGAGGATGCCGGGGATGTATATGCAATGGATCAGCTGTTTGCCAGGATGCAGGCAGAGGATATGGCTGATCCGAAACATAAAAACTCAGCCGAGTACCAGGCTATGTTTGATGCGGTAAAGGCAGTGCATGAGGCTGCGGCCCTCTTTGATCCCGCGAACAGGGACAGCAGGGCCCGTATGGCTGAACTTATGGAGAAAGTAAAAGAGACTTCCCATGTTTATGCCGAGGCCGAAGCATATAAAAAGAAGAACGGTGAGATCGGCATAGCGCGAAAGAACTCGGCCCTGATGGCGCTGTCACTGGCATCGGGCGGGGCAGAGCCGGATCTTGCCCGTGTTAAAGATCTTCGTCTTGACAGAAGAGGAAAGAAAGCTTCCGATCCGCAGACTATGATGCAAAGGCTTTTTGCTGAGGTTAAGGCAAAGTACGGGGCTGTTACGCAGACTGAAAGAGATGCAAAGAAAGTAGCGACCTCAGTGGAACGGCAGAATGCTGCAAGCGCAAAGCTGGAACGACTGGGAGTCGGAATTTACAGACGGGCAAACCGCCGTGAACTGGAGGCTACAAACAACAGCTTCGGAATAAAGAACTTCAGGAAGAATAATCCGGCATTTTTCGGCCTGGATGGCTCATTGTTTGATGAGAGCGGACTGAAGGCCGACGCGGAACTTCCTGCTGATGCAGCACCGGAGCAGAAGGCTATGTTTGAAAAGCTTAAGAAGCTTCAGAAAAGTACACCTGTTGCTGACGACAGAAAAGTAATAAGTTTTTCGGAACAGACAAGGGGAGGTTTCGGAGGAACCAGAAACCTGGCCACGCTGTGTTTCCTTAATGAATGCAGGGAGAAAGGTCTGGATGTATCACTGGCGGATGTATTGGATCCCGATAAGTTCACGGAAGAAAAGCGTATCTGGGGTGAAAAAGTCGTGGACGCCATGCTCAGAGCCAAAGCTGATCCCCCCGAAACAAAAGATTTTGCCGCAGTGATAGGAACGGCTATGAAAGCCATGAACAGTCTCGATGTTAAAGGGGAGACTCTTAAGTTTATAGGATGCTCTCCGGATCTTCCGGCAGAAGAGGCAGCCGCAGCTATGAACGACAAAGCGAACTTTACCAAGGTCGCATCTATTATCAGAGCTCATGCTGATCTGGCCCTGGGGGCATACCAGGCTATGCAGGCGACGGGCCTGAGCCCTAAGTTGATATTCTGGGATAATGTGGATTTCTCAAAAAAAGATCCGCAGACAGGGGCATTGACAGCCGAAGCTTTTACAGACTGCTTCAGACCGGGGAAATTGCCGGGAGCTGAAATACTGCCGTTTATGCAGCAGGTAGCCGAAGCGGCAGGAGAAAACGAGCTGGTTAAGTTCGGATATTCAAAACAGGCAACCCAGGGCCTGGCCAAGGCTAAGATGATAGGTGAATTTGTGCTTGGCTCCAAGCGGAGTTTTTCAACTCAGGTAGATGAAAATGCAAGGAATAACGAAGCTCTGACAGCTGCAGTGGCTTTCTATGAGATGGTTAACCGGGTGAGCAGAGTACAGAGTATTTCCGATCCGGCACTGTATGATATGCATATGCGTATGCTGGATGCAAGTCAGACACAGATAGGAACTCTGCTTGCAGGTGATGAACCTGTGAATATTGACCGCATACTGCTTGAGGGCTTGAGCGAAAGCCAGATGCAGCGTTATAATGCGAAAGTAGCGGTAATGCTGGATGAATATGTCCGGGATAATCCGAAAATAGTGGGAGAGAGACAGAAACAGGAAGAAAGGCTGAAGGAAGCTCAGATACATGATGCTGCGAAAGCGCCGGCAGCTGAACCGGTAGCACCTGCAGCGCCTGCTGCAGAACCGGAAGCACCGGCAGAAGAGGTTCCTCAGAATGAAGGAGTGGAATTCCTGTCAAAGCTTACGGGAGTGCCTGCGGATGCGCTGGGTGACTACGAGACTTTCTATCATGCCCTTGATACGGTATATGTTAACGGTCTCTCTGCTACAGAGTATTTCAAGGAAACAATGCCGGAACTGCATATAGATGATGATTACGATCCCCTGGCAATAGGCGCCGAGGAAGCAGTAGGAAAGAAGCTAAAAGCCTTTATCGATGCTGCTAAAGATGATGCCTTTACGGCTGTGTTCGTGGCAGTTGAAGATGAGAGCGGCCTGCTGAGGGTCGTTGAAGCGCCTACAGAAGGCCTTACGGGAGAACAGGCCGCAAACGCAGCCGAATACAACCGTATCGGAGAACGGATGTATACGGATATGAATAAGCTCAGGCTTGAGGCGCTGGAAGGTAAAAGGAAACAGACCGCTGCGGCTCAGGGAGGTCCAGATGCTCCTACAATTGCGGCAGATGAACAGGCAAGAATGACCACGCTGGAGACGGCGGTAAATGTCAGCGAAGGAAGGCACCGAAGAGTGGCGGGCGGTTTATCCGGGCTCATGAAGATGGAAGGAAAGATAAGGGCAGAGGATAAGCCGGATTACAGCGCGCTTGCTTCGGCACGAAGGCAGGCACAGAAAACAGACCAGGCTGCAGTAAAGCCGGGACAGCATCAGAAAACTTAAGGAGGGCAGGGAATGAAAAAAATGATAAACATTGACGGTAATACTCTGACAGTGAATGTGGAAAAACCTCTTACTGCAGTAGAATCGGCGGATCTTGAGGGAAAACTCAGGGTATCCGCCAATGATCCCGCCATAAAGACCGTTTACATCGATCTGAACAATGTGGAGTACATATCATCGGCCGGCCTCAGGGTTTTTCTTTCCATGCACCGCTATATGGAGGAACGTGAAGGAAAGCTTATCCTTAAAAACGTAAATGATGAAGTGATGGGGACTCTTAAGCTGACCGGCTTTGATAAGGTGCTGAATATCGAATGATATCACGGTGCCTGTCACCACGGTGGCAGGCACCGAAATAATACTTGCAAATATGAGTCCGATTTAGTATAATTCACAATGTTGCTGGAATAGCTCAGTCGGTAGAGCACTTCACTCGTAATGAAGGGGTCGAGAGTTCGAGTCTCTTTTCCAGCTTAGGACCGCATATCCGTGTGATATGCGGTTGTTGTATGAAGAAAAGGCGGAGGATATCATGGAAAAATACGGCGTAAATCAGCTCAGAAGAATGTTTCTGGAATTCTTTGAGAGCAAAGAGCATCTGAAGATGAAGAGCTTTTCGCTCGTACCACACAATGACAATTCATTATTGATCATAAATTCGGGAATGGCGCCCTTAAAGCCTTATTTTACGGGACAGGAGATACCTCCGAGACGCAGGGTGACTACATGTCAGAAATGCGTAAGGACCGGCGATATCGAGAATGTCGGACATACCGCAAGGCATCTTACTTTCTTTGAGATGCTCGGTAATTTTTCCTTTGGTGATTATTTCAAACATGAGGCATTAAAGTGGAGCTGGGAATTTCTGACCGAGGTGGTAGGTCTTGAAAAGGACAGGCTGTATCCTTCGGTTTTCTTTGAGGATGACGAGGCAATAAAGATCTGGACGGATGAGATAGGCGTTCCGGCTGAAAAGATAACCAAATTCTACCGTGATGAGAACGGTAAGAGTGATAATTTCTGGGAGCACGGCGCAGGTCCCTGCGGCCCCTGTTCCGAGATCTATTACGACAGAGGAGAAAAGTACGGCTGCGGAAAGCCCGACTGTAAAGTGGGCTGTGAGTGTGACCGTTTCATGGAGGTATGGAACAACGTATTCACCCAGTTCGAGAGTGACGGCAAGGGAACCTATACGGAACTGAAGCAGAAAAACATCGATACCGGTATGGGACTTGAGCGTCTTGCCGTTGTGGTACAGGACGTGGACAGCGTATTTGATATAGATACGATGAAGGCTATCCGTGACAAGATCTGTGAGATAGCCGGTGTCAGATATATGGAAGATAAGAAGAAAGACGTATCCATCAGGCTTATCACCGACCATATACGTTCTTCTACTTTTATGATCTCCGACGGCATACTTCCTTCCAATGAAGGAAGAGGCTATGTACTCAGACGTATAATAAGAAGAGCGGCAAGACACGGAAGACTGCTTGGTGTGGAAGGCGTATTCCTTTCGGAGCTGGCTAAGACAGTGATCGAAGGAAGCAAAGACGGTTATCCCGAACTGGAGGAGAAAAAGGATTTCATCCTTAATGTACTTACCCAGGAAGAGAATAAATTCGAAAAGACCATAGATCAGGGACTTTCAATACTTTCGGAACTCGAAGATAAGCTTGAGAGCGAGGGAAAGAAGGAGCTTTCGGGAACAGATGCTTTCAGGCTCTATGATACCTATGGTTTCCCTCTTGACCTGACGGAAGAGATAATGGAAGAAAAGGGCTTCGGCGTGGACAAGGCCGGTTTTGAGGCTGCCATGAAGGAGCAGAGAGAAAAAGCAAGAGCTGCAAGAAAGAATACTAATTATATGGGAGCGGATGCGACGGTTTACGAGCAGCTTCCGGCTTCGATGAATACAGAGTTTGACGGTTATGACAAGCTGAAGACCGAAGCTAAGATAATGGCGATAACAGTGAGCACCGATGATGAGACTACTCTCGAGGAAGCCATAAGCGACGGAATGAAGGGCTCCATCATAACGGATATAACCTGCTTCTACGGGACCATGGGTGGTCAGGTCGGAGATACCGGCATGATCGTCTGCGGTGATTCCGTATTTAAAGTGACCGAGACCGTACATGTGGCCGGTTCCAAGATAGCGCATATCGGTGTGGTAAAGAGCGGTATGTTCAAAAAGGGTGACAGCGTGGAACTGAAAGTAGACGAGAAGCTTCGCCGCTATATCTGCAGGAACCATTCCGCAACCCATCTGATGCAGAAGGCGTTAAGGGATGTGCTGGGAACACATGTTGAACAGGCAGGCTCCTATCAGGATGCGAACAGGACAAGGTTTGACTTCAGCCACTTCGGTGCCATGACCAAAGAAGAGATAAAGGCGGTCGAAGATGCAGTCAATTCAAAAATAAATGATTCGATACCCGTAGTCACCAAGGTAATGAGTATCGAAGATGCCAAGAAGACAGGTGCGATGGCGCTGTTTGGCGAAAAATACGGTGATACCGTTCGCGTTGTCGAGATGGGTGATTATTCGGTAGAACTCTGCGGCGGTACCCATGTGGCTAACACAAGCCAGATAGGAAGCTTTAAGATCCTTTCCGAATCGGGCGTTGCTGCCGGAGTCAGAAGGATAGAGGCTATTACCGGTACCAATGTGAACAATTATTATGAAGATCTCGAAGAAAAGATGCAGGATATCTCCAGGGTACTGAAGACAAAGCCTGAAGCCATAATGCAGAGGATCGAGCATCTGCTTGCGGAGAACAAGCAGCTGATAGGAGAGATAGAATCCCTGAAGAGCAAAGCGGCAAACGAAGCGATGGGAGATATCGCAGACCAGATAAAGGAAGTAAACGGAGTAAAATACTGTGCTGTTTCGGTGCAGGGAGTGGATATGAACGGACTCAGGGAACTGGGTGACAATATGAAAGCCGGCATGGGTGAAGGTGTGGCTGTTATAGCTTCCGAGGCTGACGGCCGTGTGAATCTGGTAGTTACTGCTACGGACGGTGCGGTTAAAAAAGGTGCACATGCAGGCACTATCATCAAGGCCATAGCTCCCATGATCGGCGGAGGCGGCGGAGGCAAGCCTCAGATGGCCCAGGCCGGCGGTAAGAACCCGGGAGGCATTCAGGCTGCACTTGCGGCCGTTAAAGAAGTGCTTGAAGGACTTGTGAAGTAAAGCATAAGCTGATAAAATATAAAAAAAGATTTCAGGAGGGATCATTTATGTACGATATCGAGGAACTGCGCAGTGTAGACAGCGAGATAGCAAAGGCCATCGAAGATGAACAGGCAAGACAGAACAGCCATATAGAGCTTATCGCATCGGAAAACTGGGTAAGCCATGCGGTCATGGCTGCTATGGGTTCGGTACTTACCAACAAGTATGCCGAAGGTTATCCCGGAAAGCGCTACTACGGCGGCTGCGATTGTGTTGATGTGGTTGAGACACTTGCAATAGAAAGAGCAAAGGAACTCTTCGGCTGTACTTATGCAAATGTTCAGCCCCATTCAGGTGCACAGGCAAACCTGGCAGTACAGTTTGCAATCTGCCAGCCCGGAGATACCATCATGGGTATGAACCTTGACCACGGCGGACACCTTACACACGGAAGCCCCGTTAATATCTCGGGTACATATTTCAATATAGTTCCTTACGGAGTAAATGATGAAGGTTTTATAGATTATGATGAGTTAAGACGTATCGCGCTGGAGTGCAAGCCCAAGATGATCATCGCAGGTGCCAGCGCATATGCGAGAACCATCGATTTCAAAAAGTTCAGGGAAGTTGCCGATGAGGTGGGAGCTGTTCTGATGGTGGATATGGCTCATATCGCAGGCCTGGTAGCTACGGGACTTCATCCCTCACCGATTCCTTATGCAGATGTGGTGACCACCACTACACACAAGACCTTAAGAGGACCCAGAGGCGGACTTATCCTTTCAAGCGAGGAAAATGCAAAGAAATATAAATTCAACAAGGCTGTGTTCCCCGGCATCCAGGGCGGCCCTCTTATGCATGTGATAGCAGCAAAGGCTGTATGTTTCAAAGAGGCTCTGTCTGATGACTTTAAGACCTACTGCCAGGGTATAGTAGACAATGCACAGGCACTGGCAAAGGGACTTATCAGCAGGGGCTTAAGCATTGTTTCGGGCGGAACCGATAACCATCTGATGCTGCTTGATCTGACAGGCTTCGGTCTCACCGGTAAGGAAGTAGAGGCGTGGATGGATGAAGCTCATCTGACAGCCAACAAGAATACGATACCCAATGATCCACAGAAGCCCAATGTAACAAGCGGTATCCGTCTCGGTACTCCTTCGGTGACCAGCAGGGGTATGAACACGGAGGATATGGACAAGATAGCGGAAGCTATAAGTCTTATCGTAAAGAACAAAGAGGCCGGAATCGAAGGCGCAAGAAAGATCGTTGATGAGCTTACCGCAAAATATCCTTTGAAATGATCAATACATGAATATATACAAGCGATTGCTTCTGATAATCAATCCGCATGCCGGGATCCACAGAAAAGATAATCCGCTCAGTGATATTATCCTGTGTTTTTCAGATCACGGTTATGAAACGGTGGTATGTTTCACAAGGGAGGGCGGCGATGCCACCCGCCTTGTGGAAGAGCATGCATATGACGATATAGAGCTGATCGTATGTATGGGCGGCGACGGTACGCTTAATGAAGTGATAACCGGTTGCCGCAAGATAAAATGGAATAAAGCGGTCGGTTATATACCAGCAGGTTCTACAAATGATTTTGCCGCCTCTCTCGGGCTTTCATCGGATCCCGCGGAAGCAGCGCGGCATATCATGGAGGGAAAACCCAGAGAACTGGATGTGGGAGAGTTTAACGGCCGGACCTTTGTGTATACCGCATCCTGCGGGATGTTTACCAAAGCTTCATATGAAACGCCCCAGAAGTACAAAAATGTACTGGGGCATTTTGCTTATATCCTGGAAGGCATGAAGGACCTTCCGTCCACGCAGGCCATGCATATGCGTATCCTTGCGGAAGGCAATGTTTACGAGGATAATTATCTGTTTGTCACGATATGCAATACTTTTTCTCTCGGAGGGATAATGACCCTCGATAAGGACCAGGTATTGCTGGATGACGGACTTTTTGAGATGCTGCTGATATCCAAGCCCCATGATCTGCTGCAGCTGAATAACATAATCAACTGTCTGCGGGAGCACAGGTATGATTCGCCGAATATCACCCTGTTCAGGACAGACCAGGCTGCGATATCATGTTCAAAAGCACCGGACTGGTCTCTTGACGGAGAAAAGAGTGTCGGAGTTGTTATGAACCGTTTTTCGGTTATACCCGGCGGCATAAAAATGTTATACTGACAATATAAGGAGGGGTTACGTATGAAACTGGTATTTGTCGGCGCCGATCATGAGGTTACCGGAAGCTGTCATTATCTGGAAGCTAACGGGAAACATATACTTCTTGATTACGGAATGGAGCAGGGGACGGATGTTTTTGAATCCGTGGAACTGCCGGTTGAAGAGGGACTTATAGATTACGTCATACTTTCTCATGCCCACATCGACCATTCGGGCTTATTACCGCTGCTTTATGCAAGAGGCTTCAGAGGACAGATAATGGCTACGGAAGCTACCTGCGACCTGTGTTCCATAATGCTCAGAGACTGTGCTCATATACAGATGCAGGAAGCTGAGTGGAAGAACCGTAAAGCAAAGAGAAGCTCCGATGCCGTGGTGGAACCTCTGTATACCATGGAAGATGCGGACAGTACCATCAGAAGGCTTGTGCCTTTTCAGTATGATGAGATATATGATCTCTGCGAAGGAATAAAGTTCCGCTTTACCGATGTGGGCCATCTGCTGGGATCCGCCAGTGTGGAAGTATGGGTCACGGAACAGAATGTTACGAAGAAGATAGTATATTCCGGTGATATAGGAAACAAGAAGGGGACGCTGATCAAGGATCCCGCTTACGTCAAGGGTGCGGATTATGTGATAATGGAATCCACCTACGGTAACCGTTTCCATACCCAGACAAGGCCCGATTATGTGGCAGAACTGGCAGAGGTGATAGGGAAGACCTTAAAGCGTGGCGGCAACGTGGTGATACCGTCCTTTGCTGTAGGCCGTACCCAGGAAATGCTTTATTATATCAGGGAGATCAAGGAAAGAAAGCTGGTAAGCGAGATACCCGACTTCCCCGTATACGTGGATTCCCCGCTGGCTGTGGAAGCTACCGAGGTATTCAGAAGGAATATTAAGCACTGTTTCTCCGATGAGGCTCTGGATCTGGTAAGCAGAGGCATTAATCCGCTGACTTTCCCCGGCTTATACTTGAGCATCACCAGCGATGAATCAAAGATGATCAACTTCGATAATGAGCCGAAGGTCATAATCTCGGCATCGGGTATGTGCGAGGCGGGACGTATAAGGCATCATCTCAAACATAACCTCTGGAGACCGGAATCCACCATACTCTTTGTGGGATATCAGGCGGTAGGTACCCTCGGACGAATAATCATCGAAGGAGAGAAGGAAGTAAAGCTTTTCGGTGAGACCATAGAGGTAAGAGCCGAGATCAAACAGCTGGCGGGCATGAGCGGACATGCCGACAAAGCGGGCCTCATCGAGTGGATACAGAATATCGGTGATAAGCCGGATAAGGTCTTTATAGTTCACGGCGACGATGATTCAGCCAAGATGTTTGCGGAGTGCTTAAGGGGTGAATACGGGTATGATACCTATGCACCCTACAGCGGTACGGAATTTGATCTGATGAGCGGAAGGTTCATACGCGAGGCGGAGCCGGTACCGGTAAAGAAGAAAACAAAGAGACTTTCGGATATATTTGCAAGGCTTGTTGCTGCGGGACAGCGTCTTATGGCAGTCATATACAAGAACGAAGGAGGCGCAAACAAAGATCTGGCCAAATTCGCAGACCAGATCAATTCGCTTTCAGACAAGTGGGACAGATAAGAAAAACTTACTTTTTCATCTTCAAGGGGGGATCCGCGGGATACCCTCCTTTTAATTTCTGCATGCCGCGCTGGACAGCATCCTTGGAATCCTTCCAGTCTGCATCCTTGTTGCGGTAATCAAATTTCTCGATAAGCCAGTTGACGTCCTCCTGGAGGCGGTCAAGATTGCGCTCCATCAGCGGGAGCAGCATGGAATAAAACTCCTCGAGTTCATTGCCGCTAAGCCGTCTGTCGGCACCCGCACAGAGATCGGCAAAATGTGTAAGGCAGAAACCCTTTGAAACTTTGATCTTGGTACGGAAGCTTTCGTCATCTTTGTAGAGTATGAAAAAAGTATCAAGGTAGCGTTCATAGATATCCCTGAAGTGATCGCAGATATAGCAGCTCCTTTCTTTCTGATCTACCCAGGCTACGAGCGGGTTGGAAGCTGCTTTGCCTTTGATCTTATCAGCAAGGCTTAATTTATTGCGGCCCGGAGCGAAGTGTTTTACCTCAGAAGCAAATTCTTCGCGGATCTTCATATAGTGAGTCTTAAGTATCCAGCCGTTGCCCAGAGTATTGCCGTAGTCAAACATCTTTTTGAAATGCTCCCGGCAGAAGCCTTTGGCGTCGGTTACTTCCCTGACGTCGCTTTCCATATAGGAAGCGCAGGAACCCAGAGCAAAATCAAGGGTGTCCTGCTCAAGAGCTCTTTCCACAAAACAGAAAGGGCACTCATCGCCGGCATTGACCGCATCATTTAAAGGGATGGTATAGAGCTGTTCTTTCATGGGGATCTCCTTTTATTGATCATTTGTTGTATTATAACACAGTTTGCAGAGTTGGGGATTATTTGTTATAATTTTACGAAGCCCTCATCAGTCAGGCTTTCGCCCCTTTGGGGAGAAGGTGGCACCGAAGGTGCCGGATGAGGGGAGAAAGCATAATATATTAGAGGGAGAAATGATAATGGAAGCATATATCGAACATATGGTAAAGAAAAAGAGCACGATAAAGGATCTGGCATTGAGATATTTTTTCATGTTTCTTGTAGTACTGTCCGTACTGGCAGCGTTACTGCTGATGTATCCGCCCGTACTCGTGATAACCGTAGGCTTATGGGCTATATACAGATACCTGATATATCCTCTTACGGATATCGAATACGAATATCTTTATGTGGACAGGACATTGACCGTTGATAAGATAATGGCAAAAGAAAAAAGGAAGACCATTGCAACCTATGAGATCGACAGACTCGAAATACTTGCTCCCGCCGATTCTTACAGACTCGGTGAGTTTAAAAACCGTGAACTGAAGACAGTGGATTACAGCAGCGGTACCGAAAACACCGAAGATATGCGCTGTGTGATGATATACGAAGGTGGACTGAAAATTGTACTTGATTTAACAAAAGAATTTGTTAAAATAATACAAAACAATTCACCGAGAAAAGTATTTCTTGACTAGGGGTATACGAGAAAGGAGAGAGTATGGGAACTATCATAGGTGACGGAATTACTTTTGATGACGTGCTTCTGGTACCTGCTTATTCGCAGATCATACCCAATCAGGTAGATCTTACAACAAAGCTTACGAAGGAGATAACCCTTAACATACCCATGATGAGTGCGGGTATGGACACCGTTACCGAGCACCGCATGGCTATAGCAATGGCAAGACAGGGCGGAATCGGTATTATCCATAAGAATATGAGCATAGAAGAACAGGCGGATGAGGTTGATAAAGTAAAGCGCTCCGAGAACGGAGTTATCACCGATCCGTTTTCTCTTTCCCCGGATCACACCCTTGCCGATGCAGATTCCCTGATGGCTAAGTACAGGATAAGCGGTGTGCCCATCACCGAAGGCAGAAAGCTTGTCGGTATTATTACCAACAGAGATCTTAAATTCGAGACAGATTTTTCAAAGAAGATAAGAGAGTCGATGACCAGCGAGAATCTGGTTACCGCCAAAGAAGGCATAACCCTCGAGGAAGCAAAAAAGATACTTGCGGATTCACGTAAGGAAAAGCTTCCGATAGTGGATGATGATTTTTCTCTCAAGGGACTGATCACCATCAAAGATATAGAAAAGGCCATCAAGTATCCCCTTGCGGCAAAGGATAAGATGGGGAGACTCCTCTGCGGTGCAGCAGTCGGCATTACCGCAAATATCCTTGACAGGGTTGAAGCCCTTGCAAAGGCAGGCGTGGATGTGATCGTGCTTGATTCCGCACACGGACATTCCGAGAACGTACTGAGAAGCGTACGCATGGTTAAGGAAAGATTCCCCAAGATACAGCTGATCGCAGGTAATGTTGCTACCGGAGAAGGGACCAAGGCCCTGATAGAAGCAGGAGTTGATGCGGTTAAGGTAGGTATAGGTCCCGGTTCCATCTGTACCACCCGAGTGGTTGCAGGTATAGGTGTTCCCCAGGTTACGGCTATCATGGATGCATATGCGGTAGCAAAGGATTATGACATCCCCATCATAGCTGACGGCGGTATCAAGTATTCCGGTGATCTGACCAAGGCCATTGCCGCAGGCGGCAGCGTATGTATGATGGGTTCCATATTTGCAGGCTGTGATGAAAGCCCCGGAACCTTCGAACTATTCCAGGGACGTAAGTACAAAGTATATCGCGGCATGGGTTCCATATCGGCCATGGAGAACGGAAGCAAAGACAGATACTTCCAGGAGAATGCCAAGAAGCTTGTTCCCGAAGGCGTTGAAGGCCGTGTATCTTATAAGGGAACGGTCGAAGATACGGTATTCCAGCTTATGGGCGGTTTGAGGAGCGGTATGGGATACTGCGGTACGGCTTCCATAAAGGAACTCCAGGAGAAGGGCAGATTTATCAAGATATCAGCCGCATCCCTTAAGGAAAGCCATCCCCATGATATACATATCACCAAAGAAGCGCCTAACTACAGCGTAGAGGATGATTGATCCGAAACGGTCCTTTTAAGGACGGCAAATGACATGAATACAAGATTTCTATAGCACAGGAGCATATCCTGTGCTATAATATTTTTTGAGTGTTTTGAGACGGATACCCGTCGGGGGAAAGCTGCATGAGGGGAAACAGATTATACCTGATATTTATAAGTATTATAATCGCGCTTCTGATCATAACCCTTTTTGCGGTGATAATTGACAGGAATAACGGCATTAAGAGGCGTGAAAAAGAAAGGGCCGAAGCAGAAGCAAGGGATGCAGAGATAAAAAGGAATATTGCTCTGCTTTTTGAAGATAACGATACCGAAGAAGAGATAGCAGAAGAGGCGGAAGAAGAAGTCGAAGAGGAAAAGGAAAAAAGGGAGGCCGTGGTTAAAGGGAAACGTGTGATAGGCGCGGATCCGGATCTGGAGGACGAGATAATAAAAATTGAGAATGCTCCGGAGAACCTGATATTTATCGGGGATTCCAGAACGGTGGGAATGAAACATGCCGTAGGAAAGAATAAATATAGATGGCTGGCCCAGGTAGGCATAGGCTATGGCTGGCTGGCGGGGACTGCAGGACCGATGCTGAGTGTCAGTGCCAATGCCGGTGTGAAAATGGTCTTCAATCTGGGGGTTAACGATCCGGGCAACGGCGAGAAATATGCCGAGTATATCAACAAGCGTATAGATAAATGGGATAAGGCGGGAGTAAAGCTCTACTATGTCTCGGTAAATCCCGTGATAGACGGATACAGCAATGCGACCAACGAGAAAGTGGATGCCTGTAATGAGACACTGAAAAGAAAACTTGATGACAGGGTAGGCTGGATAGATACCAATACCTATCTGTTTGAGAGAGGGTTCAATACGGTTGACGGGCTTCACTATGATGAGGATACATATCGGGCGATATACGGATATATACTGAAGATGATCGGGGAAGATGAATGACCCCTCATCAGTCAGGCTAAAGCCTTGTGAAAGGAAGAGAGCGGATGATGCACAAACTGAATGACGGGATACAGGAACTGGTCGAACTCTACCTCAATGATTATGAGGGCGGCAAGGATATCGACAGGGTCGATACTTTTGATCATCCCGATAAGGATAAGATAATCGATATACTGGATAAGCTGAGAAGGATGGTATTCCCGGGATATTTTAAGAACCCGACCTTCAAGGTTTATACGGTCAGAAACCATATATCCATGCAGCTGGAAGATGTGATATTCCATCTGATCAAACAGATCACGATAGTACTTAAGTATTCCGAGCCGCACAGGGATAAGACAGCTGAGGAGCTTGAGAATACGGCCGAAGAACTTGCTTTTGAATTTCTCAAAAAGATCCCGAAGATAAGAGAATATATAGAGACCGATGTACAGGCAGCCTTTGACGGGGATCCCGCGGCTTTTTACAAGGATGAGGTGATATTCTCCTATCCCGGGCTCTATGCCATTTTCGTTAACCGCGTGGCTCATGAGCTCTATCTTCTCGGGGTACCTCTTATACCGCGTATCATGACCGAATATGCCCATTCGGTGACCGGTATCGATATCAATCCCGGTGCTACGATAGGTAAGTATTTCTTTATCGATCACGGCACAGGCATAGTGGTCGGAGAGACCACCGAGATAGGTGATAATGTAAAGATATATCAGGGTGTGACTCTCGGCGCACTTTCTACAAAAGGCGGAAGGAGCCTGAACAACAAGAAACGCCATCCGACCATAGAAGATAACGTTACCATATATTCCGGGGCATCCATACTCGGAGGAGGTACGGTGATAGGTAAAGGAGCCGTTATAGGCGGCAACTGCTTTATTACCCAGTCGGTTCCCGCCGGAGCCAAGGTGAGCATACGGAATCAGGAACTGGTATATAATTACGAAAAAGGAAAACATAAAGAGGAGCTGGATGATGACAACTGGTTCTACATCATCTGAAAAGGTAAAGGAGAGACGCTTCCAGCACTGGCAGGTGGTGGCGCTGTTTCTCCTCATATATGATCTGATAAGTCTGAATGCGGCATATTTTCTGGCCCTGTGGTTCAGATTCGACTGCCGTATCTCACAGATAGAGTCCGAATACTGGAAAGCCTATCTTATGTTCGGCGTGATCTATTCGATCCTCGCTGTTCTGGTCTATCATTTCTGCGGACTGTACCGCAGCGTATGGCGCTTTGCAAGCTTCATGGAGATGGAACGCATAGTGCTGGGCTGTCTTATCTCTTTTGCTGTCCAGATACTGGGTATAAGTATATGCGTGAGCCTGGTATCGGATGAATACTGGCGCATGCCCTATTCCTATTATTTTATGGGCTTTATGATGCAGTTCTTCTTCTCGATGACGGCACGCTTTTCTTACAGATTCTTCCTGCTGTTTAAGGAACGTCATGTGAGCGGCAGGACCGAGATCCATCCGGTAATGGTGATAGGTGCGGGAAGCGCCGGAAGAGCCATCATCAGGGAAGTGAACCACATGGGAAACGGTAACGACCGTGTTGTCTGCATAATCGATGATGACAAAAACAAGTGGAAAAGAAATATAGACGGCATACCTATCATCGGCGGGCGTGATGAGATAATGGCTGCCTGCAGCAAATACAAGATAGAAAAGATATATATCGCCATTCCCTCGGCCACACCCGGAGAACTCAAAGAGATACTCGGTGTGTGCAAGGAAACGGACTGTGCATTAAAACTCCTTCGCAATATGTATCAGATGGTGGATGAGGACCGGATCACCGTGCAGGATCTCAAAGATGTATCCATTGAAGATCTGCTGGGCAGGGATCCAATAAGGGTCGATATGAAGGAGATATATGAGAGCTTAAGCGGCAAAGTGATAATGGTGACCGGAGGCGGCGGATCCATCGGTTCCGAACTCTGCAGACAGGTTGCAAAGCATGAACCGAAAGAACTGATAATCTTTGATATTTATGAAAATAATGCATACGATATCCAACAGGAATTGAAAAGACTGCATCCGGAATTGAAGCTCACTGTACTGATAGGTTCGGTCAGGGATGCGGGAAGACTTGAATACGTATTTGATAAATACAGGCCCGAGGTGGTCTATCATGCAGCTGCCCACAAACATGTGCCGCTGATGGAGGAAAGCCCCCACGAGTCCATAAAGAACAATGTGTTCGGTACTTATAATACGGCGCTGATGGCTAAAAAATACGGCTGCAGACGTTTCGTGCTGATAAGCACCGATAAGGCGGTAAATCCCACCAATATCATGGGAGCAAGCAAAAGGCTGTGTGAAATGGTGGTACAGTGTTTTGCAAAGGAAGGCGGAAATACGGAATATGCTGCAGTACGTTTTGGAAACGTACTGGGATCCAACGGCAGCGTGGTTCCGCTTTTCAGGGAGCAGATAGCCCAGGGCGGACCGGTGACCGTGACACATCCGGATATAATCAGATATTTCATGACCATCCCCGAGGCTGTGAGTCTGGTGCTGCAGGCGGGAAGCTATGCGAAGGGCGGAGAGATCTTTGTGCTTGATATGGGAAGTCCGGTCAAGATAGATACCCTTGCAAGGAACCTTATAAGGCTTTCGGGACTGAAACCGGATGAGGACATAAAGATCAGCTATACGGGACTCAGACCCGGCGAGAAGATGTACGAAGAGAAGCTTATGGATGAAGAGGGACTGATGACTACACCGAATCATCTGATACATATAGGGAAGCCGATAGAGATCGATGTCGCTAAGTTCAAAGAGCAGCTGGAGGTATTGAAACAGGCTGCCTTTGATGAAGAAGGCGATATCAGGGAGACTGTGGCAGGCATGGTCACAACATATAAAGCATAAGGAGAGTTAAGATGGAAAGAAAAATAATCTTTTCACCTCCCGATATAACGGAGGAAGAAATAGAGGCGGTAGCCGAAGCTTTAAGGAGCGGATGGATAACCACCGGCCCCCGTACCAAGGAACTGGAAAAAGAGATAGCGGCATATGTGGGAAGTAAAAAAGCCGTATGCTTAAATTCTGCCACTGCAGCTGAAGAATGCAATCTCAGAGCACTCGGTATAGGAGAGGGAGATGAAGTGATCGTGCCCGCCTATACTTATACGGCAAGCGCATCGGCAGCAATACATGTGGGTGCAAAAGTGGTTTTTGCAGATATACTGCATGATCGTCCGGAACTGGATCCGGAGCAGGTTGAGAAACTGATCACGCCCAAAACAAAGGCGGTGATACCGGTGGATATTGCTGGAATTCCCTGCGATTACAAAAAGATATACGAAGTTGTTGATAAGAAACGGGATATGTTTACGCCCGGCGGTAACAATGACAGCGGAAAGAAGATACAGAAGGCCCTTTACAGGATAGCGGTGGTTGCTGACGGAGCCCATTCTTTCGGTGCTTCAAGAGAAGGAGTGATGTCGGGAAGCCTTGCGGACTTTACATCATTTTCTTTCCATGCGGTGAAAAACTTTACGACTGCGGAAGGCGGGGCATCCGTATGGAAGGATTTTGAAGGTGTTGATAATGAGGAACTGTATCATTTCTTCCAGCTCTTAAGCCTCCACGGACAGTCCAAGGATGCTCTGGCCAAGAATAAACTCGGCGGCTGGGAATATGATATCATCGAGCCTTTCTATAAATGCAATATGACGGATGTGTGTGCCGCCATAGGCCTGATACAGATGAAAAGGTATGCATCGCTGCTTGAAAGGAGACGGGAGATCATCGGAAAGTATGATGCGGTAATGGATGAACTCGGAGTTGGGCATCTTACCCATTATAGCGGAGAGTATGAGTCTTCAGGACATCTTTACATTATCAGAATACCCGGAGCCGATGATGCGAAAAGGCGTGAGATCATCGTAAGGATGGAGGAGATGGGAGTACCCTGTAATGTGCATTACAAGCCGCTTCCGATGATGAGTGCATATAAGAAGCTGGGATTTGATATAAAGAATTATCCGAATGCTTATGCTTATTATGAGAATGCCATAACGCTGCCGCTGCATACAAAGCTTTCGGATGAGGATGTGGAGTTTATATGTGAGAGCTTTAAGAAAGTAATTAAAGGGGAAGCCTGAGGAGAGAAATGCGGGAATGGGATGAACTGCCGACATGGATGAGAAAGCCGGAGATAAAAGAGTATTATGATATCCTGAAAAAGAAGGAAGCGGAGCTAAAAATAAAGCGCTGCTTTGATGTGGTTTTAAGTTCGTTTCTTCTTATGCTCCTGTTCATACCCATGTGTGTGATAGCGCTGATGATAGCCTGTGATTCGCCGGGGGGAGTCTTCTTCAGGCAGGTTAGGATCACCGAATACGGCAGGAAGTTTAAGATACATAAATTCAGGACAATGAGAAACGATGCGGGCGGAAGTTCCGTGACCGTAGCCGGAGACAGCCGTGTTACAAAGATTGGGAAGACTCTGAGAAAATACAGACTTGATGAACTTCCCCAGCTCATAGATGTGCTGTTCGGAGATATGAGCTTCGTGGGTACCAGACCCGAAGTGCCTAAGTATGTAAAGGAATATGATAACGAAATGCGTGCCACGCTGCTGATGAAAGCCGGCATTACCTCGAAGGCAAGCATACTGTATAAGGATGAAGAGAAGCTCCTGGACGGTGCGGAAGATACGGATAAGGTATATATCAGTGAGATACTGCCCGCAAAGATGAGATATAATCTTGAGGCGATTAAGGGCTTTGGTCTTGCGGATGATCTTGCAACCATGGTAAGGACCGTCATAGCGGTGATAAGATAGAAACGCAGTGTCTTAAGAAACGGATCGAAAGCAGGTATGATATGAGTGAAAAAAAACTGGTAGCACTTCTTACAAATAATGATGATGATGTCTACTGTTTCAGAAAAGAACTGATAGAAGCGATCATTAATGAAGGATACGAAATGCTTATTTCATGTCCTTACGGGGAAAAGTTTGAGCTGATGAAAGACCTCCCTTATATCTATGATGATCCGGATATCGACAGGAGAGGTACGAACCCTGTCAAGGATGCAATGCTGATGGCTCATTATTACAGGCTTTTCAAAAAATACAGACCTGCAGTGGTGCTTACATATACGGCAAAACCCGGAGTATATGCAAGCTTTGCGGCTCATGCTCTTAAGATACCGGTGATCAATAATGTGACCGGCTTCGGCTCGGTCCTTAAGGAAAGCAAGCTTAAAAGAGGCATTGTCATGCGGCTCTTTCAGGCGGCTTACAGGCAGAGTGAATGCATCATGTTCCAGAATGCCGTTAATATGCGCATGGCAAAGAAGATGCGGATGGTACACGGCAAGAGCAGACTTATACCCGGTTCCGGAGTGGCGCTGAACCGCTTTACTCTTATGCCTTATCCCGAAGGCGGCGACGGCAGGAGCGGAGAAAAGATAGTATTCAATTATATAGGACGTATACTTAAAGACAAGGGCGTGGATGATTATATCGCCTGTGCCAAAGCGATACATGCCATGTATCCGCAGACCGAGTTTAACATGCTGGGCTTCATAGAGCCTACCGAAGCTCATTATGAGAAAGAGATCGCCGAACTGGAAAAAGAAGGCATAGTAAAGTATCACGGTTCGCAAAAGGATGTTACACCTTTTATAGCAAGAGCTCATGCCATAATCCATCCTTCGGTATACGGAGAAGGAATGAGCAATGTCCTGCTGGAAAATGCCGCATGCGGAAGACCGCTGATAACCACCGACAATCCCGGCTGCCGTGAGACCTGCAGCGATAAGAAGAGCGGCTTTATCTATCCGAAGGGTGACAGGAATGCGCTGATACTGGCTGTGCAGAGATTCCTTGAAATGCCCAATGACAAAAGACGGGAAATGGGACTTAAAGGCCGCAGACGCATGGAGAAATATTTCTCCCGGGAGATAGTGATCAGGGCATATCTTAAAGAGATAAAAAGGCTGGTAAAATGAAAAACCTGGCTATTGTGGTTCAGAACCTTCATAACGGCGGCGCCGAGAGGATGGCGGCCAATATGTCGAAGGAACTGGCGAAATCCTTAAATGTATATCTGATAGTCTTCGATTCCGGAGAAGCTATTTATTCTTACGGCGGAAAGCTCATAGACCTTAAGTGTCCGCCCCTCGAAAATGCAGCTGTTTTAAAGCGTGTGATAAATACGCTTAACAGAGTGCGGCGTCTCAGATACATAAAGAAAAAGTATAATATTGAATGTACGATCTCACATATGGGGGGCGCAAACCTGGTCAATATACTTTCGCGCCGCAAAGATAAAGTAATCTCGGTATACCACAGCATGCCTTCAAAGGAATTTGAAGTGAGCTTTAAGAACAGGACGGTGCAGCGTTTTATCGGAAAGCACTCCGACCGTTATGTGATGGTATCTGAGCCTGCGGTAAAAGATATGCATGAGAATTTCGGAGTGCCCGAAAACAAACTCAGCTGCATATATAATTTTGTTGATGCGGAAGAAATAAGAAAACTCGGAGAGGAAAAGCTGCCTGCGGAAGCAGGAGAGTTTATCGCTGCTCATGAAAAAGTGCTTGTACATGCGGGAAGGCTGACGGCACTTAAAGCTCAGCACAGGCTGATAAAACTTCTTGCGGCTCTTCGCGGGAAAGGGAGTAATGCCGGACTTATACTGCTCGGTGACGGAGAAGAAAAAGAAACACTGAAAGCGAATGCGGCAGAATATGGGGTGGCCGGACATGTGCTTTTTACCGGGGAAGTAAAGAATCCGTTCCGTTACATCAAAAATTCGGATGTTTTCGTTTTATGTTCCAGATATGAAGGGCTGCCCATGGTGCTGATAGAGGCGCTCTGTCTTAAATGCCCGGTAGTATCAGTGGATATGAAGTCGGGGGCGAGGGAGATACTTGCTCCGGGAACTGACTGTGACAGAGCGGCGGAAGCTGTAGAACATGCGGAATACGGCATACTTACGCCGCCGGGAGAAGACGAAAAAGAAGATGCGTTTCTTCTTGATGCGGTTTACGAGCTGCTTTATGATGAAGAACTCCGCCGCGGATATCTTGATAAAAGCGATGAAGCGGTAAAGAGATTCTCAGCCGGAAACATTATCCGGCAGTGGCTTGAGTTATAGTTTTTTTGAGGGCCCTGTTTGAACAGATCGTTGCGGCCAGCATGATCTTGATCGCATCGGGAATGAGATAGGGCAGGACACAGAGAGTGAGTGCCGCATCAAATCCGGGCCGCTGTCCGCTGTCTGAGATATATACCAGACAGAACCAGAGAGTGCCGAAGAGATAACAGACGGCGAGGCCGAGTATCATTGAAAGGACCAGCAGAGGAACTGCGTGTCCTTTTTTTATCAGGGGTCTGAATAAGGACATGATCAGTGCGGTGAAGAGGAAGCCGATGACATATCCTCCGGTGGGACCGCTAAGAGCGGCGAGGCCTCCCTTGAAACCGGAGAGAACAGGTACACCCACGGCAGCCATCATTATATAAACAAGTATGGCCAGGGTACCGATCTTACCGCCAAGCAGACCTACGATGACAAAAACAGCAAAGGTCTGCAGCGTAAAGGGAACTAGTGATGCTATTGAAGGAATGCTGATCCATGAACATACAGCAAGAAAAGCCGCTGCCAGGGAAATATATACAAGGTTTATTGTTTGTGTCCGTCTCATGATGTCTGATCCTTTCGAAGATATATTACCGTATGACTGCGGCCGGAAATAAACATAACACTTCCGAGGATGAATGTCAACATATAAAACGACAAGGTTGACAATTTAAAAAAGCGAATACAGGACTTGTGATAAACCGTAACCGGGAGCCTAAATCTTGTTTTTCGTGACAAATACAGCGTGTTTCGTGCGTAACTTATTTACATATTATAATGGTTGTAATAGTATAAAGTCAGGCCAAGTACTTGAACCACGTTAATAGTTACTTTTTTATTACCCCAGGGGACTCGACGTTTTGTATAAGTTTCACAATACAAAATTGTTAAAATCCCCGAAAAAGAAAAAATTGTAAAACCATACCATATGTGGTACTATTTTACATATATGGGTGCATATGCTTTTTTAGTGCGTTTTTACTCATTTGGTTTTACAGAAAATTAAGAAAGGCAACAGGCTGCAAAGCCGGTATTTCTATGGTTGCTCGTATATTGATGGGAGTTATGTGCCTGTGTTTCGGGGTGGCAGCTTATCTGTATGCACAGCATAAGATAAGTAAAGGTCCTGAAGACGGGGAAATGCCCGAAGGAGAGAGCGCCGAAGCCGTTATGAAAAAGGCGGAAGCGGCAAGAAAGAAGTTTTCGGGCGGACTGGCCGTATTTGCGGCGGTCAGCGTACTTATCGGAGAGATCCTTATCCTTGAGTACGGAACAGGCATTAAAGCTTTTATATATGCGGCGGCGGCAATGTTGCTGATGAGTCTCTCACTTGTGGATCTTGCGATATTTGAGATCCCGCCGGAATACAATATCGTGATAGCGTTTTTGGGCGTTATCATGACCGTAGCAGAACCGGATAAGTGGCTCAGTCACCTTATAGGTGCGGTATGTGTGAGCGGACTGTTTCTTCTGATCAACCTCCTAAGCGGCGGAGCTGCCATGGGAGGCGGCGACGTGAAACTGATGGCGGCGCTGGGACTGCTCACAGGCTGGAAACATATACTTCTTGTGATGATCCTCGGATCCCTGCTCGGAGCAGTGATACACAGCATAAGGATGAAGGTTTCCGGTAAGAAGAAAGTACTTGCTTTCGGACCGTATCTGGCGGTTGCAGGAGTGCTGGCATTCATTTTCGGGGATGCGATAATAGCCTGGTATGTGGCGGCACTTGTGCCGGAGGAGCTCATCAATAAACAGGGTATGATCCGGGTGACCGGTTTGTACATATAAAAAGTAACTTATTAATGAAAGGGGAACAGGTAGGATGGCCAACAAGGTACTGACGATCTACATCTCATCCGACGCGATACGCGTTGCTGAGATGCAGAAGAACAACAAGCAGGTGATCCTCAGCAATGCATCGGAGATCACAACTCCGGCAGGCTGCTTCAATGACGGATATCTGCTGGATGTAACTTCTGCTGCTGAAGCTGTCAGGCAGGCGATCTTTGGCAGGGGGTTTTCGGCGAAAGATGTATTTTTCACCATATCCAGTAAAAAGATTGCAAGCAAGGAAGTTGAAGTAAACTATTTTAAGGACACCAAGAAGCTGGGGAACGTACTCCAGACCAATTCGGGAGAATATTTCCCGATGAGTAATTCCGGGGATTATGTATTTGCATATTCCATCCTCGAGGATTACATGACTGAGGAAGGAAGAAAGTACAGAGTATCGGCTGTTGCGGCTCCTACCGATCTGATAAGAGGATATTATGAACTTGCCGATGAACTGAAACTTAATGTTAAGAATATTGATTACTTCGGTAATTCAGTCATACAGCTGCTGAGCATGCAGATGACTCCGGGACGTACCGATCTGGTCATCCAGATAGAGAAGGACGTCACCTATGTCAACGTTATGAGGGGCAGCGTACTGGTATTACAGCGAAGCGTTAACTACGGTAAGAACGCCGTTACCAACGCGTTGATGGATGTCAAGAAGATATCCGAGAAAGATGCGAAAACGCTCCTTTCCAATGAAACATTGCTCGACCAGCATGTTACCGCTGATGAATATGCATCAGCTGTCCAGTATCTGGTAAACGGTATCGGACGTGCGGTTGAGTACCACAGACAGAAGAATCCCGGCGAGCTGCTGCAGGGTATCAAGATATTCGGCGAAGGTTCTTCCATAGCCGGTATCGAGAAGATCCTCCAGAGAGAGCTCGGCGCGCAGGTTGAGCATTTTGATACGCTGTCAGGCGTAGTGATCAGAGGACAGGCTTCCCTTACTGCAGAGGAAGTGCTGAGATACCTGCCGAACATCGGCTGCGTTATCGATCCCATGAGCCTGATGATCAAGGCTAGCAAGAAAGACAGCGCCATCGGAAATGCAGACCTTATAAAGGCCCTGAGAGTGATCCTTGCTCTTGCCACTATCTTCTCCATAGGTTTTGTGGCTGTCACTTATGTACAGCATGACAAGGCCGTTAAGGAGAGAGACAGGATACAGGGCGAGATCGACAAGATAAAAGATATCGAAGAGATCGCAAACGAGTACGACCGCGCCATGAAGGAATATGACCTCATGGTGGAGTTTGAAAAGACCACCGAGAACGATAACGAATATATCCTGACATTTATAGAGGATATGGAAAAGAAACTTCCTATCGATACGAAGATCGACAAGGTAGAATGTGTAAACGGCGATTGGCAGATGGAAGTGACCACCGGCTGGCACGACAAGAACAAGAACGAGGTGGCAGATGTCATCGTTCAGCTCCAGCAGCTCGATTATGTGAGAGATCTGAAGATAGACGCCGTAAGTGAAGAATACAGGGGACTTATAGTTGTGGAGAAGGATGAGGACGGAAATCTCCTTTACGCAACCAAGACAAGGGATGAGAGAGGTAAGAAGGAAGACGAAGGCACACCTATAGAGTATGTGGATCCCGAAAAGATGACCGATGATGAAAAAGATATGTATAAGGATTTCCCGGTCATCGTACAGGTACAGTCTACTTATGAACTTACCTGCCATATAGGTAAGCCGGCAGAAGAGGCTGCAGCCTCTGAAGAAGGAGGTGCAGCAAAATGAGTTTAACAGACAGAGATCGAAAAACGATACTTTTTCTCCTGATAATCGCTGTAATAGCACTGCCCTATACGTTCTATATACAGGATACCAGAGAGGATACCGAGAAGGTTAATGCCGAGATAGTAACCCTTACCGAGACTTATAACAGGCTCAATGAAATGAACCAGAAGAGGGATTTCTATATAGCCGAGACCAAGCGCTATAAAGATGAGACCCTTGAGCTGATAGAGAAATTCCCGGCTGATGTAAGACCTGAGAACTATGCAATGTTCTTACTGAATACGGAGTACAGCTCCAAGATGATACCGCTTGAGGTGGAAGAGGACCAGGAAGATTTCGGACTTTACAGGCTTGAATATCCTATCCGCTTCAATTCCTACAGCTTCGGCACCAACGAGGAGTTTGCCCTGGCTTCCGATGAGGTACAGCTGGATTATACGGCACTTACCAATAAATCAGCAGTACTGTTTGTATGTAAGTATGATGCTCTCAAATATATGCTCAAATATCTGATGGATTATGAGGATCCGATGATCTATTCCACCATGAAGCTGGAACTGGATAAGGATACCGGATATATTAACGGTGAGATGGTACTTGAACAGTATGCGATCGCCGGCGGAGACAGGAAAATTGATGATGTTGTCATCAATCCCGATATAGATGAAATGAAGATCCGTGGTGTAAATCTTGACAAGGATAACGAAAACGGTGTATTCGGAAGTACCCACATCTATACCTGGGAAGAGCTAGAAGAAGAAGAAGGCGAAGGTGGCGAAGGCGATAACGGTGAAGGCGATAACGGTGAAGGCGGAGAAGGCGAAGCTGATGGCGATGCAGCTGCTGATGCCGATGCAGGAGACGCCGGGGAAGCAAACGCTGAGTAAAGATCAATAGTATTATACAGTTTATGGCTGATAAGCTCCTGCGTCAGCCATAGACTGGTAATTCAAGGCAGGAGAAAAGGAGGATCCCCATGGGAAGAACTGAGAAAGGAACGGACAACAAAGGCATCACGCTGCTGGAAATACTGGTTTCGGTATGTCTGCTGGCTATCGTGCTGATGCCCATATCAAGCTGTATGCTGACGTCCTTGAAGATCAATCTCAAGGCAAGGGCATTGATGACAGCTACTGATGTGGGGCAGTCTTTAATGGAAGACTTTACCGAGAAGTCCTTCCAGGAAGTCCTGTCCACTATGAATAATCTTTCGGGGGCAGACAAGACCAGAGCGACCAAGCAGATCGGTTTTTCGGCCATCGACAATGATTACTATAACAAGAGCGCAAATGTCACGGCTCTCAGTTTTCCTTCAACGGTGACCTCCGTAACAAACGCAAGTATCAGTGTAGGTGGTACCGCATATTTCAATAAGAATCTTGTTAATAATGCTCACCTGCTTAACGACCAGTTTAAGGCGATTATGAAATCTGCGATAGCTGCAGATTCCACAATGAAGAAACTAGTCTTTGCGTCGGATTCGGACAGTAAGATGCTCTACATGGGTTATACCGGACTCAGTTCAAAGGGCAAGACTTTTGATGTAGTTATAACATTTCTCCCTGTAGCGTTAAATAATTCGGATTCATGGTATTCTTATGAAATATTTATGGATATATATGAATATAAAGGAAACTCAGAAAGACTCGGAGATAAAGCAACCGCTAGTCTCAAGACAGGTATCCGTGCCAAGGATTCACTGTAAGGAAGGGAGGACAAGGTGATGAAGATGAAAAACAGCAATCGCGGTGCTGCATTGGTAACGGTTCTGGTGACTACAACGTTTCTTACGGTGCTGGTCACGACACTTGCCTATATGTCTTATATGAACTATATAACAAAGAGCATGAGGCAGGTATCAACCGATAACTTCTATACCGATGAATTTGCACTTGATGATCTGACAACTGAGCTTCAGCAGCTCTCAAGCGGCAGCCCTGCAACATCAGCTATACCGGATCTGGTAGCAGCGGTGAGCAATGCAGGAGATACAGCACACTGGAACGGTGGCAAGATGGCATCATATATTAAGCTGGCCAGTCAGGAAGCTAATATAAGCGTACAGGCTGCTGATGGAAAATCCCCCGATATTGTGGCAACTAGCAATACGGTAACATTTAAGAACGTAAATATAAGATCCACTACCAAGAAGGGCGGCTATGTATCGAATATAACCTCCGATATCACTTTGGCATGGCCTACAGTACCCAAGGAGAATTTCGGTGTATATGATTTTAGTCTGATAACCGATGCCCAGATGGATATCCAGAAAGGTAACGTGACTGTAGGAGGCTGCCTTTACTGCAGACAGCCTCAGGATAAGGACTGGGCCATAAGGGTTCGCAGCGGTGCGGTTTTAAGCATCATCGGTCCTATGGCACTTATCCACGGCAAGATACAGGTGGATAACGGCGGTATATTGACTATCGCTTCAAAAGCTTATATCACAGGCGGAATACAGATCGATGAAGGCGGAATGATGTTCAATACATCAGACACAGTAGAATACGCCGGTGTAGAACCTGATTCCAGCAGGATCAAGGGAAAACAGCCTACATTAAAGTATGCCAGTGATCCGGCCAAGAGGGCTGAATGGGTTCAGGCTTTTGATGACCTTGCAGGCGCCGATGGTATAGGTTATTCAATGGTAAATGAACATCTGATCATAAGAAATGCTAACGGCTCTATCTTTGATATTTATGACAGACCGGGTGACCTTTCCTCCATAGCAGCTGATGACAGCTTCCTGTTCTATAATACGCAGTTTAACAAAGAGTCAAAACCTCTTAAGGACGGTTCCAAGGTTAAGGCACTTGTAGGACTTCCTACAGATACCAGTAATGCGATCAATAATTCACTGGTACTGAGTAACCAGCCCATGACCATAAGAGGTGACTGCTCCAATTCGACCTTTATATGTAATAACAAGACTACGCTGATCTTTGATATCCCCGGTGTGCCTACCTTCATGCAGCACATGACCGAGGAGGGCTATGAGGCAGCAAAGAACGTACTGTTTGTGGGACATGATTACAATATCAACAATAATCATCCTACCTATGTTTCCGGATACTTTGATGATTATAAGACCCAGGCGGTGGTATTTGCAGATTCCGGTTCTATGTACGGAACCGAAAAGATAGAGTATTATAAGAAGAGCAGTTCAAATGATAATATCATACCTGTAGGAAATCTGATCACACCTGCCGCGGAGGCTAATATAGCAGAACTGCTTGCCATAGCAGGAGGAGGCGGAGTGAGACCTGAGAATTCCTTCGTTGTCTATACCAACTGGCATAAGGATAAGAAGAATGATTAAGGAGGTGTCTATGAAAAGATCAAGAAAAGGTTTTTCGCTGATTGAAGTACTGATCGTTCTGGCACTTTCCGCTGTACTTGTAGGCCTGGTAGGGGTATCGGCTTCAATGCTTGCAAGAGCCAATGTGCATAAGACAGCCAATAAACTTGAAAAATTCTTAATAACAGCCAGGACTACCGCAATGGCAAAGGGCGATACGGAAGTACATTTCAACTATCATGACAACAAGGTATATGGCTGGATAAATGATGAACAGCCGCAGCTTCTGGGCAGCGGAAATATAATGGCACAGGGGTTTATAGATATGACCACTGTCGGGGCACTTCTTACTACGGACACCGCCAACTCGGTCGGTTTTACTTTCCGTGTAGACGGAAGTGTGGGTTTAACGGATGGACTGAGGTTTGTTGTTGCGGATAAAAGATGCAGGAATTGTACGGAAATCCTGGTATATGCTTTCACAGGGAAGACTGCAATGAAGAGCCTGCGGTAAAACGGGAAAAAGGAGGAGGCTATGAACAATCAAAGGAAGGGATTTACCCTGATCGAAATGCTGGTTGCGATGGCAGTCATGGCTATAGTGCTTGGCGAGATAGGCATGGTACTCAGCAACAGCATGAAGGTCTACAACAAGAGTACCGTTGAAGTACGCTTGCAGAGTGAGGCTTCACAGGCTGTACAGTGGATCGAGAATCTGATGTGCGATGCCACTGCCAGCATTGATACTACTGCAAGTCTTACACCCGGTTCGGATAAGATAATCATTTCCGACTGGATCAACAAGGAAGCAGGTACCAAGAGCAGCTATACCATTGAACTTAAGATGGACAAGCCCGGAAAGGATTACGGTACACTGTGGATCACAACTCCCACCGGATCAACCTATCCGATGGCAGAATATGTTAAGAAGATAAATGTTGCCAAAGATCTCTATGATGTAAACAGCGTGGTCGAGCTTAAGCTTGAGATGAAGAACGATCAGTATGCTTACAATGTGAGCAAGGATATCTATAACAGAAATGAGATAGGTACCGGAGGTTCCTCTGTAGATGATATCAGTGCAGGTTCAGGTACGGAATCCTTGAATGTACTTCGTTTCCACACCTATGATCTTAGGGATATACTTCCCTATGATAAGACCTGGGTAAGCGCAGCTTTTGAAACTACCGAACCGGCAGCATATTATACTCTTTCGGGCTTTACCCTTGAAGCGAATTCTACATTGAATGCCAATGACAGCTATGTAGGACAGTATGATATAAAGTGTAAGGCTGATGATGATACAGAGTATATCGTATCCATCTATTCAGAAAAGCCCTGTGTTGCAGGCGGAGATAACAACCTGCTCTACTGCTATACCGTTACTTCGGATCCTTATACCTCATATGTTCCCATAAAGGGACTCAGTGTTGAGGATTGTACCGAATGCAGGATTGATTGGAACGTAGGACAGACAAATCTGCAGAGTGAAACCTTAAGTGTAGGCGGTACATTCCATATAGACAATAAGAACTGGAGTGGCATTGAGTATTATCAGCAGATAGATAACTGTGCGGATCCTGATCACGGTCCCAACCTGCAGTCGCTTACCTTTAGGGCTGATGCTCTGAGCAATTCCTGCAAGTTTATCGTAGGACGTTTCATGAATGAGGATAAGTACGGTGCGTTCATCTACCAGTATGAAGTACTCATCTACGGAAATGTCACTCTTAAGTGGGCGAACGGCAGAACCCTCAGTTTCAGATTGTTCTGCTACCCTATAAAGGACAACGGAACCGTATTCTCAGAAACTCAGAAAGAAAAATTCTGGGATCTTGTTGACGGAACTCCCAGCGGCGGCCAGAATGACGACCTTACCGTTCAGAATGCTGAAGATGGCGGCGGAGGCGGCGGCGGTGAAGGCGGCGGCGAAGGCGGCGGCGGCGGTGAAGGCGGCGAAGGCGGCGTCACATTGCCCAACATCGAGTCTACCAGCGGTTCAGGAAGTGTAAGCATAAACAGGCCGCCTGATCAGTGGAACCTCTACTATCAGTTATCTACCAGCGGAACAGTAGAGATTACCTTTAACCAGGAAGTATCAAGTATTACTGTCTGGAGCGGTTCATATACCGGCTCAGGGACTACAATAACTTTCACTGATTTTAACGGGCAGATTAACTTTTAAAAGCAGTTAGTCAGATAATTATACTTGCAAAAAAAAATATTATGTTGTATGCTATTGCGCGTGAGTGAAACTCACGCGCAATATTATTATAGAAGAAAGAGGAAAGGCCGCGTAAGCGGTAAAGCAAGAGAAATGGCAAAGAATCTGGTAATAGTGGAGTCGCCTGCTAAGGTAAAGACCATTAAGAAATTTCTGGGTACTAATTATGAGGTGCTGGCAAGCAACGGACATGTCAGGGATCTGCCCAAGTCTTCGCTGGGGATAGATGTAGAGCATGATTACGAACCTAAGTATATAACCATAAGAGGAAAGGGCGATGTGCTTGCCAAGCTTCGCAAGGAAGTAAAAAAAGCAGATAATGTATATCTCGCAACCGACCCCGATCGCGAGGGAGAAGCTATCAGCTGGCATCTTTTTGAAGGCCTTAAGCTGGCCGAGAAGAAGGTTCACCGCATTACTTTTAATGAGATAACCAAATCTGCGGTAAAGGAGTCTTTAAAGAACCCCAGAGAGATCGATATGGATCTGGTGGATGCCCAGCAGGCAAGGCGTATACTGGACAGAGTAGTGGGATACCGTATATCCCCGCTTTTATGGGGGAAGATAAAGAGAGGCCTGTCTGCAGGAAGAGTTCAGAGCGTTGCCCTGCGTATCATCTGTGACAGGGAAGATGAGATAGCGGCTTTTATTCCCAAGGAATATTGGAGCGTTGAAGCCGAGTGTCATGCGGGAAGCGGAAAGAAAACTTTTACCGCTTCTTTCCATGCCGATGAAAACGGCGGTAAGAATATTGAGAGCAAAGCCGAAGCAGAGCGCATAGAGCAGCTGGTTAAAAAGAACGGCCTTAAGGTTGTGGAAGTGAAAAGGTCAGAGCGTACAAGAAAAGCTCCTTTGCCTTTTACCACTTCAACCATGCAGCAGGAAGCTTCTAAGGTGCTGAACTTTTCCACCCAGAAGAGCATGATGACGGCACAGAATCTCTATGAGGATGGTTATATCTCATATCTTCGTACCGATTCTACCAGAATATCGGATGAGGCTCAGGCGGCTGCCAACGAGTACATCGGAAGTCATTTCGGAAACGAATATCTGGCAGAAGGAGCAAGCGTTAAAAAGGATGATAAGAAGATCCAGGATGCCCATGAAGCCATACGCCCCACGGACATAAGCCTGCTTCCCGAAATGCTGAAAGCAAAGCTTCCGAGGGATCAGTACAGATTATACCAGCTGATCTGGAAACGTTTTGCTGCAAGCCGTATGTCCAATGCCGTATATGATACGCTTTCCATAAGACTGGATGCCGGCGGAGCCGAATTCCGGGCAAGCGCGTCAGAGATCAAGTTTGACGGTTTTATGAAGGTATATACCGATGATGAGGACGAGAAGGCAGAGAACAGTTTCCTTCTCAAGAATATAGATGAGAAGTCTGAACTCAGGGTTGAGAAGGTTGAGAAGAAGCAGCATTTCACCCAGCCTCCCGCACACTTTACCGAAGCGAGCCTGGTAAGGGCACTTGAGGAACTGGGCATAGGCAGGCCTTCTACTTATGCGCCTACCATAACCACGATAATTGCGAGACATTATGTCATAAAAGAAAATAAGAATCTCTATGTTTCCGAGCTTGGTGAAGTAGTCAACCGGGTGATGAAAGAGGAGTTCCCCGCAATAGTTGATGTTAACTTTACGGCAACCATGGAAGGCCTTCTTGACAATGTCGGTGAAGGAAAGATAAGCTGGAAAACCGTTATAGAGAACTTCTATCCGGATCTGGATGAGGCTGTAAAGAAAGCCGAAGCTGAGATGGAAAATATTGAGATCAAGGATGAGGAATCCGATGTGCAGTGTGAAAACTGCGGCAGGATGATGGTGATCAAGTACGGGCCTCACGGCAAGTTCTTAGCCTGCCCCGGTTTCCCCGAATGCAGAAATACCAAGCCTTACTATGAGAAGACCGGAGTCATGTGCCCCAAATGCGGCAAGGATATAGTGGCCCGCATGACCAAGAAGGGAAGAAGATATTACGGCTGCATAGATATACCCGAGTGTGATTTCATGGTATGGAACAAGCCTGTTGCGACCAAGTGCGAGCGCTGCGGCGGCATAATGCTCCGCAAAGGACGGAAGCTCGTCTGTGCCGATGAGAACTGCGGCTTTGTAACTGATGATAACGAAGAGGAATAAAATTCCGAAATTTCGCCGATGAGGAAGAGTAATGAGTGATGTAACACTGCTCGACAAGACCAGAAAGATAGGTCAGCTTCTCCATAATAATTCTGCGACCAAAGTGGCCTTTTCCGATATATGTGAAGTGTGTTCCGAGATACTTAAGTCCAATGTGCTGGTCATAAGCTTCAGAGGAAAGCTTCTTGGGGTGGCCACAGACAGCGATACCGCGGTCATAGACGAGCTGGTGACACATACGACGGGGGAATTCATAGATGAGGGCTTAAACGGCCGTTTCATGCGCATTCTTTCTACCCAGGATAATCTTAATCTGCTGACACTTGGTTTTTCCAAAGAAAAGGCTGAAGGCAGTGAGAGATACCATGCCTGTGCCGTTCCCATCTTTATGAACGGTGAACGCCTGGGAACCCTTTTCTTTTATAAGAATAACGGCTGGTATGATATTGATGACGTGATACTCTGTGAATATGCAGCTACCGTGGTCGGCCTTGAAATGATGCGCAGCATGGATACCGAGCAGAATACAGAGGAACATATGGCCAGCGGAGTACGCTCTGCCGTGGAATCCCTGACTGCATCGGAAAAACTTGCTGTAAAATGCCTGCTTAAAGGCGCAGGAATGGAAGAGCGCCTTGTGGTAGCCGGTCAGATTGCCGAGGAATCGGGAGTTACCAGATCCGTGGCTGTCAATGCGATACGCAAGCTGGAAAGCGCAGGGGTTATCAAAACCCATTCCGCAGGGGTCAAAGGTACCCGTGTGCTGGTGACCAATGAACTGATCCTGAAAGAACTGAAGAAGATATAATTTTGTCTAAAAATCCTTGTAAAATTCTCCGATATAAAATATAATAATACACGGATGATATACATCAGCAGGGAAGCTTCATAATGGAAGGCTTTCTTGTTTTATGTATTTTGAATATGTTATGTAAAGTACTTATGTAATCGGCCTTCCGAAAAGGAGGTGTAAAATGATAAATACAAATGCGTTCGGCTACATCAATCTGCTGGATAAAACAGCTGATGCAGCATGGCTTAAACATGAAGCTATTTCCAATAATATAGCCAATGTTGACACTCCGGGATACAAGCGGCAGGACGTGGCTTTTGAGGATCAGCTTACCAGAGTGCTGAATAAAGTTCAGTACGATACCATGGATGCAAAGGTTTACCATCTGAATATGGACAGGATCGAGCCGCGGGTATATACCGAAGCTTTCGATTTTTCCTACAGGCTGGATGGGAACAACGTGGATATTGATACCGAAAACGTTTATCTGGCAGAGAACCAGTTAAGATACAACGGACTGATCAGCGGCATGCAGGCAGAATTTGCCAATTTAAGGACTGCTATGGGAACCTCGTAAAGGAGAGATGACTTATGGGAATGTTTCATTCTTTTGATATAACGGCTACCGGACTTACGGCAGAACGTTACCGTATGGATACCATTGCCGAGAATATTGCGAATACCAATACTACAAGAACTGCGGACGGTACGCCTTACCGCAGGAAGATAGTTACTTTTGAGACCCAGGATACCGAGCAGGACAGAAGAAGCTTCGGACATGTGCTCTCAAGCGTGGTGGGAAGCGGCACCGCACAGCTCCACAACGGAAGACATGTGGTGAATGAGGATATGATAGGCTATGGCGTGAAGATCCCCAAGATAAGCGAGGATAATGAAACGCAGATGAATATGGTATACGATCCGTCACATCCCGATGCTGATGAGAACGGCTATGTTACCTATCCGAACGTCAATACAATTACAGAGATGACCAACCTGATAGATGCCAACCGCGCATATGAAGCAAATGCGACGGTATTCAATGCGAGTAAGTCGATGACATCTACAGGACTGGGACTTGCCAATAAGAGCTGAGGGGAGGTGGCGTAAATGCAGGTAGCTCCTACTTATGAACCTCATCTGATGACAAACAGGGCTGTGCGCGGAGCCATCAGAACTGACATCACAAAGCTCAACAATGAGGGCGACAAGGAAGATCTGTTCGGATCGCTTTTGGATTCGGCGATCAATAATATCAATAAAACCAACGGTTACCTCTCGAACATGGAAAATGAAGAGGTTAAATTTGCCCTGGGTGAAACAGATAATGCACATGATCTGGGCGTAGCGATCCAGAAGGCATCGACGGCACTGCAGTACACCGTGGCAGTTAAAAATGCCGCAATGGAAGCCTACCGCCAGATAATGCAGATGCAGATATGAGCGATAAGCTCCGGATGAATCGAGATTTTCAAGCGTGCAAGCAGAATGCTTGCGCGATTGAAAATCTCGATTCAGACGGGCAACGTACATGAGGACGCAGCGAAGCGGAGTCCGAATGTACGTTGGAGGATTGCGAAAGTGCGAAGCACTTAGCAATCCGGGAGCTTATAAAGTAGAGGGGAAAAGGAGTAAATCATGGTTGACAAACTCTTGGCATGGTTAAGAAGCCTGCCCGGAAAGATAGCGGACTGGTGGGAGAAATTCTCCAAACGTCAGAAGACGACCATTGTAGTACTGGCACTTATCGTGCTGGTCGCTTTTGGTGTTCTGATCTTTGCAATGACGAGACCTGAGTACGTTACGATCCATACCGCAAAGAACGCCACCGAAGCAAACGATGTCATGGCTCTTTTGGAAAGTGATGATATCGCCTATCAGACTTCGGAAGACGGAATGATCATACAGATCAATCGTAAGGACTATACCAAGGCTATTCTGCTTCTGGGTTCCAACAGCATAAAGACCGATGCTTTCACTATCGACAATGTTACAAACGGCGGTTTCTTTACTACCGAATCCGATACCCAGAAGAAATACGTTGTTTATCTTGAAGATACTCTTGAGCAGACTCTTGAGTATCAGACTTTTGTAAAGGATGCAACGGTGCAGCTGCATCTGCCTGAAGAGAACGGAACGCTGATCGCCCAGAATCAGGAGTCCAGCGCTTCTGTAATGCTGGAACTCTCCGATGTTTGTACCGCTGATAATGCCGCTGCGATGGCAAAGCTGATCGCAACCGCTCTCGGAAACGACACGACAGATCATATCACCATCATGGATACCGAAGGTACCCTGCTGTATTCCGGAGCCGAAAGCAATGACGGTATCGGAAATGTGAGCGCTGCGCTTGATGTTTCGGAAAAAGTGGCCCAGTCCATGAGGAACGAGGTAAAGAAGGTACTGGCAGCGACGCAGCAGTTCTCGTCTATCGAAGTGGCAGCGAATGTTCTGATAAACCAGAAGAAACTAAGAGAAACAACGCATACCTATTCAAATACCGAAGAAGAAAAAGACGGTGTCCTCGCCAGCCGTGATACTTATCATTCCGAATCCACCGGTTCCGTAAGCGGTGTTCCGGGAACGGACTCCAATGTGGAGACCGGATACATGTATGAGAACAATCAGACTGATTCGGCCATTGTTAATGAGACAAGCGAAGATTTCCTGCCTGATGAATATATCAGGGATGAGGAACTGCCGGTAGGAGCCATAGAGTATGAAAATTCTTCAGTGGCTGTTTCTCTGGTGACCTATAATGTGATCAGGGAAGATGATGTAAAAGAAGACGGCCTGCTGGACGGTATTTCCTGGGAACAGTATAAGAGAAACAATGATATCAAGACCAAGCTCGAAGTTGATTCGGATATAGTCGGTATGGTATCGAATGCCACCGGCGTTCCCATCAGCAAGATAACAGTAGTATCCTATTCCGAACCCTTCTTTGTGGATCATGAGGGATTGAACATAGGACTGACAGACGTATTGCAGATACTGTTGATACTGCTGATAATGGGACTCCTTCTGTTCGTTATACTCCGCAGTATGCACCAGGCAAAGACAGAAGTGCCGGAGCCTGAGATATCCATAGACGATATACTTGTTTCAACACCTGTTGAAGAGATGGCCGATATAGGTGTGGAAGATAAATCCGAAGCAAGAAAGATAGTGGAAAAATTCGTGGAAGATAATCCGGATGCGGCAGCAAATCTGCTTCGTAACTGGCTTAATGAGGATTGGGACTGATGGCGTCGAATAATGATTCTTTATCAGGGCTGCAGAAAGCGGCGGTACTGCTCATAGCTTTAGGACCGGAGATGAGCTCGTCTGTGTTCAAGCATCTCAAGGAAGAGGAGATAGAAGACCTTACTCTCGAGATAGCAAACACCAGAAGCGTGTCTCCCCAGGTTAAGGAAGACGTAATTAATGAATTCTATGAGATCTGTCTTGCACAGCAGTATATCGCGGAAGGCGGTATAGGTTATGCAAAAGAGCTGCTTGAAAAAGCACTGGGCGCTGATAAAGCTCTTGATGTTATAGGGAAACTGACAGCTTCACTTCAGGTGAAGCCTTTCGAGTTTGTGAGGAAGACGGATGCTTCACAGCTCTTATCCTTCATACAGGACGAGCATCCCCAGACCATAGCCCTGATACTTTCGTATCTCTCGGCCAACCAGGCGGCACTTATACTTTCCGCTCTGCCGCAGGAAAGCCAGGCAGATGTTGCAAGAAGGATCGCAACCATGGACAGGACCAGTCCGGATGTCATCCAGGAGGTTGAACGCGTGCTGGAATCAAAGCTTGCAAACCTTGTAAATCAGGATTATACGATCATCGGTGGTGTGGATCAGGTTGTCGAGATATTGAACTCTACAGACCGCGGTACAGAAAAACATATCATGGAGATATTGGAAATAGAGGATCCCGGACTTGCGGACGAGATCAGAAAGAAGATGTTCGTATTCGAGGATGTACTGCTTCTGGACGACCGTTCCATACAGCGTGTGCTGCGTGATGTTGACAATTCCGAACTCGGACTTGCACTCAAGGGCGCTAACGAAGAAGTGCAGAATGTGATCTTCAACAACCTGTCCAAACGACTGGCAGAGATGATAAAAGAAGATATGGAGTTCATGGGACCTGTGCGTATGAAGGACGTGGAAGAGGCACAGCAGAAGATCGTTAACATCATCCGCAAGCTGGAGGATGCAGGTGAGATAGTCATTTCCAGAGGCGGAGGTGACGAGATCATTGTCTAGTAATCTGGTTAAAGGCGGCTATATCAATATGGCCGCGGGTGACAAACTTACCATAGATAATAATGAATTCGTGGCCAGAAGGATCGAGGAACTGACGAGGCAGATCAAAGAAGAGCCGCCTCAGGCGATAGAGGAGAGTTTTTCCGAGGGACTTGATCCGATGACGGTTGAAGCACTTGTCAGTGACAATGATGATACTGATGAGGGCTTTGTTGCGGGTGGGATCATTAAGAGTGATAACGCTGAAGCTGCAGCTGCCATTGAAGATGCAAATGAACGGGCAAGAAGCATAGTTGAATGTGCCGAACAGGAAGCCGAAGAGATAAAGAAAGAAGCGGCCGAAGACGGACGTACCAAGGGCTATGAAGAGGGACTTAAGCAGGGAAGAAAAGCTGCCGAAGAAGAACTCAGACAGAAAGAGGCGGAATTAAAACAAAAAGAAGAAACGCTTGAGCGGGAATATCAGAAAAAAGCTGAAGAACTGGAACCGCTGCTGGTGGATAAACTGGCGGAGATCTTTGAAAGAGTATGCGGAGCAAGGCTTGAAAACGAGAAAGACACGGTAAGGTTTCTTCTTAACAGAGCTCTTACAGGGAGCGAGAGCGGCAGGGATTATATAATACACGTGACTGCTGAAGACTGTCAGCAGTTAAAAGCCGCAAAGGAAGAATTGTGCAGGGGGACCGGTATACTTCCGGAAAACATTGAGATAGTTGAAGATGCAACTTTGTCTGCAGGCGGCTGCATGATAGAAAGCGACGCCGGGATATGGGATTGTTCGCTGGGGACGCAGCTTAAGCAGCTGGCCGCAGAACTGAAGATACTGAGTTATAGTTAAATACACCTCTTAGGAGGATGGAATGGATTTAGGAAAATACGACGCTGCGGCGGAAAAACTGTATTATCGCAAGCTTGGAAAGATCGTAAACGTCGTAGGTCTTACTCTTGAAAGCGCAGGCCCTGATGCCAAGATGGGGGACATGTGCAGGATCACCACATCGGACGGAAATGTGATAATGTCCGAAGTCGTAGGTTTCAAGAATAATATGACTCTTCTGATGCCTTACGAAAACACCGAAGGTATCGGAGCGGGCTGCATAGTCGAAAATATGGAAAAACCGCTGTCCGTGCAGGTCGGAGATTTCCTGATAGGTCAGATACTTGACGGACTGGGGCGTCCCATAAGTGATTTTACACCCAGCGGCGAAACCTGGTATCCCATGGATGCAAAGAGTCCGGATGCCATGACAAGAACCATAATAGATGAAGCCCTGCCTTTGGGCGTAAAAGCGGTGGACGGACTGATAACGGTCGGAAAGGGGCAGAGGATCGGTATCTTCGCCGGCTCAGGTGTAGGTAAATCCACGCTGATGGGAATGTTTGCAAGAAACACCAGAGCCCAGATAAACGTGATCGCTCTTATCGGAGAGCGAGGCCGTGAGGTGCGGGAGTTCATTGAAAGAGACCTCGGTGAAGAGGGTATGAAGAGATCCGTAGTTGTATGCGCCACCTCGGACAAACCCGCGCTGGAACGTAAAAAGGCCGCGCAGACAGCTACCGCCATAGCGGAATATTTCAGGAACAAAGGCTGCGATGTCCTGCTGATGATGGATAATCTTACAAGATTTTCCATGGCCCAGAGAGAGATAGGCCTGGCAACCGGAGAACCGCCGGTGACCAGAGGATACCCGCCCAGTGTTTATTCGGAAATGCCCAAGCTGCTTGAACGTGCGGGAAAGAATGACAAAGGATCAATAACAGGACTGTATGCGGTGCTGGTAGACGGTGATGATTTCAACGAGCCTATAACAGATACCGCAAGAGGTATACTTGACGGACATATAATGCTCTCAAGAAGACTGGGGGCAAAGGGACATTATCCTGCAATAGATGTGATGCTCTCCATATCGAGATGCATGACAATGGTAACGTCGAAGGAGCACAGAGCGGCGGCCACCAAACTGAAAAGTGTGATGGCCACTTATGATGAAGCCGAAGATCTGATAAACATAGGGGCATACAAGAAGGGCTCGAATTCAAAAATAGATTATGCGATATCTAAGATAGATGCAGTAAATGATTTTCTCTGTCAGGACGTGGATGAAAAAGTTGAATTCGAAGACAGCGTAAGCAGACTTGAGGCTCTGTTCAAGTAAAGAAGCGGGTATCGTGAGGAAGAAGGATGGCAAGATTTGTATATCGGATGCAGAACATCCTTGAGCTCAAAGAGAAACTCGAGGAGCAGGAAAAAAACAATTTTGCCATGAGACAGCGCCAGCTGAACGAAGAGCAGGAGATACTTGACGGGCTTATCGCTCATCTGAATGAACTTGAGGAAGAAGGAAAAAAACTGAGGCTGAACGTCATCGATGTGCTGAAGATAAAAGAAAACGAACGCAGTGTCGAATATGCCGAGGAAGAGATCAAAAAGCAGCGTGTCAAGCTGAGGGTGGCGGAAAAGAATCTGGAAGCTGCAAGAGCGCGTATGCAGGAAGCCATACAGGAACGCAAGATACATGAGAAGATGAGGGAAAAGGCTTTTGAACGTTTTGTGGCTGAAATGAATGCGGCGGAAGTCAAAGAAATAGATGAACTGACGAGCTATGTATACGGAACCAAGACAGCCGATGATGAGGCTGACTGACGAAGGAGCGGGATATGGCTGATAACAAAGATCTTAAAGCCGAAAAGAAAAAACTGGCCGAAGAGAAGAAAAAACTCAAGGCTGATGAGAAAAAACAGAAACTTGAAGTAAAGAAGCGTGCCAAAGAACTGGCGGACCAGGAAGCCGAACTTGATGACGAGACACCCGGCGGCGGTCTGTCGATGTTCATTGTCACGCTTTTTATTGTGCTCATATGGGTAGCTATAATACTTGTCCTTATAAAACTTGATGTGGGCGGTTTCGGAAGCGGAGTGCTCAAGCCGGTACTCAAGGATGTGCCTGTGATCAACAAGATACTCCCCGGGGATGCTACTACAGAGACGGATGATCTGGAAGCTTATTACGGCTATACCTCATTGTCGGAAGCAGTAGATAAGATAAGAGCTTTGGAACTTGAACTCACCAGTGCCCAGACAGCCAATGCATCATATGTTAATGACCTGGAACTTCTTAAAGAAGAAGTCTTACGTCTGCAGACTTTTGAAAAGCAGCAGGTAGAGTTCCAGAGGATCAAGAACGAATTTTATCAGGAAGTGGTCTATGCAACCAACGGACCGGGGCCTGACGAATACAGAAAGTATTATGAAGAAATGGATCCCGCAACTGCAGAGGCTCTTTATCAGCAGGTTGTTACTTCACAGGCTGTAGCCGGGAAGATGAGCGACTATGCGGCAGGTTATGCGGCCATGGATCCCGCTGCTGCTGCAAAGATATTCAATACCATGGGAAATTCGCTGGATCTTGTGGGTGAGATACTCTGGTCCATGACCAGCGCCCAGCGCGGAGCCATCCTCCAGGCCATGGATCCCACCATCGCTGCCCAGGTCACAAGGATCATGGAACCTGAGGATAAATAGCATTAAATTGTTTGCAGGTTCTGTCGATAATATATTTGAATGAAGTTTCACAACAAATATATAGGAGGAGCGGCCATGATAAAAGCACCGATCGGCGGGCCGGATATTTTGCAGATACAGAATATCTCTCCCGCAGTGCAGAAGCCGGGGCAGGATAGCGGAAGCGATTTCAGACAGGCATTTGAAAGCGCTAAGGACACAGCATCCGAAGCTTCGGGCAGCACTAAGGTAAACAGGACGGAAGGAACCGGTGCAGGCGGAAAGGACTCTGGGGCAGCTGGTCAGACTGCCAATGATTCAAAGGTAAAACAGAATACTAAAGAAGTAACGGCTGATAAGAAAACTGATGCCGCTGCAGATAATAATGTGAAAGAAGCACCTGCATCAGAGGGGACTGTTAAAACAGAGGCTGCTGATAAGGCAGAAGCTGTTGTTGAAAACGACTTTGACAGCACGGAGATCTCTCTGATTGCAGAAAAGCTTATCCTTGATATTGCTTCTCTTCTCGGGATCACACCGGGTGAACTTTCCGATGTTCTCTCAGATATGGGAATAGAAGCGGCTGATCTGATGGTAAGCGAGAATATCAATCTGCTTGTGGCTGATGTCAAAGGCGGCGGAGATCTGATAAGCCTCGCAGCCGATGCTGATCTGATGGAACTTGCAAATCAGATAAATACAGCTGTTACGGAAGCGGGTAACAGGATCGCGGAAATGATCGAAGCTGTTCCCGAAGAAACAGTAAAGGAAATCTTCGGTGAGAGTCTTGAGAAAGCGATAGTAAGTACTCAGGCTGAAGCAGCGGATATAAACGTTAAGACAGAGACAGTTAAAAATGATGCTGCTCCCGTTATCGAAGAAGGCGGAAAAGAAGAAACCGTAACGGCAGGAGATCTGACAATACAGCGTGTGACTCCGGTGAATGAAGGTGAAAAAGAGAATACCCCGGACAGCAGCACAGGAGATGAAAACAGAAGCGGCAGAACAGAAATAAGGGAAACAAGGGAATATCATGAAGATGTAAACTTTACCCGTATTGATGTGAGCGGTGATATAGAAGTAAGGCCCGATGATCTGGTGAAGGCTGATGAAAGCCTGATGAGATATGGTACGAACACCGAAGAGGTGGTCGAGCAGATAATGGAGCATATGAAAGCCCAGGTTAAGACGGATATGGGATCCCTTGAGATGGTTCTTCATCCCGCAAGCCTTGGCAACGTGGCAGTCAATATAGCCAATACGGCAAACGGAGTTACCGCGCAGTTTGCGGTACAGAACGAAGCTGTTAAAGAAGCTATCGAAGCCCAGATAGTAGTTTTCAAGGAGAATCTTGAAGAACAGGGCGTGAAAGTCGAAGCAGTTGAGGTATCGGTTGCAAGCCATGGTTTTGAAGAGAATCTTGAGCAGGGCAATGATCAGAATGATGCGGAAGATTCCGAAAGAGAAAGACTCAGGAAAGCAACGAGAAATATAGACCTCGGAGCGTTCGGAGAAGAAGTACCGGAAGATCTTGACGAAGCGGAAAATCTTACGGTCGATATGATGAGATCCGACGGAAACCGCATGAATTACAGGGTTTAAGGAGGTAAGGATATGGCAGTTACAGGTTTAATGGCAAATTTCCAGGACGGCGCTTTTACCGAATCGGCATCAAGTACATCTTTAAGGAATGCACAGGAAACAAAAGGCGGCGGACAGATAGATTCCGAATCTTTTCTTACCCTGCTTGTTGCTGAAATGCAGAACCAGGATCCGCTGCAACCTACATCCAACACCGAATGGGTAAGCCAGTATGCGCAGTTCACCCAGACTTCTGCGGTTCAGGAGATCGCAGATTCCATGGGCGGTGTACAGGCCAACAGTCTGGTGGGCAAGAGCGTGATAATGAAGGTTACCGATTCCGTAGGCAATACCAATTATGTGGACGGTATGGTCGAGAGAGTGGGCTATGAGGGAAACAAGGCATATCTTTATATTGACGGAAACCCTTATTCTATAGATGATCTGGACACCATCATCAGTGAAGAATATATGGCAGCCGATAAGAAGATGAGCGAACTTCATGATCTTATGAATAAGCTGCCGCCCGTGAATCAGATCACTGAAGATGACCAGGATGCAATATTTACGATAAGCGAGATACTCAGCACTTTAACTGACTATGAAAAGAATTTCCTCAACGGGGATGAGATGGAGACGATGGCTGAGTACTTAAGAAAGCTCTCTGAGCTGATCGATGAGAGAAAGGCAAGAGAAGAAGAGGAAGCAAAGACTGAAGAGCCCAAAACGGAAGAGCCTAAAGAAGATGACGGCGTTGAGGTAGTCACGGAAGGCTAAAGGCTTCGCCCCTCTGGGGAGAAGCTGTCAGCGAAGCTGACTGATGAGGGGTATTAAGTAATCGGACAACACTGCCGATAAAGATAATAAGTAAATCAAAGAGGATGGTTTCTCAGGGAAGAGGAACATCAAGAAGGATCTAAGCCCTCCTCATATACAAGAATATAAGGAGGGCATCTATTATGATGAGATCACTCTACTCCGGCGTTTCGGGGTTAAAGACACACCAGATCAAAATGGACGTTATAGGTAACAACATCGCAAACGTTAATACCGTTGCGTTCAAATCACAGTCCATCACTTTTTCGGAATTAATGTATCAGACAACACAGAAGGCATCGGGCCCCAATGCTGCTACCGGACGTGCCGGTATCAATGCCAAGCAGATCGGTCTCGGTGTTTCAAGTGCTGCGATCTCCACTCAGATAGCTACCCAGGGTTCTTCACAGAACACCGGTAATGCATTTGACCTGCGTATATCAGGCGATGCTTTCTTCGTAGTAAACGGCGGTGCGGGAAACAAGTTCACACGTGACGGTTCCTTCTACGTTGACGCTGTAGGTAACCTGGCAATGAGCTCCAACGGATATAACGTAATGGGATGGCAGGTAAACGAAGACGGCGATATCGTACAGGATAACGTTTCCAAGCTGCAGATTCTCTCCGAAGAGAATATGACAAGCGAACCTTCCGCTACCACACTGGCAACCATGGAAGGCATCGTTGATAAGAACGATCCCCAGGTTCTTTCAAAAGACGGCAAGGTTGTAAACTTAAGCTTCTACGATAAGCTGGGTTATGCTTATACAGCAAGAATGAGAGTAAATTCCACCGATGAGGAAGGCGTGTATGTATTCAGACTTGAAGATGTACTTACCAGTCCCGGCAACGAATCGATAAAAGATAAGTATCTTCCTACCATGTTTACCGGCAACGATCCCCTGGGTACCAAGGTTTATGCAAAGAAGGATGCTACCTATAGCGTACTTGACGGTTATACCCTTGATGCAGCTACAGGCAAGATCACTATAGCAGCACCCGGCAAGCAGATAAAGGACGGAGACGGAAATATAATCCAGGACGGCGGAAACGATTACTGGACAGAGATCGAGCCTTCGGACTTCATTTCAGGCGAGACCGTCAATAACCAGTATGTAGCTGACGCATACGCAAATGCTTTCGGCTTTGATTCCTGGGATGAGATGGCAAATCTTACGGTACAGCAGTACAGCGCAAGCAATCCCGACGGTGAGCCTGTCACCGTGGCTAAGCTTCTCGGCGGCACCACCCCCGGCGCTTATCAGGATATCACCAATACCGCAGCCAGCATATTCAGCGGCCAGTCTCTGGGCGTGACCGGATATGCTACCGATGCAGGTACCGCAGTAAAGGTTACCTACGATCAGACAACAGGTGCCATCACCGGTATCAACGGTTCGACCCAGATAAAGGACTTCAATATCGCGATACAGCCCATAGGCGATGACGGTAATGTTGATAATTCACTTGACAATCCTTTCGAACAGATCAAGGTTAATCTTGAGATGACAAGTAATGTCAACAACGAGAAGAAGTCTACCATCGGCGCCACCAGCGGCGACAGGGAAGGCTACGGAACCGGCTGGGCAGTTGGAACCATGACAGGTGTTTCAATACAGAACAACGGTATGATCTACGGCGCATATGACAACGGCCAGACCAAGCTCCTTGGCCAGATAGCATTCGCAACCTTCGCAAATGCAGCCGGTCTTGAGAAAGAAGGAGATAACCTTTATTCGGCAACACTTAACTCCGGTGAGTTCGACGGTGTGGGTGTTGATGTCACCGCGCAGGGCGGCAGCGTAAGCTCGGGTATACTGGAAATGTCAAACGTTGACCTCTCCACAGAGTTTACCGAGCTGATCACCACACAGCGTGGCTTCCAGGCCAACTCCAGGATCATAACCGTTTCCGATACACTGTTAGAGGAACTCGTAAACCTTAAGAGATAATAGATAAATGATCGAAGTTACCAGACTTAACGGCACGGTAGTCATGATCAACCCCGACTATATAGAGTGCGTGGAGGAGACCCCGGATACGGTGCTCACCATGACTACCGGTCGAAAATTGATAATAAAAGAGAGTAGACAAGAAGTAAAAAATTTAGTAAAATCATATATGCGCGAGATAAACGGCGTGGAAGGATGAGCAACATCCTTCCGCCGCTTTTGTGCGTATTTGAAGAGAAGGGCGTTAACAGTAATTGTGTTACAGTAACCCCTCATCAGTCAGTCTGATGCTGACAGCTTCTCCCAAAGGGAGAAGCCAATAAAGGACAGGACGATAAGATATTATGGATATTGCTTCACTCTTAGGTCTAATAATATGTTTCTTTATGATCCTCTTCGGTATCGTCTTCGGTAAGAACGGTGTCGATTTCGGTGCTATAAAGAACTTCCTTGACGCACAGTCGGCTATCATCACCTTCGGTGGTGCTTTTTGTGCTATCATGCTTGCCAACCAGATGCCGAAGTTCGTTGCGGGCCTGAAGAGTTTCCCTATGATATTCAAGGCGCCGGCACTTAATCCGGTGGATATGATAAAGAAGATAATCGAACTTTCCAACGTGGCGCGTAAGGAAGGCCTCCTTTCATTGGAGGAGGCTGCTTCTGATATAGATGATGCTTTCCTGAAAAAGGGCATACTGCTCATAGTCGACGGTACTGATCCCGAGCTGGTACGTGCCATCATGGAAACAGAGATGAGTGCTACCGAAGGCAGACATAAGGAGAAGATAAAGTTCTGGGAGAACGTTGCATCCATGGGCCCTGCCTGGGGTATGATCGGTACCCTGATCGGTCTGATAAACATGCTTCAGAACATGTCGGATGCCGCAGCCATCGGTCCTTCCATGGCCGTCGCCCTGATCACGACTTTGTACGGCTCCATGCTTGCAAACTGGATAGCAACTCCCTGTTCTATGAAGCTGGGAGTGTTCAATGATGCAGAAATGCAGGTAAAAGAGATAATGGTAGAGGGACTCCTTTCCATACAGGCAGGCGAGAACCCCCGAGTCATAGAAGAAAAACTGAAATCCTTCCTGGCACCTAAGGACAGGCCTACCGGTGAAGACGAAGGAGGTGAGTAAAAGTGGCTAAGAAAAAGCAGGAAGATCCGCCTGCCGGTTCCCCGGCCTGGATGGCGACTTTCTCAGACCTGATGAACCTGCTGCTCTGCTTCTTCGTGTTGCTTTTCTCAATGTCTTCGGTGGATGAGAAGAAGTGGGAGGAAGTGGCAGCTTCGTTTTCGCAGACTTTTTCGATTTTTACCAGCGGCGCTACAGCCATAGGTGACGGTCTGCTGATCAGTAACGGTGTGAGTCAGTTAAACCAGCTGGATGAATACATCAATTCAACAGGTAAAGCTGCGGAAGATATAGAAGAAGCCAAGGATATACTCGCAGAGGTCGAGAAGCAGAAAATGGAAGCTTCGGAAGAACTCTCAGAGAAGGTTGAAGAAGCATTGGAGGAATCCGGACTCGATGATGTCATTGAGATGGATTTTACCTCGCAATATGTCCAGCTTACGATAAACGGAGCCCTGCTGTTCCCGTCGGGAAGCGCAGAGCTTTCGGATGATGCCGAGGCTGTACTCAGTCAGGTGGGCATAATACTTGAAAGATATGCCGATTCGACCATAGAGATAGAAGGACATACCGATTCGGTTCCCATGCATTCGGCCAGATTTGCAAGTAATAACGAGCTGTCGGATGCCAGAGCCCTCAGCGTGTTCTATTATCTTCTCGAGAATACCAATCTTGATCCCGCGATCATCAAGCATTCCGGAAGAGGTGAGTACCTGCCGGTGGCAGATAATGCAACACCCGAAGGAAGAGCGTTGAACAGACGTGTGGAGATCAAGATATATAATAATTTAAGCGATTATTAATTAAGTTCCGGTTTTTCAGACCGGCAACAGCAAGGAGTTACTTATGAAAAAAAATCTGCTTTCCCTGGTCATATTATCATTGCTGATAGTTAACATCGTGCTTAATGTAGTAGTACTTCTTTCGGTCACAGGCACCAATAAGAAGACTGCTGCGATAGTCACCGATATAGCAGGGATACTTGATATTGAACTGGACAGAGGCGGAAACGGACCTTCTACCGGTGTTTCAATGGCAGATACCGAAAACTATTCGATACCTGATCAGATGACCATCACCCTTAAGAGGGAAGCAGGAGAGACCAAGGATACATATTTCATAGTTAATGTGGAACTGCTCCTCAATAAGAGCCATGAGGACTATGCAACCTACGGAACAGCCGAGGCTATGGCCGGCAGCGTTGGACTTATAAAGAGCGAGATCATTTCCACCATATCCCAGTACACCGCTTCTGAGATCAGGAACGGACAGGATATGATCTGTGACGAGATACTTAAGCGTATACAGAATATGTACGGTTCGGATTTCATATATAAGGTTGCTTTCTCGAACTATATGTTCGGTTAATGCTGATAAGCGAGGTGATAGTTTAAGTGGGTGATGTCCTCTCACAAGAGGAAATAGATAATCTGCTCAACGCCCTTAACAGCGGTGACGTAGATGTTGAGGAAATGAAGAATGCGGACGACCGTGCGGTCAAGAACTACGACTTCAAGCGGCCGGCCAAATTCTCCAAGGAACATCTGCGCACTCTTGAACTTATATTTGAGCATTACGGACGACTGCTTTCCACGAACCTTCCCGTCTACCTGAGGAAAAACGTTCAGGTCAGCGTGGTCAGTTCGGAGACCGTAACTTTTAACGAATTTACAAATGCTCTTTCTAATCCGGTTATACTGGGAATAGTTAATTTCCAGCCCCTGACCGGTAATATATTGCTGGATCTGACATCTACCGTAGGATATGCTTTCATAGACAGGATGCTCGGAGGCCAGGGTGAACCTCTCGATAAGGTACGTGAGTTTTCCGAGATCGAGATGGGGATACTCTATAAGCTGCTTACAGTGAGCTCGCAGCTGCTGAGGGAACCCTGGAAGAACGTTATTGAAGTGGAACCGGTGCTTGACAGGATAGAGACCAATACCCAGTTTGCACAGATAATAGCACCCAACGAGATGATCGCCATCGTAACCATGAACATTAAGATGGGGGATATCGAAGGCTTTCTCAACGTCTGCATACCCTATATGACCATAGAGACGATAATTGATAATCTTAATACCAAGTTCTGGTTCACCAGCATGAAAGCTGTTGATTCCGATGACTACAGACAGGATCTGGAGAGCCTGCTGAGAAAGGTTGAAGTACCTGTTAAGGCGGTACTGGGTAAGAGCCAGATAGCAGTCAGTGACTGGCTGGGACTGCAGGTGGGCGATATCATAAGACTTGAGCGTCATGTTGATAATGAACTTGACGTATATGTGGGAATGTATAAGAAATTCTCGGCAGTGCCGGGTACCAATAAAGATCGTTATGCAGTACGCGTGACCAGCGTATATCACGAAGATGAGACCGGCGACGGTACTTCGTTAAGAGATCAAGAAGAGGAGGAACAGTAATCGATGGATGGTATGCTTTCACAGGATGAGATCAATGCCCTCCTCAACGGTATGGATCTGGGAGACGGGGGATCTGATGCACCGGCAGCGGAAACTTCCGGAGCTTCAGGCAGCATAGATCAGAGCCTGCTTTCCGATATTGAAAAGGATGCCATAGGTGAGATAGCCAATATCAGTATGGGTACCAGTGCAACCACACTTTTCAGCCTGGTAAACCAGAAAGTGGATATCACCACACCGAAGGTATCACTTGCCAACTGGGATACGGTGCTTCAGGATTATCCCGCACCCTGCGTGTTTGTTGAGATACAGTACACCACGGGACTTGAAGGCTCAAATATACTTATACTCGAAGAAAGGGATGTTAAGGTCATCACCGATCTGATGATGGGCGGTGATGGTACCAATACGGACGGAGATCTGGGAGAGCTCCATCTTTCGGCTATTTCGGAAGCCATGAACCAGATGATGGGATCATCCGCGACCTCGCTCTCATCAATGATGGGTAAGAAGATCGATATCTCTCCGCCTACTGCCAGCCTGGTCAAGATCAATGAGATGGTAAGCAACGGGGCCGTTAAGTCTTTCTCGGCTGACAGTACCTTTGTAAAGATAGAGTTCAGAATGCAGATAGGTGAGCTTATCGATTCCACCATCATGCAGCTCTATCCCATAGATTTTGCAAAATCTTTATATGAGATATTTATGGGAAACTCGGGACTCGGCGCAGCGCCGGGACCCGCTCCCGAAGAAGTGGCGGCACCTGAAATACCCGGCATATCGGAACCTGCACCGGCTCCTGCCCAGCCTCAGCCTATGCAGCCCCAGATGACGCCGCAACCGAACCCTTATGGAGGATATGGAATGCCTATGCAACCGCAGATGCCGCAGATGATGCCTATGCAACCGCAGATGAGCGCCCAGCCTGCACAGTTCGGTGCATTTACTCCGGAAATGGCAGCAATGATAGGTCAGGAAAATATCGGACTTATCATGGACGTGCCTCTGGAGGTCACCGTTGAACTGGGAAGAACTTCAAAGACCATTCACGAGATCCTTGACTTTGCTCCCGGTACTATCATCGAGCTTGAGAAGATAGCCGGTGAGCCTATTGATGTGCTGGTGAACGGCAAGTTCGTAGCCAAGGGTGAAGTAGTGGTCATTGAAGAAAGCTTTGGCGTAAGGATCACGGAGATCGTTAAAGACTGATGATAAACAAGCTTTGGACACTCGCAGGAAATATTTCCGGGAATGCTGCGCTGCCGGACAGTAATAAAGGCGGCGTTAACAGCTTAGCCAGATTTCTGACTTTACTGGTGATATTTATCTTTGTCCTGGCAGTAACATATTTTACGACACATTTTGTGGCAAAGAGTCAGCGCGGTATTGTACGGGCAGCCAACATGGAGATCTGCGAGACTTTGCAGCTGGCGCCGGGCAGATACCTGCAGATAGTGAGGGTCGGAGAAAAATATTATCTTATAGGTACCGGTAAAGATAACGTAAGTTTCATGACTGAACTGGATCAGAACCTTGAGTTTGCTGATAAAACGCTTCCGGGCTTTTCGGAAATACTTGATAAATTTAAGAAGAAGAAAGAAGAGGATGGATGAAAACAGCGAAGTTTTGGAAAGCAATATGCCTGCTACTTGTAGTGGGCATTATGTGTTTTTTTACACCTTTATGTGTTCATGCATCGGATGCTGACAATAACGGGGATACCGACGAGCGGACTTACGAAGATGCTCCCGGAACCAGCGAGACCGGGGATGATCTGACCAAGCCCAATGTCGGCAATACAGTGACAATAGAACTGAATAACGGGAACGGTACCATCAACGGTGCACTGCAGATTGTATTTATACTGACCGGTATAGCGCTTGTTCCTTTCCTGCTGCTTATACTTACTTCCTTTACGCGTATAATCATAGTCCTGCATTTTACAAGACAGGCGCTTAATACGCAGACTGCACCGCCGAATATGGTTCTGATCGGACTGGCGCTTTTCCTGACAGTTTATATAATGAGCCCGGTGTTCCTGCAGATCTACAATGATGCCATCGTGCCGATGAACGAAGGTACCATAGAGCTTCAGGAAGCCTTCGAACTCGGAGTAAAACCTTTACGCGAATACATGTATCCCCAGACCCAGGTCAAGGATACATCGGTATTTATGGAGATAGCAGGTTTTGACAGCTGGAGCGGCAATCCCGAAGAGGTACCGCTTCGTGTACTCATTCCCGCTTATGTACTGAGCGAACTGAGAACGGCATTTATCATAGGTTTCCTGATATATATCCCGTTCCTTGTAATAGACATGGTGGTTGCCAGCGTGCTGATGAGTATGGGTATGATGATGCTGCCACCGACCACGATATCCATGCCATTCAAGATACTTCTGTTCGTACTTGCGGATGGCTGGAATCTGATAATAGTAAATTTGGTAAAGACGTTTATGTGACAGCGAAGCGCTGTCCGGAGTGCCTGGGAATGTAAGCGCAAAGAGCGTAAGTGCCAAGGAACGTAAGTGACAAGGAACGTAAGTGCAAAGGGACGTTAGTGCAAAGGGTCATACGATCTTCGATCGTATGACTATATTGCACAGAGGACGCGCCGGCAAACAAGTTTGCCGGGCCGTCCCATGTGCAATAGTTGCAAGCGGCGCAGCCGCTTGAACCCTTTGCACGTATTAGTGCCATAAAACGGCAAAGCCATTTGACCCTTGGCACGTACTTGTTCCATATAACAGCAAAGCCGCTTGAACCCTTTGCAGTATTTGTGCCATAAAACGGAGGTCCCCAATGAGCATAGATCTCATTACCGAGATAATCTCACGAGCCCTGTATACAGTGATAATAACCGTGGCTCCGCCGCTTCTGGTATCACTTTGCATCGGTCTTCTTGTGAGCATATTTCAGACAATTACATCTATACAGGAACAGACACTGACTTTTGTGCCCAAGGTGATCTCAATCTTTCTTGTGCTTATTGTAGCCGGCCACTGGATGCTGAACAATATGATCACCTTCATGCAAGATCTGTGGTCAGACTTTACGATCTATATAAGGTAGCTTATATGAATGTTGACTTTTCGGTGTCGCTCAAGGAATTGGAATACTTTCTCCTGATACTGATAAGGGTTGGATCCTTTGTCGGAGTGGCTCCTTTTTTCAATACGAACAATACCCCCAGACCTCTGAAAATATGGTTTTCCGTGTTTGTTTCGTTTCTTTTGTATGAAGTTATATCTCCGCATGTTTATGTCACATACAGCACTATGATCGAGTACACCATCTGTATACTCAAAGAATTGATCACCGGCCTGCTCATAGGGTTTTCAGCCAACGTAGCTGTCATGGTGACTACCTTCGCCGGGCAGTTAGTGGATAACAACATCGGCTTTTCCATGGCAGCACAGATGGATCCGATCACCCAGCAGAATACAACCGTCAGCGGTTACGTTTATCGTTACGGTTTTATGCTGGTATTTATAGTTTCAGGCATGTACAGATATCTGATAGAAGCTCTGGCAGAGACCTTTGAACTGATCCCGGTAAACGGAGCAGTGTTCAATCTTGAGCTTATGTTCGGAAGTTTTATAGAACTTATAACACAATATGTGATGCTGGGCTTCTGGATAGCCTTGCCTGTATTCTCGGTAATACTGATACTTAACGGCCTTCTCGGTGTTATGGCTAAGGTATCGCCGCAGATGAATATGTTTTCCGTAGGTATACAGATAAAAGCCATAGTAGGGCTTACGGTAATGTGGGCGACCATAAGTCTGCTGCCTAAAGCAGGAGATCTGATATATAAAGGCATGCAAAGATCCATTGTTTCTGTCATCAAAGCGATGGGAGGCGGAGTATAGTGCTTGAACTCGATCTCCAGTTCTTCGCCAAAGAAGGACCCGGAGGAGAAAAAACCGAGGAACCTACCAGTAAAAAACTGGAGGACGCCAGAAAAGAAGGACAGGTTGCAAAGAGTAAGGAATTTGCTTCATCCCTTACGCTTCTTGCATTCTTTTTGCTGCTGCGTATCTGGATGACGGTTCTCGCGACCCAGCTTAAAGAACTTTTTGGCGGGTTCTATAACAGATTCGGTTATTTTGCGGGGATGGCTTCTTATGAAGACAGACATGTTGAATATTCAACACTTGTAAGTTATGCGCTGCTCAGGGTTTTTGTGATAATAGCACCTTTCCTGATATCGGGCTTTGTGCTCTGTTTTGTGGCTGACCTTGCCCAGGTCAAATGGAAACCCACCAGCAAACCTCTGCAGCCCAAGCTCAGCAAGATCAATCCCATCAACGGACTCAAAAGGATATTCTCGGTACAGAAGCTTGTGGAGCTTATAAAATCCGTTGTAAAGATTGCGATTGTAGTCATCGTGGTATATAATCAGCTTAAGGATAAATGGCCGCTGATCTTCAATATGTATGACATGCCGCTGCTCCAGGGAGTAATGGCTGCAGGCAAGATCCTGATAGACACAGGCTTCCTTATTTCACTGATATTCATGGTCGTTGCTTTTGCCGATTTCGGCTTCCAGAAATGGAAATTCCATCAGGATATGAAGATGACCAAGCAGGAAGTGAAGGAAGAGTATAAGTCTACCGAAGGTGATCCGCAGATAAAGGGCAAGATCAAGCAGAAGATGATGGAAGCCTCCAGGAGACGTATGATGCAGAGTGTTCCCCAGGCTGATGTCGTCATTACCAACCCTACACATTATGCCGTGGCACTCAGATATGATAAGGAGATCGCGCCTGCTCCGTTCGTGGTTGCAAAAGGCGTTGACCATATAGCACAGAAGATAAAAGAGATCGCAAGGGAAAATGATGTGGAGATAATGGAGAACAAACCCCTTGCCAGAGCTCTGTACTCGAATGTCGACTTAGGCGAGCAGATACCCGAGGAACTGTATGTGGCAGTGGCTGAAGTACTGGCTGCGGTATACAAGGCTACGGGAAGGGTATGAGCCTGCTGAAAGAAAGGAGGGGACGATATGCTTAAAAAGATTACCGGCGATGCCGTTGTAGGTCTTTATGTTCTTGCGGCTTTTGTTATGTTCATCGTTCCCATTCCCAGCTTTCTGCTTGATATACTGCTGGCGATAAATATGTCGGTGGCGTTTTCGGTATTGTTTTCAACCATGTTCTCACTCGAAGTGCTGAACATGTCCTTCTTTCCCACGATACTGCTGTTCACGACACTGTTCAGGATAGCCCTTAACATTTCATCGACCAGACTTATCCTTTCCACCGGTGATCCCGGAAGGGTGGTAACGGTCTTCGGCCAATTCGTGGGCGGCAATGATCTGATCATGGGTGTCATAGTCTTTATCATTTTGCTGATCGTGCAGTTCATGGTCATTAACAAAGGTTCCGAGCGTGTTGCTGAAGTTACCGCCAGATTTACACTGGACGCAATGCCCGGTAAGCAGATGGCTATAGATGCGGATCTTAATACCGGAGCCATCGATGATGCGGAAGCCAAGAGACGAAGGGATAAGATACAGGAAGAAGCAAGCTTCTTCGGCTCCATGGACGGTGCCGTAAAATACGTAAAAGGAGATGCTACCGCAGGTCTTATCATTACAGCCATCAACCTGATAGGCGGTGTTGCCATGGGAATGACCAGGAGGGGACTTTCTTTTGCGGATGCGCTTGAAGCTTACGGAGTGCTTACCATCGGTGACGGACTGGTCAGTGCAATCCCCTCTCTGCTGATATCTCTTTCCACTGGTATCCTGGTCACAAAGGGATCGAAGAGCGCGGATTTCGGAAATGTCCTGCTGTCCCAGCTTTTCACCCTGCCCAAGTCCCTGTATTTTGTGGGAGCGACGCTGATAGCTCTGGGTTTCACGCCGCTGCCCTTATATATTTACGGACCCTTAGGTATCGTCTTCATACTTGTCGGGCGGAAAATGTCCACCCAGATGAAGACAGCAGGTATAGAACAGAAGGTGGAAGAAGAGGAGATTGCCGAGGCGGAAGAAATCAGGCGTCCGGAGAATGTTACCTCGCTTTTGCAGGTAGATCCCATAGAATTGGAATTCGGATATGGTATAATACCTTTGGCGGATGCAGCACAGGGCGGTGACCTGCTTGACCGTGTGGTAATGATCAGACGTCAGATAGCTCTGGAACTCGGTACCGTGGTGCCCATCATCAGACTGCGCGATAACATACAGCTGAATCCGAACCAGTATATCATAAAGATCAAAGGTATACAGACCAGTGTGGGCGAGATACTGTTCAATCACTATCTTGCCATGAACCCGGGTTATGTGGAAGAAGAGATAGCAGGTATTCCGACCATAGAGCCGTCTTTCAAGCTTCCTGCACTGTGGATCACAGAAGGTCAGAGAGAAAGGGCGGAATCCGTCGGCTATACCGTAGTCGATCCGCCTTCGATCATAGCCACCCATCTGACCGAGGTAATCAGGCAGCATATAGCAGAACTGCTGACCAGACAGGATGTACAGACCCTGGTGGACAACCTGAAGGAGAGCAATCCTTCGATAGTCGAAGAACTGGTGCCCAAGCTTTTAGGGCTCGGCGAGATACAGAAGGTATTGCAGAATCTTCTGTCGGAGGGAATATCCATAAGGGATCTGCTGACCATCTTCGAATCCCTGGCCGATCATGCTACGGTCACAAGGGATACCGACCTGCTTACCGAATATGTGAGACAGTCACTTAAACGTGCGATCTCCAACAAGTATTTTGCCGGTGAGTCAACAGTAAGCGTTGTCACCCTTGATCCTAAGCTGGAGCAGGAGATCATGGGAAGCGTAAAGCAGTCCGAACAGGGAGCTTATATCACTCTGGATCCCGAGCGCATAAAGAGCATGATAGAGAGCGTTAAGAAGGAGACGGGAAAGCTTACCGAGATGGGAAAGAGCGCGATAGTACTGACATCGCCTATCGTCCGTATGTATTTTAAACGGCTGACTGAGGATTACTTCTCCGATCTGGTCGTGGTATCATATAATGAAGTGGAGTCCGATGTGGAATTACAGAGTGTCGGAATGGTGAGTGCGTAAATGGTTATCAAAAAATTTCAGGCAAAAACCGAAGCAGAGGCGATTGTCCTTGCAAAAAAGGAACTTGGGGACGATATTACGGTCATTCATTCAAGGAATGTAAAACCCAAGGGCTTCTTTTCATTCTTTAAAAAGATGCAGGTGGAGATCACCGTTGCAAAGGATGAAGAAGATGTTAAACGTGACACGGATAATATAAAAGAAGGTGTGGCTGCCATAGATGCGGCCAGGGCTGCTGCAGAAGAGCGTGCCGCCGCAAGGGAGAGTGCGGGCGAAAAGAAAGTCCGCGAAAAGCCCGCAGCTCCTCAGGAGGGAAGGAATATTGATCTGAAGGCTGACAGCAAGGCGGAAAGCCTGGCTGTTGAAGCGAGGCTTGATAATATACAGAGCCTGCTTGAGCAGAAGCTTTCCATGCAGGAGAAGGAAAGAAAGGCGGAGCCCCAGAAGGTCAAAGAAGAAAAAGATGATGCAAAGACAAAGGAACTGATGGACTTTACCAAGCTCCTTTACAATACCCTGATCGATAACGAAGTGGATGAGAAGTTCGCCAATGAACTGATCGGGGAAGTGGAGCAGAATTTCGGCAGCAATGTAAATGTAGAGCATATACTCTCGCATATCTATCAGAAAGTGATACTGAAATTCGGAAAGCCGGAGACTATTGAGCAGGCAGATAAGGGAGCAAAAGCCGTATTTTTCATCGGCCCTACCGGTGTGGGCAAAACAACTACCCTGGCAAAACTGGCGAGCCGCTTCAAACTGACCGATAATAAACGTATAGCATTGTTTACAACGGATACCTACAGGATCTCCGCTACGGACCAGCTGAAGACTTATGCGAACATCATGGGCGTGCCTTTCCATGTGATCTATACTCCCGAGGAACTTTTAGAGGAGTATGAAAGATATAAGGAATATGACTATATCCTTATCGATACGGCAGGGCATTCACCCCATAATACCGAGCAGAAGGAAGATATGGAGAAATTCATCCATGTCCTCGACGGTGTAGCCCAGACCGAGAATTATCTTGTACTCAGTGCTACGACGAAGTATAAAGATCTGCTGAAGATCTGTGATGTATACAGGGAAATGACGGGATACAGGCTTATCTTTACCAAGCTTGATGAAACGGAATGTCACGGCAACCTGCTCAACGTACGCATGCATACCATGGCGCCGATGAGCTATGTTACCAACGGACAGAATGTTCCCGATGACATAGAAGTCTTCAATCCGCAGAATGCGGTTAAGCGTCTGCTTGGAGGTTGAATAATTGGATCAGGCCGAACAGTTAAGAAACAGAATAAAGACAGCGTCCAGACCGCTCGCCCGAGTGATGACCGTAACCAGCGGTAAAGGCGGAGTGGGCAAGTCCAACACGGCCATAAATCTCGCGCTTCATTTCAAAAAACTCGGAAAGCGCGTGATCATACTTGATGCCGATTTCGGACTTGCCAATATAGAGATAATGTTCGGTACCGTGCCGAAGCATAATCTTTCGGATCTGATATATCAGGGCAAATCCATCACCGAGATAATCACCTGGGGACCCGGAGATGTGGGCTTTATTTCCGGCGGATCCGGTATCGCGGGACTTTCCAATCTGGGACGTGAATATCTTACTTATATCATTCAGAACCTTGCACAGCTGGATGCCATAGCCGATGTGATAATCATAGACACCGGCGCAGGCATAGCCGATGCAGTGCTGGAATTCCTGGTTGCAAGCGGGGAAATACTCCTGATCACAACACCGGAGCCTACTTCCATCACCGATTCCTATTCACTGCTGAAAGCTTTGAACAGACATCCGAGATTCTCCAGGGAGAATTCCCAGATCAAGGTGATAGCAAACAGGGTTGAGAATCCCGAAGACGGCCGCAGCCTGTACAACAAGCTGAACGCGGTGGTGGGCCGTTTCCTGGGACTGCCGCTTGAATATATGGGTGCAGTGCCTCAGGATAAATATCTGGCCCAGGCCGTGATGCAGCAGAAACCCGTAAGCCTGGAGCATCCCAATGCAAAGAGCGCTCTTGCTTACCAGGAAATAGCAATGAAGCTTATGAACATGGAGACCGAAGGAAAGATCAAGAAAAGGGGGATGGCCGCATTTTTCTCACATATCGTGGCCAATAAGAAAACAGTATGATCGATATTGAAGATGTGGTAAGGCCCGGCGACCGCTGTGACTTTGAGACCATACCGGATAAGATTGCCAAGGATATAGAAGGTGAAAAGAAGTACTACATCACCAAGGTTTATGATGTTAATGATGACGGTACCGTTTCGCTTGTGATGCCTTTGGACAAGACCAAGCTCGTAGTGCTTTCCGAAGGTGAAGAATACGATCTGTATTTTTATGCAGGAAAAGGTATATATGCCTGCAGGGGCAGGGTTGTGGGCAGGCTCAAGGATGATAACAACATCCCCGTAGCCGTTGTAGAGACTCTTACGGATCTCAAGAAGCATCAGAGAAGAGAGTATTACCGCTATACCTGCGTGGTACCGATGAATACACGCCAGCTTCCCGATTGGGAGGAGAAAGACTTCATCGAACATAACCGTCTCGATATACTTGCGGAATGCAAAGAGAAGAGTGTGGTGGTGGATATCAGCGGCGGCGGCATCCGCTTTGTGTCTTCCGAAGATTACGAACCCGGAAAGCTTGTAAACTGCATTTTCGTGCTTAATATAAAGGGAATCAACAAGACCCACAATCATGTCGTGCGCATTCTCTCTGTCACTCCGGTTCCCAATAATGCAGGAAACAAAGAGTACCGCGGTCAGTTCATCTATATCGAGAACGGTGACCGTGAAGAGATCATCAGTTTCATTTTCGAAGAAGAAAGAAAGATCCGCGCAAAGATGAACGGATATTGATCTGAAAGAGGAATATATGGAGCTGAATATTCAGGTAAAACAATTAGGGAAGAAGGGGAGGCATATCATGCCTCTGCTTTTTCATTATGGCAAATGTCCGAAAACGGTGAGACAGCTGCTCGAAGAGACCGTAAAGATCATGGTTTCGGCATTTAATGAAAAGCTTAAGGCAGTGAAGGAAGGGCAGCTTCCGGAGAATCTGTCTGAAGAAAAAATAAACGCTATGGCAGAGATCGGAAAGATCGCTTTCGGGGACATCTGGAATGATAAGGAAGCGGATGTAGAAAAGGCCATAGCCGTGGCGTGGCAGGCTTATGCAGACGGTATCGTCCGTGTGTTTGTAAACGGTCAGGAAGCAGAGTATTCGGAGACTGATACGGAGCTTGATCTGAAAGACAAAGACGAGATCACTTTTGTGCGTCTTGCAATGCTTGCGGGAAGGATGTTTTAGGTAATCGTCAAAGGTCAAAGGGGGGTATGCATGGACGAGCAGGAACGCAGCAGGATCATTACAGAGCTTGACAGAGATTTTAAGGCCGCAGATGAAGCACTGATAAACTCACTGTATCCCGATATCAGGGATTACATTCATTATTGTATCGACTTCAAAAATTATTATAAAGCATATCCGGATCTGGATATGAGTAAAAACGGATTCCGTAACGGTCTGATCGATCGGCTTAAGGAAAACAAGAGACCGTCGGAATACTTTAAAAAACATATCGATAAATTCAAGGCTTTTATTTCTAAAGACTTAATTCCGTATTTCTATAAAAGCATAGACAGTATCCCGCTGTGGCAGTCAGACTATAACAGTTATGCCAGAAGATCCTACCGCAGCAGAAGTAATCTTCTTCGCGGAATGGAGAGGATAGGGGATATAATGCTGGATTATCGTAAGATCAGCAATTACAAGCTTGATGCCTATTCGCTGATCACTTATGAAAATGCGGATGAACGTATGCGGGCGTATCTTGACAGAGAATACCGTGCTTTTGATGGAATGTACTATATCGCCGCAAAGCTCGATGAGGGCGATGCGAAACTCGAAGATATACTGGAAGGCATCTTTTACCGTGATGAAGGCAGGATGAGGACGGAATATATCCGCGCCATTATGATGAGCCATAACGAAAAGATGTTTGAGATGGTGGCTAAGACACTGATAGCAGCCAGGCTTTCCGAGGGACTCAGGCAGTCGATCTGTGAGAATATGGATTACGGTACCGAAGAAGCTTTCCGTTATATGCTTAATGTCGTAACGGAGAACGATCTTATCCGCTTCTCTTCGGTAAAGCGTGCCTTTTATGTCTTTACGGGCCTGGGTTATGCGGACGTAAAAGATATGGACAGGATCACGGCCAAACATCTGGAACTGATCCGTGAGGCGCTTAGCGATAATAAAAAGATCGAAGAGATGCTTAAGACCGAGGACAGTATGCAGATATATCTGGGACTTTGGGCTATGGGACTTTATGATATCGATCCCGCACTGGACCGCGCGGAGAAACTCTGTCTTGAAGGAAGCCGTCATCAGAGACTTACGGCATGTTATTTTCTGGCATATACGAATGTGCCCTTTGCGGATAAAAATGTTCTTGTGAACAGGATGCTTAAAGAATACCGGGATGATAAAGAGATACTTGCGCTGCTGATGCACATCTTTATGCGCGGTTACCGTGACAGGATAAGAACGGTTATCTTCAGCGGACAGGTATCACGTTACAAAAAGAATGATGAGTATAAAAAGAGGGGCTTTGTTCCCTGGAAGGATTTCTTTGTAAGCGAAGCTGAATGCAGGGAATATCATGATCTTCTGCTGGAACTGTATGAAGAGGTGCCGAAAAAAGGCTGTGAGTTTAATCCTTGTGTTTTCCCCTGGAATGCGGAAAACTTAAACCGCTCAGCTATCGTCTGCCGTATCGTATACTGCGCAAGCGCCTTAAAGGATAAAAAGCTTATGGCAGATGCGGCGGCCATGCTTAAGGATATATCCGTTGCCGGTTATGGCAGTGACCGTGAGAATTCCATGGAACTGCTGCTCAGGGAACCGGATACGCCCGAACTGCTGGATGCACTGACCGAGTCGATCGCAGATGCGGAAACCTATACAAGAAATGCGGCCTATGAACTCTTAAAGCAGGAGCTGGATTCTGATAGGAGCGGGCTTGAGGCAGATATAGCCTCACCGGCAGGCAGGCTTCCCGAGAGATGCTATGAGCGGCTGGAGGGGATGCTGCGTCTTAAGAAAGAGGATCTTCGCAACAATGTGATAAGTTTCTTAAAGACCAGAGAAGCCGAAGGCATGCTTGAAATGCTTAAGCGGCTTCTGGCAGACTCAAAAGAGGAGAAGGTGACTGCTGCACTTGATATCATTTTGCATCTTCGCGACAGTAAAGATCCACTGTTTGAGCAGGTGAAGGAATTGCTTTCGCTTGTTAAAGAACCGACTTCCAAAGAGAAGGTACTCATCAATGAGATAAGCGGTACTGCGCCGGAGGCAAAGACGGAAGCAAAAGATTTCTATGATGTAAACGCTGAGTACACTCCCGTGATCGACGAAGCCTATCTTGCGGAGTGCGCCGCTGCTTATATGCAGGTATTTCCCGAATCCAAAGCAGAAGAGCTGCTGCCCGGGGCGAAGTCAGGGATCAAGGCTGCTGCAGCAAAAGTGAAAAAAGCTATATCGGGAAATTCCTCGGAAAAGCAGGATGTGGAAGTACTGAAAAAGCTTGACGATCTTATAGAGGCAAATAAGGATAAAGAATACAACAGTTATAACGGGCCGGTACTATTAAGAAACGGACTGGGCAACGAGTGGATAGACGGAAAGATAGGGGGGCTTGCCTTTACGGATCTGTGGGATGAATTCTACGAGAAAAACATGTCTCCCGAACAGGCTATCCGTCTGGACCTTCGATATTCTTCCTATTATCTCTACAAGTCCACGATCACCGGTCTTGTTGAACACTTCCGGCCCTTCATCTCCAATGTGCTTGGGGGAGCGGATCCGAAATACCGTGAACTGAAACTCAGATATCCGGATCATATCAGGAAGATACTTAGCCATTGTTTCGGAAAAGCATTAAAAGCAAGGGGCGAACTGCGGTCAAAGATAGCAGCATATTTTGCTTATTATGTCTGCAATTGCAAGGACAGCCTCGTGTACGAATACAAGGCGGATAAGGAAACCCAGGACTGGACCAGAAGAAATATGGACAAGGAGAAGCTGTATTCGAAGGCATTTACCGATCTGCCTTTTACAAGCACCCTTCTGACCGGGCTGTCATCAGATGTCAGGAATTTTCCGATAATGTACGAATTCAGTGAGAAAGTGTACAAGAAGATCCTGGCTCTCAGTACTACCGAACCCGCATATTATTCAAGGGATAAGAGGCTTTTCTATACCCCGCTTCTGGGAGATTATATCGGAGCTGTAACAGCAGGCTATATATCAAAAGATTTCATGTATAAAAAGATACTTGATCCTGTGCTCCTTGATGATACCCTTGATAAGATATCTTCTCTTATCTGCTGTGTGCGTGAAGCAGACAGGAGTATCTCCACAAGACAGCGTTACTCGAATTCCGCATACAAGCAGCGTGCCGCACTGGAGAACCTGTTTAAGAAAAAGTATGACGAGATCAATCTGGACAAGCTGACTGAGACGGACAGTATGAAACTGCTCCTTGCGGGGGAATGTTATGAGAACATAACGCCGCTTGTACTTGATCGTGAACTGGTACGCGGTGACAGTGAAACGGATTACTCAAAAGCCCTGTGTTCGATGAAGAGGATATACGGAATTAAATATCTTGTGAGGATATTGCTCGCCCTGGGAAACGATACTCTGGACCGCTCCGTCTATTACTATTATTACGGCTACGGAAACAGAGTGGTTTCAAAAAAAGAATCTCTCTCACATCTGTTGTCGATATGCATTCCGGATCCAAAGGACGGGGACGAGAAGGAGCAGGCAAAGCAACTTAAGAAGCTGATAAAGGGAACGGATATCAAAGAGGCACGGCTCATCGAAGCCGGTCTGTACTCGCCGGAGTGGCTTCCGGTGATCAATGAATACCTCGGCTGGGAAGGCTTTACCTCGGGTTGCTATTATTTCATGGCGCATATGAATGAAAAGTTCGACAACAAGAGGGCGGCGATGATCGCAAAATATACGCCGCTTACGGAAGACGAACTTAATACAGGTGCCTTTGATATAGACTGGTTTAAAGAAGTATATAAGCAGTTGGGTGATAAGCGCTTTAATGAGATATATAAGGCAGCAAAATATATCTCCGACGGTGCCAAGCATACCAGAGCCAGAAAATATTCCGATGCCGCCTGCGGGAAGATGGATGCAAAAGAAACAGAGAAACAGATAGAGGATAAGCGCAATAAGGATCTGCTGATGGCCTATGCGCTGATACCTGCAAAGGCTAAGGAGATAAAGGAACATTATGCCTTTATACAGAAGTTTTTAAAAGGCTCCAAACAGTTCGGAGCCCAGAGAAGGGCCAGTGAAAAAGCCGCAGCCGAAATGGCAGTTAAGAATCTGGCAAAAGCAAGCGGTTATGAGGATGATACCAGGTTTGTTCTTAAGATGGAGAGGGAGATATCTTCGGAACTTTTAGGCTTCTTTAAGCCTCATGATACAGGAGAATACTGTCTGTATCTGGAAGCTGACGAGGAAGGGAAGGTCAGCATTGTTACCAGGAAAGCGGGAAAAGCACTTAAATCCCTTCCGGCTGCGCTGAAGAAAGATGAATATGTACTCGATATACAGGAAGCGAAGAAGACTTTCACCGAGCAGTACCGCAGAACCAAGCAGATGCTGGAAGAAGCCATGGAGAACGAGACAGAGTATCTGGCGGAAGAACTTCTGGATATGAGCGGGGATCCGGTTTCGGGAGCAATAGTTAATAAACTGCTATACAAACAGGCTGAGGGAGAGTTCATCGGCTTTATATCCGATATAAAAGAAGCCGGCTTTAAGTCCGATGAGCGTTTCCTTGTTGCACATCCGTATCAGCTCTTTAAGTCCGGAAGATGGCATGAATTCCAGAAGATATGCTTTGAAAAGGAGATAAGACAGCCCTTTAAGCAGATATTCCGGGAACTCTATGTAAAGACAGATGAAGAGATGCAGATGGTCAGAAGCGAGAGATATGCAGGAAACCAGATCAATCCCAAGATCACCGTCGGAGCCTTAAGGAGCCGCAGATGGATCGCGGATGCCGAAGAAGGTCTGCAGAAGGTATATTATAAAGAGAATCTGATCGCCACCATCTATGCACTGGCAGACTGGTTTTCACCCAGTGATATAGAGGCGCCGACACTGGAATGGGTTGCCTTCTATGACAGGAAGAGTTTCAAGGAAAAACCCATAAGCGAGATACCGGATATAATATTCTCCGAAGTAATGCGTGATGTGGATATGGCGGTGAGTGTTGCCCATGCCGGAGAGATAGATCCGGAAATGTCTCATTCAACAATAGAGATGAGAAAGGCTATAGCAGAGTTTGTGATCCCGATGTTCAAGCTGAAGAATGTGATATTTACGGATTCCCATGCGCTGATCAAAGGAGAGCGCGGAAGCTACAGCGTGCATCTGGGCAGCGGTGTTATCCACCAGGAGGGCGGACCGATGATCAATGTGCTTCCGGTACACTCACAGCACCGCGGACGAATTTTCCTGCCTTTTGTGGATGATGATCCCAAGACCGCAGAAGTACTGTCAAAGATCATCTTCTTTGCCGAAGATCAGAAGATCAAAGACCCGTATATATTGGATCAGCTGGTATAAAAAATACAAAAAAAATTTTTGAGCCGGGGTGTAAACCCGGGATAAGAAAGATGTCAACCTTGTTTCAACGCAAGCTTGGCATTTTTTTATCCTGCCGGAATGTTTTATGTAAAACAAGGTTACATAACAGCATTCTGAGTAACACCGGACTGTTTCACAAAGCCTTGAAATAGCTGAAAATAATGTATAAACTACAAAAGATTGAGACACTATGGCCATGAAAAACATGGGGAAAACATAGAATAAATTGACCGGCACAAGAGGAAATGTTATACTGATGCAGGACGATAAGTACAAAAAGTTAATAGCGGTAATGATCTGCGTCGGCTGTATCTGTGTGCTTTCGGTGTTCTGTTCGCTTTTGCAGCTGCAGAACATAAAGCATATGGAAAACCGTATGAGTTTCATGGAAAACATGCTGCTTGCCATGAACAGGATAGATCCGGGAGATAAGTCAGCTGAGGAAGTGATCCGCATGAATGTGGACGGTTCGGTTCAGGACGGACGGATTGCCGACAGCTCCGATGTGGTAGAAGTGGAGCAGGATATCCATATGTCCGGCGCTTCATATGCATCGGAGGATGAATATGAAGGCAAGACAAAGATCTGCCTTACTTTTGATGACGGTCCCAGCGTCTATACGGACGATATACTGGATATTCTGGATAAATACGGCGTTAAAGCCACCTTTTTCGTGAATGGCAGGGAAGGTTATGATGAGCAGTACAGAAGGATAGTGGCGGAAGGCCACAGCCTGGGCATGCATTCCTACACTCATGATTACTCAAAGGTATATGCCGACCTGGACAGCTTTGCGGATGATCTGTATCAGCTTCATACTTATCTGTATGAACTGACCGGTGTAGACTGTGAATTATACAGATTTCCCGGCGGCAGTTCCAATAATGCATCCAAAGTGGATATGGAAAGATGCATACAGTACCTGAATGCCAAGGGCATCAGATATTTTGACTGGAATGTATCCAGCGGGGATGCCAGCGGCGGATACAAGAGTGCGGATACCATAGCTTTTAATGTGCTCAGCCAGATAAAGGCGCTTGATGCCGATACCATAGTAGTGCTTTTCCATGATGCTTCGGGAAAGAGCACGACAGTTGAGGCACTGCCTTTCATAATCGAGAAGATTCAGGCAATGGACAATGCGGTTCTGTTGCCTATAACCGATGAAACGGACGCTATACATCATATAAGCGTTTCCGAATAGGGAGGAAGAAATGGGTTTTTTTCAGAGTTTAAAGGATGATCTTTCGGAGGCCGTGAACGAGCTGATGGAAGAAGAGAACGCTGCGGCACAGAGAGTTGATGAAGAGCCGGAACTGCCGGGCGGAGATGATATAGATATCAATGAAATGCTCAAGAACATCGAAGACGAGATGAGCGGCTTTGTGGAGGATACGGTAAAGGAGGAGGAAAAGAAGAAAGCCCCTTCATCGGTGGATGAGGCCGAAGAGGCTGTTATGGCAGCGCTGATGGCAGAAAAGGCCCAGCTGGATAAGAGCGGCAGTGAGCCCGATGAGGCCGAGAAAGAGCCTGAAAAAGAAGAAACAGCATCAGCTGAGAGCATAGAAGTAAATGATGAGAGTGATGCCGACGCAGAAGCGGATGAGCTGCTGAAGATGCTTGAGGATATTGATACCGGGAAGGAAGCTGAACCCGAGAAAAAGGTGCCTGTACAGAAGAGCATTGAAGAAATGCTCAGGGATATACAGCAGCAGGAAGCCGAGATGGCAGAGATGATGGGAACAGCTGTCAAAGAGGAGGCGAAAGATAAAAAGGCAGAAGAAGAGATCACAGAGCCTGAAGTTATAGCTGAGGAAGTGGTAGCAGAGCCTGAGCCTGAAGAACTTGCTGAAGTTCTTGCTGAGGCAAACGCAGCAGCAGAAGCAGTTGAAACTGCTGAGGCTGAGTCCGAAGCTGTGATACCGGAGATTGCTGAAGAAACTGTTGAAGAAAAAGCTGAAGTATCAGTTGAAGAAGCGGCAGAAGAGGCTGTGAATGAACAGCCTGAAAGCGCTACAGAAGAAAAAAGAGACTTTGTTGCGGAAGCCGAAGCGGCTGCAATTGCCTCCGTGGCGGAGGAAGCGGAAAAAGCTGAAGAAAAGCCCGCAGAGGCGGAAGTGCCGGCAGAACCGGAAGTACCCGCCGAGCCGGTCAAGAAGCGCCGTACTCCCGCAAGGAGCAGAGTGTCAGCCGGAAGAAAAGCGGCAGACAGCGAAGATACGCCTAAGCCGGCAGCTAAAGAAAAGACCGCTGCAGTAAAAGGCAAGAAGGGCCTCGAAGGTCTGGCGCAGAGAACTGTTACGGATGAGACTGCCATGCTGTCCGAAGGTATGACCATAAAGGGAGATATCTATGCAGACGGCAATATGGATGTATACGGTGTCATAGAAGGAAATGTTGATATAGCAGGAAAGCTTAACATTGCAGGCGTGCTTAACGGTGACTGCCTTGCAAGTGAAGTATATGCCGACGGAGCAGAGATCAACGGTGATGTAAGGAGCTTCGGTTCCGTTAAGGTGGGACAGTCCACAGTCATCATCGGAGACGTATTTGCCAGCAGCGCCGTGATTGCAGGCGCAATAAAGGGAGATATCGACGTAAAGGGACCCGTTATACTGGATTCCGCTGCCATCGTCATGGGCAATATACGTTCCCAGTCAGTACAGATCAGTAACGGTGCGGTAGTTGAAGGTCTGTGTTCACAGGTATATGCCGAAGTAAGCCCCGCATCTTTCTTTGAAGAATACAAGAAGGCTTCAAGATCAGTAAAGATCGGATAATAAAACCCGGGAGGCAGAAATGAGCAGGATACTACTTAAACTGAGCGGAGAGGCGCTGGCCGACAAGGAAAGGCATTATGATGATGAAGTTATCTGCGGTATAGCCGGTCAGGTAAAGAAGCTGCTGAAGAACGGTGATGAGATAGGCATCGTAATAGGCGGAGGCAATTACTGGAGAGGCAGGAGCAGCAAGGGGATAGATCGTACCAAGGCTGATCAGATCGGCATGCTTGCCACGGTAATGAACTGTATTTATGTTTCCGAAATATTCAGGACCGAAGGGATAGACACAAGGATCATGACTCCTTTTGCCTGCTCCACTTTCACGGAACTCTTCTCGAAAGATAAGGCCATAAGGAATATGAAAAAGAACAGGGTGGTATTCTTTGCCGGTGGAACCGGACATCCTTATTTTTCCACCGATACCGGGGTGGTACTGAGGGCTATAGAAGTGGAAGCCGACAGTATATATCTTGCCAAATCCATAGACGGTGTATACAGCGCGGATCCCGCAAAGGACAAGAATGCAAAGAAGTACGATAAGATAAGCATTCAGGAAGTGATAGATAAGAACCTCCAGGTAGTGGACATGACGGCATCCATACTTGCAAGAGACAATAAGATGCCGATGAAGGTATTTGATCTGACAGAGAAGGACAGCATATTAAAAGCAATGAGCGAAGATTTTGACGGTACCACAATAACAGTTTAAAGGAGGAAGCTAAGATGGATGACAGAGTAAAGGTTTATGAGGAAAAGATGCAGAAGGCATATGATTTCCTTCTTTCCGATCTTTCCACGATACGTGCGGGAAGAGCCAACCCCCATGTACTGGACAAGATCAGGGTGGATTATTACGGTACGCCCACCCCGCTCCAGCAGGTAGGTAATATCACTGTTCCCGAGCCCAGAATGCTGCAGATAGCACCTTGGGAGAAGAACCTTATAAAAGATATCGAAAAGGCTATCCTTGCTTCCGATGTAGGTATCACACCGACTAATGACGGTTCGGTTATCCGTCTTGTTTTCCCGGAACTTACCGAGGAACGCAGAAAAGAACTTGTTAAAGAAGTCAAGAAGAAAGGCGAAGAAGGCAAGGTTGCCATCCGTAACATCAGAAGAGACGGTAACGATGCTTTCAAGAAGCTTTCCAAAACAGAGGTATCCGAAGACGAGATAAAGGATCTGGAGGAGCAGCTTCAGAAGCTTACCGACAAGTACGGTAAGGATATTGATAAAACAATTGAAGAAAAATCCCAGGAGATACTGAAAGTATGAGTAATATACCGAGGCATCTTGCTGTCATACTCGATGGTAACAGGCGCTGGGCAAAGGAAAAAGGACTGCCCGGAAATGTCGGTCATGCCGAAGGTGCCAAGCGTATCGAGGAGATGTGCGAACTGGTGTGGAACGCAGGCATAGAATATTTTACGGTCTATGCCTTTTCTACTGAAAACTGGTCCAGACCGGATGCAGAGGTATCCGCACTGATGAAGATACTTCGTGAATATCTGAAGAACTGCATCAAAAGAGCGACGAAGAATAACATGAAGGTCAGAGTCATAGGCGATAAACAGCGCCTTGATGCGGATATCAGAAAGAGTATTGAAGAACTTGAGGAAGCTACATCGGCTTTTACGGGACTTAAGTTCACGATAGCCCTTAATTACGGAAGCCGGGACGAGATAACCCGTGCGGTAAGGAAGCTCGGGGCAAAGATCGAAAAGGGCGAGCTCAGCGCAGAGGCTGTCACCCAGGATATGATAGCTGCAGAGCTTGACACGGCAGGTTATCCGGATCCGGATCTGTTACTGCGCACCAGCGGAGAGCAGAGAATATCCAATTTTCTCTTATGGCAGTGCGCTTATTCGGAATTCTATTTTACGGAAGTCTACTGGCCGGATTTTGACAAGAATGAACTGGAGAAAGCCATAGAGGCATACGGCAGACGTGAGCGCCGATATGGCGGAGTTTGACATGAGTTTAAAAGATAAGAAAATATCAAATATGATGACGCGAATAATAAGCGGCATCATTTTTGCACTTGTGATGATAGGACTGGTCTGGGCAGGGGGTATAGTCTGTACCATCGGTTTCTTTTTCATATCGCTGATCGCTTTTTATGAACTGATGGACGTATTTGGGTTGAACAATAAAAAGTACATGTTATACGTACTTCTCGGAGACTGCATGCTCATCATCCATTATATATTCATAGGCGGAGGCATGCCGCATGTATATATCCTTTTCTTTGCGACGGTACTTTTCTTCATGTTGGCAATGCTGATATCCATAATCGATTATCCCAAACATACTCTCGATGAAGTGACGAAGTTTGTAGTCGCATATCTGTACGGAGCGATACTTCTTTCGTTTGTTCCCATGACAAGAAATCTCGCTGCCCCGGATGAAAAGGGCATATATATATACGGCTTCTTTTTCGGCTGGATGATACTGATAAGCGCCTGGGCTTCGGATACCTTTGCTTATTTCGTGGGTGTGGCTATAGGAAAGCATAAGGCTTTCCCGACACTTTCGCCCAAGAAATCCTGGGAAGGCTGCATCGGCGGCCTTATAGGAGCTGCTGCTGCGGGACTCTTCTACGGTTTAGTGCTTAAGTGGACCGGGCATGCAGAATTCGGGAAACCGAGGGTATTTATGTTTATCGGTCTGTTCTGCTCTTTTGCCGGGCAGGCAGGTGATCTGGTTGCATCGGGGATCAAGAGAAGATACGGCATAAAGGATTTCGGCAAGCTGATACCCGGACACGGCGGGATAATGGACCGCTTCGATTCGGTGGCATTCATTGCCCCCATGATCTATCTTTATGCATATTCGATGCTGAACGATCCGTATTTGTGGAAATAAAACAGGATCCATGAGGTAAATATGAAAAAAATTGTATTACTTGGCTCCACGGGCTCAATAGGAAGACAGACGCTTGAAGTGGTCCGCGATCATGCGGACGAACTGGAAGTGAGCGCGCTCTGCGCGGGTAGCAGCGTTAATGCCCTTGAAGAGCAGATAAGGGAATTTAAGCCGTCCTTAGCTGTATTATATGATGAGAAGGCTGCGGCTGAGCTTAAAGAACGTGTTAAAGATTTGTCCGTAAAGGTCCTCGCAGGCATGGACGGGCTTATTGAGGCGGCTGTGCTGCCGGAGGCGGATGTGGTTCTTACCGCGGTAGTCGGCATGATAGGTATCAGGCCTACTATTGCAGCAATAGAAGCGGGGCATGATATAGCGCTTGCCAATAAGGAAACCCTCGTATGTGCCGGGCATATAATCATGCCGCTGGCAAAAGAAAAGGGAGTAAAGATACTGCCGGTTGATTCGGAACACAGCGCCATCTTCCAGTCCCTTAACGGCGAACCGAAGAACAGGATAGCAAAGATCTGGCTTACCTGTTCGGGCGGTCCTTTCAGGGGATATACTTCGGAGCAGCTGAAGAATGTAACTGTGGAGGATGCGCTTAAGCATCCCAACTGGAATATGGGAAACAAGATCACCATAGACTCCGCAAGTATGGTTAACAAAGGCCTGGAGATAATGGAAGCTTCCTGGCTTTTCGGCGTAAACCATAAGGATATAAATGTCCTTGTTCATCCCCAGTCCATCATTCATTCCATGGTCGAATATGTTGACGGTGCGGTAATGGCGGAACTCGGGATGCCGGATATGAAGCTGCCGATCCAGTATGCGCTGTTTTATCCAGACAGGAAAGCCTCACCGGCAAAGAAGGCCGATTTTTACGAAATTGCAAAGCTTACTTTTGAAAAGGCAGATACCGAGACTTTCAGAGGATTGAAACTTGCCTTGAGAGCGGCTGAATGCGGTGGCAGCATGCCCACGGTATTCAATGCGGCAAACGAAAGAGCTGTTGCTCTGTGCCTGGATAAAAAGATAAATTTTTATGAGATACCCGACATAATAGAAAAATGCATGGACAGACATAAACTTATCGAAGACCCCGACGTTGAACAGATACTTGACGCCGAGAGAGAGGCATATGAATGAATTCACCGATACTTACGATAATATCTTTTCTCATAATCTTTACCATTGTGGTGGTAAGTCATGAGTTCGGGCATTTTCTTATAGCAAGACTCAACGGCATAAAAGTCGTGGAATTCACCATAGGAATGGGGCCCGCACTTTTCAGGAAAAAAGGAAAGCATACCGAGTTTGTGATCAGGCTGCTTCCCTTTGGCGGAGCCTGTATTTTTGAGGGGGAAGACGGAAATATCCGTGAAGCCGAGGTGGATGTTGCGGATGATACTGCAGGAAAGAATTTCAATGATGCTCCTGTATGGGGGCGTATTGCCGCTGTACTTGCAGGGCCGGTTTTTAATATCATACTTGCATATCTTCTTTCGCTTTTTATGGTCTGGTTTTCCGGTGCGGATCTTCCTGTTGTGCGTTCGATCATGGATGACTATCCCGCTCAGGAAGCAGGGCTTGAAGAAGGCGACGTGATCACTGCCATCAATCACAGAAAGGTATATGTCTGGCGTGAAGTAGTGCTTAAGTCTTTTCTGAATCACGGCGAACAGCTGGAGATAGAATATGAAAGGGACGGACAGAAGTTTGCAACTGTACTGAATCCCAAATATGATGAGGTCGACCAGCGCTTTTACATAGGCTTCTCGGGGGGCAGCGATTATATAAAATGCAATAACCTGAAAGTATTTAAATACAGCGCAGTAGAAGTAAGATACTGGCTGCTTGCAACGGTGGACAGTATAAAATATATGTTCGGCGGACACGGTAAGCTGGACGATCTGGCCGGGCCGGTGGGAGTTGCCAACGTGATCGATGAGACCATAGAGGAGACCATACCCTACGGTGCAATGACGGTGCTGCTTAATATGTTTAATATAGCAGTGTTACTCTCGGTCAATCTCGGTGTCGTGAATCTGCTTCCAATACCTGCTCTTGACGGAGGCAGGCTTCTGTTCCTTATCTTTGAGGCTGTCAGCGGCAGGAAGATACCGCCTGAAAAGGAGGGCTTCGTGCACATGATAGGCTTCGTACTTCTTATGATACTTATGGTGGTGATATTGTTCAATGATATTACGAGATTCTTCAGGTGATAAAATGGATATAGATAAGATTCTTGCTGAATATGATGCCATGTTCGGAGTGAACAAGCCTTCCGAGATACTTTCATATCTGCTGCAGAAAGCTGATATGGCAAGGGACAGGCATGACGCTGCGGCATTGCTCATACTCCTTAACGAGACTATAGGTTTCTGCCGTGATGCATCGTTTAAGGAAGAAGGGCTGAGAGCATGCACAGAACTTGAGGAACTGCTCCATGATATGGATATGGACGGAACGATAGAAGCGGCTACGACTTTTCTGAATCTCGGTAATGCCTACAGAGGTTTCGGCATGCATGAGGACTCGTATAAAAGATACAGTATCTGCGAGGAAATGTATGAGCGTATGCTGGTACCAGGAGATTTCCTGTTTTCGGGACTGTATAACAACAGAGGCCTTTTATACCAGGAGATGAAGGAATGGGACAAGGCTATAGAGGAGTTCAATAAAGCGATTGAGATCGCTGATATATATCCCGAGCACAGAGTGGAATCTGCCACTTCAAGAGCCAATCTGGCAGCCGCCATGATCGAAGGCAAACCTGAGGCAAGACAGCAGGCCTCGGCCGTACTTAAGGAAGCCTGCGAGCGCTTTGAAGCGGAAGGCGGGGATGATTTTCATTACAGCGCAGCTCTGTCGGCGCTGGGAAGCCTGTATTTCTATGAAGAAGATTTTGACAGGGCAGCGTCCTGTTTCAAAAAAGCCATGGATGAGCTATATAAGGGGACGGGAGAGAGTGAGTCATACCTGAGGGTTAAAGAGAACTACGAGCTTGCGCTGCGAAGAAGAAAGGAAAAGAAGATCCTCAGCAAGACAGTAAAAAACGCAGAGGATTTTTATGAGAAATATCTCTATCCCGCAATCAAAGAAAAATGTCCGGGTGCGCTGGAGCGCGTGGCCATCGGTTATTCCGGAGAAGGCAGCGAGCATTTCGGCTATGATGATGAAGCATCAACGGATCATGATTTTGTAAAGGGCTGTGTGATATGGCTTACCGAAGAAACTGCCGCCTTATACGGACCGGAACTCTCAAAGATCTATGATGACGCTTATGCGGCATGCTTCAAAGAAGAACCTGATCTGTCCCTTATGCGGCAGGGCGTGCTCCTTGTGGATGATTATTTTGAACGTCTTACCTCACTTATGAATGTAAGTGAAAGATGCGAAAACGGCGGGCTGGACGAAGCGCTGTATGCGCTGGATGACGAACAGCTTGCCGGTATCGCTGCGTCAGTGAATGGACGCATCTTTATGGACAGTGACGGGACTCTCAGCCGTATCAGAAAATATTTCCTTGAAGAAATGCCGGAGGAATACAGGAGAAGAAAGCTTGCAACACTGCTGCATATTTTCTCCCAGGCGGGACAGTACAATTTCATGCGCTGTCTTAAGCGGGGGGATAAACTGACTGCAGGACTGTATGAAGCAAGGGCGGCGGAGGCGGCGCTTAAGCTGGTACACTATCTGAACCGCAGGTATCCGCCTTATCTTAAATGGCTTAAAAGGAGCGCAAAGGATCTGGATAAAGCTGCGGTGGTCGTTGATCTGCTTGAGGCGGTATCGGATCTGGAAAGCAGCAGCGACAAGGCCATGACCTTTGATATCATAGCGGCCCATATACTTGAAGAACTGAAAGACCAGGACCTGATAAATGATTATGACAAAGCCGATCCCTTTGCGGACCGATATGTGGCAGAGACCGCGGGACTCTCGGGAAAGCGAATGACCAAAGAAGAACTGATAGAAAGAATCGTTCTCGAAGAATGGAAACAGTTTGACAAGACCATAAACGAAGGCGGAAGGGCTGACTGCCAGGACAACTGGGAGACTTTCTCGGTGATGAGAAAATCCCAGTATATGGTATGGGATGAAGGCTGCCTGCGATCGTTCTATAAAGACCTTACATCCGGAAGAAATCTGATAACAGAGAAATACGGCAGGATGATGGAATCCACGGCACCGAAACGTTACGAAGAGATAAAAGATAATTTCCCTGTGCTCAGTGAGGAAAGGAAAGAGCTGCAGGAAGGCATTATAGCCGTGCAGGTCGGGATGATGGAAAACTTTGCGGCCAGATTTCCGAAGATGGCCGGAAACGCCAGAAAGATACACACATCAGAGGACAGTGAATATGAGACTTCTTACGAGACCTATCTCAGGGGAGAGATAAGCACCTATTCGGATGAGACACTTCTCGGATACGGACGGCTCCTTGCCTCCTATGCAAAAGACGGCAGGAACATAGCATACGAGATAATGAACAATACGGCTAAGCTGCTGGGATACAGGGATGTAGAGGACGCCGAAGCAAGGATATAAGGAGGAACTTATGGCAGGAAAGAAAGAATACGAAGAAAAAACCAGAAAGCTGCTGGAGCCTGTAGCGGAAGAGAACGGCGTCAGAATATACGATGTCGAGTATGTGAAGGAAGGAAAAGACTACTATCTCCGCTGTTTTATAGACAAGGACGGCGGCGTGAATATTCAGGACTGTGAAAATGTAAGCCGCGCTCTTTCGGCAAAGCTTGATGAAAATGACTTCATAAGCGATGCATACATCCTTGAGGTCAGCAGTCCGGGCCTCGGAAGGCAGCTGAAAAAGGATTCGCATCTGGAATATTCCATAGGAGAGGATGTGGATATCAAGCTTTATGAAGCTCTGGACGGGGTTAAGGAATTCACGGGCAGATTAAAGTCTTTTGATAAGGATGTCATCACGATAGAAGTTGATGACGGTGAAAAAAACATTTCAAGAAAATCAATTGCTTCCGTGTACCAGCACGTGGAGTTCTAGACATAAGTCCGATAACATAAATCTTGACAAGTAAGGCTTAAAACGGATAAAATGGTAACGATAACGATATCATAGGAAAAGTGGGGTTATATGGATTATAAAGCGCTTGTACTCGATACCATGAGGGGGAAGATCGGAGAGTATCTCGTTACAGATATGGACGGTGAGATATTATTCCGAAACAATGTTGAGAGATTCACGGACAAACAGTGGAAAGCATGGGCAGAGTTTCATCTCGGAACACCCTCCGCAATCAAAAAAGAAATAGTTTGGGAAATATCCGACCGGAGAAGCCAGTCGTATTTTCGCGTGCTCTCGGTTCCGACGGAATCGGAAGGAAAGCGGCTGCTGGTGCATCATATCTATAATACCAGTGATTATGCCAATCTGCTGAGGGAAGTATCGGGTTATTCCAAGGAATGGCGGGAACTCAGTAAAATGCAGACAGCAGTGCTGGAGCGTCTTTCCGGTGATTACAACGACTGCATGGTCGTTATCATGGAATCCCTTGATATAGACAGTGCCGTGCTCTTTATAGAACGCGAGAGATATATAGAACAATATGTGATGGCCAAGGATGATGAGGTACCCACACTTTCGAGAGTTGATAAGGAGAAGTGGCCTTCAGGCAAAAAAGGAAGCCGCAGATTCCTCAACGGTTTCGGAACTCAGGGCTTCATCTGCTATGTGAGTGAGAAGACCGTTAACGGTACACGTTACGCACTCTTCTTAAACGATGATGATACCGAAAGCGAAGAGCCTTTCCAGATGCAGTATAACGTGATCCGTCTCTTTATTGAAAACTGCATCATGCGTGAGCAGATAGTATATGAGAGCGAACATGACCAGCTTACCGGTCTGTATAATAAAGGCAAGTATCTCTCCATGATGGAAGACTTCTTCCCGAACTGTGAAAGACTTGCGATATACAACATGGACGTGAACTATCTTAAGAGGACCAATGATACTTACGGTCATGAAGCCGGCGATGCTCTGATAGTCAAGGCTGCAAAGAGCCTGCTGATGGTAGAGAGGGATAAGCTCAGAGGCTTCAGGATGGGCGGTGACGAGTTTATGCTGATCGGCTGGGATCTCAGTGAAGAAGAGGCCGAAAAGATCCGCGGTGAATGGAAAGAAGCCCTGGAAGAACTGAACAGGAATCCCGAAGAGATAGAATGCGTGATAGCCTGTGGGCTTGCTTACGGAGAAAATGATTTTGACCTCAAGGAACTGCTTAAAGTAGCTGATGAGCGTATGTATGAGAACAAAGTTGAGATAAAAAAAGCGCGCGGTGATGACCCGAACGCAAGATAATAAAGAAAAGAGGGAAGAGTATGACTATCAACACTAAGCAGGAAGGTTCCAAGATGACCATTACACTTGAGGGACGGCTTGACACCCTGACTGCTCCCGAACTTGAGGAAGTTATCAAAGAGCAGCTTCACGGCATTACCGATCTGGTATTTGATCTGAAAGATATAGCCTATGTTTCCTCGGCCGGGCTGCGTGTGCTGCTGGCTGCCCAGAAAGTGATGAACCGTCAGGGCAACATGGTTATACGTAATGCTAACGAAGACGTAATGGAGATCTTTGACGTAACGGGCTTTGTGGATATACTGAACATAGAGTCATAGATCATTTCGACAATATCAGGGGGGAACTTATGAAAAACGATGACATGCTCCTGTTGTCGCGCACTGCCGATCGTATGAAAGCCGGTGCGGGAGCTGATGTTATTGTTCTCCATATCAATCATTGTATGGAGAATTCTTTTGAATTCAGCAGGATACTCGGAAAAGTCTTTAAGAAAGTTGTTTTCATCGGCGCACCTTACAACGAAAGGACTGTGCCTGTTGAAGACAGCTTTGTGGGTTATTATGCCCATACCGAAGACGGCCAGAAAGCCATCTACCGGGGTAAAGAAAAAACACGCGAGGTAGAGGGCAGCTTTATAGAGGTGGTAAGAGCCCTTGTTGAAGAATCCGTTAAGCTTGATATCTATCCGGCCCTCGAAGAAGGAGCGAAACTCCTTGTCATAGAAGACGGCGGATATCATTATCAGGCCTTCCGTGATCTTTTTGACAAATATCCGCGTTTAAAGAGTGATACCCTCGGAGCGGTTGAGCAGACCACTTCAGGGACCGTACGCGGATACAATCTGGGCAGGGAAAAGGATTACGCATATCCGCATTTGAGCGTTGCGAGATCCGATATAAAAATGAATGTAGAATCACGTTTCATAGCCGAACGTGTTATAGAGGAACTCAGTTCTTTCCTTTACGGTATCAATACTTTTCTCGATTTTCATAAAGTGCTGCTTATCGGCTACGGTGTCATAGGAAGGCGTATCGCCCAGGTCCTTACCGAACGCCCGGTCAAGCTTATGGTATGTGAGAAGAATCCTTATATCTTCGGACTTGCCGCGGGTGAAGGTATGGAAGCTTATGAGACCACGGAACCCGAGTGCTTTAACGCGGATACCATAGTTCTCGGTAATACGGGCTGTGCATCCTTTGACGAAAAGATGCTCGTGGATTTCATGAAGAGCAAATCACATAAGCTTTATCTGGCCAGCAGTTCTTCCCAGGATGAGGAATTCTGGATCTTCCTTTCAATGCTCAGGGGAGATATACCTTTCCCCGCAAATGTTGAATTGAAAGATCATTTTGAATATACGGGTGTGGACGAATATGTTTTTGAGTACACCGAAGGCGGAGATAAGCGGGAGAAGAAGGTATATCTTATAGCCAAAGGTCTTCCGGTCAACTTCTTCAGACCCGACGTCATCAGCCTTACCAACTGCATGATAGACCTGATATTTACCGAAATACTGATGCTTGGCAAATGGCTGTGCGAGAACAGGGATGCTAAGAAAAAACTCTATCTTCTCGGTGTAAATGAGGAGATCAGTACTTATTGCTGTGAAAAAGATCTCTTCAGAGACTGGCTGGAAGTATACGGCTTTTCTTATGAAGAGGATATGGCCAGACTTATGGATGCCCATCCGATGAGCAAGAAATTACGTGCTTATATGCTGGAGGACTGACGGGAATGCAGGAACAGACTGCTTTGGAAAACCGGATAGTAAGGGATACCTTCATGAAGTTTTTTTTCCCGACAGTGGCAAGTTCCATTACGCTGTCGGTCATTTCGATGACGGATCTGATCATAGCCGGAAACCTTGTGGGAGATACCGGCTTGTCTGCTATCAGCCTCGGACTGCCTATAGTGATCTTTGCCCAGATAGTATATGCTCTGTTCGGTATGGGAGGCGCTATCTTCCTTGCAGTTCATATGGGGCGCGGCGACAGGGAATACTGCAGCAGGATATTTACCGTATCCATGCTGTCTTCTCTCGTTATAGGATTGCTGGCGGCTGTTTTCGGAACGCTGTTTCTGGGAAGCCTCGTAAGGATACTCGGAGCAACCGATGTGGCAACCGCGGGATCTGCGGAAGCTTATATCGGAGTTCTCTTCCTTGGGCTGCCTTTTCTTATCCTCTCGCCGGTGATGGTGACCTACTTAAGGAATGATAACGAACAGAAATATGCGATGTTCTGTGTTGTGACTGCGGGACTTTCAAATATCGTATTTTCCGTCGGGCTTGTACTCGCCTTTGATATGGGCTGCGCCGGCATAGCGGCAGGTACGGTCCTGGCTGAGGCGCTTTGCTGTGTCTTGGCTGCGATCAAGCTGTTTTCTAAAAATAGAATGTTCGGACTGGTGAAGCTTCCGGCAGGCAAAGAAACTCTGAGGCTGAATCTTAATATCGTTAAATTCGGCATTACGCTTGCGGTAATATTTGCATCGCAGATATTGCTTACCATAGTCGTTAACCATGCGCTGGGAAGATACGGCGGCATCGAAGGCATAGCTATCTATGCCGTGATCAAGTATCTTATAAATTTCCTCTTTGCGCTGTTTGACGGTGTAACGGGATCGATACAGCCGATGCTTGGTATCTACTATGGTGAGAAAGAAGAAGAAAACGTGCGCAGGACCGCAAAGATAGGTGCCATTGTAATGTTTGTGATCTCTGTTACGATGGGAGTGCTGATGTTTGCCTTCGGACCGTTACTCTGTGCGCTTTTCCATATCACCGGAGAAGTGCTTACGAAAGAGACTTTATATGCACTCAGAGTGCTTTCGATATACTGTCCGCTTATGGCGCTTACAACTTTCTTAAATGCTTTTTACAGATGCACAGGCAGGACAAAGGCGGCTTTTGTAATAAGCATACTGGACAACCTTGTTTTCCCTGTGACTCTGGTACTTTTACTTTCAGCTAACTTCCAGCTGCGCGGAGTATGGTACGGTCTGCTGGCTGCGTCGGCGGCTACTAATACCTGCATACTGCTGTACTGCCTTATCTCGCGTAAAGGATTCCTTATGCTTGACAAGAAGGAATTTGAAAGGGCCGAAGGAGGCTTCCGCAAGATACTTCCTGCAAAGAAGGAGAATCTGCCCGAACTATTAAGCGAGGTGGAAATGTACTGCGATGAAGCCGGTATAGGTCCCAAGCAGGCATATTACATCACGCTGGTAATCGAAGAACTTGTCGTTAACGTTGTAAATATGGCAGGCGAACACAGGGGCTTTGATTATGCGGATATCATGATAGCAAGAGAAGGCGGCAAATCCAGGCTGAGGATCAGAGACAACCTGACACAGTTTGACCCTACTAAAGAAGTCGGGGATATGGAGGATGTGCGCAGCGGACTGATGGACGATGAAAAAGAAAAGAATACGGTAAATGAGCTTGGTATAGGAATAGTTAAAAAGATAGCTTCGGAATACAGTTACAGAAGAACGATAGGTTATAACAATTTCATGGTCGTGTTGTAGGAGGACGAGTTGATGAAGGACATTTTTTCGGTATTCAAAAAAAAGAAATGGCTGATACGAATGGTCTGCGTGGGTGCACTGTTCCTGGTAGTTGCGCTGCCCTTCAAGAAGCTTCTTACTCTGGTCGACGGAATGACGGAAGTGCGTCCCGCAAATATGATACCCGTCGTCTTCGGTCTTTTGTGGGGACCTGCCGGAGCCTGGGGCATAGCCATAGCCAACCTGATATCGGATATCATCGATGCGGTGAGTTCTTATGGTTTTGACTCGCTGTTTTCCGTATTCAGATTTAAGATACTGATCGGCGGATTTATCATCAACTTCTTCTATGCTTACCTTCCTTATAAACTCTGGTACAGTCTTGACTTCGGCCGCGGTTATGTCGTTAAACCCCGTCTCAGGAGTGTTAAGGACATACTTAAATTCATCTATATCGTATTCGTGGATTCGCTTATTACGACAGTGCTGCTGTCGCTGCTCTTCGAGCATCTGGGCTTCCAGCAGTTCGGATCTTCGGGACTGCTGCTGTTCTTCAACAACTTTGACTTTGCGGTTATCCTCGGTGTTCCCGCGACTCTGCTGATCACCAGTAACCGTAACGCACAGTTCTGGACACCGACTCTTCCTGCAGAAGAGGGAGATGAAAAGTCTGTTAAGAAAAAAGGCTTTATGGATTATTTCCCCGATGTGCTGCTGTTTGTGATCTGTGCCGCAGGCGTACTCTATTTTCTCGCAGAACGTACCGCAAACTGGATGCTTGACGGAAACGAAGCGCTTATCGCAGCCATAATCTTTGCCGTATTTGAGATGGTCTATATCTTCAAACCGGTAAGGGAATTCAGAAGTGAGAAATTCCGTGTGAATATCCGTATCATGTCCATTAGGGCCAAGGTGGTGCTGGGCTTCCTTCTGATCACGGTATTCTCCGTGCTCATGGTAGGTGTTACCAGTTATCGTGCAGAGAGCGCGGTTTTGCAGGAGCCGGTGGAACTCTGGGGCCATGTATACAGCGTGGTCGGTATAGCACTTAACGTAATGTTCCTTGTGACCATAATTTTCTTAAGTTATGTTGAAAAAAGGATAACCCAGCCGCTGGAAGATCTGGCGGAACAGGTGGATGCTTTTGCCGAGAGAGATCATTATGCCGATGCCAAAAGCGGATACAATGCAGCTGAGAACAGAGCTGCCATACAGACCGGTGATGAGATCGAAGGTCTTTCCGAAAGTTTCGGACACATGATGAACGATATAAACGATTACGTGTCTAACCTGACGGTGATAACGGCTGAAAAGGAAAGGATAGGAGCGGAACTGAATGTCGCTACCCAGATCCAGGCGGATATGCTGCCGAGAATTTTCCCCGCTTTCCCTGAGAGGAACGAATTTGATCTCTTTGCAACTATGGAGCCGGCCAAAGAGGTGGGAGGCGATTTCTACGACTTCTTCCTGATAGATGACGATCATCTCGGTATGGTCATGGCGGATGTGTCCGGTAAGGGAGTGCCGGCGGCTCTGTTCATGGTCATTGCCAAGACCCTTATCAAAAACAGGGCGCAGTTAGGCGGAACACCTGCCGAAGTACTTGCCTATGCAAATGAAGAATTATGCGAGGGAAATGAAGCGGAACTCTTTGTTACCGTATGGCTTGCTATCATGGAAATCTCCACAGGAAAGGGAGTTGCAGCAAATGCGGGACATGAATATCCCTGCATCAGAAGAGCAGGCGGTGAATTTGAGCTTATAAAATATAAGCATTCTCCCGCCGTGGCTACAATGGAAGGGCTCAAATTCCGCGAGCATGAGTTTGAACTTCATCCCGGGGATACCCTTTATGTATATACCGACGGTGTGCCCGAGGCAACAGATAATAATAATGAACTTTACGGCACTGACCGTATGCTTGATGCACTTAACGCAGATGCGGATGCCAATCCGGATGTGCTGTTAAAGAATGTCCGCAAATCCATGGATGAGTTTGTCGGAGATGCGCCTCAGTTTGATGATATCACAATGCTTGCATGCAGATATATCGGAAACGGTAATTAAGTTTATGAACCGGCGTTTTGCCGGGGATGAACACTGACAATAGTGCGTACTATTGTGGAGGGGTTAGATAAATGCGGGAATTGGATATAGCAGCAATAGACGATAATCTGAATACTGTTCTGGATCTTGTCTCTGAAGAGATGGAGAAGATGGACTGCCCGCCCAAGATCATCATTAAGATGACCGTGGCGGTAGAAGAGATCTTTGTGAATATTTCTCATTATGCATACGGAGAAGGTACGGGAAATGCGAAGATCCTTGTGGAGACTAAGGAAGATCCCAGAGGGATATCCATCACTTTTATAGACAGCGGTGTGCCCTATGATCCGCTTAAGAAGGAGGATCCGGACATCAATCTTTCCGCTGAGGAAAGACAGATCGGCGGTCTGGGGATATATATGGTCAAGCAGACAGTGGATGAGATCGATTACCGTTATGAGGATGGAAAGAACATCCTGCACGTTTTTAAAAGCTTTTAAAAAAGGTTCTTGCATTATAGGATCATTTATGTTAATATACCATTTGTTGTGAACGGAGGTTTTTGTTATGCGTATATTTTTAACAATACTTTTTATAATCGATTGCATCGCGCTCTGCGTGATAGTACTTATGCAGAAGGGGCGTGAGTCCGGTATAGGCGGACTTACAGGCGCATCGTCAGATACATATTGGAGTAAGAACAAGGGCAGATCGAGAGAAGGCATGATGCTGATGCTCACCAGAGTATTCTCGGCTGTAGGACTTGTACTGGTAATACTCCTGAATATGTCAAGACTCAAATAATGAGTTTTATTTGATCACACGCCCCTCGTAATAACGAGGGGTTTTTAAGTTTTAAGGAGAAAAATGGATAAAAAGAATACAAAAAAGAGAATAAAGGAAAAGACAAAAGCAAAAAAGTCCGGTAAAAAGAAAAGCAGTACCCCGGTTCTTGAAGGAACACTGATAAGCAACCGTAAAGGCTTCGGTTTTGTGGAAGTGGAAGAACTGGAAGAAGATATCTTCATAAGCCACGGCAATATGGGCGGAGCCTTTCACAAGGATACTGTATTGGTTGAACTGCTGGATAAGAGACACGGTCACCGTATCGAAGGCAGGATCACAAAAGTACTGGCTCACGAGATAAGCTTTGTGGCGGGTACCTATCAGAAATCAAAGGATTTCGGTTTTGTAGTGCCGGATCTGCAGAAGATAGCCGATGACATTTATGTGGCGGGTGCGGATGATATGAATGCCACTGACGGAGATAAGGTTATCTGCAGTATAAAGAATTACGGGGGAGAAGGCAGGCGGCCGGAAGGCGTGATCACCGAGATACTCGGACGTGTGGGCGATCCCCATGCAGACATAACTGCCATAATCAGGCAGTACGAGCTCCCGGAATCCTTTAATGCGGAAGTGAAGGAAGAAGCCCTGGCTGTGCCCGATCATGTGGGCAGGAAAGATATCAGGGGTCGCAGGGATTTCAGAAAGCTCAAGATGGTCACGATCGACGGCGAGGATTCAAAGGATCTGGATGATGCCGTAAGCCTTGAGATGAAAGGAAAAGACTATATCCTCGGAGTGCATATCGCCGATGTGAGCCACTATGTCAAAGAAGGCGGGATACTTGATAAAGAAGCACTTAAGCGCGGCACCAGCGTTTATCTTGCAGACCGTGTGATACCCATGCTCCCGGTGGAACTTTCAAACGGCATATGTTCCCTTAATGAGGGTGTTGACCGTCTGGCTATGAGCTGTATCATGCGTATCTCAAAGAGCGGCATAATAAGAGAGTATGAGATCTGCGAAAGTGTGATAAATGTCGACAGAAGGATGACTTATACGGCGGTTGCGGGTATAATAGATAAGAACGATGCGGCGCTTAAAAAGAAATACAAAGATTTTGTATCCATGTTTGAGAGCATGAAAGAACTGGCTGCCGCACTCAAGAAGATGAGGAGCAAGCGCGGATCCATAGATTTTGATTTGCCCGAGAGCAAGATAGAACTGGATGAGGACGGTAGCGTAAAAGATATACATCCTTATGAGCGGAACAGCGCAACGGCGCTTATCGAGCAGTTCATGTTAAGCGCTAACGAATGCGTGGCAAGACATATGCTGGAACAGGAACTTCCTTTCCTCTACAGGGTTCACGAAACACCGGATCCCGATCGAATGAGTGATCTTATGGAACTGCTCAGATCCTTCGGTTATCACATGAAGGGTGATCCGGAAAGCATCACTCCCAAAGAGATACAGAAGCTTCTTTCGGGGATAGCAGGCAGGGATGAAGAGGATCTGATAAGGACACTGGCGCTCCGCAGCATGAAGCAGGCAAGATATGATACCGAATGTCTCGGCCACTTCGGGCTTGCGGTAAAGGAATATACCCACTTTACTTCCCCCATAAGGCGTTATCCGGATCTGCAGATCCACAGGATACTTAAAGAGGAACTTAAGGATAAGCTTGGTGATAAACGTATCAAGCACTATGAAAAGATCCTGGATAAAGTGGCAAAACAGTCATCCGACAGAGAGCGGAGAGCGGTAGATGCCGAACGTGATACCGACAAACTCATGATGGCCTCATACATGGCCGATAAGATAGGTGAGGTATACGAAGGGGTGATCAGCGGAGTAACGGGCTGGGGGCTTTATGTACAGCTTCCGAATACCGTGGAAGGCCTCGTACATATCTCGAAGATGGAAGGCGATGACTTTGACTATTCGGAAAGAGAATATGCACTTATAGGCAGATACAGCGGGAAAAGATACAGACTCGGAGAAAAGGTAAAAGTAAAGGTCGATGCAGTGGATCTTTTGCTTCGGACCATCGATTTCAAACTGGTATGGGAAAATGAAAAAAGAAGGAATAAAGCTCGTCGCAAATAATAAAAAGGCATACTTCGATTATTTCATCGAAGAGAAATACGAAGCGGGACTGGAACTCAAAGGTACTGAGGTAAAGAGCCTGAGGCAGGGCAAATGCAGCATCAAAGAAGCCTATGTCCGTATCGAGAACGGTGAAGTATACATAGTGGGGATGAATATCTCACCCTATGAGCAGGGAAATATCTTTAACCGTGATCCGCTCCGCGTACGTAAGCTGCTCCTTCACAAGAGTGAGATAAACAAGCTTACCGGAGATACATCAAAGGCAGGTTATACCATAGCTCCGCTTCAGGTATATTTTAAAGACGGAAGAGCCAAGCTGGAGATAGGACTTGCCCGTGGTAAAAAGAATTACGACAAGCGTCAGGACATCGCCAAGAAGGATGCGAGACGCGAACTCGAGCGTGACTTCAAAGTCAAGAACCTCTAAGCCTTCCCCTTGAGGTTGCTGCGTGCCGGATGAGGTGTATCAGGTTTTTTTACCTGTTGTTATAAGCATATATTTATGTCATAATATATAATAATAAACGCAATATCCGCTGCGTTTACTATAAAGGGCCTGACAGGTTTCGACGGGGCGTTTTAAGTTGAAGAAGCTATCCGCAGGTGTGCGTCAAACCCAAAATTAAATTAAACGCTGAAGATAATTTAGCACTGGCTGCCTGAGTGCAGCCCGTCCTTCTCACCCCACCTGCAGGGTGAGGTAAGGGCGTCGGATTGCAGGAAACGCGTATGCAAAGCTTTGAGCATGCGGCAGATTTATGAAGCTACTGAAACCGTATCCGGTGTCTTTGACGCTGCGGCGGAGGGAATGTCTATCCAAAGACTATGATAGTAGAAGGGCAATGGCGGACGTTTCGGACAGGGGTTCAAATCCCCTCAGGTCCACGTAAAAAAGCACCTAAAGGGTGCTTTTTTACGTGGACCTGAGGGGATTTGAACGGTCGGAAGGCGATGCAAAAGTCGGCCTACGGCCGAGCGCCTTCCGACTGAAAAACTCGGGCATGCTTCGCTTATCTCGCCTGCCGGCTCGGTCGTTGCTAAACGCGTGCCACCGGCACGCAGCAACCTCGCGGGACAAACACTGCTCTTGTTTGCGGCAACCTTGTTTCAAACATCTCGGAATAAAACAAAGCAGGCTTCTTAACTCGCTTGCTTGGACTATGATGGATAAAAGGCGTTTAGTATTGTACTATTTTGATTGACTGGACATGAGGAGATTTGATATAATTTATAGGACTTTTGAGGATGGGTTGCGGAGGTTTTGGTATGTTTTGGCATGTGATACTTCCGGTGGCCATGATGGCGCTGGTGGTGGGGATTGTAATAGTCAAAGACTGGATAATAGATAAAGACAAGTGGGACGAAGACGGTAATTATATCGGGGATGCGGTTAAGGAACAGTCTTCTGAGGATAAATAGAAGTCAGAGGCTGAAGAAACGGATGTCAAAGAGGAAGAAGATAAATGAATAACAAAAAGCATGCCGGGGTGATCATACTCATTGCCTCGCTTTTGCTTGCAGTTACTTTCATGAATATATTTATGGTGTTTACCCAGACCAGGAGGCAGACTCTTGATTCAGGTACTTACCAGCTTGAGATGATAAGCGGGGAGCTTGAGAGCACCATAAAGAATGCTGAAAATCTTGCCATGGAAATGGCGATCGAAGCCAGGGAACATCTGAATGACCCCGGCGATCTTGAAGATTTCATTTTTGCAAAGAAAAAAGAATTACTGGCTGAAGATAACGGTGTGTTTAACTTCTATATCGCGGGAGACGGTTTTGCCATCATCCCTGATTTTGATATGCCCGATGACTATATAGCAACCGAGAGGCTGTGGTATACGGGTGCCGTAAGGACTAACGGAAAGCCTTATGTTTCCCCGCCTTATATTGATGCCATGACGGGCAGTATCTGTTATACAGTGGCGGTAATGCTGGCTGACGGATCCACGGTAGTCGCTGCAGACTACACGATGGAAAACATTCAGGCCCACATCAAGCAGATGTATGAAGCCGGTTCCCACAATGCCGTAATAGTTACCGAAGAGGGGATAATCGCAGGCTGCGCGGATGAAAGAATGATCGGCATGCAGCTTTCCACGGCACTTCCCGAGTATACAGGCATATGGAATCTTGCAAAGAATAAGACCGGTGTTGCCAAGACCAGGATCAAAGACGGGCTTCTTTATGAGAATCTTTTTGCTACACGTTCCGGAAATGAATGGGTGCTGATAATCAGCGAGAATGACTGGGAGCTCTACAGGAATTCCTATGTGCAGCTGGTAGTCACTGCGCTGCTGTCTGTTGCTTTGTTTGTGATAATAGTCATTCTGTATCTGCTGGCGGTAAAGAACCAGAGAAATGCAGAGGAAGCTCTGGATTCCAAAGAGAAGTTCTTCAGCAATCTGACCGGAGAACTTAAGGAACCCCTTAACAGGATACTTGAAAACTCGGCCAAGGATCATCAGAAGGATGAGGATACGGCAGAAAGACTTGCCCTGATACATGCTGCGGGCGAGAGGCTTAATGAGACCGTGGGACAGATCATGTCCTATTCAAGCATAGTCAGAAGTGAAGAAAATAAGGACAGCGGTAAAAAGATCAGCGTCAAAGGCATGAACAAACGCTTTATGCGGGCGATAATCGCACTGATGCTCTTTGTTATGTTCATATGTTTCTACATGAACATATCCATGATAGGCAAATGGTCAAACGTAATGATGCAGAAGGAAGCAGACAGTTACCAGTTCACGCTTTCCCAGTGGGTGGAAAGCCAGAAGAGCATACTTGATATGTTTGTGAGCGTGATCGCTACCAATCCGGAAATGCTGGATGATTATGACAGTTTCATCAGCTTCCTTGACAGGATCACCGAACGTTATCCCGAGATCTCCGTTACCTATATGGCCAATCCGGAATTCGAGCCCTGCGTCTTTATGAACAACGGATGGAAGCCGGAACCGGGATGGAGAGTGGATACCAGAAGCTGGTATGTGGACCTGATGAAGGGGAGCAGCAACTGGAGCATATCCGCACCCTATTATGATCAGCAGACCGGTGCTTACTGTGTTACCTTTTCAGAAAAAGTCTATGATGCCGACACAGGTGAGTTTCTCGGTAACTTCGGCATCGACTTCTTTATGGACAAGCTGGTGAATATACTCGGAGACAGCTATTCCGAAGACGGCTATGCTTTCCTTGTTGATTCTCAGGGAGATATCATCAACCATCCTTACGGCAGTTATCAGATGACCACCGAAGCTAAGAGCAATGTCAATGATCTGGTATACGGTGATGTTGATATACGTAAACAGGAAGCGCATATCATAAAAGATTATGATAAAAGGCTTAAAGTAATAACCGCTGCATCCGGACAGGAGGCGGGCTTTACGGTATATGTGGTCGCAAATATATGGAGCATTTACGGAAAGGTTATGTTTTACGGGCTTGCATGCTTCGTGATCTTCGCGTTCTGTATCGTCATGGTATACCGTACCCTTTCAAACATGATCAAGTGGCAGGACGAGACTAACAGAAAGATGAAACAGGCTGCGGATACGGCCATCGCAGCAGGAAAAGCAAAGAGCCAGTTTCTTGCGCAGATGTCCCATGAGATACGTACACCGATCAATGCGGTGCTCGGTATGAACGAGATGATACTCAGGGAGTCATCGGACGAAGAAATACTCGGATATGCCGATAATATACAGGCTGCGGGACGCAATCTTCTGTCGATAATCAACAGCATACTTGATTTCTCAAAGATAGAAGACGGCAAGATGGAGATAATACCGGTTAAATACGATCTTGCAAGCATGATCAATAATCTTGTGAATTCCATTTCCGAAAGGGCGAAGGCAAAGGATCTGAAGTTCAATGTTAATGTCGACGAAAAACTGCCTTCGGTACTGTTCGGAGACGACGTGAGAGTCACGCAGGTGATCATGAACCTTCTGACAAATGCTGTTAAGTATACGGAAAAGGGCGAAGTGACACTTTCAATCCGTGAAAAGAACAGGCAGAGTGACAATATCTGGATAGAAGTCAGCGTTAAAGATACAGGGATAGGCATACGTGAAGAGGATATGGAAAAGCTCTTTGAGTCCTTTGAGCGTCTCGATGAGATACGTAACCGTAATATCGAGGGCACGGGACTAGGCATGTCGATAATCACCAAGCTGCTTAAGATGATGGATTCCTCGCTTAAAGTGGAGAGCATCTATGAAAAGGGCTCAAAATTCTCCTTTGTTCTCAAACAGTCTGTTATTGATGATACGCCCATAGGAGATTACGAAAAGAGACTGTCGCACAGCAAGGAGATCAGGGGCGGTGAGAGGCATCCGCTTATAAAGAATGCCAGGATACTCGTGGTGGATGATAATCAGATGAACCTGAGTGTGGCTAAAAACCTGCTGAAGCTTAACGGTATAGTGCCGGATACAGCGGGTTCCGGCGAAAAAGCCATAGAGCTGATAAGCGATAATTACTACGATATCGTTTTCCTTGATCATATGATGCCCAAGATGGACGGAATAGAAGTCCTGAAGATCCTTAAAGAAAGATCGCTTATCCCTGAGGGTATGACTGTAATAGCACTGACAGCCAATGCTGTAGTCGGTGCAAAAGAGAACTATCTGGAAGCCGGTTTTGACGATTATCTCTCAAAGCCCATAGAAGTGGACAGGCTGGAAGAAAAGCTCATAAAATATCTGCCGGAGGAAATGATAAGCTGGCCGGAAGAAAAGAATGAAAAAGCCGGAAGTTCCGAAGATATAATGGAGTTTTCACCCGAGGATGATATAATGGAATTTGATCCCGATGAAGGTGAAGAAGAGAAAAGCAAGGCTACGGGCAGTATTGAAAAACTTAAAAGCGCCGGTCTTGATACAGCTGCGGCACTGTTATACTGTGCAGGAGACGAGAGCTTTTACATGGAGATACTCCGGGATTACACTGAAGAATGTAACCAAAAAGCCAGGGAACTTGCCGTATATCTCGAAGAAGAAAACATGAAGGAATACAAAGTACTCGTGCATTCCTTAAAGAGTTCGTCAAAAACCATAGGAGCAGGAGAAGTCTCAGAACTTGCCAAAGCTCTGGAAGATGCTTCGGGAGCGGATGACAAAGAGTTTGTTAAAGCAAATCATGAGCATTTCATACAGGAATATAGGAAGACCGCAAAGAGCATTAAAGCTATAATTAATAGCTGAAAATAAACCCATCCAAAGGAGGAAACTGCTATGAAGATCTATTCAGTCAATGATCCCGAATTCAAACCTTACGGTAAGGTGCTCGGCTATGATACGGGCTGCCTTGTTAAGGCACTCGATGAAGCTACACCGCTTCCCGACGGAGTTGAATACGTGATGAGCTGTGCGGCACTTGAGTATACCTGTGATTTCGGAGTACTCCAGAATAATGCCTACGGCGGCATGCCCATACAGATAGGTTACTGCAACGGACACAACACCAAGCTTAACTGCCTTGAATATCATCGTGACAGCGAGCTTAACATCGGTTCAACGGATTTTATCCTGCTTCTTGCCAAAGCTGATGATATCGTGGACGGAAAGCTGGATACATCCAAAGTTAAAGCATTCCTTGCAAAGAAGGGCCAGGTTGTTGAAGTATATGAGACAAGTCTTCACTATGCGCCCTGCTCAGCTAAGAAGGGTGACGGCTTTAAGGTTGCCATAGTACTGCCTAAGGGAACAAACGGAGCAGTACCCGCGCTCAAGGCATTCAATGAAGAGGATAAGTGGATGACCGCCTGCAATAAGTGGCTCCTTGCACATGCAGAATCAGCAGAAGCAGGTGACGGCGCTTATGTAGGCCTTACAGGCGAGAATATCGATATAGCTGAACTGATCTGATAACGGAGTTTGGAATGCTTCAAGCGTTTTACCTGACATTTTTTATCCTATCGGTGATACTGGCAGTGGCATATGTTTTTATATGGCACCGTCATTTTAATGCGAGCCTGCTGGGGGTATTCATCATGATACCCCTCAGCAATCTTGCATATACACTTATGTACTGGAGCACCTCGGTTGATGTCTATACTGCAGCCCTGAAGGTGCTTTATATGGGAGGATGTTACCTGCCATGGTTCGTGACCATGACGGTCTGCAATCTCTGCGATATCAAGGTAAGCAAACTTGTCAGGACCGGAACTTTCCTGATCAATACGCTTCTGTATGCCACCATACTTTCCATCGGATACAGCGATCTGTATTACAAGTCCATTGAAGCGGTCATGACCCCTTCGGGAATAATGGTCACAAAGACCTACGGACCTTTCCATACCGTATTCTACATAGTTGTGGGAGTGTATTTCCTTGCCGGTATGGCTCTGATCGTTTATTCGTATTTCAATAAAAAGCAGGTATCACGAAAGATACTGAACCTGTTGTTTTTGCCCGAAGCGGCAGCTATGACAGGGTATTACATGAACAGTTTCTTCAGAGGAAATTTTGAGGTGGTGCCCATAACCTATGTTATCGCACAGATCACCTATCTTCTTATAGCCCACAGGATGTCTTTATACGCAGTTGGGGATATCGTTACCGAATCACTGGTACAGTCCGGTGATACCGGTTTTATCATCATGGACTTTGATATGAATTATCTCGGAAGCAATGAGACAGCAAAGGATATCCTTCCTGCATTAAGAAACCTGAGCATAGACTCGGGCATAAGCGGAGTGAAAGAACTTGATAAGACCGTGGTGCACTGGGTCACGCATTTTAAAGAAGATGAAAACGCCAATAAAAACCTGTATATCCTCAGAGACGAAAACAGCGAAGAAGAGGATAAGATGTATACCGTCAACGTTGATTATCTCTTCGACGGAGTGAAGCGCAGAGGGTATCAGGTATTTCTGGCTGATGATACACAGAACCAGAAGTATATTAAACTGCTGGATAAGTACAATAATGAACTGGAAGAAGAAGTAGAGGAAAAGACAAGATCCATAGTCCTGATGCATGATAATCTGGTCCTCAGCATGGCGACCATGGTTGAAAGCCGTGACAACTCCACCGGAGGACATATCAAGCGTACCAGCGAAGGAGTACGGATGCTTGTTGACGAGATCAGAAAAGACGGAAAACTTAAGCTTTCCGATGAATTCTGCAGGGATATCATAAAGGCAGCGCCCATGCATGACCTGGGAAAGATCGCCGTTGATGATGCGATACTCAGAAAGCCGGGAAGATTCACGCCCGAAGAGTTCGAGAAGATGAAAAAACATGCTGAAGAAGGAGCAAAGACAGTCCACGAGATACTTAAGAGTACCGATGATGAGAGCTTTAAAAAGATAGCGGAAAACGTGGCGCATTATCATCATGAACGCTGGGACGGTTCCGGATATCCCGAGGGACTTAAGGGTGAGGCAATCCCGCTGGAAGCAAGGATAATGGCTATAGCGGATGTCTATGATGCGCTTGTCAGCAAACGTGTGTATAAAGAATCTATGTCTTTCGAAGAAGCGGACAAGATAATCATGGACGGCATGGGAAAGCATTTTGACGAGGGATTAAAAGAGTACTATGTAAAGGCAAGACCTAAGCTGGAAGCATATTACAGAACAAATATATAAAAGGATAGTAAACTGATGAAAATAAGTAAGGAAAAAGGGCTGACACTGATCTGCGAAAAAGGAACAAAGAGCGGACTTATAAAGGTTGCGGGCTGGCTGTGTTCGGATATTGAAAAATGTCTGGGATTTAAGCCTGAAGTAAAAGAGATCGATGAGGCGTCCGCAGCTGACGGCATCAAAGGATGCAGGCTTATCTTCGGTATAGCAGGGGAAAACAGTATAGTTGATGAGAATTATAAGGCGGCGGATCAGCTTAAAGTAAAAAGGGAAGTCTATGCGCTTATCCCTGACGGGGATGACAAGCTTATCGTGGCAGGCAGTGATAAAAGAGGCTGTATATACGGTCTTTTAAGAATATCCGAACTTATGGGAGTTTCTCCCTATGTCAACTGGTCGGATGTGGTGCCGCCCAAGTCCGAATACCTTGAGATCAAAGAAGAATATATCTCAAAAGAACCTTCGGTGGAATACAGAGGGTTCTTCATAAATGACGAATGGCCCTGTTTCGGAAACTGGTGCAATAAGAATTTCGGCGGAGTAAATGCGAAGATGTATATCAATGTATTTGAGATACTGCTTCGCATGAAAGGCAATTACTTATGGCCGGCAATGTGGGCATCCAATTTTGCGCTTGACGGACCCGGACTTGAAAGTGCCGAGCTTGCAGATGAACTCGGAGTAGTAATGGGACTGTCCCATCATGAGCCCTGCTTAAGACACGGTGAAGAGTATTCCATGGTAAGAGGTGAAGGCTCCAAATACGGCGATGCCTGGGATTTCCTTTCCAATAAAGAAGGCATAACCGAGTTCTGGAGGGACGGCTTAAAGAGGAACGGTCATCTTGAAAATGTGATAACCCTCGGCATGCGCGGAGAGAGGGATTCCATGATCATGGGAGAAGCAGGCCTGGGGGCAAATATCAATCTGATAAAGAAAGTCCTTGTTACCCAGAATAAGCTGATTAAGGAAGAAGTCTGCGAGGATCTGAAAAAAGTGCCCCGCATGATAGCGCTTTACAAGGAAGTCGAGGCATATTATTACGGTGATGAGCAGAATCCGGGACTTAAGGATTATCCGGAACTGGATGACGTGATACTGATGCTCTGTGATGATAATCACGGATACGTGAGGAGTCTTCCGGATGAGAATATGAGAAAACATCCCGGCGGCTTCGGCATGTATTATCATTTTGATTATCACGGCGGACCGGTATCTTATGAGTGGATAGATTCCACCCATCTGCCTGCTGTGTGGGAACAGATGACCACGGCTTACGAAAGAGGTATCAGGAAACTCTGGATAGTGAACGTAGGCGATCTGGGCATGAACGAGCTGCCGCTCAATTATTTCCTGGATCTGGCCTATGATTATGACAGTCTGGGTATCACCGCACCAAATGAAACAGCTGCGTATATGAAGCGCTGGTTTATGCATAATTTCGGCTCTGCTTTTGACAGTGAAACGCTCACTGAGCTTGCTGATATGTATATGAGATACGGAAGGCTCATGAACAACAGAAGACCTGAGCATATGAGCGCTCAGATCTACAGCGTAAAGGAAGGCTATGAGGCCGACAGGATACTTAAGGAGACTGAAGAGATAGAAGAGATCTGCAGACGGGCGGATGAGAACTGCCCCGAGCGGTATAAAGCGGCTTTTACGGAACTTGTCTCATATAAAGTATACGCAGGTATGAACAATATAAGGATGTGGATCTGCAGTGCTTATAATCACTACTATGCGTCTATGGGGCTAGTCGTTGCAAATGACTATGCCGAAAGGGTAAAGAAGTGTCTGGAAAGGGATACGGAACTCAAGGATATGCTGCATGCTGCTGATAAAGGCAAGTGGTACGGTTTCGGCATGGCAGAGCATATAGGTTTCAGAAACTGGAACAGCGAAGAAAGCACTTATCCCACTCTTGAATATGTGACTCCGGTAAACAAGACCGATGTATGTGTGGGAATGATCGGAGAATGCGGATACAGCTGTGGCGGCGAATGGACCGGAAGACGCCTGAAGCTTTCTGTATATGAAGAGGAAGATGCAGATCAGGCAAGAGGCAGATTCTTTATAGCTACAAGAGGGACCGAAAGGGCAGAATTCAGCATAAGTACATCGGAAGAATGGATCAGTACCGACAGAAAGGAAGGCAGGATAGGACTCGGAGAACCTTATACCGAGATAAGTGTCCGCATTGACAAGTCCCTGCTTAAGAAAGAGCCGGAGCCTTATACAGCAAAAGGCGAGATACTTGTATGTATAGGAAACAATAAGGTTAAGATAGAGGTATCAACACTTGTATTAAACGGAGAGGGAGCAGCCTTTATCGAGGAAAACGATATGGTGGTCATGGATGCGGGCGATTTCCATGAGCTTAAAAAGGGCAATAAGGGTGAGTTTGCAGTATTAAAAGATCTGGGACGTAACGAGGATGCGATCAAACTCTTTCCTTTGGATCAGGATATAGAGAATGCTGCTGATGCTCCGCTTGCAAGATATGATTTCAGCCTTACGGAGGGCGGCGAATACAGGATCATATTTGTACTGGAGCCGGTGAATCCCTTTGTTCACGGTAAAGGTATCGATCTTTGCTATTCGGTAAACGGTGGTGAGATCAAAAGAGTCAACGTGGTCAATGAAACTTATGATGCAGGAAGTTCCTACGAATGGGGCAAGGGTGTGCTCGATCACGTAAGAGAGGCTGAAACCTTTGAGGTATTTGAAAAAGGGCTCAACAGCATCAGTTTCTATGGTACCAGGGTGGAAAACGTGCTGGAGCGTATCATAATAGCCAAAAAAGTCAAAAAACTGCCGGACTGCTATCTCGGACCGGCTGAAAGTATGAGGATACAGAAGAACTAATGAATTATTTGGCAGACGCGGCTGTCTTTGATATAATAGCTTGCGACGGCCCTTATTTAGGAGAACGGATGCCAAAACTAAAAGAATAAAAAGGCGGTATAAGTAATGAAAATGGGTTTTCGCTGGTATGGCAGCGGCAATGACAGTGTGAGTCTGGATCAGATCAGACAGATCCCCGGGGTAGACGAGATAGTCTGGGCCCTGCATTCCAAACTTCCCGGTGAAGTATGGGAAAAGGACGAGATAAAGGCGGCTGTGGATGAGATCAAAGCCAAAGGTTTCGGAGTGAGCGTGGTCGAGTCCCTGAATGTGCACGATGATATAAAGACCGGAGCACCTACACGTGACATGTATATCGATAAGTATATCGAGAGCATGAGGAACCTTAAGGAATTCGGTGTAAAAGTCATATGCTACAACTTTATGCCTGTATTCGACTGGACAAGAACGGATCTTTTCCATCCTCTTCCTGATGGTTCAACTGCACTTTTCTATGAGAAGTCCAGGATCAAACAGGATCCTAAGGAGATGGCAGAATACATACTTAAAGAATGCAAAGGACTGACAATGCCCGGCTGGGAACCCGAAAGAATGGCGGAACTTGACAGTCTCTTCGAAAAGTATTCAAAGATCGATAAAGAAACGCTTTGGGAGAATCTTAAGTATTTCCTTGAGAAACTTATGCCGGTTTGCCACGAATGCGGGATAAAGATGGCTATACATCCGGATGATCCCCCCTGGGACATCTTCGGACTCCCCAGACTGATAACATCGGAAGAGAACGTTGAACGTTTTCTCAGTATGGTAGATGATCCCTGCAACTGCCTCACTCTGTGCACCGGTTCACTGGGAGCAAGCGAACACAATAATATCCCTGCCATAGCCGAGAGGTTTGCCGACAGGGTAGCATTTGCGCATATCAGAAACGTTAAGATCTATGAAAACGGCGACTTCAGCGAAGTATCCCACAGGGACTGTGATGGTGACGTGGGAGTACTCGGCGTAATAAAGGCTCTTCACGATAAAAATCCCGAGGTATATATCAGGCCGGATCACGGCAGACATATCTGGGGCGAAAAGTGCAGACCCGGATACGGTCTCTATGACAGGGCACTGGGTATCATGTATATACTCGGAGCTTGGGATATGTTGGAGAAATAAAATGAAATTAAATCTTGAAAGTATCATTAATGAAAAAGAAAAATGGGAGAAAGCGGGTGTAACGCTTCCTGCCTATGATGTTGCGAAAGCACGCAGGAATACCGTGGAAAAGCCGGAGTGGGTACACTTCGGAACCGGCAATATCTTCCGCGGATATATAGGCGGCATCTGTGACAGGCTGATAGCGGAAGGTTATTCCGAAAGCGGCATAAATGCAGTGGCATGCTATGACAGCGAGACCATTGACAAGGTGTACAGACCTTATGATCTGCTCTGTCTGGATGTGGGACTTAAAAGTGACGGCGGTATCGTAAAGAAGATCAACGCCTCCATCGGTGAGGCATTTGCTGCAAGGGATGATCTGGAAAGACTGAAAGCCATTGCCGTAAGTCCTACACTTAAGATGATCAGCTATACCATCACCGAAAAGGGTTATGCCATAAAGGATGATAAGGGATACTTTGCGCCGGTTCTTGAAGATATGGAAAAGGGCATGAACGATCCGAAGTCGGCAATGGGAATGACCGCGTATATGCTTTATCACAGATATAAGGCCGGAGAACTTCCCATAGCGGTGGTAAGCCTTGATAACATGAGCCGTAACGGTGACAGATTAAAAGCTTCGGTAAGCGAGATCGCTGCAGCATGGAAAGACAGCGGCTTTATGGCTTATCTGAATGATACTTCAAAAGTAAGTTTTCCTTTCAGCATGATAGACAAGATAACCCCGAGACCGGATGGGAAAGTAGCCGAAATGCTGACTTCCTGCGGCATCGAAGATATGGAGATGCGGGTGACTGGCAAAGGAACCTATATCGCAGCTTTTGTAAATGCAGAGCTTCCGGGTTATCTTGTTATAGAAGACAGTTTTCCGGCTGGGCGTCCCGCTCTTGAGAAGGCCGGCGTATATATGACTGACAGAGAGACGGTAATGAAGGCAGAAGGTATGAAGGTCGGAGCGTGCTTAAATCCCCTGCATACCGCACTTGCAGTCAGCGGCTGCCTGCTGGGATTCAATAAGATAAGCGAAGAGATGAAGGATGAAGATCTCAAAAAGCTTGTTTATGCCCTGGCTGAAGAAAATCTGGTAACAGCCGAGGATCCCGGGATAATAAGCCCCGAAGCTTTCGTAAAGGAAGTGCTGGAGGAGAGACTTGTGAATCCCAATCTTCCGGATACTCCCCAGCGTATAGCAACGGATACCAGCCAGAAGATACCCCAGAGATTCGGAAATACCATAAAGGGATATACAGAAGCAGGCAGGCTTGATGAACTGAAGGTGATCCCTCTTGTGATAGCCATATACTTAAGGTATCTCGGAGATAAGGATGATGCCGGAAACGAGATGAAACACAGCTCAGATCCGAGGCTTGAAGAATTGAGAACTAAGATTGCTTCGGGAAATATAGATGAAGTCCTGAATGATGAATCTCTTTTCGGTTCCGATATGAGTGATAAGCAGAAATTTAAAGATAAGATAAAAGATTATTACGATAAACTGAACGAAGGTTCGGGAGCAGTAAGAAAACTTATACACGACAGCCTTTGATATTATACCCGGGGAACTGCTTATATGATCAAACAACAGATATTCAATATTATAGCGGAAACCTTACTTTCTGATTATATCAGTCTCTATTATGTGAGCGCCGATACAGGCGAGTATCAGTGGTTTGATGTTGATCCTGTGAACCGTTCCCTCAAACCTCAGAAGAGCGGAAAAGATTTCTTAAAGATGCTCAAAGAGGACATTGAGACCAATGCCCATCCTTCCGATAAAGATGAACTGCTTGCTTATTTCAAAGAAGACAGTTTAATGCGAAAGGTTAAGGACGGCGACAGCGAAGAGATAGTATATCGTGTAAATAATGGCGGAAGCTATGTTTATCATCAGATCCGCATCATAAAAGGTTCCGGTGGAGATGAGGAATACTTTATCGTCGGGGTATCCGATGTCGACAAAAAGGTTAAAAAGGAAAAGAAACAGGACAGGGTTCTGAAAAATGCCATGGAAATGGCAAGGCGTGATGATCTGACCGGCATAGGAAACAAAAACGCCTATCAGGAATTTGAAAAATTGCTGCAGAAGAAGATGGACAGCGGTGCCGAGGTCAGCAAATTCGCCCTGGTGATCTTTGATCTGAATAATCTCAAGCCCGTGAACGACACCTACGGACATAATGTGGGTGATGAGTATCTCAAGGCTTCCTGCAAGATGATCTGTGATACCTTTGCACACAGTCCCGTGTTCAGGATAGGCGGGGATGAGTTCCTTGCTTGTCTTGAGAAACGTGATTATAACTCAAGGCATGATCTGATAAAGATGCTGATGCTGCAGGTTGAAGATAACATGCGGCGCGGCAACGGCCCGGTGATCGCCATAGGGATGAGCGAATACGATCCCCATGTGGACGACAGTGTAAGCGATGTATTCAAACGCGCTGACGCGCTTATGTATGATAATAAAAAGACCTTGAAGGAACAGGGCGGAAACGGCAGTTCCTTTATGAAATATCTGAGTGAGAGCAGCAAAGTACCGCCTGAAAAAAGGTGGAGTCTGGATAATCTCTTTACGGCATTCGAGAATATGGCCGAGGGCTGCTACGTTTTTCTCTGTAATATGAAATATGATTATTCCAGGTGGTCGAAGGAATGCGTGGATACCTTCGGACTGCCCGGAGAGTATATGTTCGGAGCAGGCGACATCTGGGAAGAACATATCCATCCCGATGACGTGGAGAATTACAGAAAGTCGGTTGCGGATATTTTTGCGGGGAAATCCCGTGTTCACGATATGCAGTACAGGGCAAGGCGCGCTGACGGTGAATATGTGATGTGCACCTGCAAGGGAATGGTCATCCTGGATCTTGCCGAGGAACCTCTTTATTTCTGCGGTACCATAATGAACAACAGCGCAAGTTCCAATATAGATTCCATCACAGGTCTTAAGAACCAGTACGGTTTTCTTGAAGACATCCGCCTAAATCTGCAGAATAAGAACCGTATGAGGATAGCCATGATCGGCTTCAGCAAGTTTTCGGAGATCAACGAAATGTACGGCTATCATTTCGGTAATAAAGTGATCCAGCATTTTGCAAGGTCTCTTTATGATCGTGTCGAAAACACCGGTTCGGTATACAGGCTTGACGGTACAAAGCTTGCGGTGATAAGCCGTGTCAGAAATATTGATGAGATAAAGAAGCGCTATAAAGAATTCAGGAGCTCTTTCAGAAGAGGTGTTAAGATAGACGGTAATACCATAGTCTGCGAGATGAATGCAGGTATCATAGAAGTTAATGATTTTGAACTGAATGACAGAGCCGTTTTTTCCTGCCTCGATTTTGCTTATGAGGAATCCAAACAGAAACGTCAGGGAGATATGGTGGAATTCTACGATGCTCTGAATGAAAATAATCGTGACAGGATCGCAAAGCTCGGAGAGATCCGCTGGGCAATAGCAAACAACTATAAAGGCTTTTATCTGATGTATCAGCCTGTTGTAAATGCAAAGACCGAGAAGATCACCGGAGTTGAGGCGCTTATCAGATACAGATCAAAGAAATTCGGCATGGTGGCGCCGGATGACTTCATTCCGATAATCGAAAGAGATCCTCTTTACCGGGATCTTGGCAGATGGATACTTAAAACAGCGCTTACGGACGGCAAGACAATGTTTGCTGACGATCCCAAAGCATATGTGAGCGTGAATCTGTCTTACTCACAGATAGAAAGGCCGGATTTTATTGATTCGGTAAGAGAGATATTAAAAGAGGTCAATTATCCGCCGGAGAGGCTCTGCCTGGAACTGACCGAAAGATGCCGTCTTGTGGATATGCAGCTTTTAAAGAACGTTATAGTCAATCTGCGGGGGATGGGAATACGTGTGGCTCTGGACGATTTCGGAACCGGATTTTCATCGGTAGGTTTATTGATGGATCTGGAATTCGATATCATAAAGATCGACCGGAGTTTTGTCATCAATATAGAAAACGACAGCAAACAGAGGACGATGATGAAGCACTTCTCGGAGCTGGCGGCATCTTTTGATGCAAATGTCTGCGTGGAAGGCTTGGAGACAGAGGCGATGAAGGAGATCCTGAAGGGATACAATGTCCATACTTTCCAGGGTTATTACTATTCCAAGCCCCTTGTCCTCGAGGATCTGCTTGCGTGGAAAAAAGAACAGAAGGGGTAGTTTACAAATACCCCTTTTTGTAATATCATTCAGTATTGTTTTAGAGGATGAGATGCCGGGCATCTCGAAAAAAAGGAGGAGCATTATGAAAAAGAGGATTTTGAGTGCGCTTATGGCTGCAGTGATGTGTTTGGCTGCTGTCGGCTGCGGAGGAAACAAGCCTGAAGGTCAGACAGGAGAGACCGAATCGGTACAGAGAGAGAGCGTATCCGAGAAGAAGATCGGTATGATACTGGTGGGTGACGAGAACGAAGGTTATACTTATGCACACATCGAAGGCATGAGGACTGCCGAGGTGCAAAACGGTCTCAATGACGACAATATCATCTGGAAGTATTCGGTTCCCGAAGATGAGAGCTGTAAGGAAGCAGCAGTTGACCTTGTTGAGCAGGGCTGTGTAGCAATCTTTTCAAACAGCTACGGACATCAGACTTTCATGGAAGAAGCTGCAGCGGAATATCCTGATGTACAGTTCGTATCAATGACAGGTGACAGGGCCGCATTAAGCGGTCTGCCTAACTTTTCTAACGCATTCACAAACGTATATGAATCGCGTTTTGTATCAGGTGTTGTTGCAGGCATGAAGGTTAAGGAACTTGTCGAAGCCGGCAAGCTTTCGGCCGAGAACATGGACGGCAACAAGGTTAAGATCGGATATGTCGGTGCTTACCCTTATGCAGAAGTTGTCAGCGGTTATACCGCATTCTTCCTTGGCATACAGTACATCTATCCCGATGTTACCATGGAGGTAAGATATACCAACTCATGGTTTGATATCACAGCAGAGGCAGAAGCAGCAAACGCACTTATGGCAGACGGCTGTGTGATCATCGGACAGCATGCCGACTCCACAGGAGCACCTACGGCTGTACAGGATGCAAATGACAAAGGCAAGCCCGTTTATTCCGTTGGTTACAACGTAGATATGTTAAGCGTTGCACCTCATGCTGCTCTTACATCTGCAACAAACGTATGGAGCGTATATTATAACGAGGCTGTAAAGACTATACTTGAAGGCGGAAAGATACCTACAGACTGGTCTAAGGGTTATGCTGACGGTGCAGTTGCCATCACCAAGCTGGGACCCGATGTAGCTGAAGGAACAAGCGATAAGGTTGATGAAGTGATCAGTGCTATCAAAAACGGCGAATTAAAGGTATTTGATGCAGGAAGCTTTACCGTAGGCGGAAAGCATCTTGACAGCTATCATGTTGATATGAACGGTAACTTCTCAAATGAGGATCCCGAAGACAAGGAAGCTATCTGGGACGGTTACTTCCATGAGTCTGAGCTCAGAAGTGCACCTTCCTTCGATATCCGTATCGACGGCATTACCGAACTTACAGCTGAATAAACTTTAAAAGACAGGAGAAGTTAGTGTGGCTGCAATTACTTTTGAACATATTTCAAAAAGATTCGGAAGCGTAAACGCTAACAGCGATGTGAGTTTTTCTGTTAATAAAGGAGAGATACTGGCACTCCTTGGAGAAAACGGAAGCGGCAAGACGACACTTATGAATATGCTTTCCGGGATATATTATCCCGACGAAGGACGTATACTTGTTGATGATAAGCCCGTTAGTATCCGCGGACCAAGGGATGCATATGCTCTCGGCATAGGAATGGTCCACCAGCATTTTAAGCTGGTGGACGTTTTTACTGCTGCGGAAAACCTTGTGGTAGGCCTTGATCCGGACAAAAAGCTGGACAGGAAGGCCATTGCGGCAGATATAAAAGAGATCTGTGATAAATATCAGTTTGATGTTAATCCGGATAAAAAAGTTTATGATATGAGCGTTTCGGAAAAGCAGACGCTCGAGATAGTCAAGGTACTGTACCGCGGTGCCAATATACTTATACTTGATGAACCTACTGCAGTGCTGACGCCCCAGGAAACGGAGCGTCTGTTCAGAGTACTGCGCAACATGAAGCAGGACGGAAAGACGGTGATCATCATCACCCATAAGCTGCATGAAGTGCTGAGCATATCCGACCGGGTGGCAATACTCAGAAAAGGTGAGTATATAGAAACCGTTGATACCGCAGATGCTACCGAAGAAAAGCTTACCGAGCTTATGGTAGGCAAAAAGGTTGATCTGGAGATAGAGAGACCTGAAGTAAAAGATAAAAAACTCAGGCTGGAAATAAGGAATATAAACTGTATCAACAGCGAAGGCGTTAAGATACTTAAGGATATCTCCTTTGACGTATACGGCGGAGAGATACTAGGTATAGCCGGCATATCCGGTAACGGACAGAAAGAACTGCTGGAAGCCATTGCGGGACTTGAACAGATAGAAGAAGGCGGCTCCATCAAATATCATGCACCGGATGCTAAAGAAGCCGTTGAGATGAAAGGCATGACACCCAGACATATAAGGGAACTGGGAGTCCATCTTTCTTTTGTGCCCGAAGACAGGCTCGGTATGGGACTGGTCGGAAGCATGGGAATGACCGAAAACATGATGCTGAAAGATTACAGCAAGGGAAGGGGAGTCTTTACAAGCAAGAAAGCCCCCCGTGAACTTGCTGAGAAGATAAAGGAAGAACTTGAAGTAGTAACCCCCGGTGTGACAACACCGGTCAGAAGACTGTCGGGTGGCAATGTCCAGAAGGTTCTTGTGGGAAGGGAGATAGCAGCTTCCCCTACGGTACTGATGACAGCCTATGCGGTAAGAGGTCTGGATATCAATACTTCTTATACCATATATCATCTTTTGAATGAACAGAAGAAAAAAGGAGTGGCAGTGATCTATGTCGGTGAAGACCTGGATGTACTGCTGGCACTCTGCGACCGTATACTCGTACTCTGCGGAGGACAGGCAAACGGCATACTTGACGGCCATACCGCCGATAAGCAGGAGGTCGGACGCAGGATGAGCGTGATAGTAGAAGAGAAAGACGGTGAAGGACATGAATGAGCCATTACTCAGGATAGTAAAAAATGAAGCTATGTCCTTTAAAAAGAAGGTGCTGATCAGAGCAGTCGCTGTGATCCTGGCACTGCTGGTCTGTGGCATAGTCATAACCCTTATCACGGGATATAATCCGGTCACCGTATACGTGACCATGACCCAGGGAGCTTTCGGGACAAAGACCAGAGCCTGGTCTACGGTAAAAGAGATGCTGATGCTCTCCTGTATCGCCATAGGTCTGGCGCCTGCTTTTAAAATGAAGTTCTGGAATATCGGCGCCGAAGGTCAGATACTTGTGGGCGGTATAGTATCGGCAGGCTGCATGATCTATCTGGCTAAGATAGGTAACGCAGGGCTGTTCATACTGATGTTTTTGCTGAGTGCTCTGGCCGGAGCGGTATGGGCATTCCTGCCGGCGCTGTTCAAGGCGAAGTTCAACACAAACGAGACGCTGTTTACGCTGATGATGAATTATGTGGCGATACAGCTTACTTCTTATTTCGTTGCAAAGTGGGAGAATCCCATAGGTTCCAATACCGTAGGCGTCATCAACCAGAGCGGACATGAGGGCTGGTTTCCCAAGATCTGCGGTTCCCAGTATTTCATTAGTCTGATAATGGTGCTGGTACTTGCAGTCTTCATGCATATCTATCTTAAGTACACCAAGCACGGATATGAGATCGCGGTTGTGGGTGAGTCCGAAAACACCGCAAGATACGCGGGCATCAGTGTAACCAAGGTGGTGATAAGGACGGTGCTGCTGTCCGGTGCAATCTGCGGAATGGCCGGTTTCATGGCGGTCGCCGGCGCATCTCATACCATCTCGACATCTACTGCGGGAGGAAGAGGTTTTACGGCCATCATAGTAGCCTGGCTTGCAAAGTTCGATTCCGCAACAATGATACTTATCTCGCTTTTACTGGCCTTCCTTGAAAGCGGTTCTTCCGAGATAGCCAGCAAATGTCATCTGAATGATTTTGCATCCAAGATAGTTATAGGTATCATATTGTTCTTCATACTGGGCAGTGAGTTTTTTATAAACTACAAACTTATAGTCGGAAAGAAAGGAGAGAAGAAATGAACAGTTTTATCACTCTTTTCCAGGCAGCAATAGCTTTCGGCACTGTCATACTTTTCGGCTGTGTAGGTGAGATACTTACCGAGCGTGCCGGTAATCTGAATCTGGGCGTGCCGGGTATCATGTACCTCGGAGGTATCGCATCCCTGGCTTCTGTCTTCATATACGAAGGAAGTACCGATTCCCCTTCAAAGATACTCTGCGTCATAATAGCCATGGTCAGTGCATTTATCGCTTCGGCTCTCGGAGGTCTGATCTATGCCTTCCTGACCATCAGTCTTAAGGCAAACCAGAACGTCTGCGGTCTGACACTTACGATCTTCGGCGGCGGAGTTGCCAATTTCTTCGGAGGTTCGCTGAATACACTGGCCGGAAGGTTCGAGGCAGTCTCGGTACCTGTTACTTCCGCAGCATTCAGGACCAATATACCCGGGATATCAAATGCAGGCACCATAGGTAAGTTATTCTTCTCCTACGGTTTTATGGTATATCTTGCCATAGCCATTGCAATCATCGTACATATTTTCCTGCATCATACCAGACGCGGACTCAATCTGAGAACCGTAGGCGAGAGTCCACAGACAGCTGATGCAGCAGGTATCAATGTGGACAGGAACAAATACCTTGCTATCTGTATAGGTGCCGGCATAAGCGGTTTCGGCGGCGTTTACTATGTAATGGATTATATAAAGGGGACCTGGGCTAATGACGGCAGTATAGAAAAGCTGGGTTGGCTGGCAGTGGCTCTGGTCATTTTCACGACCTGGAAATCCTCTCATGCGGTCTGGGGGTCATATCTATTCGGACTGCTTTACTGGATGTATTACTATATCCCGGGACTTACCCGCAGATCCCAGGAGCTCTTTAAGATGCTGCCTTATGTAGTTACACTTCTCGTGCTGATAGTAAACAGCTTAAGGAGCGGAAAAGACAAGCAGCCGCCTAAGAGTCTCGGTCTTGCATATTTCAGGGAGGAACGCTGATGAAAGAACTTGAGGAACGTATCAGGAAAGACGGAGTGGTCAAAGAAGGAAATGTCCTGAAAGTTGACAGTTTCCTCAACCATCAGATGGATATAGAGCTTTTTAATGCCATGGGAAAGGAATGGAAGCGGCTGTTTGCGGACTGCGAGATCAACAAGATCCTTACCATTGAGGCCTCAGGCATAGGGATAGCAGCCGTGGTTGCACAGCATTTTAATGCTAAAGTTGTTTTTGCCAAAAAATCAAAGTCGGTCAATCTTGACGGCAGCATGTATACCGCAAAGGTGGAATCTTTTACCCACAAGAACGTATCTGATGTGATCGTTTCCAAAAAGTTCCTGGGACCGGAAGATAAGGTGCTGATCATAGATGACTTCCTTGCCAACGGCTGCGCGCTGGAAGGACTTATGAAGATAGTAGAAGAAGCCGGAGCAACACTGCAGGGCATAGGCATAGCGATAGAAAAAGGCTTCCAGGACGGCGGTAAGAAGATCAGGGAAAAAGGGGTAAGACTGGAAAGCCTCGCCATCATCGAGAGCATGGATGCCGCCACCGGAGAGATAGTATTCAGAAATTAATGCTTGCATAATGCATACAGATATGTTAATATATCATACGTTGCGAGTAAAGAGGTGTTCCGCTGGTACATAGATACGTAAGAACGCCCGATGAAATCAAGGGAGGTAATAACAAATGAACAGCGAGATCATCAAAGAACTTGAGCAGGAACAGTTAAAGAAAGAAGTACCTGAGTTTAACGTAGGTGACACCGTTAAGGTTCACGGTCTCATCAAGGAAGGTGAGAAAGAGCGTGTACAGGTATTCGAAGGCACAGTTACCAAGATCGTAGGCGGCGGCTTCAACACAATGTTCACCGTAAGAAAGAATTCCAACGGTGTAGGCGTTGACAAGACCTGGCCTCTTCACAGCCCTTCAGTAGTGAAGGTTGATGTGGTACGCAGAGGTAAGGTAAGAAGAGCAAAGCTCAACTACCTGAAGGGACGTGTAGGAAAGAACGCAAAGGTGAAAGAAGTCCTGCGCTGATAGGTAAAAATATTGGATCAAAGAAAGCGGAGGTTTTTGGATCTTCGCTTTTTTCTTTAGGGTGATATGGCCAGACACAAGGGTTTATCTTTTTATCAGAAGAAGAGAGGTATAAGCGCCGGTATCGTTAAGGAGATAGCGGTATGGATCTTTTCCGGACTCGTTATGGTGCTTATAGCTTTTATGTTTATATATCTGTTCGGCATCAGGACCAGCGTTATAGGCTATTCCATGGAACCTACGCTATATAACGGCCAGGAGGTCCTTATTGACCGTTTTGCCTATAATATAGGACAGCCCAAACAGGGTGATGTGGTGATATTCAGACCCAACGGAAACGAAAATGCCCACTATTACGTTAAAAGGATAATAGCGGTCCCGGGAGATACCGTGCTCATAAGGGACGGACTGATATTTGTTAATGGTGACATATATGACGATCAGGGAATTTTTGATAAAATAGAGGACGGCGGCATAGCCGAAGCCGGAGTGACGCTGGAAGAAGATGAATACTTTGTGCTCGGTGACAACAGAAATAATTCCGAGGACAGCAGATCCAGCAATATAGGTGTGGTAAGAAAGGAATATATGACCGGTAAAGCCTGGTTCCATATGGGGAGCAAGGATATGAGACCCGGTTTCATCAAGTGATATGGAAGTACAATGGTTTCCCGGGCACATGGCGAAAGCCATGCGCGAGATGAAAGAAGATATAGGACTGATAGATCTGGTGATCGAAGTTGTTGATGCCAGGATACCTGCATCGTCAAGAAATCCCGAACTGGACAGGCTGGCGGCAGGAAAATCCCGACTGCTGATATTCAATAAGACAGATCTTTCCGATGACAGGGAAAACGAGCGCTGGCTTAAGTATTTTGCTGATCAGGGGATTGTAACTGTAAAGATGAATTCCAAAACAGGCCTGGGTGTCAAGGATGTAAACAAGGCGGTTGATGCCGCCTGCGCCAAAAAGATAGAGCGTGACAGGAAAAGAGGCATAAAGGAAAGGCCGGTACGGGCCATGGTCGTAGGCATACCCAATGTAGGCAAATCAGCTTTTATCAACAGCTTTGCAGGTAAGAGCGTGGCAAAGGCTGCCAATAAACCCGGAGTCACCAGAGGAAAGCAATGGGTAAGGCTCAGCAAAAAGCTTGAACTCATGGATACGCCCGGAGTAATGTGGCCGAAGTTCGAAGGAAAAGATGTGGGACTTCATCTGGCCATGACAGGAGCCGTAAATGATATGATACTTCCCGTCGAAGAGATGGCTTTAAATATTGCGGATCTGATGCAGGAAATATACCCCGGAAGACTGGATGAGAAATACGGCTGTGGGGAGCTTAAGGGATATGAATGTCTGGAGGCTGTCAGTAAAAGGCTGGGCTGTCTGAAACGCGGAGGAGATCCGGATACGGAAAAAGGAGCGGCTGCCCTGATTAAAGATTTCAGAACAGGAGCCCTCGGAAAAATAACAATAGAAAGAGTTGAACAGAGATGACTGAAGAAGAGATAGTTTTAGAAGAAAAAGACGAAGATACTGCAGAAAAAGAAAAAAAGAGAAAGCATGACAGAGCGCACAGTTTTCTGATGGAACTGCTCAGCAATTCGCTTTTCCTGCTTGCTGTACTGATCTTCACACTGCTTCTGGTGAAATACGTCGGACAGCGTACCGTGGTGATAGGCCAGAGTATGGAAAAGACGCTTTATAACGGCGACAATCTGATAGTAGACAAGATAAGCTACCGTTTCAGGGATCCCAAAAGATTTGAAGTGGTGGTATTTCCCTATCAGTATGAGGAAAAGACTTACTATATCAAACGCGTTATCGGGCTCCCCGGCGAAAAAGTAAGGATAGCTGAAGGCGTCATATACATAAACGGTGAGCCGCTCATCGAAAACTACGGAGCCGAAGTGATGAAAAAGGCGGGTATAGCCGAAACGGAGATACAGCTTGCGGATGACGAGTATTTTGTCCTCGGAGACAACAGAAATAATTCCAAGGACTCAAGAGACAGTATGGTCGGGCCTGTCAAAAAAAGTGATCTGATAGGCAGAGCCTGGCTGAGGATCTTCCCCTTTGATAAGATAGGCTTTGTTAAGCATTGAGGTGACAGATGACAAAGGAAGAAAGAGAAGCAAAGAAAGCTGCCGCTCTTGAAAAAGAGAAAGCGCGTATGTATGAGATGTTTAAGTACGAGAGGGAATATGAAATGTACTTAAATATCTGTGGTATAGATGAAGTCGGAAGAGGCCCCTTAGCAGGGCCCGTCGTTGCCGGAGCAGTAATACTTAAGAAAGACTGCCGGCTTCTGTATCTAAATGATTCGAAGAAATTATCCGAAAAAAAGAGAGAAGAGCTTTATGATCAGATAATGGAAGATGCGGTCAGCGTAGGTCTGGGATTTAACAGCCCCGAGCGCATCGACGAGATCAATATACTGCAGGCTACCTATGAAGCCATGCGGGAAGCCGTCTCAAAACTTAGTCCTGCACCGGATCTTCTGCTTAACGATGCGGTCACCATTCCGGGGATCGATATTAGGCAGGTACCGATCATAAAGGGTGATGCGAAATCAGCATCCATAGCAGCGGCCAGCATTGTCGCCAAGGTGACCAGGGACCGCATGATGGTGGAATACGATTCAAAGTATCCGGAATATGCTTTTGCGGCGAATAAAGGCTACGGTACTGCAGTGCATATTGAAGCGCTGAAGAAATACGGTCCCACACCGATACACAGACGTTCATTTATAGGTAATTTTATATGAGTATAATTTCCCAGATATTCGGATCCAATCCGGCAGGACAGGTTCAGAACGTTAATTCCACACAGGCTGTGCAGCCTGCTACGGATCAACGCGGGGCGGAATACCTCAAGAACCGGGCTGCCGGCAGTACAGTGGAAGGAAAGATCACGGATATCAAGGGAAATGAAGTACAGATAGAGCTTTCCAACGGGGGCAGGGTCAGCGCCCAGCTGGAAAGTGCCATGAACTTAAGCGAAGGGCAGATGCTTGCCTTTGAGATACGCGCCAACAGCGGCTCGCAGATATCGCTTACCCCGCTCTATACCAATCTTGCCATGGGGCATACGGCTACAAATGCCTTAAATGCAGCCGGCATGGTCGTCAGCGCCGATACACTTTCCATGACCATGAGCATGATGGACAGCGGCATGAGTATTGATAACAAATCTCTGGGGGATATGTATCATCTGATATCCCAGTTTCCCGATGCTGATATTAAAAATCTGGTTGAGATGAAAAGCCTGGGTCTGCCCATCGATCAGCAGAACATAAATCAGTATGAAGCTTTTAAAAACTATGAAGGTCAGATACAGGAAGGTTTTAAAGATACTGCCGAAAGTGCGATGCAGCTGTACGATGAGCTGATGAATGAAGGCGACGGTGCCGAAGGTATGAACTTCATCAGTAAGTTCACGGATATCATCACTAAGGATATACCTGATGAGGCATTGAACGGGACTCTTAAGGAAGATGCTGTTATAACAGGCAAAAATGCAGGAATACCGCTTGCGGAAAAGAGTGCGGATGCGACCGCTTTAGAGACTGATAAGGCAGCTGTTCAGGGCGAAACCGGAGATAAGGCTGCTGTTTCCGATGCAGCAGCTCAGCCCGGGACTGCTTTTGCCGAAGTAAGAACTCAGCTTTCGGCGGAGCTTGACGGTATACTTGCAAAGGTATCCGAAGAAAAAGCTGCTGAGGAAAAACTGCCGGCTGAGAAAGCTGAAAGTGAAACAGTTATCAAAGAACAGGCTGAACAGGCTGCAAAGAACGGCAAGACTCCGGCAGATAATCCGGAAGCTGTGAAGGATCCGGCTGCACAGCTTAAGAACGATCTGGTTCAGCTGCTTAAGGACAACGGAGCTTCCGAAAAGCTTATAAATGATATAAAGACAATGCAGGACGATCCGAAGGCAGTCGTTAAGCTTGTTAATGACATACTCAATAAAACAGCTGAGGGAAATACGAAGAACGGACAATTTGAAGCAGAGCTGAAAGAGCTGATACGCAGTGATGCCTTCAAGGAAAGTGTCAAGACCGTAATGAAAGACAACTGGACACTCCGTCCGGAACAGGTGGCTGACAAGAGCAACGTGGAACAGCTCTACCAGAAGCTGGGAACCCAGACGAGAGATATGCTGGATCTCCTCACCCAGATAGCCAAACCCGAATCGGCCATGGCACAGAACTTATCCGACATGGGCAATAACCTGGATTTCATGAACCAGATGAACCAGGCAATGCAGTATGTCCAGCTTCCCCTCAAAATGAACGGAAGCGATGCCACCGGAGACCTCTACGTATACTCCGACAGAAAGAGCCTGGCCAACAAAGACGGTAATGTCAGCGCCTTCCTTCATCTTGATATGACCCATCTCGGCACTGTAGACGTATATGCGGCTATTTCAAATGGCAACAAAGTATCGACAAAGTTTTATCTTGAAAGCGACGAAATGATCGATTTCATAGCAGCAAACATTCATCTCCTTGATGAACGGCTTCAGGAACGCGGCTACAGTATCAACTCCGAAGTCAAAAAACACAGCGATGCCGATGACAAGTCAAAGACCGTGCGCAGCCTCACTGACACCGAAATGGCTGCACCCATATACACCAGCTCCTTTGATCTGAGGGCGTGACAGATAGCGGCTATACGCTAGGTTTACGCAAAGGGGATTATTGGCTACTCACTACATTAACGATAAGTCACAGAGGTATTCAGACCGCTGCCTGGTCGTTTCGCACTAAACTCTAACTTCGCAGCAGAACAGTCCCGTGCTTCTTAACTCGCTTGCTCGCACTATAATGGTGCGAGCTGCGCTCAGACAATGCGAAGCCCGGACTTGCTGCTCGTTCTCGTTAAGTGCTCCACTAAGGGCAGCGGTTCTGAATACTCTCTGTGACTTTTGTAGGATTTTAGTGTATAATGATACCCATATAGTTATTGTGCATAAACAAATGGATACATGTCGATTTTGTTGTCAAATGTACATACGATCTGCGATCGTATGCTAATGTTGCATAAAAACTTTTCCGACAAGCAAGCTTGCCGGAGCAGTTTATTATGCAACATTAACCAAGCAGCAAAGCTGCTTGGGCCATTTAACTTTGAGTATAAAGCATATAAAAGCATTATTGATATATATGGCTGAGAAGAAAGAGAAAAAGTTAACGGCGATTGCGCTGGAGTATGATCCTAATGATCAGGCACCCAAGGTGGTGGCCAGCGGAAAAGGTAAAATCGCCGAGCAGATAATCGAGAAGGCAAAAGACGCCAAAGTCCCGGTTCACAAAGATGATAAACTTGCGGCAACGCTTTCCAAGCTCGAGATAGGGATGATGATCCCGCCCGAGCTTTATGAAGTTGTGGCCGAAATCCTCGTCTTCGTCGACGCCATGGATAAGATAAAGGAAAAGATGAAGAAGGCCGGCAAATGACGCGAGGGCTAGCGAAGCGATGCCCGAGTTAAGATAAAAGAACGGAAAGTAACAAAAGGAGAGACATGATAATGAAGATCAACAGGATTATAGCTTTGATTATGAGTATGGTTCTGACTGTCGGGAGCATGGACGGATACGTTTATGCTGCTGAAGATATGAAACCCTGCGAGACGGTATATGAAGATCCTGAAGAAACGGAAGATACAGCTGAAGAAGATGCGGTAACGGATGAAACTTTAGATACAGATGTTAAAGAAACGGCAACGGATGAAAATGATGATACTGATGAGGCAGTCATTGATGACGTTGATGAAAATGAGGAAAAGGTAAGCGAAGATGCGCTTGCTGCGATAGACTGGGAGGCACCGAGGGCTAACTGGTATACGAAATTCACCTATAATCTGGAAAACGGGCAACTGGTATTAGGAAAAAACGGTACCGGATCAGAGCCTAACTACATGGTCGAAGATTTTAAGAATGTATATATGACCATACCGGCTAAGCAGACCATAAATGGCATAGAATATCAGGTTGTTATCGATCCTGTATATGATTATTCACCCTTCGATAATTTAGTTACTCCGGCCGGAATTAAGATAAGCAGCGGTGTGATCCTTAGATCAAACTCTGATTTAGGAATGTTTTCCAGCTGTGCTGCGGAATATATCGTTTTAGAAGATGGTATAAATGCAAGCGCAATAACAGATGCGTCAAATATGTTTATAGGATGTACAAGGCTTAAAGAAGTTGATCTTACAGGGCTAAAAAATGCTCCGCTCCAAGATATGGAGTTTATGTTTAACAGATGTGAAAATCTGGAAACTGTCGATATAAGTATACTGAATACATCGTCAGTTACTAATATGTATGGATTATTTAAAGAATGCAATAAGCTTAAAGAAATAAGTTTCAAAGGAATAGATGTATCAGCCGTTACTACAAACTCAGATATATGTACTTATTGTGATTCACTTGAAAAAGTAGATCTTCGTGGTTTTAATAATGTATCAGGTTCAGGAAGCCAGTTTGTAGGATCTTTTGCTCTTAAATCTATAGATTTTCGAGGACAAAGTCGCTCAAATATCAGCAAAAGCGCATTGGTAACGGCTCCGCATACGATCGATCAGTATACCGAACTTGAAGTAATGGCATTTTCACGTGGCGTATTTACTTCCGATAATACTATTGATTTCACGGCTCTTCCCAAGCTTAAAACCATCTATTTCGACGGTACCAGAACGCAGTGGAGAGCTCAGGGACTTACTGTGCCTGAAACTGTGACTATTATCTATAACTGTGATGCGAGTAAGGAATTGTCTGAATTCTCGGAAAATACCGAAACTGCTCAGACCGGTTATGTGTGGATGGATGAACATTTCACCCTTGACGAGGATTATAATGCAGGAACTGTTACTATCAGCGGTGTAAGGAACACTGATGATATGCCGGCTACACTTATAATAAACGGAAAACTTACGCCGGATAATAAGGACGATCTCGCTGTTATCGTTAATTCGGATTCTTTCAGAAATCTCGATTCAAGCAATGTGACAACCGTCAGATTCCGAAACGGAGTAAAGCTTACGGGCGATGTTGGAACGCTTTTTGATTACAACAGCGGAGTTAATCTTAAAGAGATAGATATGGCGGGCCTTGATACATCAGGAGTTACCGGCATGAAGGGGATGTTCTCAAACTGTGGAGCTCTTGAAAAGCTTACTCTGAGCGGAGTAAATACCTCGAATGTGACAACTATGGAGGAAATGTTTAAGGGCTGCAGCGCTCTTAAAAAACTTGATCTGAGCGGTTTTGATACAGCTAATGTTACGAATATGAAAGATATGTTCAAGGGCTGTTTGGCATTGGAAGAACTTAAGCTGACAGGTTTTAATACTTCAAAAGTCACTGATATGTCAAATATGTTTTATCAATGTGAAAATCTTAAAAACCTTGATGTCAGCGGCTTTGATACCGGGCTGGTAAACAGCATGGAATTGATGTTCTATTATTGCTACAGGTTAGAAAGCCTCGATGTAAGTCATTTTGATACAAGATCAGTTAAGAATATGGCGGGAATGTTCGCTCATTGTGAGGCTCTTACGGAACTTGATGTATCCGGTTTTGATACTTCTTCCGTAGAATATTTCGGAGAAGAAGCGGGACCTTCAGATTATGTGGGAATGTTTAACTACTGTATAGGAATAAAAAAGCTGGATCTGTCGCATTTTAATACTTCATCTGCGAAGGAACTTGTGGCGATGTTTAAAGGGTGCTATAAGCTGGAAGATCTGGACCTGACTAATTTCGATACATCAAACGTCACATCTATGACTCAGATGTTTAATGCCTGCGATTCCTTGAAAAGACTGGACCTCAGAAGTTTTGATATGTCATTGGTCACGGATGAATATCAACATATGTTTTATGATTCACGTATCATTTTCCTGGGCCTTCCTCAAAGCAGTCCAAATGACTTGATTAATGAGATCCGCGGACTTAAGAGGGTATATTTTGCGGGAGATCAAGCTGATTGGAGAAGCCTCGGCATATTCGATGATGCAGAAAGAGTGATATATGGCTATACCACTGCTTTATATCCTCATTTACCTATGCCCTGGGGCAGTATCGATGAGTTGTCGTACTCGTTTGAGAATAATTATAAGAAAGACGCAAACAATCTGGGCTATGTTGAGAACTGGGGATATCATATTCCCGAGGAAAGATATACCGAAGTATTTGGCGAACGCGGGGCCGAGATGTATGACTTCTTTGATGAAGAATGGGCCGGGAGCTGTTACGGTATGGTATCCAGTTCAGCCATGTTCGGAACCTTTGATGAAAGCGTGGATATTAACGGATATTCAGCAGAGGCAATTCAGGTTAAAGATTTATCACTGCCTGCAGTGGTGGATAAGGATCCTTCCGATGATACAAGGGATCAGCTTAAGACGGATCTGAGAAAATATATTGAGGCGATGCAGATATCCCAGTATGACGAAAGGGTACAGTACTTCCTGACTACTCAGGCAACACCGCTTGAGATAATCAGCGAGCTGGAAACCAGCGGGAAACCCGTACTTGTCGGCTTGTTCGGACCTGAGGGAGGCCATGCGGTACTGGCTTACAAAGCCGAAAGAGCAACGGCCTACCAGGGAACAGACCTGTTTATCTATGACCCGAATTATCCCGAAGGAAAAAGGACCATCAAACTGACCTCAAGCCGGAATGATCCTGATTATCCCGATGGATGGGAGTATATACTCAGAGAAGAAGGAAACGGAAAAAGCGAACTCAAATGGAGCAGCACCAATGCAAACTGCGCAATAAGCTATGCTCCTTATGACATATATTCGGCACCATGGAAAGACGGTACCACCTTTGATCCTGAGACATGGAATCCTATGCAGGCAGTACAGGGCTGGACTGATGCAGATGAAGATTTCTTCAATAATTACATGGATTATACCGAAGATGAGAAGGCAGAGATCACTTCGGATCCGGAGCTGATAGATCTGAGTAACTGGAGCGCTCAGGACGAGGCTGATTATCAGAAGTTTATGCAGACCTATCCTAAGGCGCCGGCTGATATGAGTGCCCGCTGTCGTGCAAGATGCCGCGCCCGTTGTCGTGCGAGATGCAGGGAGCTGCTAGGCTGGAGTGATTTTGACGAGGAATTCTACAACAACGGTATGGAATATACTGTTAATGAACAGGCTGAAATCGCTGCGGATCCCGGTCTGCTTGACCTGAGTGAGTGGAGCGAGAAGGATGAGGAAGATTATCAGACATTTATACAGAACTATCCCGGTCTGCCCGCAAGTCTGGATGCCCGTTGCCGTGCCCGCTGCCGCGCGCGCTGCAGGGCAAGATGCCGGGCACGTTGTCGTGCCCGCTGCAGGATCACTTGCAAAGCCCGCTGCCGCGCAAGATGCCGCGCCCGCTGCAGAGCAAGATGCAGAACGGTCAACGGTGACTATGCAGATATCATCATAAAGGATGCAAATGGTAACAGCCTGATAGAATATAAAAACGGAAAAACAGGGGCTGCCGCTGAAGACTCACAGGCTTTTGCTGCTGTTGATCTGAGACTTATCGATGAGGCTGAAGGTGCAGAGAATCTTAAGATCATGAGTTCAGCTGATATAGCTGAGATCAGTTCGACGGATACACTTTCCTACAGCCTTGTGGAAGGCGCTGTTTCACAGTGTGTAGAATGTGATTCAAAAAGCGTAAACATCAAGCTTGATGAGGCTAAGGATATAAATGAAGTGCTTATACCGCTTAAGGATAACGGCAGTATCACTGCCGAGCTTAAGAGTGCCAAAGCTGATATTACGATCGAAGGAAAAGGAAAGGGTGCAGAAGAAGGCGCTTTCATCGCTAAAGGCGGAAGCGGACTTACAGTAGAGAACCTGAAAATAGATGCTATCAGCGCCAACGGCAATGGTCAGGCCGGTGGCAGCGATATAACGAAACTGAGGTTCGAGCTTGCTGAAAAGATAATATACGACGGAAGCGTTAAGACACCGGAAGTGAAGGTGTTCTCCGGAAATACGGAACTTACCGTGTTCCGTGATTTTATGTGCATATACAGTAACAATACGGACGAGGGAACTGCGGACGTAAGCGTATACGGTATAGGAGCATATACGGGTATAAAGGAACTTCATTTTGAAATCGTAAAAACTCTCGATGAAGAGGAAGGCAGTATAAGTGATAATACCATTCCTGTGATCCCTGAGGGTATGAGCTTTGAGATCATAGAGAACGGGAATGATAAGGGCAGGGATATAATATCTTATAACAGCGCCGCTAAGAGATATGAAGCCGTTTATACTGCTTATCCTGTGAAACCGCTTGTAAAAGTCAGCTACAAAGGCAGAGAACTGTATGAAGGTACCGACTATACTCTTAAGTATAAGAACAACACCAAAGCAGGCACCGACGGAAAAGCCGCTAAAATCGTGATAAACGGCAAAGGAAAGTATAAATGCAAATATGAGATGGAATTCTACATCCTTCCTGCGGATATAAATGATGCCGTTTCCAATGAATATGCGGATATCAGGAACGGAAAGCTTAAAAGCACTCTGGTATATAACGGAGTAAAGCTTAAAGCAAAGGAATATGAATTTAAGCTGCAGGGTAATGAAGCTTTGATCACAGGGCTTGGCAATTTTGCGGGAAGCAGTAAGATACTTAAAGTAAGCGATACAGAGCTTAAGAATATCAGTGTAACTCTTGAAAAGCCCGGAAAGCTCCTGTATGACGGCAGCGAGAAGACAATAAACGATAAGATCCGGGTAAAGAGCGGAAGCGAAGAGCTTGTACTCAATAAGGATTATAAGCTGTATTACAGCAATAATATCAATACAGGTAAAGCTAAAGTAACGATTGCCGGAATCGGAGCATATAGGGGAGTGGTCATCAAGAACTTTAAGATAAGTCCCGATAAGACCATGAAGCCTGTATGCGCAGGACAGAAGGAAGCTGTAGTATACAGTCTCGGCGGTGCGAGACCTTCGGTCAGTGTTAATTGCGGAAGCAGGACCCTCATAGCCGGCAGGGACTATAAGATAAGTTTCCCGAAAAAGGAAACGGCCGGGGATGCTGCTTACAGTATAAAGTTCATCGGTAATTACGCCGGCTGTGCGCCTCTTAAGAATCAGAGTTATAAGGTGGAAAAAGCGGAATTCAGCGAAGGGACAATAAGCGTTAATGCTGCTGATATGATCTGCGACAAAAAGGGAAAGATCAGCCTGAAAGTCTGGGTTGATGAGGACGGTACGCTGCTTAGCGCCAAAGAATACTCTGTGACTCTGAGGATAGGTGATGAGAAAGTAAAGAACAACAAAGTCGATCTTAAAGGCGCTGAGAAGGTCGAGGCTGTGCTTGAGATAAGCAGTAAGGAAGAAAACTACGGACGTGGTACCATAACGAAGCCGGTGATGATCTATGCTGCGGATTCAGGCATCAAGGATATCACCAAAGCAGGGATCAAGACTGATCAGAAGAAATACGGCTTTACCGGCGACAAGACAGAGCCTGCAAAGGTAGAGGTACTGCTTAAAAACGAGACCGTAGCTAAAGATAGCTACAGCATTAAATGTTATAATAACCTTACTGCCGGAAAGGCAGTGATAGTAGCTTTCGGCAAGGGTGCATATGCCGGAGCGGCTAAGGGAAACTATACCATCAAATAACAGGGGGAAGGTTAAATGAAGGTTAAGAGGATAATCGCGTTTCTGCTGGGAGCGGTCTTGCTGACCGGGGATCTGCAGGCATATGCAGAGGCTGAGCATAGTACATATGTAGCAGAATCTGATGAGATTGAAGAGGGCGTGGCGGAAGAGCCGGGTAATGGGCCCTATGATGATACTGATTTCGAAGAAATGGATATAACTAAGTTCGAAAGAGAACTGTATTTGGATGGTTATATTCTGAAGAGGATCATTGATACGGATGGTTTTCCTGAAAATCTGCTGATCCCTTCCAGCATTGATGGTAAGCGTATATATCTTAATGATACAGCATTTGAGGGACTTAACGGTACAGCTACTAAAAGGATCAAAATAGCTGAAGGTGTAGGATGCAGCCAGGATATCAGTGATTTGTTTGGCAACTTTTCTAATCTTGAGTGCATAATCATAGATTCTGATTTTTCTGGCATAACAAATATTACTTCTATGTTTAGTGGTTGCACAGCTCTTGAATATCTCGATATAAGCCATCTGGATACTTCTCTTGTAATTGAAATGAGTGGTGTATTTACCGGATGCAGTTCTCTGAAAACAATTGATCTGAGTAACTTTAATACTTCGAGCGCTGTGAATTTAGACCAGATGTTTACCAATTGCAGTTCCTTAACAAAGCTAGATCTGCGAAACTTTGACCTCAGAGATGCAAGGCAAATTCAACAAATGTTCGATGGCTGCGAACAGCTTAAAGAAGTGGATCTCAGAGGCTGGGACACTAGAAGTGTAACTAATATGTCCTACCTGTTCTCCGACTGCAGAAGCCTGGAAAGAGTTGATCTTAGCAGTTTTGATACATCTGTAGTAAATACTATGGGAGCTATGTTTTATGGCTGTAGTTCTCTTAAAGATCTGGATCTGAGGAATTTCGCGCCGGCCGGATCTGCGAATTATGACTTTATGTTTAGTGGCTGCAGCAGCCTGGAAAGACTTGATATCAGAGGGTTGCACTTTCCACACGGAGAAGTTTTCAATGGATTGTTTGACGGGGCATCAATAAGATACCTCGGTCTGCCTGAGCAGTTTATACAGGGGACGAATGATATTGAGATTGAGAATCTTGAGAGGGTATACTATGCCGGTACGGAAGATTACTGGAACACCACGATCCAAAGTACTATCAAAAGCAAGGTTCAAGGTGCAGACGTCTTATTCGACTTTATCTGGGAATATGATGATATGACTGCTCCCATACCCTATCCGGGAGAATCTGGATTTGATGATCTGAGTTATTCCTTCGAGAATAACTTCAAGAAGGGAAATGTCGATAATCTGGGTTATGAAAGCAGCTGGAACTATCATATACCGGTTGAAAGATATAAGGAAGTCTTCGGTGAACGCGGCGAAGAAATGTTTGATTTCTATGATGAAGAGTGGGGCGGAAGCTGCTACGGCATGACCTCTTCAGCTGCCATGCTCGTTGATACAGCCAATGATCCTGATAAGAATGACTATAACCCCGTAGCAAGTCAGATAAAAGATCTGGTACTTCCGGCTGAAGTGGACCGTGATCCTTCAGATGATACGAGAGCCCAGCTTTCATCTGATCTGCGTAAGTACATCGAAGCCTTGCAGGTTTCTCAATATGACGAAAGAGTGCAGTATTGTCTTACTCTGGATGCTACGCCGGAAGAGATCATAGAAGAACTTGAGAACAGCGGGAAACCCGTTATCATCGGACTCTTCGGCCCTGAAGGAGGTCATGCGGTGCTGGGTATCAAAGCTGTGAGCGACAACGCGACGGCTAAGAGATATATACAGATCTATGACCCGAACTGGCCGCTTGAAAAAAGATATATCAGCTTGTCAGCTAACAGCTCGCTTTCGGTTTATGAAGCGGATGTCTACAATAACTGGGAATACACACTGGACGGTGCGGGTAAAATGAAGTGGGGTTCCGCTAATCCGGAATGTGCAATAAGCTATGTGCCTTATGACATTTATACTGCGGTCTGGTATGACGGTACCACTTTTGATCCCTATACCTGGAATCCTACACAGGGGATTGCCGGATGGACAGCTGAGGACGAGGAATTCTACAATGACAATTATGATTATACAGCTGATGAACAGGCGGCTATTACGGCAGATCCGGATATTATAGATCTGAATGACTGGCGTGCTGAGGATGAGGCTGAGTTGCAGAAGTTCATGCAGACCTATCCCCAGGCTCCTGCCGATATGAATGCCCGCTGCCGTGCAAGATGTCGCGCCCGCTGTCGTGCCCGCTGCAGGGAACTTCTGGGCTGGAGTGAGTTTGAAGAGGATTTCTTCAATAACGGTATGGAATATACCGAGGCTGAAAAGGCTGAAATAACAGCTGATCCCAAGCTTGTTGACTGCAGTAAATGGACTGCACAGGATGAGACGGATTACCAGAAGTTTATCAAGAGTTATCCCAATACGGATTCAAGCCTTAATGCACGTTGCCGTGCAAGATGCCGCGCCCGCTGCCGCGCACGCTGTCGTGCCCGCTGCAGAGCCCGTTGCCGTGCAAGATGCCGCGCAAGGTGTCGTGCCCGTTGCAGAGCACGTTGTCGTGCACGCTGCAGGAACATTAACGGCAGTGATGCAGATATCATCGTAAAGGATGAGCAGGGAAACAGCCTTATAGAATATAAGGACGGTAAAGCAAGCGGAACCTATGATGAAGATGCGCAGGCATTTAAAATTGCGGATCTCAAGCTTATCGATGGCGCTAAGAAGCCTCAGGAGTTTAAATTCATGAGCTCTGAAGCTATAAGCGAGATAAGCTCTACGGATGCTTTATCCTATTCGATAGTTGACGGCGAGATCGCTCAGAAGGTAGAGACCGATTCGAAGAGCGTTAGATTAAAGATAGATGAAGATAATAATATCAATGAATTAAAAACTACCCTCAAAGCAGGCGAAAACATCACGGCTGAACTCGTGGCCGATTCAGATGTGGTGACGGTCAGCGGCAAGGGAAGCAACAATACTGATGAGACGTTGATCGCTAAGGGAGAGAACGGACTGATCGTTGAAAACTTAAACATCGCTTCCGTAAGCGCCAACGGAAATGAACAGGCAGGTGGTAAGAACGTAGAAGCTCTTCAGTTTACGATGGAGACGGAGTTTAAATATGACGGAGATGCAAAGACTCCTGAGGTAATTGTTAAAGACGGCGAAAAAGTCCTGGTACTGTTTACCGATTACGTATGTATCTACAGTGACAATATCGAAGCCGGAACCGCTAAGGTGACTGTATATGGTATAGGAAATTATACAGGCATCAAAGAACTCAGCTTCGAGATAGGCAATACGAGCGGAACGGATAATGGGGAAAATGAAGGAGAACAAGGCGGAAAGAAAGAAGACTCAGCCAGCGGCAACAGTATCAGCAAAAACGAAGCAGAAGTAAACAGGGAAGGCATCAGCTTCGGCTTTGTTACAGATGACACTTACACAGCTGCCGACATTGTTTCGCTTAACGCCGCAGTTAAGGACAGATATGAGATAAGATATACCGGAACAGCTGTTAAACCGCTTGTGAAGGCGTTCTATAAGGGAAAAGAACTCTATGAAGGTACGGATTATACCGTAAAATACAAGAATAACAAGAATGTAAGCACTGAAAGAAAGTGCGCAAAGGCTGTTATCAGCGGCAAGAATCCGTATAGCTTCAAATATGAGCTGGATTTCTATATCATGCCTGCGGATATCGCAGATGCAGTTACTTCGGAAGCGGCTGCTTTTGTAAAGGGCAAGGTTAGAAATGCTGTTTTCTATAACGGTATTAAGCTGAAATCCACTGATTTCAAACTTGAAGTTCTGGAAAGCGGGACAAAACTTATCGGCCTCGGCAACTTTGCCGGCAGCACCAAGAGCCTTTCCTCATGTATAGGAGCAGGATTCCTGAATATGAAGGTATCTGTAGATAAATATGACAGGCTCGTATATGACGGGAAAGAAAAGAGGATCGATCAGTATATCCATGTAAAAGGACCTGAAGGCGATCTGGAGCTTCATAAGGATTACGAGATCTATTACAGCAATAACATTAATGCAGGCAAGGCTAAGGTCATTATTGCAGGAAAAGGAAATTATACCACCGCGATAGCAAAAACTTTTAAGATCTATGCCGATAATAGCAAAACCCCCGAAGTGAAGCTCGGGACCGAGCCGGTTTTATATGATGCTGTTGCTTCCAGACCAGTGGTAAGTGTTAATTGCGCAGGAAACAGACTTTATGCCGGTCATGATTATAAGATCACTTTTTCAAAGAAGAACAGGGCAGGAAATGCAGCCTACAGCATCAAGTTCATCGGGAACTACGCGGGCTGTGCGCCTATAAAGAATGTGAGCTATGAAATCAAACAGGCGCCTTTTGACAACGAGAGCATAAGCGTTAATGCAGCCGATCTAGTATGCAACAGGAAAGGAAAGGTCTCACTTAAGGTATTTGCGGATCAGGACGGCACATTACTAAAAGCTTCGGAATACAGCATAACCCTTAAGTTAAACGGCGAAGCGGTAAAGAATAATAAACCGGATCTGATAGGTGCTAAAAGCGTTAATGCTGTGATCGAGATAAAGAGCAAAGGCATCAACTATTCCGATGGAGTGATCGTTAAGGATATTACCATATATTCTTCCGACTCAGCCGTATCAGATATGGCAGCATGCAAGCTCAAGCTTTATGATGCCGCAGGCAAAGCTCTGAAGACAATGACATTCAGCGGAGATAAGCTGCTTCCTGGTAAAACGGAAGTGCTGAACAAGGGTACGAAGCTTGATGAAAATGCCTATGAGATCAGGTGTTACAACAATCTGATGAAGGGCAAGGCTGTGGTTGTTGCATTCGGACGCGGTGCGTCCTATGCCGGAGCTGCAAAGGCAGGCTTTAAGATCAAATAGACCGGAGGATACCTGAATAAACACAAGAGAAGACGGAAACAAAGGAGAAGACAGGGCAGTAAGCTTTCTGAAGGCAAACGGAGTTGATATCTGTGAACGGAACTACCGGATCAGGTCCGGGGAAATAGATATCATAGGCCGTGACGGAAGCTGCCTTGTCTTTTTTGAGGTGAAACAGAGACATCACAGCGGGCTCGAATCTGCCGGAGCCGCCGTTACCAAGGCAAAACAGAAGACCATCTGCAAGGTCAGTGACCATTACAGGTTGCGCTGTTCTGTTGCAAGCGATACTGATATACGCTATGATGTTATCGTCATGGATGACGACAACATTGAGTGGATAAAAAACGCATTTGACTATCAAGGACGGGGGTTCTGATGCTAATATTCTAAGTATCGATATGGACTGCAGAAGGATTAATCCTGCAGTCAGGTCGTTACGCACTAAACTCAAACTTCGCAGCAGAGAAGTCTCGGGCTTCTTAACTCGCTTGCTCGCACTATGATGGTGCGAGCTGCGCTCAGACAATGCGAAGCCCGGACTTGCTGCTCGTTTTCGTTAAGTGCTCCACTTAAGACTGCAAGGCTTAATCCCTTCTGCAGTCAGATACGGAAAAGTATGAATTAGAACATGAACATACATATACAAACAGATTATTAACTATAATTATTGACCGGAACTAAGGAGGAGTCATGAAAAACAGGATTATTGCATTCTTGATGAATATTGTACTCTGTACGGGGAGTATGGGGGAATATGTTTATGCTGCTGGAGATACGTGGGAAGAAGTGGCTGTGAGTGAGGAGTCTTCTGAGGAAACGGCTTCGGAAGAAACGGTTACCGAAGAAACAGATAGCGATGATGATGTGGTGGTCAGTGAGGAAGCGGAAAATGATCCCTTTGATTCGATAACGTTTACTCTGGAAAATGATGCATGGTACAGAGATCATTTTATTCTTATAGAAACTACAACATCGAACGGCGATTTGGCTTACGCTTTTCATGGAGTAAATAATACAGACGGTTTTCCTGAAAATCTGACAATTCCTGCAATTATAAAGGACGGAAACGGAGACGATAGAAAAGTTCTGTTGGATGGAGTATTTAGTTTTAGCGGACTTAACGGTACAGCCTTAAAAGGAATTAAAATCTCAAATGGAATAGGGGCTACGAATACCGGTGGGTTCTTCTTTTCGGGATGTAACTTACTGGAAAGTATAAAGATAGAGGCTGATTTTTCTGATGTAAACGACCTGTCATATATGTTCCAAAACTGTATTTATCTGAAAAATCTCGATATAAGTGCTCTGGATACTTCTAATGCCAATATATCCGGAATGTTTTCCGGATGTAGTTTAATAACTGATATAGATCTCAGTAATCTGAAACTTGATTCGACTACTTCTTTGCAAAACATGTTTCACGCATGCCTATCACTTAAAAATATTGATCTTAGCGTATGGGATACAAAGAATATTATAGATATGTCTTTTATGTTTTCAGACTGTGATGCGCTAGAATCATTAGACTTAAGCAGTCTTAATACACAAAATGTTACAAATATGCAATCAATGTTTTCCGGATGCCGTTCGTTGACGAGTCTGGATCTGAGCAATATCAATACATCTAATATAACTAATATGTCAGGTATGTTTTCGGGATGCGAGAAATTGACAAAGCTGGATCTGCGAAGTTTTAATACATCCAAGGTTACCAATATGGCAGTTATGTTTAAAAACTGCTTCGAGATCACGGATATTGATCTTTCGAGTTTTGATACCGGTGCAGTGGAAAGCATGAGATACATGTTCTATGAATGCAGGAAATTAAAAAAATTAAACCTCAGTAATTTCAGAACCACAGCTGTTAAGGATTTTTCAGAGATGTTTGCGTTATGCGGTCAGATAGAAGATCTTAATATCAGCGGGTTTAATACATCAAATGCGGAAGATCTTTCCGGCATTTTCAAGGATTGTTGGTCTTTAAAAAGTATAGATCTCAGCGGTTTTCATACGGGACTGGCAAAGAGTATCAACGGGATGTTTATGTATTGCAGTTCGTTGACAGAGATAGATCTGAAGGGTTTTAATACAGGTAATGTCACGGATATGAGATATCTGTTCTGGGGATGTGAAAACATTAAGCAAATAGATCTGAGCAGCTTCAATACAGTAAGCGTTAATTCTTTGGTGAATGTATTTAAGGATTGTAAATCCCTTGAACAGCTTGATCTGAGCAATCTTGATACTCATAACGTAGAAGATATGGAATCAGCCTTTGAAGGATGTACGAATCTGAAGAGATTAAATCTTAAGGGATGGAATACCTCTTATGTAAGTAATATGAAGAACATGTTTAAGGATTGTTCTTCACTTGAAGACCTGGTTCTTACTGACTTTACGATAAAAAGCGGGACACAGGTTAATATGAACGAGATGTTCAGAGGGTGCCGATCACTTAAGCGGCTGGATATCAGAAGCTTCTATATGCGTCAATGCGATTATGATGATATTTTTACGGATGCAAATATTACTTATCTCGGACTTCCGCTGAATTTCATACAGAATTACCATGAAGATATTCAGGGGCTTAAACGTGTCTATTTCCCCGGGAATGATCAGGACTGGACACTGCTTGTGAGTACAGTAGGAACTCCGAGATTTTTCTACGGGTATGATCTGAGCCGTGAGATGCCTTTCCCCGGAGAACCCGGAGAAATCGAAGATCTGACTTATTCCTTCAGAAATGATTTTGGTGCAGACGGACTGGGTTATGAGGAAGACTGGGCTTACCATATACCGCTGAAAAGATATGAGGAAGTGTTTGGCGATAAAGGCCGGGAGGTATATGACTACTTCGATGAAGAGTGGGGCGGAAGCTGCTACGGTATTTCATCGAGTTCTTCGATGCTGGCCTGTCTTGATAACAGCATCAGTATGAGTGACTTTGATGCGAATGCGGATTATTTAAGCGAGCTGCATCTGCCGAATGCTGTAGACCGGGATCCTTCCGATGATACAAGAGAGCAGCTTAAGACGGAACTGCGTAAGTTTATAGAGGCGATGCAGATATCCCAGTATGACGACAGGGTGCAGTTCTGCCTGTCTCTGCCCTCGACGCCGATGGAGATATTAAGCGAGCTGGAAACCAGCAGAAAGCCGGTTCTGATCGGACTCTTCGGACCGGAAGGCGGACATGCGGTACTGGCATACAAAGCAGAAAAAGCTGTTGATATCGCTGGTTACTATCTGCATATTTATGATTCGAATTATCCGAATGAAGATAAGAAAATAATCTTCAGCGGAGATGAGAAATATCCCGATCAATGGGAATATACCCTGGACAGTGCAGGGAAGATGAAATGGGGAAGCGCCAATAAAGAATGTGATATCAGCTTTGTTCCCTATGATATATATTCGGCTCCCTGGAAGGACGGGGGAGATTTTGATATAGATTCCTGGGATCCCATGGCAGACGGAAACTGGGAATGGACCGATGAAGATGAAGAATTCTATATGAACAAATGGGCATGGACTGCAGATGAGCAGGCCTGGATAGCCGGTCACCCGGAAGATGCTGCAGATGCCAATATGATCAGTGAGACGGACCCTGATTATCTGAGATATATGGCAAGCTATCCCAATGCACCCTCAGACATGGATGCGCGATGCAGGGTAAGATGCAAGGCACGCTGCAGAGCAAGATGCAGGGCAAGGTGCCGTGCACGCTGCAGGGCACGCTGTAGGGCACGCTGCAGAGCCAGATGCAGGGCAAGATGTCGTGCGCGCTGCAGGATGATAGGCGGCGGATATGCGGATATAAATATACTGGATGATCAGGGTCTGAGCCTGTATGAATTCAAAAACGGTAACGGCAGCGTACCCGAGGACAAGCTGAGCGAAGCCTATGAAGCTGTGGGGCTGGGGCTGCTTTCAGGCAACAGGGCGAAAAAAAGTGATTTCGTAAGAATGGTAGCTACCGAAAAGATAAGTGAGATCACCACTACGGATAAGCTTGACTATTCTATAGATGACGGAAAGATCGGCCAGAAGGTTCTTGCGGATTCCGGCAGAGTGAAGCTGAAAATAGATGAAGCAAAAGAAATCAACGAACTGCGGATGCCGCTTGAGAAGGGCGGCGCAATAAGCGCGGAGCTTAGAAACAGCAAAGCTCGTGTGACGGTTACAGGCAAGGGAACAGGTGCTGAAGAAGGTGCCTTCCTTTCACTCGGTGATAAGGGACTGACGGTTGAGAATCTGGAGATAGCATCAGTCAGCTCAAACGGCAATCTGCAGCCCGGCGGCAAGGATATAGCCGGACTTAGGTTTGAGTATGCCGACAGGATCGAGTATAAAGGAGAGGCTGTAACGCCTGAGATCAAGGTTTATGACGGAAATAAACAACTGACGGCATTTGCGGATTTTGTATGTTTCTATTTTGACAATAACGGAGCCGGAAATGCGAAAGCGGTAATATACGGTGTTGGTGCATATACCGGTATTAAAGAACTTGGCTTTGAGATATATATTGAGGAGCCGGTAAGTCTTACGGGTATGATTTGTTCCTTTGTGACCAAAACGGATGATTCAGGCATTGATACAGTTTCATATAACAGTGCAAATGACACATATGAAACCGTATATACCGGATATGCCGTCAGGCCTCTTGTGAAGCTTACTTATAAAGGAATGATGCTTTACGAGGGTACCGATTACAGTGTTAAGTATATCAACAATACAAATACAAGCTCAACGGATAAGTCCGCCAGAGTCGTGATCAGCGGAAAAGGCAGCTACAAATGCAGATTTGAGCTTAAGTTCAACATACTTCCGGCAGATATTGCCGATGCTGTTACAAGTGAATATGTAAGCATAAAGAATGATAAGCTCAGCACAGCGCTTGTATATAACGGAAATAAGCTTAAGAAAAAGGATTATGAAGTAAGTATTGCAGCTGATAAAGTAACGATCAAAGGCCTGGGTAACTTTGCGGGAAGCACTAAGACAGTGCCCGTTAAAGCAGAGATGAAGAAAACGAGGCTGAGTATTGATAAGGGTGAAAAGCTGCTTTATGACGGAAGTGAAAAGAAGATAGATGAGCGGATTCACCTTAAGAGTGACGGTACCGAGCTTAAGTTACATCAGGACTATGAAGTATATTACAGCAGGAATATCAACAGCGGCAAAGCTAAAGTTACTGTATGCGGCAAGGGCGAGTATGCAGGCGTATTTACAAAGAACTTTAAGATAGCAGCAGATAAGACTAAGAACCCCGCGGTCGAAAGTGCCGCTGAAGTAAGCTACAGTCCCGACGGATCGAGACCCGTAGTCAGCGTTAACTGTGCAGGAAAGACTCTTATCGCGGGAAGGGATTATAAGATAAGCTTCCCCAAGAAGAATAAGGCCGGTGATGCGAAGTACAGCATAAAGTTTGCCGGTAATTATTCGGGCTGCAAGCCTGTAAAGAATAAAGCATATACCGTCACAAAGGCTGAGTTTAATGAAAGCAGTATCAGCGTAAATGCTGCGGATCTCGTTATAGGCAAAAAAGGAAAAGTCATACTCAAGGTGTTTGCTGACAGCGACGGGACCCTGATCAACGCAAAAGAATACAGCGTGACACTTAAAATGGGAGATACTGCAGTGAAAAATAATAAACCCGAGCTGGGGACTGCCAAGGTGACTGACGCTGTCATAGAGCTTAAGAGCAAAGGACTTGATTATAAGGATGGCATGATAGTCAGAAACGTTAAGATTTATGCAAAGGATGCCGGTACCGTTGATCTGTCCTCGGCAAAGATCAAAGTATACGCAAAGAAAGCTGATACCAAAGCAGCTAAGGAACTGACATTTACCGGTGAGAAAGTAGAGCCGGAGAAGACGGAAGTAAAAATGAAGAGCGGAGAACCCGGGAAGGAAGATTACAGTATCAGATGTTATAACAATCTTACTTCGGGAAAAGCGGTGATAGTTGCCTTCGGGCAGAATAAGTACGCAGGGGCTGCAAGGGGGAGTTATAAAATAAAATAACCCCTCATCAGTCAGCCTTAGGAGAAATGATGAAACTTATTAGAATGGAAAAGACAGGCGGTGGCAGATATCTTAAAAGCTACCGCCTGGTATACGAGAACAAAGCCGGAAAAGAGAAGAATTTTGAGATAGTCTCACATGCGGAGATGAGTGATCCTTCGGAACTGGGGAGCCGTGTCAGCGGCGTATCGATAGTGGCATATAACGGTGACAGGATGCTGCTGCTCCGGGAATTCAGGATGGGAGCTAACAGGTATATTTATAATCTGTGTGCCGGCATGATCGAAGAAGGCGAGAGCGTGGAAGACTGTGTAAGACGTGAGCTGTATGAAGAGACGGGGCTCAAGCTGGTAAGGATCATTGATGCGCTCAAGCCCTCGTTTGCCGCAGTGGCTCTTTCGGACATCAGGAACAGGATAATCTTTGCCGAAGTGGAGGGAGAGATCGAGAGTCATGCTTCCGAGAATGAGGATATTACGGCCAAGCTGTATACCCGGGAAGAGGTGGCACAGCTGGTTGAGAATGAGGAATTCAGTTCGAGGGCACAGGCGATAGCATATTTTTTTGCAAAAAAGGGGAGAGTGTGTTAGAATACACCTCATCCAAAAGACAGGGAGGAAATGAAAGTGGAGATTTTTGAGGAATTAAAAGAGAGAGGTCTGCTGGCGCAGCTGACAGACGAGAAAGAGATAAGGGAACTGATAAACAGCGGAAAGGCTACTTTCTATATAGGTTTTGACTGTACTGCAGACAGCCTTACGGCCGGGCATTTCATGGCGCTTACACTTATGAAGAGACTTCAGCAGGCCGGCAATAAGCCTATAGCTCTTATAGGCGGCGGTACCACCATGATAGGTGACCCTTCGGGCAGAAGCGATATGAGAAAGATGCTGACGAGGGAAGATATCGATCATAATGCCGAGTGCTTTAAGAAGCAGATGGAGAGATTCATAGACTTTTCCGATGGCAAAGCCCTGATGGTAAATAATGCGGACTGGCTGATGAACCTTAATTATATAGAACTTCTGAGAGAAGTCGGAGCCTGCTTTTCCGTTAATAACATGCTGAGAGCAGAGTGCTACAAGCAGCGTATGGAGAAGGGACTTTCCTTCCTTGAATTCAACTACATGATCATGCAGTCCTACGACTTCTACTACATGTTCCAGAAGTACAACTGTAATCTGGAGTTCGGCGGTGACGACCAGTGGAGCAACATGCTCGGCGGAACTGAGCTGATCAGAAGGAAGCTGGGAAAGGATGCATATGCCATGACCATCACGCTTCTTACCGATTCAAACGGAAACAAGATGGGTAAGACCGCAGGTAATGCGGTATGGCTTGATCCTGCTAAGACCTCACCTTTCGACTTCTTCCAGTACTGGAGGAATGTTGCGGATGCAGACGTACTCAGGTGCATACGCATGCTGACCTTCCTGCCGATGGAACAGATACGCGAGATGAACAGCTGGGAAGGCTCACAGCTTAATGAGGCTAAAGAGATACTTGCCTGGGAACTCACCAATATGGTTCACGGAAAGGAAGAGGCTGATAAAGCTAAGGAAGCCAGCCATGCACTTTTCGCAGGCGGCGGCAATTCGGAGAATATGCCCTCCACGGCACTTGGCGTCGAAGACTTTACCGACGGAGAAATCGACATCATCACACTTCTTGTTAAAGGCTCACTTGCAGGCTCAAGGGGCGATGCCAGAAGAAACGTGGAACAGGGCGGAGTTTCCGTTAACGGTGAGAAGATAACAGATATAAAGACAAGCTTTAAGAAAGAAGATTTTGAAGCAGACTTCATTCTTAAAAAAGGAAAGAAGAGCTTCATGAAGTACACAGTATGAGCAGAAAGAACAAACCCGTTGTGGCCGTCGTAGGACGGCCCAATGTCGGTAAATCCACATTTTTCAATGCGCTTGCGGGAGCAAGGCTGTCAATCGTAAAAGATACTCCGGGCATTACCAGAGACCGTCTGTATACGGACGTGGAATGGCTGGGACGTACTTTTACGCTTATCGATACGGGAGGTATAGAGCCTGATTCTAAAGACGTGATTCTCTCACAGATGAGGGAGCAGGCACAGATCGCCATCGATACTGCGGATGTCATCATCTTTATGACCGATGCCAAGCAGGGCCTTACGGATGCTGATTCCAAAGTGGCCGATATGCTGCGCCGCAGCAAGAAGCCGCTGATCCTCACGGTCAATAAAGTAGATAATTACGAAAAGCAGATAGCAGATGTTTATGAGTTTTATAATCTCGGCCTTGATGAGCCTTATGCCATATCTTCTGCGGAAAAGCAGGGGCTGGGAGATCTGCTGGATAAAGTCATAAGCTATTTCCCTGAAGACAGCGGAGAGGAAAAGGAAGATGATACTCCCAGGATCGCTATCATCGGAAAACCGAATGTGGGCAAATCTTCCATAATCAATAAGCTTCTGGGAGAAAACAGGCTGATAGTCTCTGATATAGCCGGGACAACCAGAGATGCCGTTGATACAAGAGTAAAATATAACGGCAAGGAATATGTATTCATAGATACCGCAGGACTTCGAAGAAAGAACAAGATAAAGGAAGAACTGGAAAAATACATGATCGTTCGTACCGTTTCGGCGGTAGAACGCTGTGATGTGGCGGCACTTGTCATAGATGCCGAGGAAGGCGTGACCGAACAGGATGCCAAGATCGCAGGCATTGCACATGAGCGCGGCAAGGGCATGATCATAGTCGTGAACAAATGGGATCTTATTGAAAAAGACAATAAGACCATGAAGGAGTTCACCGAAAAGTTGAGCCAGATCCTTTCTTTTGTGCCTTATGCAGAGAAGATGTTTGTGTCGGCCAAGACCGGACAGAGACTCATAAAGCTCTATGATACGATTGATGCCGTTGTTGAGAATCACGCAATGAGAGTGCAGACCGGTGTACTTAATGAGATCATGACCGAGGCGGTTGCCATGCAGCAGCCTCCGACAGATAAGGGTAAGAGACTGAAGCTGTTCTATATCACTCAGGCTTCGGTGAAGCCGCCTACTTTCGTTATATTTGTTAATGATAAGGAACTGATGCATTTCTCTTATACCAGATATATAGAGAACAAGATAAGAGAGGCCTTCGGCTTTGCGGGGACGCCGCTGAAGTTTATTATAAGACAACGAGATGAGGATTGAGCCCCTCATCAGTCAGGCGAAGAAAGGACAGGAGAGATGGACTTGACGGGAACTAAGATACTGTGTCTGGTGATCGGATACTGTTTCGGTATGTTTCAGACAGCTTATATATACGGAAGGATTAAGGGAATCGATATAAGGCAGAAAGGAAGCGGCAATGCCGGAACTACCAATGCACTGCGTGTGTTGGGTAAGAAGGCGGGGCTTTATGTGATGCTGGCTGATCTGGGTAAGATCATAATAGCCGTGACCCTGGTATACTTTCTTTTCAGGAACACTTATCCGGAAGAGATATATCTGTTAAAGCTTTATACCGGTCTCGGCGGTATACTGGGTCACAATTTTCCTTTTTATCTCGGCTTTAAGGGCGGCAAGGGAATTGCAGCCATGGGAGGCATGATCCTGGCCTTTCACTGGTCTTATATTCCACAGAACCTGCTGCTGTTTTTCGGTATGGTGGCTCTGACACATTACGTGTCGCTCTCCTCCATGCTGCTTACGGTCAGCTTTTTCGTACAGACACTGCTGATGTGCATCTTCGGAGGCTTTAAGGCATACGGAGGAGGCGAGATACCCCGGGAGATCCTGACGGAAATGATCATAGTCGCCTTTATCATAAGCGCAATGGCCTTTATCAGACATCATGAGAATATAAAGAAACTCCTTAACGGGACAGAAAGAAAGACTTATGTCTTCAAGAAGAACAAGCCGGAAGCGGACAGCGGTAAGAGCCCGGAAGGACAGGAGGAGACAAAATGAAAAAAGTATTTTCGGTAGCCATAGACGGACCTGCAGGTGCGGGTAAAAGCACCATAGCAAAGAGCCTTTCAAAGAAGCTGGGTGTTATATATGTTGATACCGGTGCGATGTACCGTGCGATGGCACTGTATCTGTTGCGAAGCGGCGTAGATCCTGAGGACAGCGCGGCTATAAGCGCCAAATGCAGGGAAGCCGATATAAGCATAGCTTTTGAGGATGGTGTACAGCAGGTGATGCTGAACGGCGAGAACGTAAGCGGACTGATAAGGACCGAGGAAGTCAGCAGGATGGCTTCTAAGTCAAGCGTCAATGCTGATGTACGGGCTAAGCTTGTGGAACTTCAGCAGAAACTGGCAGAAAAGGAAGCACTGGTAATGGACGGCAGGGATATCGGTACCGTAGTGCTTCCCAATGCGGAAGTAAAGATATATCTGACCGCATCAAGCGCAGTCAGGGCCAAGAGGCGTTATGATGAGCTGAAGGCAAAGGGCGAGGACTGTGATCTCGTCACCATTGAGGCGGATATCATAGAAAGAGATCACAGGGATATGACCAGGGAGATCTCACCGCTTAAGCAGGCTGAGGATGCAGTCCTTGTTGATACTTCGGATATGAGCATCGAAGAGGTAGAGAACTGCCTTATCGGAATAGTTGAGGATAAGATAAATGGCTGAGGTCATTGTTGCCAAAACTGCCGGCTTCTGTTTCGGAGTAAGAAGAGCCGTCGACAAGGCCTTTGATCTGGCTTCGGAAGGCGGAAAACTCTATACCTACGGCCCCATCATCCATAACGACGAGGTGGTAAAAGCTCTCAGCGAAAAGGGAGCCGTGGTGCTGTCCACAGAAGAGGAACTGGAGGCTGTAAGCGAGGGCACCGTGATACTCAGAAGCCACGGGGTGAGCAGACATGTGATAGAGATGCTTGATAAGAAGGGCACGGATTATGTGGATGTGACCTGTCCCTTCGTTAAACGCATCCACGATGTGGTTTATGAAGAGAGTGCAGAAAATGAGATAATCATAATCGGAAACCCGGATCATCCCGAAGTGGAAGGCATCAGGGGCTGGTGCAGACATGATGCCACTGTGATAAGCAGCGTGGATGATGCGCTTGAATTCGTGGGTGAAGACGGAAAAAGCTTTTGCGTAGTGAGTCAGACCACATTCAATTATAAGAAATTTCAAGAAATTGTTGAAATTTTGAAAAAAAAATTGTATAGTATAAATATTGTGAATACTATCTGTAATGCTACGAGGGATCATCAGGCTGAGGCAGCTGAGATAGCAGAAGCAGCAGACATAATGATAGTCATAGGCGATAAAAAGAGTTCCAACTCGGGTAAATTGTACGATATATGTCGTGCCCGTTGTGACAGAACGTATTTTATCCAGACGCTGCAGGAACTCGAAGAAGAAGGGCTTGATACTGAGGGGGCTGATAAGATAGGTATTACGGCGGGGGCTTCCACCCCAAACTATATTATTGAGGAGGTTCAAAAGTATGTCAGAAGAAAACTTTGAATCAATGTTGGAAGAATCTTTAAAAAATATTCATACGGGGGACGTGGTGGAAGGTACCGTTATCTCGGTTACGCCGACTGAGATCGCTGTCAATATCAACTATAAGTCTGATGGTATCGTCACAAGAAACGA
>JAILES010000026.1 GCA_024687205.1 Lachnospiraceae bacterium
GCTTTACATATCATCGAGAGACGGTGATCTGACGGATGATGAGAGTAAAGAAGCGAATGAAAAAGAGCTGATCCCCTATCTTGAAAAAATGGGAAACTATGAAATAGCTTACCTTCCGGGCAGCCATTTTATATACAAAACAGAACTCGATAAATGTGAAGGGATTATTGAGAATTTCCTGAACAACTTGGAGTGACACCGATTTCGGTATATATAATAGAAACTAACAGATTTATAATTCAAAGATCAATATCCTGATGCTTGTGATCGATAAAGAGGATGGTCATGCAGTTGGTACATATGCATTAAATCATGATGTCGAACGGGATGTGTGGACCGTATACTATGTGAATCGATATCCGTTCTATGCTGATGCGTATAGAGTATTGATGTATTAGTGGAAGGTAAAGTGTACAGTAAAGAGTCCGTAAGTTTTAAAGCTTACGGCCTCTTTTAGCACAGATTGGTATGGGGAAGACAGGAACAGTACAACAGAATTAGGAAAGTTGATGCATGATTTCTTTTGCATTGATTCAGGGGATATGAATTATGAACAATTGGCGGATAAGGTTCGGTATTTAAAGATCAGTTATTTGGACGGTGGTGAGTATTGTTCAAAATGGAGAGCGATGGAAATGAAAGAAAGTCCGAAAATCATTGCCTTAAAGAGCAAGGCGCCGGGATGAAGGCAATGGAAATCGGAGAAAGGGCGGAAATCATTGCTTTACGGAACGATATAGTGGAAAGAAAGCAATGGAAATGAGAGAAAGCTCGGAAATCATTGCTTTACGGAACGATGTATGCGGAAAAAAGCGATGGAAATCAGAAAAAGTCAGGAAATCATTGCTTTGGGAGGTATATAGCGGAAGTACGGCAAAGGAAAGGAAAATCAGGCAAGAAAAAAAGCCTTGAAAATCAAGGCTTTCAGGAAGCGGGTGAGGGGAATCGGACCCCCGTATTCAGCTTGGAAGGCTGACATTCTACCATTGAACTACACCCGCACTGCAACATTGAGTATTTTACCATATCAACTGTAATTGTCAATACCTTTTTTTTCGTGATATAATCCGTTTGAAAAATGTATATATGAGGAGGATCAGATGATCAAAGCAGTTATCTTTGACATGTATGAGACGCTGGTGACGCAGAACAGGGGACCGCTGTATTTCGGAGAGCATATTGCTGCGGATATGGGGATCAGTGAAGCGAAGTTCAGGGAAATATGGGATGTGACTGATGATGACAGAACCCTGGGGAAGCTGACGCTCAGAGAAACGATAGACATGATACTGAAAGCAAATGACATATATACTAAGGAACTGTCGGATAAGATAGTGACAAAGAGAAGTGAGATCAAGAAGCAGCATTTCAGGGATTTTCGTGATGATATCATCCCCATGCTGGAAGGCATAAAGAAACTCGGAATTAAAATAGCACTGATCAGCAACTGCTATGAGGAGGAAGTGCCGGCCATAAGAGAGAGCAGTATTTTTCCTTATTTTGATGTGGCGATGCTTTCTTATGAGCAGGGCGTGATGAAGCCGGATCAGGAAATATATGAACGGGCGGTAAAGGCGCTTAATGTAGCAGCAGAGGAATGCCTGTATGTGGGAGACGGGGGCAGCCACGAGCTGGAAGCAGCGCTTGAGGCAGGGATGAAGCCTATGCAGGCCCGCTGGTATCTTGCTGAAAATACGCGTAAGCCGCCAAAGCCGAAGGCCGGTTTCGAGGGCTTTGACAGACCCGAAGAACTGACGGCATTTCTTATGTCTTGACAAATCCCCATGGCTGATTTATCTTCTTCTTTGTGTATCTGAACAGGGAGAGCTAAGATTGAAAAGAAGAGCCGAAAACAAGATAATGCAAAATATCAGAGTGATCATGAGCATCATGCTTTTGTTCGCTATGCTCTTCTCTGTTTTCTTTCTGGTGGCAGAAGCAGGACATCACTGTGATGACGATGACTGTGCGATCTGTGCCTGCATGCAGATCTGTGAAAAACAGCTGCGTGATGTGGGCGGGAGTCTGCCGGTAAGTTTCCTTGTTGTATTTTCTTTAAGTGTGCTGTGTGCGAAAGTCTTATACAGCGCAGTTTATCCCAAAGCATTTTTATTCTCATATAAGGTGCGTCTGAACATTTGAATACTTTCGTTTTATGCGGTAATTGAACGTTATTGTAATAATACGGAGGTTTAAAAATGTATAAGAAGATAATATGTGTACTGGCATGCGCGGCAGCGCTGCTTGGCATGAGTGCCTGCGGCAGTGACCGTGTTAATGCCGAGACGAACGGAAAACTGAATATAGTAACTACGATCTTTCCCGAGTATGACTGGGTAAGAAATATCCTCGGTGAAAATGCAGAACATGCAGAGCTCACCATGCTTCTTGACAGCGGTGTGGATCTGCACAGCTTCCAGCCTACCGCAGAAGATATACTTCGCATATCGACCTGTGATGTGTTCATATATGTGGGCGGTGAATCTGATTCCTGGGTAAAGGACGCACTTAAAGAAGTGGCCAATAAGGATATGGTCGTAGTGGATATGCTGGAGTCTCTCGGTGATGCCGTTAAAGAGGAAGAACTCGTAGAAGGTATGCAGGGAGAGGAAGAAGAGGACGAGGCAGAAGAAGAGGAAGGACCGGAATACGATGAGCATATCTGGCTGTCCCTGCGCAATGCCGCCTCAGCCTGCAGAGTAATAGAAGCGGCAATGGAAAAAGCCGATCCGGAGCACGCGGATGAGTATAGCAAAAATGCGGACAGTTATATTGAAAAGCTGAATGAACTTGATGCCGGATATACCGAAGCGGTTGCGGCAGGAAGTACGCATACACTGCTTTTCGGAGACCGTTTTCCTTTCCGTTATATGGCTGACGATTACGGCCTCACTTATTATGCCGCTTTTGTAGGTTGCTCGGCGGAGACGGAAGCAAGCTTTGAGACGATCATGTTCCTTGCTCAGAAGGTGGATGAACTGTCTTTAAAGAATGTGATGGTGATCGAGAGCGGAGACGGACGCATTGCGCAGACCATAATAGACAATACCGAAGCTAAAGAAGCAAAGATACTTAAACTTAATTCTCTTCAATCGATAACTGCAAAGGATGTTGATGCGGGGGTAAGCTATCTCTCACTGATGGAAGAGAATCTGGAAGTATTAAAGGAAGCATTGAAATAAAGGAAGATTTATGGAACTGATCAGGGCAATTAATCTCTCTTTAGGGTATGATTCGCACAATATAATAGAAGATCTGAACTTCGTCGTGAATGAAGGCGATTATCTCTGTATAGTCGGCGAAAACGGCGCGGGCAAGAGTACGCTGATGAAGACTATGCTGGGACTGCATCCCGCAAGCGGCGGAGAGATACGTTTTACGGGTCTATCGTCAAACGAGATCGGCTATCTTCCGCAGCAGACCCTTGTGCAGAGAGATTTCCCTGCATCGGTTTATGAGATCGTGCTCTCGGGCTGTCAGGCCCACATGGGCAGACGGCCCTTTTACGGTAAAAACGAAAAACAGCAGGCTCTTGATAATATGGAAAAACTTGGGCTGTCAGAACTTGCAAACCGCTGTTATCGTGAGCTGTCCGGAGGGCAGCAGCAGAGAGTGCTGCTGGCAAGGGCACTCTGTGCGACAAAGAAGCTGCTGGTTCTTGACGAGCCTGTGGCGGGACTTGATCCCAAAGTAACGCTGGAAATGTATGAACTGATAGGGAAGCTTAACAAAGAAGGACTTACGGTGATACAGATCACCCATGATATCTCCGCGGCTTTCCGTTATGCGAGCCATATACTGCATATAGGCAGCCGGATCTTTTTCGGAAGCCGTGAAGAATATACAGAGAGTGAGGAAGGCAGATATTTCCTTGGCAGGGGAGGTGAGCAGAATGGATAAGCTGTTGATGTATCTTTCCAGGCCTTTCGTGCAGTATGCGCTTATAGTCGGTGTGCTGATAGCGCTGTGTTCATCGCTTTTGGGGGTGACGCTGGTGCTTAAAAGGTTTTCCTTTATCGGTGACGGTCTCTCACACGTGGCCTTCGGAGCAATGGCCATTGCTGCCGTACTGGAGCTGTCTGATAATATGCTCTTAGTCATGCCTGTGACGGTGTTGTGCGCGGTGCTGCTGCTTAAGACCGGCCAGCATACGCAGATAAAAGGAGACGCGGCCATAGCAATGATCTCGGTCGGAGCGCTTGCTTTCGGCTACCTTATAATGAATGTGTCTTCGACTTCCTCAAATGTAAGCGGTGATGTGTGCAGTACGCTTTTCGGCTCAACATCGATACTGACGCTGACGGATGCTGAGGTAGTGGTATGTATACTGCTCTCAATAGTGGTGGTGGTCATATTTGTGCTGTTCTATAACAGGATATTTGCGGTCACCTTTGATGAGGATTTTGCAAAAGCCTGCGGTACGAGGGCGGGCTTGTATAACATGGTGGTCGCCGTGATCACAGCGGTGATAATCGTGCTGGCCATGAATCTGGTGGGATCGCTTCTGATATCTGCGCTGGTGATATTCCCTGCACTCTCGGCCATGCGGCTCTTTAAGAGCTTCAAGGCGGTGACGATATCTTCGGCGGTGCTGTCTGTTATAAGTGCGCTGGCAGGGCTGATCGTGTCGCTGCTGGCAGGTACGCCGGTGGGCTCGACCATAGTGGCCATGGACGCACTGGTATTCTTTATCTGTTTTGTGATCGGAAAATGTACGGGAGGAAAAAGAGCATGAGAAGGAAAGCTTTATTTATGTTGTGTGCCCTGTGTATGGCTGCTGTGACTGCCTGCGGAGGAGAAGCGGATACTGCAGCGGGAAGAAATGTCAGCAATACAAAATCCGTTGATGATGTGCTGCAGGAAAGGATGGAGGAGGAACCGGCAGGAGAAGGTTCTGTGGAAGCGACGACGGATACGCCGGAAAGAATGCCTGCAGACGATACAGAAGCAATCGATGTGGATCTGACTGCGCTTTCTTCTACGATGGTATATTCGGAGGTCAGCAATATGATGACCTCGCCCGACGAATACATCGGCAAGAGAGTGAAGATGGAAGGTGCATACAGCTTATACTTAGATCCGGATAGCGGAAACGAATACAGGGCCTGCATCATACAGGATGCCACTGCCTGCTGTGCCCAGGGGATAGAGTTTGAAACGGCCACACCGGAAAACTGTCCCGGCGAGGGAGAGAACGTTACGGTGGTGGGTGTGTTTGATACCTATTACGAAGGTGAGTATAAGTACTGCACATTGCGGGATGCAGAAGTGCTGTAAGGGACATTATCACTCATCAGTCTAAAGGCTTTCCCCAGAGGGAAGCCTTTTTTGTTTTGATAAGTATAGGGTTTTCTGATAGAATAACATGCGAAGCAAGTGGTGCTTTTTATGAGGAGGAGAGTGTTATGGAGCCGGGAAAAAGAAACAGGAGATCACTGAGTTTTATTCTGTCGGTCGTGCTGCTGATCGGAATGTGGCCGGGGACTTCTATGTATGTCAGAGCAGAAGATCCGGTGACTTACCTTGATGCTGAATGGAATGAGACTACGAAAAAAGTCGAATATACGCAGAAAGAGATTACGGAATATACCGTAGTAGATGGAACAACAACAGCATGGGGAGACAACGGCTGGTATGTGGCAAATGGCAAAATCTACGATGTAGATACGCGTATCACTGTTACCGGAACAGCCAATCTTATACTATGTGATGGAAGCGAGCTTGCTTTGCCCAGAGGAATCAAAGTGACGCAGGGAAATACGCTGAACATATATGCCCAGAGCAGCGGAGAGAATGAGGGAAAGCTCCTAGCAGACGGCTATTCGGTGTATAATGCCGGTATCGGAGGCGGCGGTGGTGTTAAAAACGGGGGAAATATAGCCATCTTCGGAGGAAAAGTGACTGTAAGAGGCGGGTATTTTGCTGCCGGTATAGGAGGTGGAGACGGAGGAGCCGGGGGAAAAATAACGATCACCGGCGGAGAAGTGACTGCAACCGGCAACGATTACGGAGCGGGAATCGGCGGCGGTCAATACGGTGCCGAAGGAGAAATAACTATCAACGGCGGAAAAGTGACTGCAACAGGAGGAATTAATGGAGCCGGGATAGGAGGCGGATATCAGGGTGCAGGTGGAGTAGTCAGCATAAAGGGCGGTATCGTCAGTGCGAATGGTGGTATATATGCAGCCGGAATCGGCGGCGGTAGCATGGGATCCGGCGGAACGGTAAAGATAGATGGCGGTGTAGTAAAAGCGTATGCGGGCTCCTCGGATGTCGCGACAAAGGCCGAGGGAGTCGGTCGTGGTGCGGCTAGTCAGGAAGCTGTATCAGGCTCTCTGGATGTGGATGCAGGGGTAAAGAGATACGGGGGAACCGAAGCGGAACCGACGGAAGAACTGACGGATGATTCACGTCCGAGATATATGTATTTCAGAAGCCCGGCACAGCTGACAGGTGAACTCACAGCAAAAACAGGCCTTGTCTATACCGGAGCAGAACAGGATCTCATTGATCCGGCAATCTTAAACAGTACCTCGGTTATCGGCGGAACAGCTTTATTTGCAGTGACCGGCAGTGATACGGAGCCGGCAGATGAGGCATTATATACTGGCCTGCGGAAGGTCAGAGACGCAGGAAAATATTACATCCGGTACAAAGTTAAAGGTGAAGACGGATACCTTGATTCGGAAGCAGAAAGCATCCCGGTGGAAATAGCAAAGGCAGATATCACAATAACTGCTGATGATAAGAGCGGAAATATCGGAGAGGATATCAAGGATCTCACCTATAAAGTTGAAGGTGATCCG
>JAILES010000031.1 GCA_024687205.1 Lachnospiraceae bacterium
CTCGATATTCTTAACGGGATTTCTGCTGAAGTTAAGATCTTCGAGATCTTTCAGACCCTCTATCGGAGACAGGTCCGTTATGGAATTAACAAAGATCTCAAGATAAGTGACTTCCGGAACATATCTGATCATCGAGATATCATTCAGTCCGGAATTATCAACCATTATCAGTACTTTCAGCTCGTGCATGTATTGGAGAAAACTCAGATCGTGCACGGGATTGTGTCCCAGATCTATGCCCACCATATCCCTGCAGTATTTCAGATAATATGCATCTTCATCTTTAAAAGGCTGATCCAGACTGCCTCCCCTGAAAGTAGAAAAAGCCACTGCATCGGTACGGAGTTTTCTTCTCGAAAACTGTATTTCCCAAATCATGCGTATCCCGGGAAACTCGTCCTGCAGCTTCGCATAGTCCTCGTTTTCAAGACCGCAGTCTGTCATCGTTACTTTCTTAAGTTCCGGCATCTTCGCAAATACTTTTTTCATATCGCACTTACTTAAGTTTATACCGGATATATCTATCTCGCGTGCATATAAGGGAATCAGCCTGTCGCCGAGTTTAACAGTGTTCCCGGGGCCTTCCTCGATGCTGACTGCAGGGGATTCGACACTCTCCCCGGTCTCTTCGGCCGTCACATCTCCCTCTGCCGATACCTTCATCGGCAGTGCAAGCAGTATGCATATCATCAGCAGGATCAAGCGTCTCATCATCCGTCAGTCTCAGCCTTCCGTTACAAGGTGTATAAGCAGTCCTCTGAAATCACCGTTCATAGCCGGTATCACAAGTCCGGCATTCATCAGCGTATCACCTCTGAACGCAGTTTCGCAGAAGTCTTTCTCTTCCGCACTTTCTGTATCAAAGCGTTTAAGTCTGTATGTCTTATCCGGATCAAGACCTGAAAGTCTCACGATCCTCGAATGATAATTTGCTCTGCCCATCACCTGTATAAAAGTCAGCAGTGCTTCTTGTTTATCCTTGGACACACACATCCAGGCATCCCACATCCTGTTCGTATTGTAGGAACCTATCCTGTAATAATCTCCCTTTGCCACCAGCTCGTGATAGCTGTGATACATGGCTATCTGTGCAGGTATCATCTTTCTGTCGGCTTCGGGTATCTTCGTTATATCCAGCTCATAACCGAAGGTCCCGGCCAGAGCCACATATCCCCTTGTTTCAAAGGGTGTTACTCTTCCTACCGTATGATTGGGACAGTCACTGACATGCGCACCCATAGCGGACAGAGGATAGATCAGCGCCGTGCCTTCCTGTATCGATAGCCTCTCTATCGCATCCGTATCATCGGAACACCATATCTGCGGACTGTAGTAAAGCATGCCCGGGTCAAAACGTGCACCGCCGCCCGAACAGTTTTCCAGAAGCAGCTCGGGATATCTGCTTATGAGTCTTTCCTGAAGTTCATATACCGCAAGCACATATCTGTGGGAAAGCTCTCCCTGCCGGTCTGCGGGCAGTTCCATGCTTCCGAGATCTGCAAGCTGTCTGTTCATATCCCACTTCACATATTCTACATTCGCGGAATCAAGCACCGAGGACACTGCATCAAAAACGTAGTCCCTCACTTCTTTTCTCGTGATATCCAGTACATACTGATTCCTGCATAGTCCTGCAGTTCTGCCGGGTACCGCTATAGCCCAGTCTGGATGCGCCCTGTAAAGTTCCGAATCCGGAGACACCATCTCGGGTTCAAACCATATGCCGAACTTAAGGCCAAGGGCATTCACCCTCTCAACCAGCTTCTTAAGGCCGCCCTTCAGTTTATCTTCATTGACCGTCCAGTCTCCGAGAGCCCTGTTATCATCGAAACGGTTTCCAAACCAGCCGTCATCCATCACAAGCATCTCTATCCCGCTTTTTGCTGCCTGCGCTGCGATACTTACAAGCTTATCATCATCAAAATCAAAGTATGTTGCTTCCCAGTTGTTGATAAGAACAGGTCTCGGAAGATCACGGTATTTTCCTCTTATCAGATGATCACGGTACAGATCGTGGAAGGTTCTGCTCATGCCTCCGAGTCCTTCGGAAGAATAGACCAGCACTGCTTCCGGAGCGGTGAACTCTTCTCCCGGTGAAAGCTTCCATTCGAAATCATCTTCTCCTATACCGGCCATCACCCTCAGGTTATCAAACTGCCCGTTATAAACGGTAACCTGAAAGTTACCCGAATAGATCAGATGTACTCCGTACACCTCACCGCTTTCCTGACTTATGTTCTTTGACGCTATGCCGATAAAAGGCTGATGCTGATGTGAAGTTTCACCCCTGTTGGAAGAAACGCCGTGGAAACCTTTTCCTATGGGACTGATATCTATATGTCTCTCTCTGGCCCAGGTTCCGTTAAGTGTGATCAGGGAATACTCCCTGTTATCCATATCAAAGGCCGCCGACAAAACTCTCTCGAGATAAAGCTCTTTATCCGAAACATTCTTTACCGTAACACTCCTTATCACGGCATCGTTATCATCAAAGATGCTGTAGGACAGCTCTGCCTCTATTCCCGCGATATCGTCCGCAAGCTTTATCACCAGGCTTTCAGCCTTATCTCCGAAGGTTGCAGGAAGTCCTTTCAGTTTTTTCTTATTCTTGAGGATCTCGTGGGAAACGTATCTCAGTTCGCAGACTCTGTAGCCTTCGGAAGTCCTTAGCTTAAATGCATCTCCCCTGAAATCACCTGTTCCGTGAGTCGGATATTCCATGGGAAAGCAGTCCATAAAACACAGCTTGTCCCTCGCATTTGAATCCGGGGTATAGGGGTTTTCCTTTACCCTGAGCAGCTGCGAGGCATCATCGGCTATTCGTTTTCCGAAATAGGAATGTCCGAGATACCCGTCTGCCACTGCCATGCAGTAAGACACTTTCCCGGTATCTATCTTAAAACTCATATTTCTTTCATCATAAGTGATCCCCATCACTGCCTCCTATACATATGAATCACGGAGTGTAAATACCTGCAGCTGTTCCATCAGCGCTTCCGCGTTCTCTATCGTGCCTCCGCTGATGCTGCTCTTTTCTATCCTTATGACCACAGGTCTTCCTTTATGCAGATCAAAAGCGTTATCCGAAAATCTCGCATCCGCTTCCTTCAGATCCAGCCATACGAAGGGCACGAACACCTCCGCACTGAGCGTTATATCAAAATGATCCTCTGTCTCTTCCACGCTTACTTCAGGTTTTGCATCGGAAAGCGTGAGCTCTTTATAAGGTACCGCTACGGCACTCTCCCTCTGCACATATCCGTTGGGATACTCAAACTCGGCCAGCACGTATACTTCCCTGGGATCCCTTCCGTTCAGCTGTCTGGAAAGATCTCTCGTTAAACCTTTTGCTGCTGTTCCCGCATTGCTCCTTATATCCTCGGCAAAATGCAGCAGTTCTTTTCCGTCTGTACTGACAAGAGCTGTCTTTAGCCTTATCACCATGTCATCCATGCCGTCGTTAACGACCCAGGGTGTAACGTGGTTTCCGTCTATGCAGATGCTTGCTGCCACCGGTGCATAAAAACGCTTTGCCATATACATCAGCATCTTCCATCTGCCGTAATAATCCACTGCCGACCAGCTTGCTACGGGCCAGTTATCGTTATACTGCCAGAACAGCGTGCCCATGCAGACTCCCCTGTTTCTGCGCATATGCTCGACTGCAGTCTTTATGGTAATGCCCTGCATTATCTGGCTCACATAGATCAGCTGCTCGAAATCCTTCGGATAACGGAAATTCTCCGAGATGTAATTCATTATCTTGGTGTTGCCTTTTTTATCTTTCTGATGGGCTTCCATCACCGGTGAGAAGATATTGCGGTCTCCCGGTTCGGTATAGGTCTTCACGGTCTTAAGACCCGGAAAGGACTGGAAACCGAATTCGGAAAGAAAACGGAATTTATGCGCAGTGAATTCGTTGTATGCTTTGCCTCCGTGCCATACATCCCAGTAATGCTGGTCTCCGCGGGTCTCATCATCGGGATCATCAAAGCATCCTCCCGAAGAAGGTGACGAAGGCCAGTAAAAGGTCAGTTCATCCTCTGCACGTACAGTTTTCGGCAGTATGTATTCAAACATTTTAATATAATCAGCCTTAAGCGCGGGTGCTTCGTTCTTTACTTCATCCCAGTTGCACCACGCCGTCTCCAGCTCGTTGTTGCCGCTCCACATACCGAGACAAGCGTGGTGTCTCAGACGTCTCACGTTGTCCTTTACCTCGGCAACTATGCTCTTTTCAAAAGAGGGTGTCAGGTCATATACATTGCAGGTGAACATCAGATCCTGCCATACTATGAGTCCGTATTCATCGCAGAGATCATAGAACCTGTCCGAAGGATAATAACCGCCGCCCCAGATCCTGATGCAGTTGAAGTTCGCATCCCTTGCGCTCGAAAGCAGCATCTTTATGCGTTCTTCATCTATCCTCGAATAGATCGCATCCTCGGGTATCATGTCCGCACCGAATGCAAACATCTTTATACCGTTTATCACAAAGCAGAACTCTTCCCCGGTTTCGTCCTTTTCCCTGCTGACCGTAAGAGTACGCAGACCTATCCTCAGTTTCTTTTCATCATAGATCTTGTCAGCTTTTTTCACCGTTATCTTTACATCATAGAGAGGCTGCGGTCCCATTCCGTTAGGCCACCAGTACTGGGGATCGTTGATATCCACAGTCAGTTCGTTCTCACCTTTTTTGGTAATGTGCGCGCCGTTGCCGCTCATCCTTGTCATCACTGTCACATCCGGTTCACCGCTCACGGATACCACCAGCTCTACGGGTATCACATCGGTATACTCAAGTATCGGATCCACGTAAAGCTTTACGTGCCCGTCAATGTGCTCCTGGAAAATAAAGACTTCACTGATCCTCACTTTGGAATAGGCTTCAATACAGATATCGCGAAAGATACCAATATCGGGAAGCTGCGGACCCCAGTCCCAGCCGAAGGATGAATGCGGCTTTCTTAAATAGCTTGTGCCCGGCATGGAGCCGTTTGCAAAATAATGTATCTCCTTGCCCGGAGTAGCTTCCACTTCCCTGATGAACTTCAGCGGCGAGTGGAAAAGTATCCTCAGTTCGTTGGCGCCCATGCGCAGCTTATCCTTTACGGATATGCGTATGGTCCTGTGCATGTTCCTTACACGGCTTAAACGTTTTCCGTTCAGGAAGATCTCGGCTACGGTATCAAGTCCGTAGAATACCAGTTCCACTTCATCTTCGGAAAGTATCTCCCCTCCGAGAGAAAAATTCGTAATGAATTCATAATCCTTCTCCAGTACCGGAAGGACTTTTTTCTCATTCTCCCTGTAATAGGGGTCCTCTATCACATGATTCTCCAAAAGCACGCTCAGCACCGAGCAGGGAGGAGCCGCTTCATAAAAGATATTCTCCTCGCATTCCCTCATTTTCCATCCGTTTTTGCACAGATTCTGTCTTGTCATCTCTCTACTCCTCATATCTTAAAAATGCAAATGGATCCGCAGGATCCGCCTTCAGAAACTGCATCATCAGAAGCGCCATGCGAAGGGATATCTTCTCCTCTTTCAGTATGCGGCGTACTTCCTTTTTGTCTGCAGTCAGTACTTCTATGGTCTCCCATTCCTCGGGATGTATGCTCCCGTGTCCGGAAGCATAACCGAATACAGGTACACAGCTTTCATCCGTAAAACCCTGTCCCATATAGAAGTCTTTTTCAAACAGTCCGCTTTTGTCTTTCACAACTTCAAGGATCATGCCGGTTTCCTCATCCATCTCCCTCACGGCAGCTTCTTCGGGAGTCTCCCCCTCATCGATAAGACCTGCGGGAAGCTCATACATATAGGCTCCCACAGGATAGCGGTACTGCTTTATCAAAACCAGCTGTCCCGGATCATCTTTTAAAACCGCATAGATGAACATGCCTTCGGCCCTGCTGCCTTCGCTTTTGATCTTTATCCTGTCTGCCGGATTTCTGGACACAAAATAATAGTCGAATTCTTTTCCGGAATCCGCTACTGCATCCATGTGAAAGAAATTAAGATGTTTATTCTCGAAAAGGGGCTGGATCCCCTTATATTTCCTATTCTCCATCGTTCCTTCCGGGGCGCTTTATGACCTTCGCTTCTCCGGTCTTCAAAGCTTCCTGGTATTTTTTATACTCTTCGGTCATCACGTAACGGTTGTCCATGGTCTTAACAACATCGACTATCTGCATTTTCTCAAATACCTTTCCCTCGGAAAGGTTATAAATCTTGTTGTCCTTGTAGGAAAGCACGAAAGGTCTCAGTATATCATCGGGATTCTCGGTAAGCACTATACCTTTTGTCCCGTCGGTGAACACCACCGAACATCCCACCGGTACTATATTAACTGCCTTTGCAAGGGCAGCTACCACCTGCTGGTTAATGTGATGTGCGGGATGATGCAGATATTTGTAGGCTGCTATATCGGACTGCGGTTCTTCGCCGTACTTCATTGCTGTCATCTGGTCAAATACATAGGCGCACTTAAGGGTTTCCACCTGGTAATCCGGTGTCTTCACATCAGGCATACCGTTCATATCCCTGAGATCACGGAGAAGATAGGAGATATCCTTCATCACCTCGGATTCAAGGTCACAGTTTTCCCTTATCATACGGTAACCTTCCTCCCTCTTGAGGGCGATCAGTTCCATATCATCTTCCGTAAGGTCCGCAGTCTTCTTGCGTGCCACCGAATCGGGGATCTCAAGGCTGCCTATATCGTGCAGCAGGGCAGCCATCACGGTATAACGCTGCTGGGTCTTGGACTGGGGCGCGAGTGCCGCATAGATCGAAGCAGAAAGGATCGCGGTATTTAAGGAATGCTTATAGACATTATCCTCGGGACTTCTTAAATTCTGGGTAAAGGTAAGCTTGCTGCCGCTGCTTTTGCCGAAAAGCCTCAGCACGTCATTACACAGCGATTCCAGCTTGGAAGGCTGCCTTCCGTCCCTTATATCATTCATTATCTCCTGAAGTGTAAAGACAGACATTGTCTGAAAACGTTCGAATTCGCGGTCTTCCTCAGTCATGGGCGGCAGCGGTTCCGCCGGCTCAAGCACATAGATACCGATCAGGTTGAAATTCCTGATGCTCGTAATCCCCTGTGCGGTAAGCTTTGTGTCCCTGTCATAGAGCAAAACTCCGCGCTTATTAAAGATAGGCTTCGCCAGCCTCATACCTACTTTCAGTTCATCAGCAGGAACAAACATCATTCCGATAACCCCCTAAGCAAATATATGACTATTATACTCCGTTTTTGCTATAAATTCCACAGCTTTTTATCCCGATGGTGTTTAAGTTTGTTTAAAACTTGTTTACAAACCCTCTTGTCAATTTCACTTTCCTTTGCTATCATCCATAGCAGGTCGGGACAGCATCTGCTGTCAGCCAATCTCCGTTTCCATGACCGGACAGTCGGTCAAGATTCCCCAACGGAATGCAGTTCAATATATGTTTTGTGTGTCTGATACTGTTGTTTTTATGGAGGATGTGATGATTGGTCTTGCAGTTATTATCCTGACTGTGCTGGCGGCGGTCTTTGATCTCAAAGACGAAAGGATACCGAACGAGTTAAATCTTGCAGGTATCTTTACCGGTCTCATCATCAGACTGATAAGAGCCGGTCCCGGCGGATTACCCGCTGCAGGCTTAAGCGTCGCGGCAATGTTTACTATTACATTTCTTTTATTCTTAACGCATGCACTGCGTGGCGGAGACGGAAAACTCCTTTGTGCCATCAGTGCGATCATGGGCTTGGTACCCGGATGCCGTATTCTGATAACGGCACTGGTCATATCGGTCCCCGCAGGTCTCATCAAACGCATTGTGACCTCAAAATCCCCAACTACCATACATTTTGCGGTACCTGTATTTATTTCTGTACTTTTATGGCTTTAAGAAAGGCTCACCGCAGGAAAGGAGGTGCTTACAGATACTATACCGGATAATTTAAAACGGGCTACTAAATAATGTATCAGGGTTCCTTCGGGAACCGGATTAAGTGACTATCAGGGGCGGAGACTCCTATCACTCCGTCCCTTCCAAAAAAAGGAGAAACACAATGAAGGATAAGATACTCGCAGTCTGCACTGTTGATGAAGCTTACGCGAAACGGCTGCAGGATGCGCTTTCGGAAAGGGACGCTTTTCCCTTTTCCGTATTCATATACACAAAATCCGAAAACCTCGGTAACAGCGAAAAGATCAGTCTTTACCTTGCCGATGAGACTTTCTACGAAGGATTAAAGAATGCCGGTAAAGCACTGATACTTCTTAAGAGCCGTGAGAACGGCCCGGAAGCCGAGAGATATATCTGGAAATACCAGTCTGCAGAAGATATCAGAAAACAGCTGCTTGACTATTATTCCGAACTGGCCGACACCGGAGCATCCGGCAACGGAAAAAAACACAGCACAAAAGTGATCGGTATATTCTCACCGGTCGCAAAGAGCATACAGACCTCTTTTTCACTGCTGATGGGCCAGTTCCTCGCTAAGCGTTCAAAGGTCCTGTACCTTAACCTGGAACCTTTTTCCGGACTTTCAAAACTGATGTCCGACTGCAATAACAGGGATCTTACGGATCTGGTCTACTATCTGGACGGTAACGAAGACAGACTTGTATATAAACTCGAAAGCATGGTTGGCAATGTTAACGGTCTCGACTATGTATCCCCTGCTTTCTCTTTTCTTGATCTGGGACAGATCAGTGAGGATAACTGGATAAGGCTCATAGATACCTTAAGGAAAATGGGAACCTACGATCATATCATACTCGATCTTTCCGAAATGGTTCAGGGGCTGTTGAACGTTCTTCGCAAATGCGATCTTATCTATACCATAGCAGACAGGGAAGGCTTCGCACTCGCAAGACTTGAACAATACGACGAGCTGCTTCATGCTCTCGAGTATGATGACCTTAAAGAGCGCACACGCAAATATAATCTGCCAGTATTCAAAAAACTTCCTTCCTCTCTCGAGGAACTTCCCTACTCTGATCTGGCCGGTTACGTTAAGAATGTGGTGGCGGACTGCGGAGAACTGATACTGTGATCTGACTTTGTATCTTGCACGAAAGGAGGCTGCTTAATGAATGTACATAAAAGAAGAGATAAGAAATGAAATAAAAAACTGCATCCTTGAACGCATATCCCTTTCCAGAGAGATGAGTGATGATGAAGTAAAAGACATAATAGACCAGACCATCATGGATCGCGCAAGGGCGCTGTGTCTTACACTTCCGATGAAGCAGGCTCTTGCTAAAGAGATGTTCTACTCGATACGCAGACTGGACATACTTGAGGAACTCACGGACGATCCGAGTGTTACGGAGATAATGATCAACGGAAAAGACTGTATATTCATTGAACGTGCCGGACATCTGCTACGCTGGGATAAAAGTTTTTCCTCGGATGAAAAACTTTCTGACGTGATACAGCAGATCGTTGCAAAGTGCAACCGTACGGTAAACGAAGCATCTCCGATCGTAGATGCAAGGCTGGAAAACGGTTCCCGTGTAAACATCGTACTGGCACCGGTCGCACTTAACGGCCCCATAGTTACCATCAGAAGATTCCCGGAACATCCGATACAGATGGAAGATCTGCTCCGCTTCGGTGCCATCTCGGAAGAAGCCGTCACATTTTTAAAAGGCCTGGTAGTTGCAGGTTACAACATCTTCGTAAGCGGCGGCACCGGTTCCGGCAAGACTACTTTTCTGAATGCCCTGTCTGACTTCATTCCCAAAGATGAAAGGCTGGTGACCATCGAAGATTCCGCAGAGCTTCAGATACAAGGTGTTCCCAACCTGGTAAGGTTGGAAACCAGGAATGCAAACGTCGAAGGCTGTAAGGAGATAAGCATAAGAGATCTGATACGCTCATCACTGCGAATGCGTCCCGACAGGATAATAGTCGGTGAAGTGAGAGGCGCAGAGGCGATCGATATGGTGCAAGCCCTCAACACGGGACACGACGGTTCTCTCTCAACCGGGCATGCAAACAGTGCTGCAGACATGCTGGCCAGGTTGGAGACCATGATACTGATGGGTATGGATCTGCCCCTTCCGGCTATACGTTCACAGCTGGCTTCAGGCATAGATGTAATAGTCCACCTTGGAAGGCTGAGGGATAAGAGCCGCAAAGTACTACAGATAGTGGAGATACTTGATTACAAAGATGATCATATCAATACCTCGGTATTGTATGAATTCAATGAGGAGAAAGAAGATGAAAAAGGCCATATCATTGGCAGGCTTGTTCCAAAAAATAAGCTCGTCCATACGGAAAAACTCCGTGCAGCCGGATTATGATGAAGCAGGTATCAGCACTTCACTTATGCTTGGTGCTCTTGCAGGCGGTCTGCTTCTGGATGCCCTGATCTCCTATGTCTTCTACCGTTCATTTGCTGCATTTGTTCTTCTGCTTCCCGCCTTGATCCCCTGGTTAAAATACAAAAGCGCAGAGTACAGGGAAAAGCGGAAAGAAGCATTGAAGCAGCAGTTCAGGGAGATGATGATAGCCGTGATCGCAGGACTTGAAGCAGGCTATTCTGTCGAAAACGCCTTTATCAAAGCTTATCCGGACATGTGCCTTCTTTACGGCAGGGATGCGGACATGTGTGAAGAACTGAAATGGATAAGCCGTAATCTGAGAAACAATGCCAATCTTGAAGATCTGCTGTCGGATCTGGCTGCACGCAGCCACGTTCCCGAAATAAGGGATTTTGCCGATGTCTTTTCGATAGCCAAAAGAAGCGGCGGTGACCTGCCGTCTATACTGCGTGAGACTGCCTCGCTGATAGGAGAAAAGATAGAAGTAAAGCGTGAGATAACAACACTTATAAGTGCCAAGAAGATGGAACAGAACATCATGAACGTCGTCCCCTTCGGGATCATCATCTATATTGATGCCACTTCTCCGGGATTCTTTGAACCTCTGTATCATAATCTCTTCGGAGTGGTCATGATGACCGTAATGCTGGCCGTTTATGCAGCTGCTTATCTTCTGGCATCAAAGATACTGAAGATCGAATATTAAAAGGAGTATACATGGTTAAAAAAAAATCTCAAAGCTCAGTGTTTAACAAAGCTGCCGAAGCCCTTGTCCGGATTATGGATAAGTACGCGGTCTCCTCTCCGGCGGTTGCCGCCTTAAGACGTTCCCTGCTTGAAAAGAACAGGAAAGCCTTAAGCTGCCTCTCCCCTTCTGAAGATCCCGAGAAAACCGTCAGGGAGCACTTTGTCAAAAAAGCAACTTTATGCCTGATGATGATCTTTATCGGCTTTATCTTCTTTATACTTTTATCGCTTAAGCCTGAAGAAGAAAACTTATTAAACGGAAATGCATTGTTAAGACACGAAGCCGGAGACGGTAATTATGATGTATCTCTTGATCTTAATGCAAACGGAAAGGAGTATAAAAATGTTGACATACACATATCGGAAAGAAAATACAGCAACGAAGAACTTAAAGAAATGCTTCCCGTCTTTCACGAGGCTTTGGAAAAAACCTTTCTCGCAGCTAACAGTGATGTCTCAGCTGTTTCGTCAGCCCTTGATCCTGTCAGCAGTATCAGCGGATACCCCTTCGAAATCGAATGGGAATACAGTGATCGCTTTTGCATAGACGGTGAAGGAAACATACTGATCACGCCCGACGTTAACGGCACGCTGATAGAAGTCTGTGCAAACATAAGCTACGGGGATTTTAAGGAAAGATATGTCTTCCCCGTGATACTGATGCCTGAAAAAGAAGAAAACGCTGACTTTATGAGTGCCGTATATGCCGGTCTCGAAGAGGCGGATGAGCAGACAGCCGAAGAAGATAAACTCTATCTGCCGGATCAGGTGAACGGCATAACCCTCCGCTGGACAGAAAAAAAGAAAAACAACGCACTTCTGCTCTTCATACTCTCATTAGCAGCTGCCGGAATACTCTACTGGGCAGGCGACAATGATATCAGCAAAAAAATGAAAGATAGAGATGAAGAAATGCTGATGGATTATCCCGAGATCATCAGCAAGCTTGTCCTCTACATCGGTGCAGGCATGACCGTAAGAATGGCGTGGAAAAAAACCGCAGCCGAATGCTCGCAAACCCATTCAACCCACTATGCTTACAGGGAAATGCTGCTCACCATCCATGAGATGGAACGCGGGGAAGGCGAACTTAGTGCATACCGGCATTTCGCCAACAGGTGCAGGCTGCAGCAATACATTAAATTCATATCGTTGCTGGAACAAAATGTAAAACTCGGTGCATCCGGTTTTCTCTCTTCTCTCAGAAAAGAAGCAGCCGATGCACAGGAAGAAAGAAAAGCCATCGCCAGAAGAAAGGGAGAAGAAGCAGGCACCAAACTGCTGCTCCCGATGTTGATGGAGCTCGCAATAGTTATGTCAGTCATTGTTATTCCGGCATTCACCGGTATATAAACAGATAAGCGGAAGAAAGGAGGAAAACATGGGAGCAAAACTCAGAGATTATCTGAATGATGAATCAGGCATGGGTACTGTGGAGATGATCCTTATCATCGTTGTACTCGTGGGCCTGGTCCTGATCTTCAAAAACCAGATCACAGCTATCATCAATACTCTCTTCGAGAGCATCACAGCCAAAACAGGAAGCATAGCAAAGTAAACACCGTTTAATACACTTATACTTTCGCAGGTACGGAGGAAAAATGAAAAACCGGAACAGAAGAAAAAAAGCCGCATTCAGTATATATCTTGCCCTTATGCTGTCAGTGATGATTCCGCTCATCTGGACAATGATAGAAGCTGCACGGGCAAACGCTGTCAGAATGCGGATAGAATGTGCCATGGATCTTGCCTCCGACTCCGTACTTGCGGAATATAACAGAAAACTCCTTGATGACTACAGTCTGCTTATGATAGATACTGCCTACGGCAGTTCTTCCGGCTCTGCAGACAAGCTGCTGTACCGCATCACGGAATATGTAAATAAAAACCTTGATACCTCCGCCGGTTCAGAGCTGTTTACTGCCGATCTCTGCGGCCTTGGTTTAAGCAGCGCGGAAATAAAAGAACTTTCAAGAGGAAGCGACAGTTCATCTTCGGTACTGCGTCACCTTGCACTTTCATATATGTATGAAAAATACGGGGTAAGCTATGTAAGCGATACTGCGGACCTTATAAGCAATAACGGAAGCATTGAAGCAGACGGACGGGATGTTAACGAGGATCTTGATGACTCCCAGAGCCGTGTTGACAGTATCAGTATTGATCCACCTGAGGATCTTGAAGAAGGTGAAGAATGGACCGAACCCGAAAAAGACGATCCTGCCGAAAATATAAAAAAGCTGCGAAATAAAGGCATCCTTACGCTGGTCTGCAAAAAGGAGATCTCAGCACGCTCGGTGAATCTCTCATCCTATGCATCAAAACGCAGTCTGGTCAAAGGTAACGGCATTCCCTCTGATTGGGAGATACGTAACGGTATAACGGATCGTCTGATGTTCCTTGAATACATCATGGAAAAAACCTCTAACTATACGGAAGAGACAGCTTCGTCTCCGCTTTTCTATGAGACGGAATACATACTCTGCGGTAAGGATAACGATACGGATAATCTGCGCAGCATTGCAGACAGGCTGATGCTGATCAGAGGTGCAGCGAATACCGCTACTTATTTATCAAGTACGTCACTGCAACAGCAAACTAAAGCTGTTGCCGCTGCCCTTTCATTCGTAATCGCTTTCCCTGAGTTTCAACCTGTCTTTGAAGCAGTGATCTCAGCTGCCTGGATATATATGGAATGCCTGTACGATCTGAAACTCCTGTTTGACGGAAAAAAAGTGCCTATCGTAAAGTCCGAAGCAGAATGGCATTACTCCCTCGACACTGCGCTTGGTATAAGCTCTGCAGGACCCGAAACAGGAGAAGGTTATGCTGAAGGTCTTACTTACGAGGATCTGCTCCGCATCATGCTGTTTACCTGCGATGAAAACACTAAAGCTATGAGAATGTCCGATATCATTGAGATGAACATGCGCACAGCCGACACTTATTCCTCCTTCAGGATAGACGACTGCATCGCAGCCGCAAATATTCAATACATATTCAAAAGCTCTTACGGTTACACACTTCTCGCAGAGAAAAGGTTCAGATATATGTGAGGTAGATATGAACAAAAGAAAACAAGCATCCATGACTCTTGAAGCCGCACTAACGCTGCCTTTATATCTTTTCTTTTTCATGTCTCTGCTGTCTGTCATACAGATACTAACGGATATGCAGAAGGCAGATGCTTCTCTGTGCCGCTCGGCTTCCGCCATATCGGTCTATGCCCCGGCAGGCAGCCTCGCTTCTGAGGATCCCGCCCTTGCATCTACTGTTATGGCTGACGGTTATGCTCTGGCTTCCCTCAAAAAAGATGTTCCTTCGCTGAACCCATCACTTCTGCGTTCTTCGGTCATGAAAAATGACGATACAGTGGATCTGAGAGCAGATTACCGGATTGAGCCTCTGATCAATCCCTTTAAACTGCCGGGTATCTCACTTTCTTCAAGAGCTTATGCGCATGCCTGGACAGGTTTTGATGCCGAAGGCAGCGGCAGCACTGATAGTGGCGACGAACGAATTGTATATATAACAGAAACCGGAACCGTTTATCATCTGAGCCGCAGCTGTTCTCATCTGAACCTTACGATACTGGCCATACGCAACGGCACACAGGACAGCTACAGAAACAACAGTGGGGAGAAGTACACGGTATGTGCACTCTGCGGGACTGCTCCTCCTTCCCAGGCCAAGATATTCATTACCTCGGAAGGCAGCAATTACCACAGTTCACTTTCCTGTTCAGCTCTTAAACGTACAATATACGAGATCCCTATTTCGGAAGTCGGAAGCCGTAAAGCCTGTTCACGCTGCGGAGGGAAATAATGAAAACGGATATTACTCTTATCAGAAATATATGGATTTTTACTATGCTTTTTATCGGCAGCATCAGCGATATCCGGGAAAAGACCGTCTCATCAGGCTATCTTTTGATATACGCTCTGGGCTGCGTTGCTGTCTCGGTTCCGGGATTTGATCCCCACAGCTTCTTTCCCGGACTGCTGCCTGGCCTGTTCCTCTTACTGTTCTCCCGTCTGTCATCGGGAGCCATCGGAGAAGGAGATGCATATGCAGTCGGTTTTATCGGTATGACCCTGGGCCTTTATGCAGCAGCCTCTGTTCTTATGCTGGCTCTGCTGATCATTAGCGCCTACGCGGTGGTAATGATTAGCTTAAAAAAAGCCGGGCGCAGGAGCAGGATCGCTTTATATCCTTTTTTAAGTCTTGCCTTTTTATTGAGACTGATCATCATTATTTCACCACAGGGAGGTAACTGATGCATACGATAGAAGCTGTTTTTCTTGTACCTCTTGCCTTTGTACTTTCGCTATATCTGCTGTTCACGGGAATAATACTCTATGACAGGACGGCAGCCGACTACGCCTTGGAAGGCGCACTTATAAGAGGAGGCGAACGCTCCGAGATGAGCAATGATGAACTCCTGCATTATGTCGAAGATGAGTTCATGAAACTGCTCTCGGGACGGCTGTTAATTGCTGACGGGGAATTAAGTGTAACCGTTAAGTACGACAACATTTCAGCTGAATACCGCGGCAGCGTAAATCTCCCGAGACTTCCCTTACTTACATCTTCACCGGGTATATCTGCAGAGATAAAAGCTTCCGGAAAAATAACACGACTCAGACGATCCAAAATATGCCGTGCCGTATCAGCATTAAAGCACATCGATGATTGAAAGGAGAAAACCATGACCGAAGCGACTTATAAGAAAACACTCGACCACAACTACATCATTTTTCCAATTCCCGAAGAAATGGATATCGATTATCAGATCAATATGATAAGTGAAAACGAGATTCCGGGACTTATACGTCTGCAGCCCCATTATGATCAGGACGGGCCGCAGCTGTATTACGAAACAAGCTCACTCCAGCCCCTTAAGCGTATGTATGAACACCGTACCATAAGTGATAAAGAGATAAGGATAATCCTTGGAAGTATCCTGTCCGTCTACCGCAGTCTACGGGATTATATGCTTGATGATTCCCATCTTCTGCTGATGCCCGAGTATATCTATGTGGACGCAGGCAGCCTGAAGCCTTCACTCATCTTTCTTCCTTTTTACGAACAGGAAAGAAACAAGAGCCTGCTCGGACTCTGTGAATACTTTATGGCCAGGTCTTCACATGAAGGCAATGATCCGGATATGCTCAGTTACCGGCTTTATCATCTGGTAAGACTGGAGAACATAGTTCCCGCCGACATACAGAAACTCCTGGATGAACCTGCCGATAACATCAGTAAGCCTGAACAGACAGTACTTTATGATGATCCTGCTGAAGAAGAAAAGATTCAACCCTCATCAGTTCCTGCAAATATTAAGGAAGCAGTTTCCGAAGCCACCGGTAAAAAGTCTTTTCCTCTGATACAGCTTTTCACTTTTATCCTCGGTCTTATCCTGTGTCTGGTTCCCGGAAGCATCCTGCGTATCTCCCGTTCGGGGAAACTAGGAGGACTTGCCCTGATGCTCACCGGCCTGATACTGTTCATCCTGAGTCTTAAGAATAAAACAAAACCGGCAGCAAAAAAAGAAAATCCTCAGGAAACCGAAGCCGAGGCAGGTGAGTTTGATGCATATTTTTCAGAGAGTAACAGCGGCCTGCAGCAGGATACGGATGACAGCTACGGCAGGACCATCTTTATTGAAAGCGATCCCGGCAGTATAGAAGGCATACTGATAGAGAAAACAAAAAAAGAGGAATACCCTATATCCTCCATTCCGTTTACCATAGGAAAGTTAAAAGAACGCGTTGACCTCGAACTTAAAGACCGTTCCGTCAGCCGCATACATGCACGCATACTTAAGAAGGACGATAAGTATTATCTGCAGGACTGCGGTTCCACAAACGGAACCTTTATAAACGGGATACAGCTTCAGGCCGAAGAAACCGTATCCCTGGAAAAAGACGATGAAATAGGTATAGGCCGTGTCAGCTTCGTTCTGGCTTAAACACCCATAACTGCTGTATCTTGTAACTGATAAAGAAGAGGATCGTATCTGTCACTATCTTTACAAGCAGCGGTGTTATGCCTGTTATGCCTGTAAGGAATTTAACGATATAAGCGGACAGTGTCATCTGCACAAGCCAGAGTATAAGATATCTTGAACCGCTCTTCTTGACTTTAGACTTGCTCTTGAATATCGAACGGTTAAAACTGTAATTGAATATTCCTGAGCACACCCTTGCAGCCGCCGTCGAGATCTCTATAAAGTGTGAAGGGACGATGCTCTCAAAAATATATTTCGAGAATACGCGGAAAAGCAGCAGATCCAGCACTGCCGAACCGAAAGAAGATATTACGAACTTGAAGAATATCGCATATATCTTTATGGAATCCACAATGGGATTGAAATGCGAAGATGCATTATTCTCGATATATATCACCTGTATCGGTACTTCGGTAAAGTTTATGAGATGCTCCTTGAAATAGAAGATCATGTTCATCTCATACTCATAGCGCTCACCGGCTACCTCAACCAGATCCTTAAGGGCCGTTACGGGTATCACCCTTAAGCCGGTCTGGGTATCGCTAAGTTTGATATCGCAGAAGAATTTCATCAGGCGGCTTGTAAGCCTGTTTCCGAAACGGGATCTCGGAGGGATCTTTTCATCCGATTCAAAATCCCTGCAGCCGAATACCGCCTGAGTAGGATCTTCAAGAAATTTCTCGCAGCATCTTACACTGTCGGATAGGGTATGCTGTCCGTCAGCATCCAGCGTAAGCACGCCTTTTACATCCGGAAGCTTTTCAAGGACATATGAAAAAGCCGTCTTTAACGCACGGCCCTTTCCTTTGTTCATTTCGTGATGCAGTACCTGAGCCTTATCTTCTATCGCTTTGAAGATATGCTGATAAGACTCTGCGCAACCGTCATCAACCACGACTATGTTCGCAAATACATCCTTACACTCTTCTACCAGACGGATCAGTCCGTCTTCCGGATCATAGGCCGGTATGATGACTGCGATCTCTTCTTTCATATCAGCCCTTTAATCCCTTTGACTGGCGGACCATGTCTTCCACCACTATGTCATATATCTCACCAAGGCTTCTGCAGTATTCAAGCAGCTTCCAGGGCTCGTTGGTGTGGAAATGCACCTTGATGGGATCTCCGTCACCGCCGACTGCCAGCAGGCAGTCACCCTTGAAATTCTCGGTGATATAATCATTTACCTCATCTTCATCCAGATCATCTCCGTCGATCAGCAGCTGTGTGTCATATCTGAATTCTATGTCTTCCATTATTACTCTCCTTTATATGTTCTGCTAAGGACTTAAGCCTGCAGTTTTTCACAACAACCAACAGTTTAGAACAAAACTCCCGATATTTCAAGTGGCGGCAAAATTGATCCGCATATTACCGCTGAACTCACAGGTACCGTAACCGAAGGGAACGATAAAATGATCACCCTTCTTTATCCATCTTCCGTTGATATCTCCTTCGCCTTCCAGTACGCTGGCCATTACAAAACCGTTATCCTTGAGAGGCACGCTGACGCTGCCGTTTACCTTCAGCGTCCATACGGAATAATCGATATTCTTCTCCAGAAGTATTATCTCATTTTCCCGTCCGTCATCATGGACCACGTCTCTTTCGGTAACAAGGTTAGGAGTCCGTAATACATCCAGGGCTTTGGCGATATGCAGTTCCCTGGGTCTTCCGAAATCATATACCCTGTAGGTGATATCGGAATTCTGCTGCACCTCCAGCAGCATGACGCCTGCTGTGATCGCATGCAGGGTTCCGGGAGGTATCTCAAGGAAATCACCTTTCTTAACCTTTACATATGAGATCAGTTTATCCCACTCTCCGTTATCGATGAACTGTTTCAGTTCTTCACGGTTCTTCGCCTTGTTTCCGAGTATCAGTCTTGCATCTTCCGGACAGTCCAGTATATACCAGCACTCTCTTTTGCCCCTGCTTTTCTCCGTTCTGAATGCATACTCGTCATGAGGATGTACCTGCACCGACAGATCTGCCTTTGCTTCGATGATCTTTACCAGCAGAGGGAAATCCTTTGCGGTGGGATAACCGAACAGCCTCGGTTCTTCCTTCCACAGTTCCGAGATCCTTTTTCCTTTTAAGCTGCCGTCGGCAACTTCGCTGTCAACAATGGCATTACAGGATACGGCCCAGCATTCTCCGAGCTCATCATCTTTTTCCGCTTCATATCCCCATTCGGTTTTCAGCCGGTTTCCGCCCCAGATACGTTCAACTAGCTTTGGTTTCATAAACAGCAGTTCTTTTCTGTCGTTAACGCTTTCGTCATCGGAACCGGATACCAGTACGGATACCAGTTCAAAGGCATTGTCCTTGTTCTCTTCGCTCTTCATCCACGCCGTTTCGCCTTTGCCGGTCTCTCCGATCTCATAACCCAGCTCTTCCGGAGTACCGAGTATCCTTATCTTAAGTTCATGCTCTGCAGGCTTTTCGGCTCTTCCTTTCAGCTTATCCAGCATTATACCGCTGCCTTCGTACAGAGCCGGTGAATAGTTCTCCCTGGTCTGTTTTCTTACCACAACACCGTGATACATCACGGTTGTCAGTGACAGACAGTCTCCCCAGTCCTGGTCGAAATTGCCGTCCAGTATCACCGCATTGTCTTCATCACCGTCTATCACAGCCTCTGCGATCAGTGCAGGTCTTTTTACGGTACGTCTGTACTGCACGGCCACGCTGCTGCCCTTAAACCTGAAGCTTATCTCATTACGCTTCCTGCGTCCCGTGAAGCCTCCGCGGAAACAGTCGGTATCATATTCTTTTTCCCTCAGATCTTTCTCAAAGCCGCGGAGTCTTACGGCTCCGTAATCGTTTTTGATCAGGATCGAATCTTCAAAACCGTTCACCGTAAGGGGCCCGGGAAACTCCCCGGCTGCCTCCTCATTATCGATATCTTCAAGTGCCTTTTTCAGGGTATAGCATATCACTTCCGCAAGCAGCTTATGCCCCTGATCTCCGGGGTGCAGGCCGTCGGCTGTTACATCCTCATATGCGATATCTCCGTCTTTTATCGCTGCGTAGATACTGCTCTTTATACTGATACAGGGAAGGTCGTAATGCTCTCCTATACGATAGTGTGCATCCTCTGCCGTGGATCCGTCATCATACTTTATATTATGGATGAGCACCACAGCCCTTTGTCCGCCATTCTCCCGGGGGGCTTTCAGTATATGTCTTATCAGCCCTTCATAGGTCTCCATGAAAAATGCGCTGTCCGCATCATTGACCGAGAATTCCACGAACACAACATCAGGGTCGTAACAAAGCAGATCCCTGTCAGCCCTTGCCGCCGCGTACTGTGAAGTCGTTGCACCTATGCCTGCGTTTATATATTCTATCTCAGCCTCCGGGAATTTCTCCTCAAACCAGTCGGCCGTGAGTCTCGCATAGCACTTATTCCAATCCGAGGCAGAGTATCCCTGGGTGATGGAGCCGCCGATAAAGCCGACTTTAACAGGACCGCCTGCGGCGGCCTTTCGCATCACTTCCTTCAGTGCATGCAGATTTCCTCTGTTTATCACTGAATTCTCATAATACTTAGTCTGCATTATCAACCTCGCTCTTGGGAACTACCCTGTCCCGTCTTTTGTCGGACTTATCGGAAGTACCCGAGTATTCATCATCGTCATCGTCGTCGGCAGCAACCATTCCGCGGCGCTTCTTTCTTTTTCTTATTATCAGCTTGCCCAGCCTTATTACCGTGTATTCATCATTGTCTTCAATGATGTCTCCCTTAGTTTCGTCTTCTTCATCCTCTTCCTCTTCATCCTCTTGATCGATGGAATAGTATTTCAGCACGCCGTTCCATATCAGACACTGCACATACCAGAGCGCGGCTGGCATGATTATGATCAGCGGGATACAGAAATACACCGCTGCTGCCATGAGCACGGCCGTTACCACGGCGGCGAGTGACCTTAAGGGATTCGAGAATGCACAGAACAAAGACAGTTTTATCAATTGCAGGGGACCGTCTCCGAAACGGCCTCCGCAGGCGATCAGGCTTAAGTTTATTCCCAGGAATACGGCAGCTATCACATACACCACTGCCTGGAGTATCATGGACGCCGTAGTTCCGCTTCCGTTACCCCGGAGTATAATGATCACATATGTCAGCCAGACTATCAGCAGCGCATCCGGTATGAAAACAGCCAGCCAGCGTTTCGTATATCTTTTAAATGCCTGAAAGAACACTTCGGCCACCGGGTCATCCTCGCCTTTTATGGCTCCGCTCACCGTATTGTAAGCAGCCATTGAGGAAGATAATATGGTAGCTATCGGTAAGCAGCATATCAGCCACAAAACTCCGGTCAAAACAATATTTAGATAATTTACCCGTCTTTTCTTTCCTGCCATGCATTATATTGTAGTATTATTGTTCCCTACGGTCAACTGTATCTTGCCGGGCCGTATTTCCGCTCTTATATCATTATCGCTGCGGCCTGGCTGCCCCTTTCGCCATTTGTATATCGGTGTGACCAGTATTTCCCGGGCAGACACATGGTACAGTCTTCTATGATCTCAATATGCTCTTCTCTTATCCCGCTTCTTAACAGGCATTTCTTCACTACCGTCTTAAGATCCAGCATGTACCTGCCGTTCTCCTTCTTTGTATATAAGCCGTCTGTATCACCCTTAAGCAGCTCATTCACCGCATCGATAACCTCTTCGCCCACCTCAAAGCAGCAATATCCTATCGCCGGTCCGATGCAGGCTTTTATCTCTTCTGTTTCGGCACCAAGACTCAGCATCTTCTCAACAGCCTCTTTTTCAATATCCTGCACCGTTCCGCGCCAGCCGGAATGGACGGCGGCAACCACCCTGTTTTTCTCATCGGCCAGCAGCAGCGGTATACAGTCTGCCGTAAAGACCACCAAAGGTACTCCCGGCGTTTTGGTCACATACCCGTCAGCTTCAAAAAGCTTCTCATATCCGTAGGGCTCCCTCGCATCGCTTTGATCCACGATCATCACATTCTTTCCGTGTACCTGCTTACCGCAGACAAAGCTGCGGCTCCCGATGCCGCAGGATGCGAAAAATCTTTTGTAGTTCTCCTTAACACTGTCTTCATTATCACCGCGGTTCATGCCGAGATTCAGCGACTCGAAGATCCCGGTGCTCACGCCTCCATTTCTGGTTGAAAACCCGTGGGGAAAAGTGATCAGTTTTGACCTCCGGGTATCCGTCATCCGGTCCGAAAGTTCTTTCTCATAACAGAGAAAATCCTGCTCATACATATGGCATTCGCCGACTGTCCTGAATCCAAATACTGCATATGATTTAAGAGCCTTTATATTATGCTTGTTTACAAGGAAATGTATGCTCCTGTATCCCCGCCTTTTCAGCTCTTCCATACCAAACTGAAGTAGGATGCGTGCCAGTCCCCTGTTCTGCTCCTCGGGCAGCACCGCGAGCCTTGCCAGCTCACCGCCGGGAGCAAGTTCCTTATCCCAGCATCCCAGCCTGTCCACATCCTCATCTTCCTCAATGGACACGGCAGCCTTTATACTCCCTTCCGTTTTTAATACAAAGAGTGCATCCCTCGACAGATCAAAACTTACGGTCTCATCCGAAGGATAATCTTCATCCCAGGGACAGTATTCACGGCCCTTCTGCAGCCGGTACAGCCTCAGTATCTCTGCCCTGTCCTCTTCTTTTGCTAAAACTATCTCATAATCCATGATCTACAATTTTACCTTATAATACTTTTCTATATATACTCTGCTGTCTGCATCTCCAATATTATACCAAATGCCTCCTGTATAGCAACCTCACGGAATGTTGCAGCGAACGCATTTTTATTACATTTGTTGTAATAACCAGCCTTCCCTGCTTAGTTACCACAGAACCTGTCTTCAGTAGCTGTCATCCTGCCCGGCTGAGTTACCGCATAATGTGTCTTAGGCTTCAATTATCACTAATGCTGATTGATCCAGAGTATCAGACTGAACGGCTGACTACCGCAGAACGTGTCTTAAGCGGCTGCGTGTGAGCACTTATGAGGCATTGTAATTCAGGGGCAATTCGCCATGGATGGCGAATTGAGGGAACCCACCGCCCGGATGGCGGTGTGTGACCGACCCGGAAGCAGTGTTATATTACACCTGCCTCATTAGTGTCTCACCGCAGTAAGCGACCCGACACGGGCTGCGGTACTCAGCACGGTCAGGCGTGATACTGCGATGTATAGCGTCTTCGATAACTTGACGACCCGACACGGGCTGTGGTACTCAGCCCGTGCAGGCGGGATATTGCGATACATAGTGACTGCGACAACCTGACACCCCGACGGGCTAGGGAACGTTCCGACTTTTGACGCAAACTGAAAAACATAGTATAATACCACATGTTTGAAATAATACCGATCGGAGAATAAAGATGAAGATATTTGATATAGACAGTCCTCTTATGAATGTACTGGGTAAGATCTCGGATCTGATCATACTCAATATAATAACGATCATTATGTGTATACCCATCGTTACGGCAGGTGCTGCTTTCACGGCTATGCATTACTGCTGTTTAAAGATTGCAAGAGATCACGAGTCCGGAATGATCAAGCTGTTCTTTCACTCATTTAAGGACAATCTGAAACAGTCTACTGCCATCTGGCTTCTGTTCCTTGTGATAGTTGCCGTTTTCGCTGTTGACTGCATCTTCATGTATACCAATCCTACGGAAATGAGTTCCTATGTTTTCGGCGGCCTTTTGTTCTGTATGCTGCTGGTATTGTTTATCGGCTCCATGGTTTTTCCGCTGCAGGCCAAATTTGTCAATACAGTTCCGGCCACACTTAAGAATGCTTTCCTGTTTTCCTTTAAGTATTTCCTGAGAACCCTGGCGATACTTGTGGTAAAACTGATACCTTTTTCACTCTTCTTCATCGGGAATACCGGACTGATGCTCTTCCCGCTGATCTTCTGTTTCTGTTTCAGCGCTCCCGGATTATTCGCGGCAAAAATGTATAACAAGCCCTTCCTCTCATTCGAAGAGGCTTATGCATCTGCTCATCCGGCAGAGAGTTATGAAGATGAAAGGATATTTACCGACGTACCTGACGAGAAGAATTCTTAAGCTGTATCTCCTGCAGTTTCTTTTCCATCTGCTTTCTGATGAAATCCTGACTGTCTTCTTTTACCAGATAGTATATGTATGACTCTATGGCGATGTTCGGAGGCAGTCCGCGGCCGACAAGCTTGAAGTTCTCAAAGCCTCTGTCTATATAGCTCTGCAGCTGCTCTCTTGAAATAAAGGCAGGTCTGTCCATACAGTCTTTAAAAGATTTTTTCTTATCCCTGTTGGGACAGGGGAAGGGCGGCGCCACTTCAAAATCGATCTGCTTCTGTCCCTCGTCCCTGTAGTGCTCAAGACGCTTCGGACAATGAGGAAAGCATATCTCATCTACCAGTATCTCTACTCTCTCTGCCACCGGCTCAAGACCCTTAAGCACTTCCTCATCGTGGTTTAAGTCATAGTCCAGCACCACCATGAAATAGTCCTTATCCATTTCTTCCTTAAGCTTTGTGGGATCAACTATCCTCTTGGTCGTGGAAGATATGAACTTATATCCCGGATATTTTTCCCTCAGATAAGCTTCAAGTATGGGAGAGTTGACAAGTACCTGATTCATGCCGTTATCGGCAAGACGCATGATCAGATTGCAGAAAGTATCATGGATCTCTTCTTCACCGATAAGCGGATTGGTCCAGGTAAAACGGATCGGAACATTCTTCGAATTGTATTCCTTCAGCGTCTTTTCGACATCGTTTTTGGAGCAGAAACCGAGAATGGTCCGGCCTCCGTTCCAGATGGCACCGGGGAAAGTCCCATAACAGCTGCCGATCTTATAACCGTCCACAAAACAGTTATGATATTCCCTCATCAGTTCGATAAGGCTTAAGTTTACACTCCTGAGATATACGAATCCCGGGAGATGCCAGTAGATGTCTTTAGCCATGGTCAGTCTCCTTTATCAGGGCCACTTTCCGGGTCTGGGTCTGTTGACCGTTATGATACCGGCTCCTTTAAGATTGCCTATAAGTCTCTGCCTTGCAAAGCCCACGTGCTCGGGCTTAAGCATAAAGAAGCAGTAGGTATCTATCAGTGAGAACAGATTCGCAGTACGTCCCTCTATCTTGAAATTGTTGATGCCTGCAGGTATGTATTTTTCCCAGATGTCATCAACCTTGATGAATGTGGGATAATCCTGTATGGTCCAGAGATTGTTGGTCTCGCCGTACTCACAGTGCCAGGGAATAAGAGGCTGCTGCTTTTCCTTCGGAAGCTTGCGGTTATTGATCGCTATACGCTCGTTGCGCGCCTCCTGTACATAATGTGCTCCGCGCCTCGGGCAGTTCGGAACACAGCAGGTGTTCACAAGTACTTCCAGTTTTTCCGGATGCTCCACTTTCTCAAGCAGATCCCAGCGGTTATTCAGATTGTAATCCAGCACCACATATTTGTAATCCTTTGCGATCTCCGCATTAAGCTGGTCTACATCCTTTATCTCCTTGCAGGTGGAACTGTTATATGCAAAATTCGGGTACTTCTTTCTCAGATATTCCTCAAGCAGAGGATTGAAGATCATGACTTCATTCATCCCGTTATCCGCACAGTCCATACAGAAATTACAATAAGGATCGTTTAAGTCCTCTTCGGTGATCTCGGGATTGGTCCAGGTATAACGGATGGGGATACCCTTGTCATTTATACTCTTGATCACGGCCTTTATATATCCCGCATCACACTGGTCAAAGCCCGCAAAGCGTCCGCCTGTCCAAAGCGAGAGCGGAAACTCACCGAAGCAGGATGCTATCTCCACTCCCTCTCTGAACCACTCCGGATACTGCTCAAGCATCGATATCCAGAACATGTTCAGCGGATAATTATATCTTAATCCGGGCAGATGAAATCTCGCTTTTACTTCTGACATTTTTTTACTCCTTCTTTTATAACCCCTCATCCGTCAGTACTTTGTACTGACACCTTCTCCCCAAGGCTTTATTCTTCGGTATTTTTGTCTTCCGGGCCGGAGATCACTATCTTGCCGTCCTGGAAGGCAACGCGCACTTTGTTATCGCCAAGCTTAAGCCCGGCTATCATCTCCTGCGGCAGCTGCAGACGTCCCACACGGTCAAGCACCGCATATTCGTCCTGGGTATCCTCGCTCCTCCAGTCTATATCCGTCTCGGCCAGTCTGTCCTGATAAGCCTCCTTAAGCACACGCTCCGAACTTATCTTGCCGTCACGTATTGCTACCACGCGCTTAACCTTCTTGGAAAGGGCTATATCATGGGTAACTATCAGTATGGTCTGACCGTTGCGGTTCAGTTCCGAAAAGACATCAAAAATATAATTTGCCGTGGCTGTATCCACACTTCCGGTTGGTTCATCCGCAAGTAAAAGCTTCGGAGAATTCGCAAGTGCAATTGCTATGGCGACTCTCTGCTGTTCACCGCCGGAAAGCATGTTCATACGGCTTGCTTTTTTGTGTCCCATACCCACCATCTCCAGAAGCTCTGTGGCTTTCTGTTTCTTCTTTGCGCTGCTCGACAGATACATGGGCATCATTACGTTCTCAAGTGCTGACAGAAACGGCAGCATGTTGCGTCCGTTATTCTGCCATACAAAACCTACCGTTTCCCTCTTATAACGCACCAGCTGTTTCTCGCTCATGGTGAAGAGATTGCCGCCGTCAACAAACAGAGAACCTGCACTGGGTCTGTCCAGTCCTCCTATCATGTTTAAGAAAGTCGATTTGCCGCTGCCCGAATTACCGATGATGGCAGTTAGTTCGCCCTTTTCCACGCTAAGGTCAAGCCCCTGCAGCGCAAGGACTTCGGTCTCCTTGGTCTTATAGATCTTCACAAGGTTATCAGCCTTGATCAGTACCTTTTCGTCCGTATTCTTGTTTTCCTCTTCGTTATTCGCCATCTATGACTCTTTCTCCGTTTGAAAGCTCGATCAGATAATCCGCTGCTCCCATCAGTCCCACATCGTGGGTCGTCATCAGTATCGAGATGCCTTCTTTTTTACTCATCTCCGCAAAAAGGCTTGCGACCCTTGCTGCCATTGCGCTGTCCAGCTCTGCCGTAGGCTCATCCGCGAGTATCATCCTGGGTCTGTGAGCCAGCGCCCTTGCTATGGCCACTCTCTGCTGCTCACCGCCGCTCATCTCTGCGGGCATGTGAGTCATACGGTTTCCGAGACCTACGAGCTTCAGGCACTCCTCGACCCTCTTATCTCTATCCTTACCGGGTTTGATGCCGGCCATACGCATTGAAAACTCTACATTCTGAAAAGCGTTCAGTGAAGGGATGAGCGACACCGACTGAAATACAAAACCCATCTTCTTTCTGCGCAGTTCTTCTTTTTGAAAATCCGAAAGGGCGGAAACATCCTCACCGTCTATCTTAACCGTACCGCCCGTAGGCTTGTCAAGAGTACATACGATATTTAAGAGCGTAGTCTTGCCCGAGCCCGAACGTCCTTTAAGTATCACAAAAGAGGATTCGGGTATTGCCGCATTTATATGCTTCAGTGCCTGGAACTCGCCGCCGGGCACCGGGAAGCTTCGCGATACATCCAATATTTCGATAATGTTTCCCATATCATTCCTCTCCCAGTTTCAGAGCCTTGGCCACATTCATCCTGAATGTCATCAGTGTGAGCACAAGGAAGCATACGATCATCATCAGCGCTATAACAGCCATCAGCCTCAGCAGGTCCGTACTGTCGGTGATAAATTCCATAGGCAGAAGCTGTGTTGCCGAAGCATACACTTTCTGCAGCATGGGCACAAAGAGTCTGGAAGTAAACTTTCCTATGACGAAGCCGGCCAGTATGGCAAGCCCTCCGCAGAATATCTGCTCGAGGAAAAGCATGTGGAAGACTTCGCCCTTGTGGAAACCGGATGCGCGCAGTACACCGAAGACCAGCTCTCTTTCCTTAAGTGCCATTATCCAGTATATCAGATAACCCACTCCGCAGAGTATCAGCGTTACCACAAAGCCGAGGGTCAGCACGCCGTTGGTTCCCTGCAGCAGAGGATCGGTCTGGGCTTCTTCGAGATCATCGTTGCGATTGACATAGGTAGTCAGACGCACATCATTGGCCTCTTTCCACTCATAGATCTGCTCTGAAGCAGTACCTTCCTTCATTCTCGCCAGTACCTCATAGGGCACCTCACCCAGCTTATTCCTTACATATTCAAAATGCGCGATCATCAGATAATTGGGTTCTTCAGATACTTTGCCGTCGGGCTGGAGCTCCGTCGTTGTGGAAGCATAGCCCGGCCAGTAATCGAAGAAATCAAGGATCACTCCGCTTCCCGCGCCGCCGTTATCACGTTTATAGGAGATGCTGTCACCCTGCTTAAAGCCAAGCTTGTCGCGGAAATTGGAGGAAACCAGCAGACCGTTTTCCACTACCGCCAGTTCATTGAGCATCTCATAATATGCCTTGCCGTTGAGCTTCTTATCGACCCAGGTCAGCTGGCCGTACTCCTTTGTATGTATACCCATAAGGTTGACTGTGAGCTTTCCGTTACTGCCACCCTGGATCTCAATATTTTTAAGATTATATACCTTGGTATAACTGTCGATAAAGGGTGCGGTCACATACTTGCCGGCATCCGGTTCTATATAGGTGCCGGTCCGCGCTCCGTTACGGTCCACTATCTCGGTCCACACTTCTTTCATACGCAGATCGCAGCCGTCGGCATAATCCGTATTACGCACCGCATTCTCCACTATCGTGCGTGCAACGGTAGAGTGATACATGCCTAAAGAGACGGTCATGATCAGGAAGAGCATTATCAGCTGCTGCTTGCGTCCGTTCTTGACATTCTCCATGAAGGCGATAAAAGGTGCCGGACGCCAGAAGCGTTTGCCTATGGTGTAGATTATCCTCAAAAAGACCGGCTGCAGTCTCAAAAACAGGAGTCCGAAGCCTACTATCATAAGGGAAGATGAAAGATAGAGCAGAGGATCCATCGCCTTGTTGTTCAGAACGGTTTCGGTCATGTCTGCCGAACTTCGTCTGAAATTGTAAAAGCCGTAAGATGAAACGGCGATACAGATGATATCCAGATAGAGTATCTCCCAGAAACGTTTTTTATTCAGCGCCTTCTGCTGCTTTAAGTTTACTATCGAAACCCGGCTGTGTCTGATGGCAGGGAGCGTAAGGCACATAAGTCCCACACCTGCTGCACCCAGCATATATATAAGGGCTCTCTTATCAAAGCTTAAGACCAGCTGCTCGGAAAAATCGAATATCAGGAAGTTTCTGGTCGAACCCAGCAGCTTTGCCAGCAGCATGCCCAGCGGCAAACCGCCTGCAATACCGAGAACGCTTAAGGTAAGTCCCTGATACAGATAGAGCAGGAATATCTGCATGCGAGAACTTCCGCGGCTCTTGATGACCGAGATCTCGTTCCTCTCCATCTCATACATCTGTCCGGATATCATGAGCAGGAATGCTGCAAGCATGATAAGTACCGGAACCTGCAGTATCACCAGTGTCGCACTGATACGCGAATACTTGTTGCCGTATTCGTTCAGCACTTCAAGTATGGGAGGTTCATCTATAACATTCCTGTATGTACTGTTATGAGCATAATAATCTATCCTGTTCTTTAAATCCTCTGCCCTGACTGCTCTGATATCGCTGTATTCAAACATCGCGGTATAGTGGCAGACTATGGAAAACTTCACCGACTTTTCACCGAGAAAACTGTCACGGAAAAGCTGCTCGTTCATAAGGCACAGATCATCAAACTCGCCTTCTTTATCATTCCAGTACAGGTCGCTGGGATTCTTCGGCTGGAATACGCCGACTATCTTATAACGGAGAGGTTTTCCCTCAAAATTTTTAAGTGCCTTGTACACCATGTTCTCATCAACCAGATAACCCTGTTTGGTCATGCACTTCTGGCTGATCACTACCTCGATCGCACCGTCTTCGGTCAGTCCGGTATCGCTGTACATACGACCGTTCACTATGTTGATGTGTTCTTCGAGTCTGCTCTTGAATCCGAGACGTGCCGAAAGATCATTGGCATCATTACGTTCAAGTTCCGAGTTGACATTGCTGCCGGTGATCGTATACAGATATATCGTATCCCTTTCCGTTACACCGAGATCGCTGTAAAGCGTGGGGATAAATTTCTCCATATTGGTAATGGTCTTACCGTCTTTTTCCTTTTTTGTGGAAACCTGAAGAGCCATCTGAGCCGGCCATACACCCTTGTTTGAAAGATAATGGTCAAACTCATCCGTGAGCATACGGTTGTAAGCCGCAGTCTGATACAGCGGGAAACTCACTGCCGTTGCGACCAATAAAATACAGCCGAGCAGCAGGCTCAGATTCATCCATCTCTTATGCCACATTTTCTGCAGCATTATTCCCAGCATATCTCAGTTCCTTCCGTAAGGCCTGTTAAGACCCAGTAATTATCGGCATCCGCACCACCCGGCACAAAAGCCTGCTGGCGTCTGACACCGTTATCTTCCACTACCGTAACATAAGTCGTACGACTTACTTCCGTCACCGCTTTCTTGGGAACAAGCAGCACATTCTCCACGTTACGGAGATTTGCCTTTATCCCCACACGGCTTAAACTCCACCAGCCTTCGTTATTGCGGCTGCTGCCTGCGATCTCCGCTGCTACCTCGAGCGGCAGCTTAACGATCGCATAACCTGACTGAAGACTCTTGTCGAGCATCAGGGGATTAACCGTCACCACCTGGCAGTCCGTAGTCTTCTGCGCTCCGGCATCATCCTTATAGGATACCTCAACCATGGTACCGTAGCTGAGTTTGCCGTCTTTATCCTCTACCATCACAAAGCAGGACTGATCGTCTGCAAGCCTGCCTATGGTACTGTCGTAAGCCCAGAGTTCTCCGGCTTCCACGTCTGCGATCTCGGTGATCACGCCGTCGTAATCGGCGCAGATCTCCTTTGTCGCAGCATCCTTCTTCAGTTTGTCCACATACTCCTGCTTATCGGCGATCTGCTTGTTTGCACTCTTGATAAGATATTTGTTTTCCTTTTCGCCTTCTTCTGTATAGTAAGCGATCTGCTCGTTCAGACGCTTTATCTCACGTTCCGTCCTCTCTATCTCCACGGGATCCGATACCACATGCACCTTTACCAGCACCTGCCCTTTGCTGACTTGCTCATATCTCTTGACACATACTTCATCTATGTAAGTGGTCCCGTGCATAACAGGATTGACTATTGCCTTTGCCGAAGGATAGTAAAGAAAACCGGTAGCCGAGAATTCAGAATGGACCGAGCCTTCTTTGATCGTTGCCGTATTGGAACCTCCGGGTACCTTGAATTCGGCCCTGACCAGATCACCTGCACTTAAACCGGAAAGTATCTCCGTATACTGGCCGTCAGAGATACCGCAGATCACCGGCTGTTCACTGTAGGAATCCCCGTCGAGCTTATAGACATAGTATTCGTCTCCGTCACGTACGATACAGTTACTGGGTATGGCTGCCACATCTTCACGATGCTCATACTCCATCACTATGGTCGCAAAATCTCCGAGCTGTATCACCTCGTTAGGATCCTCGACTGTAAACGTTCCGTATACCTTCCCGTTCTTTTCTTCTATCCTATCGTACTCTTCGCTGCTTAAGCTCTGATACTCTACTTCAAAACGCTGGCCGTTCACAAGAGCATATACATCATCGGCTTTGTTGATATCGGAATTGCTGATATAATCGCAGCGTAGCTGTTTCGTGTTAAGATCTCCCAAAGCCATACTGATGGTATTCTCTCTTATCCAGTCGCCGCTGTAATAATAATCGGGGCCGTAGCTTCTGTTGACGTAGCCAAGGGCTACGACAACACCGTCACGGTTTGCAAGCAGCATCTTATTATTTTTCTGCCTCTGAAGCTCTGTAAGTATCTGCTGCTGCCTTTCCAGATCAAGAGCATAAAGTTCCTCATTTTCCTTATTCTGCTGCTTTACTCTCTTAAGGTTCAGTTCAGCCATCTCGCTTGAGGAGAATTCCCCGAAATGCTTGGCCATCCAGGCTTCATAATCATCCGAATCCTTCTCGGGCTGCGCTTTCTTAAGATCCTCGAGCAGCTCCATTTCTTTCCAGTAGTTCTTCTCGGTCTTTTCCAGATTATCCGCCCTCTGTTCCAGCTCGTCCGCATGGTTCTCTTCCATTTCGGCGATCGCTTTGGACTGATCCTCTATCTTCTGGTCCAGATCCCCGGTATAGCCGCTGATCAGTACATCACCTTTCTCCGCCGCCTCTCCGGGTCCCTTTTCGTATGCTTCAAAAGTCATGCTTGTTTCCATGACACACTCTGCAAGTGCCGGAGTACATACGGCTCCTACGACCTTGTAATCATATATGTCCCTGTATTCCACAGGCACATAGCTGGCTGCAACACTGACAGGATCAAGAAGCACGATATTTTCCTCGGCTTCCTGAGCGGCTTTTTTACCGCAGGCCGAAAGAAGTAGCGCCGGGAGCATGGACAGAGCCACTATGCGGTTTTTCAATCCGTTCTTTATCATCCGCGTCTTATTACCTTATCCCCTTCCTGCAGTCCTTCAACTATCTCGGTGATCCCGTCTCCCTTCAGCCCGGTGGTCACCCATACCACATCTCTTAAGCCTTCTTCCGTTACCACATATACATAATTCTTATCACCCGCATTGCGGATACATTCATTCGGCAGATAAAGAGCGTTTTCCTTTTTGTTTGTCACAACCCGTATCTCGCCCTTATCATCCACTTCGAGTCCTTCTATGTTGTCTCCCTTTTCTATCGAAAAATACTGCTGTTCGCCCCAGCTGTCCCGTTCACGCAGCGATACCTCGTAATCGCCGCGTCCGTTGCCGAACATGACCTTCATCGAATAAGTCTCCTCAGTCAGATAGGGTATCAGTTCTTCCTTTTCACTGACAAAATAGCCTTCCTGATCATCCACTATGGTCATAACACATTTTTCGATATTGCTGGTGGTTCCGATAAGTCCCTTTTCGACCTTGGTCACTTTCCCGTCAAACTGGGCATATACGCGGCTCTGTGCAAGCTGCGTTTTCAGATTATTAAGCTTTTTCTGATCAAACTCGATGGCGTCATTATAACTGTTGATCTTCTGTTCATTCTGCTTCCGCAGACGCTCTATATCTTCATCGTAGGCTTCTTTATCCTCTTCTTCTTTTTTACTCATATACACGAGGCTTAAATAACGGCTTTCCTCATCAAGTGCCTGATCCTCGGGTATATATGAGAGCAGAAGGGTATTTTTTTTGATACGGTATTCCAGCTCATCTATCTGGTCCTCGATATTCCCCAGATCGAGCTCAGCCAGTATATCCCCTTTCTTTACCACATCGCCTTCCTGTACATATATCCTGCGTATCTGTTTACCGCTGACAGGGAAGAAAACCTCCTGCTCGGCATTCTTTTTATAATAACAGGGAAGGGCTATCGCCTCCTCGAGTGTTCCTCTCATTACTTCGGTAAGGCTGTATTCCGCAGTCTCATCACCGCTCTCAAGTACCAGAGGCGGTGCTTCCTCGGGCTTCTTACCGCAGGCTGCAAGCGAAAAAAGGGCCGGCAACAGCATCAGCCCTGCAAGAAATCTGTTTTTTACCTTACATCTGCTTCTCATAACTCGGATATTTTAACACGTGATACCGTCAAAAACTACGTTGATATAACATTTTACTTCTCAAAAATTGCGAAACATAAGTACGCTCATTCCTCCCGCGCAAGCGAGCCTGCCTCCCGGATGCATTTACTGTAAAGCAAAAAGAGACGCACCCCGTAAGGTGCGCCCCTCATATCATCTCTTATCGAGTTGCAGATACTGCTTATTGATTAGCAGCGTCTACATATGCCTGCCAGGAATCTACGATAGCATCAACTGCCTCAGAAACCTTAGCATCACCGTTGATGTTCCAGATCAGATCGGGACCTGTCTGAAGATCAGGGATCATACCTGCATATGTAACGAAGCCGTGTGCGGGATCGCTCATCATAGGAAGGGTCTCATCAAGTGCTCTCTGATCAAAGATACCGGAACGAGCACGTGATACTATACTGTTCTCCTCCTCGATCTCGGGGGGAACCTCAAACCATACATCATATGCGAATGCGATATTCCAAGCCTGCTCAGGTGTGTAGCATCCGGGGATAACAGCAGGGTTGTTTGACCATCTGTTTGTAAGCTGCTTGTCAGCCTTGTCAGGACCGTAAGGCATCATAACGAAGCCTGCGTCGAAGCTGATGTCTGCAAGGAAGTTACCGGGTGTTCCTGCATACTCCTGCTCAAGAAGGAATACAGCGTCACCGTTCTTCCAGGAATCCTTGTAGTAATCCCAAGGAGCGGGCTGCATTGTACCGTCTTCACCCTCAACCTCAGGATCTTTATGACGATATTCCTTGATCATTCTGTTAGCAAACTCAAGACCGTTGATAGTAGCCTGATCTTTAACCTTCAGAACATAGCCGTTAGCATCACGACCAACGAGCTCACCGCCGTTAGAGAAGATGATCTCTTCTACAGCACCACCGGTGTTAGCAGTCCAACCTGCAACATCAACAGTACCATCATTGTCGGTATCTCTCTGAACATCCTTCATGATGCTCTCCCAAGCATCCCATGTCCAGGTACCGTTCTTCTGCATATCATAGATCTCGTCTGCGGTATGTCCGCCATCTTCAAGAAGCTTCTTGTTGAAGTATACACCATCACGAGGCTCTGAAATGCTTCCGTAGAATGCATAGTTGCCACCCTTGTATGCATACTGCTCATGGCAGAGGTTCTGCTGATACTTCTTATCGCTGAAGTCAAGGCAGTCAAGAGTTGACAGATCATACATCTCGTTGTTTCTCATAGCTGCTGTTGTTGTAGCATCATCACGAAGTGTGAAGATAACGTTCTCGCACTTCTCAGGTACGCCTGCTTCGTACTCGAACTCAAGCGGGCCGCCGCCTGTGGTTACGTAGTTAACGAAATCGTTGATACACTGACCCCAGTCAGCACCACCAACCTGACGAAGCTTGAAGTTGTACTTCTCCTGTGCCCACTCACGGTACTCACGGATCTCTGCCTCATAGCTTGAAAGGCTGTCGGGATCTGCATGCATGATATCGGTCTCTGCATTTGAGAACCAGTCACGGATGATGATCTCCATGCCGCCCAGATCTATAGGGCTTCCGTCTGCCTTGGTACGTACGGTGTAAGGCTCAACATCCTCTTCGGGCTCAGCCGGGGTATCCGGTGTCTCAGCAGGCTCTGTTGATGTAGCAGGTGCCGGAGTATCCGGTGTGCTGGGCTCTGTCGGCTGTGCCTCACCGCCGCCGCCGCATGCTGCCATGTTGAATGCCATCACAGCAGCGAGTACAACAGGTACAAATTTCCTTTTCATACTTTTCTACCCTCCATATTGTTGTAGATTGATTATTACATTTACCGCTCGGGTTCAATTACCCTAACGGAAGTAACCGTGTTATTATACTACCATAAAGCGAAAATAAAATCAATTATTAATTCATACTTTGTTCAAATTTTGTTCATTTTTTACATCTTGATACCTGTGGATGCAATACTCTCCACAAATTTTCTCTGCGCAAAGAGGTAGAGAATTATAAGCGGACCAACCACCATAAGGGTTGCTGTTGACAGTATACAGTTGGAATATGCTATAGAAACGGCAACCTTTTCACCTGTAAGACGCATGATATATGTACCGAGTGAATCAACTATAGTGGATATACTGGTACTTACCAAACGACGACCGCCCAGGAACATTCCCGAATAAAAGCCATCTGTCCACTGCCATACGAATGAGAACAGGAAGCAGGAAGTGATGATCGGTGTTGCTTCGGGAAGCATTATGGTCGTAAAAGTCTTGAACATGCCACAACCGTCTACATAAGCAGCTTCTTCCATATCCATCGGGATATTACGGAAGAACTGGCGGATCATGTAGATATAGAGACCGTCCTTCAGACCCATACAGCCTGCGCACATCAGATAATAAGGAATAATGGAGCCACGCAGGTTCAAAGCTTCTCCTTTGACTGCCTGTATGATCCCGAAGATATCAAAGAATCTGAATCTCAGGAACAGGGAGGTGGAAATGACCTGGGGCGGGATCACTATGATCAGCATTACAAAGGCAAACCACAGTTTCTTCAGCGGAAACTTGAATCTTGCGAAACCGTAGCCGACAAGTGTACACATTGCGATCTGCAAGATCGAACTGGTCAGTGATATCACAAGAGAGTTTACGAAGCCCACCTTGTAGTTCATAACATCAGCTGCGATCTTATAGTTATCCAGTGTAAAGTGCAGCGGGATGGATACTACGACAGGATCGAACAGATCCTCTTCAGTCATCAGACTGACGGATATCTTGTTCAGGATCGGCTGCAGTATCAGGAAACAGAGACCGAAAAGCAGTATGAAACGACAGATGCTCACCGCCACCTGAGTTGCTTTCTTTCTGAAGAGATAACCTCCCGATTTTCTGTTTCTATCCCAGAAGGTGTCCTTTGCTATATTTACATCAATCACTGTAATATACCCCCTTTGAGATTCCTAACGAAGTGATACCGACGAAGGCAATGACTACCACGAAGTATACCCAGGTCATGGCTGATGCCGTGCCGTAATCCTGCTTCTGTATCATAACCGTCTGTATCTTATCAATTACCTGGTTGTCAGAACGCATACAGAAGTCTACTACCGTATACACCCAGTTTACCAGGAAAAGTGAACTTATCATGGGGAAGGTAACCTTCCAAAGACTCTCCCATGCGGTACAGCCCTCTATCTGAGCAGCTTCATACATACTTGCCGGTATGGTCTGCAGACCGGAAAGGAAGATGATGATCTGAATACCGCTGGCCAGAGCCACATCATATATGTTGTTGATGACTTCAAAGACCTGCTCAAACGCCCTTCCGCCTATACCCGTGGTGCGGAGGATAGTCTGCATTCCGCCCGTAATACTGAAAGAAGAGGTTGCATTTTCAACTGTCTGCTGAAGCTGTGCTATCAGCTGGTTGTTTGACTCGAGTCCGAGCATAACACCCGATGAAAGTATGACCGGAAGGAAGAACACCGCACGCACGAGTGCACGTCCCTGGAACTTCTGGTTCAGTACCAGTGATACGAAGAAACTGAAAACTATGATGGCCAGTGAATATACGACCATTCTCAGGAGCTCCTCAGAAAGAAGCCTAACATACTCGGGATCCGTACGGAATGAAAAGTAGTAATTCGCGAGTCCCGTCCAGGTCATTTTGAAGATACCGGCGCCCAGCTCTACAGAAGTAAAACTCATATAAAGTGACTGCAGAAAGGGCCTGAGCATAAAGATCAGGAAGCCGAGGATAAAAGGCATCGTAAACAGATAACCTGCTATCGCTTTCCTCTTTTCCAAACCGACCAGTCTTTTTTTCTTTTTCTTTTCCATGTTTAAAGCCTCTCTTATCCGATACTTAAGATCTTATCTTACAACCACGTAATCACGGGCCGGTACTGTAGTGCCGTCTTCTGCAACGTAATCCTCGGTAAAGCTGTAGTTCGTATATACCTTGGTGCCGTCTGCATAAGTGGTGCAGCGCGCATAATCGCTCAATACCTCATGATCCGTCATCTCCTGGTTAAAGCAGTGACCGAGTTCGCTGTTGTAACGCTTGCACATATCTGTCATGCGGTCTTTCCATGCAGCATACTCACAACCATAATATTCCGAATAGAGTGTCTTCTGCAGTACGAATGAACTCTCTTTCATGAGTGTGAAGCTTAAGCCCGCACCGTATTCCGCACTGCGCAGGAGCTGCTCCTGATCATCACCGCAGATATTTATGGGTTCACCGGTGTAATCTATATAACCGTGAACTGCTATCTGGTAGAAAGGAACGTTCTTATCTATGATGGTATATTCGCTTCCCTTCAGGTCCATATTGGTTACCATATCCACGAAAGGAACCGCATAGTCATTACCCATGTTGATCATGACTCTCTTGTCATCAAGTGACTTGAGAAGCTCTACATGCTGCTTCTTGGTATCCTCACGGCTGTGGCTGTCCTTACGGTAGAAGTCGGAACTTACATCCATACCGAGATCTTCGAAGGAAACGCCTGTACCATAGGTCTTGGCAGCTGCAACAAGGTTGTCAGCCATAGTCTTTGCAAGAGGCGTATGAAGCAGGTAATAACTCTTAAAGCCTTCTCTCGCCGCATAGGTGACGTGACTGTAATTGAACAGTTCCGCACGCTCCTTGGTCAGGAATCTTGCTGCATCCCTGTAAGAAAGGAAGCCGTTGAAGATATTGCTGCGATGTTCGTACTGTGTTATGCCGTTCATATAAAGATTAACATTTGACGAATCAGCTGCAGATGCAAGATCCACTATATCCTTTTCATTTCCAAGTGATGTGACGGGTTTTACCTTGGTGAGTATCTTCTGGTTGACACCGCCGTTACACCAGCCGCTGTATTTAACCGAAAGCTTTCCTATTCCGGAAGAATCCATCTCGGCTATCATATCCTTGGCTTCCTTGAAAGATGTAAGCTTAACGGGAAGTGATACCGGCACACCCAGCACCTGCTGAACCTTATCGACCGCACCCAGTATCTCAACCTCTACGGGAGCCTGATCATCGGTATTGAGTGACATGTATTCACCGTAGGTCTTTTCAAGATAATCCCTGTAAGCGTATGCCATGTCCACATAGTCCGTGGAATCGAGGAAACGGTAACGCTGTACTATCTTCTCTCCGGCCGGAAGACTGGGCAGGAAGGAGTAAACCGCCGAACTCGACATATTGGATATATCAAACTCCTGCTTGGGGATCATTGTATAATCAACATTTACAAAGTTGTAATCGTTTTGTTTACCGTTTACCATGGCCTTTACAGATCCGTAGGATGAACCGTCTTCAAGGATACAGATAAAGGAACCGTCACCGCTTGAATGTCCGAACACATTAAAGTATGCCCTGGTATTATGTATGACATATTTTCTTCTCATACAGTAATCCCAGCCGTACATATTTGCATAATAGTTGTTCTGTGCGGTCTTGCCGTTGTTATACTCTATAAGTCCGCCGCCGCCTTCGGGTACGAGCATGAAGCCTTCTTCACTCTTGCTTCCGGCACCGAAATAGGGCAGGGGCGTGATCATTGTTATAGGTGCCTCGGGATCATATTCCATAGAGTCGAAAGGAAGTTCGACTATCAGATCATCACCGTCAAGGCGGAAATCCATTTCTACATTGAAGAGCTCGTTTTCTTCGTCTCCTTCGGACTGGTCAAGCTCTTTATCTGCCTGATACTCTTCATAAGTGTATCCTGCTTCTTCAAGGGCTTCCTCTATGACCTGCTTACGGTCTTCTCTGGCGTTATCCTTGAGCACGTAGATAGGCTCGGTTTCAAATATGGGATACTTCTCAAGCAGGGCTTCCTTGTCATCACCCTTCTTGAGCTTCTTGATATCGTACTTCTTGTACATATCCTTAACAAGTGAAGCCTTGTTCTTTTCCATCTTCTCTCTGAGGGCATCCATCTCACTCACGCGTTTTACCTTCGGGATGATATACTCTCTCTCTACTTTACCGAGTGTATAGAATACCTTTATGGTATCTCCTTCCTGCTTGATCTCGTAAATGGAGTTGTCAACGCTGAAGGACTTGGTATCATATATGGTTTCCAGACCGCTCTTGATGGTATAGGTGAGCAGCAGGTTGGACATCATACGGTTCTTCTCCTCCGAAAGTGCTCTGGAGTCGCTCTCGGCATTTTCTATATAGGAAGACCAGACCTTACCCGTGGACTTTTTGGTTATCGTAAAATGAGTGGTCAGCGGATCCATGGTGAAGAGTATGTCATTGCTCTCCATTACCAGGGGTTCCTCTCCTCCTTCGTAACCGTAAGGTATGATCTGTACGTTTTCCTTCTCGGGATTAACAAAATGGATGATCAGGAAAACACCCAGACCTATCAGTCCGAGAAAGATCACGGGAGCAATAAGGCTCTTGAAAAAGTCACGTATCGCATTGGCACGCTCCGTGTTGGCCTCGCCCCTTACTATTCTTCTCTTTGCCGGCTTTACCTTCACCGGTTTTTCTTTTTTTGTCTTATTTTCTTCGCTCATGGCAACTCCTATCCTTCCAAGGTCTTATAGTCTTTCGCCGTCACATTCGGTACATCAGCTCTCGTCCGAGCGAGATAAAGTACGAGATACCCTGCGTGACCATGCTGAAGAAGATCATCAGCAGAAAGATCATGACCAGCACCGCGAAAAGCGAAGCTATGGTAAACATCAGCGTCTTTCCTGCAGAATACGCATGTATCTGTCCCATACCGCAGATGATCAGTATACCGCACCATACGAGAGAAAGCACACTCAGCACTGCATAGAACTGGCCTTCTTCTATGGTAACAAAGTTACTTACTATCATCAGAGGGATCTGTATCACCGGATAGGGAAGCATTCCGTAGCAGGCTCCCATATAGACATCACCCAGTCTTCCCTTACCGTCAAACAAGGTTGTAAGCGCCCAGTTTCCTACTACCCAGAGAGCAAGAGGGAAAAGTATACTTGCAATGTAAAGAAAGATATTTACATCTTCCCAGTATACGTTCAAAAACAGGAAGCTGGTATATTTCAGCTTGATTATACGGGTAAAGATGGTGATGAACAATATAGTGTTCGCAGCCGCATAACTTCCTCTGTGCTCATGTGTGAGCTTCCAGAAGCCGTCAAGCGGATGTGTGAGACAGTAGAAGCCGAATTTCATCGTCTTCTGCCAGCGTGCAAAATTCTGGGCACGCCTCATCCTCTTTTCTTCTTTACTCTCTTCTCTTTCGTAATTTCTGGATCTGGCCATACTCGTCCACCCTTTTCGTTATTGATTGTTATTCCTCTGTCTGTTTCTCAGTTTGAATATATCTGCGTTATCGATCTCTTCCTTCAGTGAATAAACCTTGGAGATACTCATGGGTACCAGGAAGAGACAGAGTATTATCACTAATATTCCTATTATGTTTTCACGTATCCACTGCTTACGGTACTGCGCATAAGCCCTGGAATAGTTCTCATCATCATATTTTACTTCGAAATAATCCATGGACTCTCTGTACTGCTCCTTACGGAGAAGCGAACGTCCGATACCGATATATGCAAGATCATAGTTGCCGTTCAGCATCTTTACTTCTTCCCAGCAGGCCTGAGCTTCATCATATTCACCTACTTCGAAATGTGCCATTGCATCGTAGATGGTCTGGCCGTAATGAGTAGGGATAAAGAGCGTTATCGTTCCGTCAAGCTGGTCAAGGACAAGCAGATCGTAATCCATGTGTTCTATGGATACCGGCTTACGGAAATATCCGGCCTGGTTGCCGTTTCCGCCGAAAGCATATACCATACGTCCCTGATCATCATAACCGAAGAGACGTCCGCGGTTCTGGTCAAGACATACATAAATGTCATTATCCAGCACGGTTACATCCTTGAAATAGGAAGGCCCGGTGATACCGCCGCCGCCGCCCCAGTAGAGGTCACCGTATACAGGCCACTCGCCGTTGCGGACAAGTATGTCGGTACCCATCATGTTAAGCTTACGTACCGCATCCACTTTCTCCGCATCCAGATCTTCTTCCTTAAGTCCGCCTGCCACAGCATAGATGAAACCTTCTTTGTCGAGATACACATTATCGTATTCCGTAGGCACGAAGGATACCATCTGCGCACGCTGTTCCTGGGATGCAAACCTCTTCCACATATAATCCAGGAAGTTGTATGATACTCTGGTAGCTCCGACAAAGCCTGAGAAAGTACCGTCATTTTCAAACTTGAGCAGACCTTTGTTTATACCGCTTGCCTCAACATAGATACGTCCGGCACTGTCAGCCACGAGCTTGTCGGGGCGGAAACCCATCTCCTTGTCAATAGCCTGGTCCGAAGGTCTGGTGAAGGACATGATATAATTCAGATCCTTATCGGTCCTGATCACACGGTTGTTCTCCCTGTCAGCTATAAAGAAATCACCGTTTTCGCTTATGGCAATATCGGCAGGTCCGTTGAAAGTTTCGGGTTCTGCTCCGCTTATCTTGGTGATCTCTCTTACATAGGTGAGAGCATCGGAACCGGAACGCTCAAACTCGATGATACGGTTGTTACCGGTGTCACAGAGAAATACGTGATTCTCATGTACATAGAGAGACTCGGGTGCCTTCAGATTCTTATCAAGTCCCAGTGCACCGAAATCAAATACCTGGGCTACCGTATATGTGTCAGGACTGTCCTGGACATCTCCCCAGTAGTCATAGGTATATGTGTAATTGTCCTCTCCCGCTTTTACGGTGGCGAAGCTCGAAAATCCGACTCCTATCATCACCGCTGTAGCTGTCACGATCCTTGCGATCTTTGCGAACTTGTTTTTCATACTGTCCCTCCGGTCATTACTCCTTGATACCTGAACTTGCCATGGTCTCCAGTATCTGGCTCTCTGAAAATACGAAGAT
>JAILES010000032.1 GCA_024687205.1 Lachnospiraceae bacterium
GCGTTCCGCTTGCGGAACGCCGACGCCTCGCGCGGTTGCCGAAGGCAACATTTTCCTCTCGCGCGAGTGCGCATCCCGCCCGGAGGGCTTTTTGCTTTATGGAAATTCCAGAGGAATTTCCTATAAAGCGAAAAAAGCGGCACATCTTTCGATGCGCCGCTTCAGTATTACTTGTTCTGCTCTGCAGATACTGCTTATTGATTAGCAGCGTCTACATATGCCTGCCAGGAATCTACGATAGCATCAACTGCCTCAGAAACCTTAGCATCACCATTGATGTTCCAGATCAGATCGGGACCTGTCTGAAGGTCAGGGATCATACCTGCATATGTAACGAAGCCGTGTGCGGGATCGCTCATAAGAGGAAGGGTCTCATCAAGTGCTCTCTGATCAAAGATACCGGAACGAGCACGTGATACTATACTGTTCTCCTCCTCGATCTCGGGGGGAACATCAAACCATACATCATATGCGAAGGCAATGTTCCAAGCCTGCTCAGCTGTATAGCATCCGGGGATAACAGCGGGGTTGTTGCTCCATCTGTTAGTAAGCTGCTTGTCAGCCTTGTCCGGACCATAAGGCATCATAACGAAGCCTGCATCGAAGCTGATGTCTGCAAGGAAGTTACCGGGTGTTCCGGCATATTCCTGCTCAAGAAGGAATACAGCATCACCGTTCTTCCAGGAATCCTTGTAGTAATCCCAGGGAGCAGGCTGCATTGTACCGTCTTCACCCTCAACCTCAGGATCTTTATGACGATATTCCTTGATCATTCTGTTAGCAAACTCAAGGCCGTTGATTGTAGCCTGATCTTTAACCTTCAGAACATAACCGTTGGAATCGCGTCCAACGAGCTCACCGCCGTTAGAGAAGATGATCTCTTCAACAGCACCACCGGTGTTAGCAGTCCAACCTGCAACATCAACAGTTCCGTCGTTGTCGGTATCTTTCTGAACATCCTTCATGATGCTTTCCCAAGCATCCCATGTCCAGGTACCGTTCTTCTGCATATCATAGATCTCATCTGCAGTATGTCCGCCGTCTTCAAGAAGCTTCTTGTTGAAGTATACACCATCACGAGGCTCTGAAATGCTTCCGTAGAATGCATATACACCATCTTTGTAAGTGTACTGCTCGTGGCACAGGTTCTGCTGATACTTCTTCTCGCTGAAGTCGAGGCAATCAAGAGAAGCAAGGTTATACATCTCATTGTTTCTCATAGCTGCGGTAGTAGTTGCATCATCACGAAGAGTGAAGATAACGTTCTCGCACTTCTCAGGTACGCCTGCTTCATACTCGAACTCGAGCGGACCGCCGCCTGTGGTTACGTAGTTAACGAAATCGTTGATACACTGACCCCAGTCAGCACCACCAACCTGACGAAGCTTGAAGTTGTACTTCTCCTGAGCCCACTCACGATACTCACGGATCTCTGCCTCATAGCTTGAAAGGCTGTCCGGATCTGCATGCATGATGTCGGTCTCTGCATTTGAGAACCAGTCACGGATGATGATCTCCATACCACCAAGATCGATAGGGCTGCCATCAGCCTTTGTACGAACAGTGTAGGGCTCTACATCCTCTGCAGGCTCTTCCGGTGTCTCCGGAGTCTCAGGCTCGGGCTCCGAAGTTGCAGGAGCCGGTGTGTCCGGAGTCGTCGGCTCGGACGGTGCAGGCTCGTTACCGCCGCAGGCTGCCATATTGAAAGCCATAACAGCGGCAAGTACAACAGGTACAAATTTCCTTTTCATACTTTTCTACCCTCCATATTGTTGTAGATTGATTATTACATTTACCGCTTGGGTACCATCACCCTAACGGAAGTAACCATGGTATTATACTATCATAAATTGAAAATAAAATCAATTATTTATTCAAAATTTGTTCAAAATTTGTTCATTTTTTACATCTTGATACCTGTAGATGCAATACTCTCCACAAATTTCCTCTGGGCAAAGAGGTAAAGGATGATAAGCGGACCTACCACCATAAGTGTTGCTGTTGAAAGTATACAGTTGGAGTACGCGATCGACACAGCAACCTTCTCACCTGTAAGACGCATGATATATGTTCCAAGTGAATCGACTATGGTCGAGATACTGGTACTTACCAGACGTCTGCCGCCCAGAAACATTCCGGAGTAAAAACCGTCTGTCCACTGCCATACAAATGAGAACAGGAAGCAGGATGTGATGATCGGTGTTGCTTCGGGAAGCATGATGGTCGTAAAGGTCTTAAACATACCGCAACCGTCAACATAAGCAGCTTCCTCCATATCCATAGGGATATTACGGAAAAACTGACGGATCATGTAAATATAGAGCCCATCCTTCAGACCCATACAGCCTGCACACATCAGATAATAAGGGATAATGGAACCACGCAGGTTCAGTGCCTCACCCCTGATCGCCTGTATGATACCGAATACATCGAAGAAACGGAATCTCAGGAACAGCGAAGTTGAAATGACCTGCGGCGGGATCACGATGATCAGCATGACAAAAGCAAACCACAGTTTCTTCAGAGGGAACTTGAACCTTGCGAAGCCGTATCCCACCAGAGTACACATAGCTATCTGTAACAGTGAACTGGTCAGGGATATCACAAGAGAGTTCACAAAGCCCACTTTGTAATTCATAACGTCTGCTGCGATCTTGTAATTATCCAGCGTAAAGTGAAGCGGGATGGATACTACGACCGGATCGAACAGATCCTCTTCAGTCATCAGACTGACGGATATCTTGTTCAATATCGGCTGCAGTATAAGGAAACAGAGACCGAAGAGCAGTATAAAACGGCAGATGCTTACTGTCACCTGTGTCGCTTTCTTTCTGAAAAGATAACCGCCCGATTTCTTGTTTCTATCCCAGAAGGTGTCCTTTGCTATATTAACATCAATCACTGTAATATACCCCCTTTGAGATTCCTAACGAAGTGATACCTACGAATGCTATGACTACCACGAAGTATACCCAGGTCATGGCTGATGCGGTACCGTAATCCTGCTTCTGTATCATAACCGTCTGTATCTTTTCAATAACCTGGTTATCGGAACGCATACAGAAGTCTACTACCGTATACACCCAGTTTACCAGGAAAAGCGAACTTATCATAGGGAAAGTAACCTTCCAAAGACTTTCCCATGCGGTACAGCCCTCTATCTGAGCTGCCTCGTACATGCTTGTCGGGATGGTCTGCAGACCGGAAAGGAAGATGATGATCTGTATACCGCTGGCCAGAGCCACATCATATATATTATTTATGACTTCAAAGACCTGTTCAAATGCCCTGCCTCCTATACCCGTGGTACGGAGTATCGTCTGCATTCCGCCTGTTATACTGAAGGAAGAAGTTGCATTTTCAACGGTCTGCTGTAGCTGTGCTATCAGCTGGTTATTTGACTCAAGCCCGAGCATAACACCGGATGAAAGTATGACCGGAAGGAAGAACACCGCACGCACAAGTGCACGTCCCTGGAACTTCTGGTTCAGTATCAGTGATACGAAAAAACTGAATACGATGATGGCCAGTGAATATACCACCATTCGCAGGAGCTCCTCCGTAAGAAGCCTTACATACTCGGGATCGGTACGGAATGAAAAGTAATAATTTGCAAGTCCCGTCCATGTCATCTTGAACACGCCGGCACCCAGTTCCACCGAAGTAAAGCTCATATAGAGCGACTGCAGGAAGGGTCTGAGCATGAAGATCAGGAAACCGAGGATAAACGGCATCGTGAACAGATAACCCGCTATCGCTTTCCTCTTTTCCAAACCGACCAGTCTTTTTTTCTTTTTCTTTTCCATGTTTAAAGCCTCTCTTATCCGATACTTAAGATCTTATCGTACTACCACGTAATCACGAGCCGGGACGGTAGTGCCGTCTTCCGCAACGTAATCCTCGGTAAAGCTGTAGTTCGTATATACCTTGGTTCCGTCCGCATAAGTCGTACAGCGTGCATAATCACTCAGCACTTCATGATCTGTCATCTCCTGGTTGAAGCAGTGACCGAGTTCATTATTGTAACGCCTGCACATCTCTGTCATGCGGTCTTTCCATGCAGCATATTCGCAGCCGTAATACTCAGAATAAAGTGTCTTCTGCAGTACGAAGGAGCTTTCCTTCATGAATGTAAAGCTGAGTCCCGCACCGTATTCAGCACTGCGCAGCAGCTGTTCCTGATCATCGCCGCAGATATTTATGGGCTCACCGGTATAATCGATATAACCGTGAACTGCTATCTGATAGAAGGGAACGTTCTTATCGATGATGGTATATTCGCTTCCCTTCAGATCCATATTGGTTACCATATCCACAAAAGGAACCGCATAGTCATTACCCATATTGATCATGACTCTCTTATCATCCAGAGACTTGAGAAGTTCCACATGCTGCTTCTTGGTATCCTCACGGCTGTGGCTGTCCTTACGGTAGAAGTCGGAGCTTACATCCATACCGAGATCTTCGAAGGAAACACCTGTGCCGTAGGTCTTGGCAGCTGCCACCAGATTATCAGCCATGGTTTTTGCAAGAGGAGTATGAAGCAGATAATAGCTCTTGAAACCTTCTCTTGCCGCATAGGTAACGTGGCTGTAATTGAAGAGTTCCGCACGCTCCTTGGTCAGGAATCTTGCTGCATCCCTGTATGAAAGGAAGCCGTTAAAGATATTGCTGCGATGCTCGTACTGCGTGACGCCATTCATATAGAGATTGACATTTGCCGAATCTGCTGCTGATGCAAGATCAACTATATCCTTTTCGTTGCCGAGAGAGCTTACGGGTTTTACTTTGGTAAGTATCTTCTGGTTTACACCGCCGTTACACCATCCGCTGTATTTTACCGAAAGCTTTCCTATTCCGGAAGAATCCATCTCGGCTATCATGTCCTTGGCTTCCTTAAAGGAAGTAAGCTTAACGGGAAGTGATACCGGCACACCGAGTACCTGCTGTACCTTATCGACTGCACCGAGCAGTTCAACCTCTACGGGTGCCTGGTCATCGGTGTTAAGTGTCATGAACTCACCGTAGGTCTTCTCAAGATAATCCCTGTATGCATATGCCATATCCACATAGTCAGTGGAATCAAGGAAACGGTAACGCTGTACAATCTTTTCTCCGGCAGGAAGGCTCGGCAGGAACGAATACACAGCCGAACTTGACATATTCGAGATATCAAACTCCTGCTTGGGTATCATCGTATAGTCAACATTGACAAAGTTGTAATCATTCTGCTTTCCGTTTACCAGCGCCTTTACCGAACCGTAGGATGATCCGTCTTCAAGTATGCAGATAAAAGAACCGTCTCCGCTTGAATGTCCGAATACATTGAAGTATGCCCTGGTATTATGTATGACATACTTTCTTCTCATACAGTAATCCCAGCCGTACATATTTGCATAATAATTATTCTGCGCGGTCTTACCGTTATTATATTCTATAATTCCTCCGCCGCCTTCGGGCACCAGCATGAAGCCTTCTTCATTCTTGCTTCCTGCGCCGAAATAAGGCAGGGGAGTGATCATCGTAATGGGCGCCTCAGGATCATACTCCATCGAATCAAAAGGCAGCTCAACCAACAGATCGTCACCGTCAAGGCGGAAATCCATCTCTACATTGAAAAGCTCATTCTCATCATCCGCTTCGGACTGGTCAAGCTCTTTATCTGCCTGATACTCTTCGTAAGTGTATCCTGCATCCGCAAGAGCTTCTTCTATAACCTGCTTACGGTCTTCTCTTGCATTATCCTTGAGCACGTAGATAGGCTCGGTTTCAAATATGGGATACTTCGCAAGCAGTGCTTCCTTGTCATCACCCTTCTTAAGCTTCTTGATATCGTACTTCTTGTACATATCCTTAACAAGGGAAGCCTTGTTCTTTTCCATTTTTTCTCTGAGGGCATCCATCTCGCTCACACGCTTCACCTTGGGGATGACGTACTCTCTTTCTACCTTACCGAGTGTGTAGAATACCTTTACGGTATCACCTTCCTGTTTGATCTCATAGATAGAGTTGTCAACACTGAAGGATTTCGTATCATATATTGTTTCCAGACCGCTCTTGATGGTATAGGTGAGCAGCAGGTTGGACATCATTCGGTTCTTCTCCTCCGAAAGAGCCCTGGAGTCGCTCTCTGCGTTCTCTATATATGAAGACCAGACCTTACCCGTGGACTTCTTTGTGATCGTAAAGTGCGTGGTCAGCGGATCCATAGTAAAGATGATATCGTTGCTTTCCAATACTATGGGTTCCTCGCCTCCGTCATAACCGTACGGCACGATCTGTACTTTTTCCGTTTCCGGGTTAACAAAATGGATGATCAGGAATAAACCCAGACCGATCAGTCCGAGAAAGACCACCGGCGCAATAAGGCTCTTAAAAAAGTCACGTACCGCATTGGCTCGCTCTGTATTAGACTCGCCCCTTACTTTTCTTCTCTTTGCCGGTCTCACCTTCACCGGTTTTTCTGTTTTTGTCTTATTTTCTTCGCTCATGGCAACTCCTATCCTTCCAAGGTCTTATTGTCTTTCGCCGTCACATTCGGTACATCAGTTCTCGTCCGATAGAGATAAAGTACGAGATACCCTGTGTGACCATACTGAAGAATATCATCAGCAGGAAGATCATGACCAGCACCGCGAAAAGCGAGGCTATGGTAAACATCAGCGTCTTTCCTGCAGAATAAGCATGTATCTGGCCCATACCGCATACGATCAGTATACCGCACCAGACAAGCGACAACACACTGAGTACTGCGTAGAACTGGCCTTCCTCTATGGTAACAAAGTTACTTACTATCATCAGCGGGAGCTGTATCACCGGATAAGGAAGCATTCCGTAGCAGGCTCCCATATAGACATCCCCCAGTCGTCCTTTACCGTCAAACAATGTAGTAAGTGCCCAGTTTCCGACAACCCACAAAGCAAGAGGGAATAGTATACTGGCAATGTAAAGAAAGATATTAACATCTTCCCAGTATACGTTCAAAAACAGGAAGCTGGTATATTTCAGCTTTATTATACGGGTAAAGATGGTGAGGAACAGTATAGTATTCGCAGCCGCATAACTTCCCCTGTGCTCATGTGTAAGCTTCCAAAAGCCGTCAAGCGGATGTGTAAGGCAGTAGAAGCCGAACTTCATCGTCTTCTGCCAGCGTGCAAAATTCTGGGCACGTCTCATCCTCTTTTCTTCTTTACTTTCTTCTCTTTCGTAATTTCTGGATCTGGCCATACTCGTCCACCCTTTTCGTTATTGATTGTTATTTCGCTGTCTGTTTCTCAGCTTGAATATATCTGCGTTATCTATCTCTTCTTTCAGTGCATAAACCCTGGAGATACTCATGGGTACCAGGAAGAGACAGAGTATTATCACAACTATTCCGATAATATTCTCACGTATCCACTGCTTACGGTACTGTGCATAAGCCCTTGAATAGTTCTCATCATCGTATTTTACTTCGAAATAATCCATAGACTCTCTGTACTGCTCCTTACGAAGAAGCGAACGTCCGATACCGATATAGGCCAGATCATAGTTGCCGTTCAGCATCTTTACTTCTTCCCAGCAGGCCTGAGCTTCATCATATTCACCCACTTCAAAGTGTGCCATTGCATCGTAAATGGTCTGGCCGTAATGAGTGGGGATAAAGAGAGTTATGGTTCCGTCAAGCTGGTCAAGAACAAGCAGATCGTAATCCATATGCTCTATCGACACCGGCTTACGGAAATATCCTGCCTGATTACCGTTACCGCCGAAAGCGTATACCATACGTCCCTGATCGTCGTAACCGAAAAGACGTCCGCGGTTCTGGTCAAGACATACGTATATATCATTATCAAGCACTGTAACATCCTTGAAATAAGAAGGTCCGGTGATACCACCGCCGCCGCCCCAGTAAAGGTCGCCGTATACCGGCCACTCACCGTTGCGGACAAGTATATCGGTACCCATCATGTTCAGCTTACGTACTGCATCAACTGTCTCAGAATCAAGGTCCTCTTCCTTAAGACCGCCTGCAACCGCATAGATGAAGCCTTCTTTATCAAGATATACGTTATCATATTCGGTAGGCACGAAGGATACCATCTGTGCACGCTGTTCCTGGGATGCAAAACGCTTCCACATATAGTCGAGGAAGTTGTACGACACTCTGGTAGCTCCTACGAATCCTGAGAATGTACCGTCATTTTCAAACTTGAGCAGCCCCTTATTGATACCGCTCGCCTCTACATAGATACGTCCGGCGCTGTCAGCCACGATCTTGTCGGGGCGGAAGCCCATCTCCTTGTCGATGGCCTGATCGGAAGGTCTGGTAAAGGACATGATATAATTCAGATCCTTATCGGTCCTGATAACGCGATTGTTCTCCCTGTCAGCTATGAAGAAATCGCCGTTCTCGCTGATTGCTATATCAGCCGGTCCGTTGAAAGTTTCGGGATCTGCTCCGGCAATCTTGTTTATCTCCCTTACAAGGGTAAGAGAATCGGAACCGGAACGTTCAAACTCGATGATACGGTTATTTCCCGTGTCACAGAGAAATACATGATTCTCATGTACATAGAGAGACTCGGGAGCCTTCAGATTCTTATCAAGACCGAGTGCACCGAAATCAAATACCTGAGCAACGGTATAAGTATCAGGACTGTCCTGAACATCTCCCCAGTAGTCATAAGTATATGTGTAATTGTCCTCTCCCGCTTTAACGGTGGCGAAGCTTGAAAAGCTTACTCCTATCATCACCGCTGTAGCTGTCACGATCCTTGCGATCTTTGCGAACTTGTTTTTCATACTGTCCCTCCGGTCATTACTCCTTGATACCTGAACTTGCCATGGTCTCCAGTATCTGGCTCTCTGAAAATACGAAGAT
>JAILES010000047.1 GCA_024687205.1 Lachnospiraceae bacterium
GTCCGTGCAAAATCGGATGATCGAATTCGCAGCTTCCCGGGAATGGGTATTCATGCGGGAGGAAGATGTGCTTTAAGAAAGATAAGGAAAACGGAAGACTATGTCAGATATGGAAAAAGATAATGACAGAAGAGAATACAGACGTCGCAGAAGGACAAGGAACAGGGCGCTGGCTTTTATTGCTCTGATAGTGATCGCTGCACTTCTGATAGTGGGCGTATATTTCGGTATTACCATGGGAGCGGAGGCTTTCAGCAAGAAAGCTCAGGCAGCGCCTGCCGCACAGGAAAGCGGGGAGGCTGCGCCGACTGAGACTCCCGAGGAAACAGAGCCGGAACCGACACCGGAGGAGGAAGAACCTATAGCCATCGAGACGCCGGATTTTGCCGATGATTATGACATGGATGTACCGGAAGATCTGACCGAAGAAGGAGAAGGCCTCCGGGATCCGAAGATACAGAGCATGCTCGATAATATGGATATAAACAAGAAAGTGGATGCGCTGTTCCTGGTGGCACCCGAGACCATAACCGGTGTTGACAGGGCTACCCAGGCAGGGGAAGGCACGAAGGAAGGACTTGAAAAATATGCGGTCGGCGGAATAATTTATAATGCTTCAAATGTGACAGGCGCCGATCAGTTTAAGGAAATGATCAAGAATACCAAGGATTATTACAGTGAACTTTACGACAGGGAGCTGATAGTAGCGGTTACAGAAGAGGGAGCGTTCAATACCATAGCCGGCAAGGCCACCGGTGTAAAGACAGCGGAAAAGGCTTCAGGACTTGCGGCCGACGTTGATACGGATGCAGCTGCTCAGAATTATTCGGATATGGCAGCTTATTTAAAGGAATACGGAGTGACTCTGAACCTGGCACCCCAGGGAAGCGTGCTGACAAATGACAAATGCTATCTTAAGGACAGGCTGTTCGGCAATGATCCCAACGTGGCGGAGACCATGATAAAGTCGGCGGTAAAGGCACTCAGCGAAGGCGGGATAGATGTGGCGGTAACGGCATTTCCCGGAGAAGGTGAACTGACTGCGGATCCGGAAAAGGCGGAGGCCGTAACCGGAAGATCCTATACGGAAATGCGCGAATGTGAGTTTCTGCCTTATCAGGCTGCAATAGAGGCGGGAGCGGCAGCCATAACGGTCAGCAATATAGTATGGAACAATACCGATGAAGGAAACTCAACCGCAGCCGATACCTCAGCCTGCATCTCGGGACAGCTGGTAAACGAGATATTGAGGGAAGCCCTGGGCTTCACCGGCGTGGTGATAACAGCGCCTCTGGATGAGAAAGCTTTTAGCGGAGCGGATGATCTGGCGTCCGCCGGTGTTAAGGCATTGAATGCAGGCGCGGACATGATCTGCGTATATGATAAAGAAAAATTTGAGACAGTAAGGCAGGGCATACTTGATGCGGTCAGTTCCGGTTCCCTCAGCGAGGAGCGCATAGACGAGTCCCTGGAACGGATATTTACAAATCTTGTGACAGACTAAAGATGAAGGAAAGCGGCAAAACTAAAATCATCGGCGGCAACACGGCAGCAGTATTGCTTGTTGTTGCCGCTTTTTTATGTCTTCCGCTGTCAAGGAGCACGGATATTGCCTTTTTTGACAAGCTTCTTAATTTTATCCGCAGTTTCATATATATAGGTCTGTTTGCTGCATGGGGAGTAAGCATATACAAAAGGGTGATGCAGCCTGCAGTAAGGAAATATCTGACTTACGTTTCGGGGCTTATGGTCATGTGGCTGGTGATCAGGGATTTCAAGTGGAGATTCGTGACGGATCCCGATATGCTCAGAAAGCTCTGGTACAGCTATTATATTCCCATGCTGCTGATCCCGATGTTTGCGCTTCTGGTTTCCATGCATCTGGGAAGAACTTCCGAATACCGGCATCCGTCAAAGATGAACCTGTTGTATGTCCCGACACTGGTCCTGATAGCGGCGGTGTGGACCAATGATATACATCAGAAAGTATTTGCCTTTCCTAAGGATGCTTTGGTGTATTCCGAACAGGAATATTCCTACGGCATACTCTACATGGTGATAGCGGGCTGGGGCGCCTTATGCGCTGTTCTTGCATTTCTGATCATGTTAAGACGGGCATGGAAAGCAGGCTTGAAAGATAAGCTTTGGCTGCCGGTGCTGCCTATAGCCATAGCGGCCCTCAACATATTGTCCGCATTGCTTCACATACGTTTAATGAGTTTTATAGTAAGGGATACGGCGGTTTTCTACTGTCTGGTATTCCTCGGCTTCTTCGAAGCCTGCATTGGCTGCGGACTGATACAGACCAACAGCAGGTATGGCGAACTGTTCTCGGCGCTTAAGGATATGAGAGCCGTGATATGTGATGATAATTATCTGCCTTGTTTTGGTGATGGTGAAAACGGTATCGATGCGGATATCTGCAGGGCAGCCGAAAAGGAAAAGCTGATGCTGTCTGACGGAAGCCTTGTCCGGAATATGCATATAGACGGAGGTCACGTCATTTGGGCGGAGGATATGTCGGAAATACTTGCACTCAGAGAAAAGCTGGAAGAAACAAGAGAGGAGCTGAAGGAAAGAATCGAGCTGCTTAAACTTGAATACGAGCGGGATAAGGAAAGACGGATCATTGAAGAACAGAACAGGCTGTACAGCCTGCTGGGCAATGATACCAGGAAACAGATAGCCGGGATAGAAGAACTGACGCAGCAATGTCTGGAAGAAAAGGATGAAAAAAAGAGAAAGGATATGATCAGACTGATACTGCTGCAGGGCTGCTATGTGAAAAGGCGCAGGGATATGCTGCTTACAAGTTATGAAGCTGAGGAGGTACAGTCGGAAAAACTGAAAAATGCTTTCAGGGAATCCTTTCTTGCACTCAAGGCCTGCGGGATATCCGGCAGTTTCCATGTAGGGGAAGAAAAAATGACGGCGGATACGGCAGAGAAGATATACAGGTTTTTTGAAGAAGCAGCGGAAAGCCTGGTGTTTAAGGCTGGGTATCTTAACCTGGCTGTTAGCGAAAACAAAGGAATAAGGGTGGCCGTCAGGACCGACATGACGGAAGGCTCATGGGCGGAAGCGCTTAAGCAGGGGTTTCCGGAGACCATGGTAACGACCGATGAGGACGGAAGCCTCGCAGTGTATTATCCGGAGGGCAGGAGATGGGTATGATGACAGCTGCCGGAATACTGTATGCGGCAATGCTCTTTGAACTGGCATATATGCTTTATTCACTGAGCTACAACAGGAATAAGAAGATGATAGCGGAGGCTTTTCTGTTTGCTGTTTTATTAATGCTGCTTTCTTATCTGACTGCTTCGGCGGGTAAAGCCGGAGTACTGCCGGAGAAAACGGCAGCGATAACTGCTTTTGCAGCAGTTATTGGAATCGTAAGAGCTGCAGTCCTTATCGTGCTTGAACACGGAAGGAATAAAGAGAGGCTGTCCGGGTATTCGCTCAAACAGGCTGTTGATAATATGGATATGGGCATATTATTTGCGGAGAAGAACGGACGTATAATACTGATGAACAGAGCAATGGAAAATCTTGCTTCGGAAAAGACCGGCAGGATACCGCAGTCTGTTAATGAACTTGCGGGTATTGCAGGCGGGATCATAACGGATAAGAGCGGGCATAAGTGGAAGTTCATGACCGAATCCATAGAGGAGACGGTAAAGGGCTGCAGCAGGACAGTTGCTTTAAATGTGACGGAACAGATAGAATACAATGAAAGGATCGAAGCGGAAAACAGCGCACTTAAACAGACCAATGAAAAGCTTAAGGCAATGTATGAACAGCTTGCCGACAGGATAAGGGAAGAGGAAACGCTGAAGCTGAGGATACGTATCCATAATGACATGGGCTGCAGTCTGATATACTTAAGGGAACTGCTTGAAAAAGGTGACCTTTACGGTATGGACAGCCAGCTTGACATACTTAAGGATGTACTGAGTTATCTTAAGCAGGAAAAGGCTGATGATCCCGAAAGCCTTAAGGAGCATGCGAAGGAACTGGGCGTGAAACTGCTGATAAACGACAGCTGGCCTGAAGATAAAGAATTACGTGCTTTGGTTTCCGATGCAGTGATGGAATGTGTGACCAATTGCGTAAAGCACGCCGGCGGGGATCAGCTAAGGGTCGGGATCGAACATGAAGGGGAGAAGTATCGTATAAGGATAAGCAATAACGGAAAAGTACCTGAGGCCGGGATACGTGAGGGCGGCGGTCTCGGAGCATTGAGAAGAAGGATAGAGGACTGCGGCGGGAGTATGGTGATACGTTCCCTGCCGGCTTTCGAAATGGAGATAATACTGGAGGAAAAAACTGATGATAAGTACAGTTGTGGTTGAAGATAACCGTTTGATGATGAACCATCTGCGGACGATGATAGAAGAAGCGGAGGGCTATGAACTGAAGGCGGCGGTAAGTGATGCCTTCGAGGCTGAGAAACTGTGCAGCGCCGGGGATGTGGATCTGTGCATCATGGATGTGCAGACAAGTCATAACCATTCCGGACTGGCAGCGGGAGAAAGGATAAAGAACCAGCACCCTGAAATAAAAGTGGTGACAGTCACCTCGCTGATCGATCCTGATGTGCTGGCCAGGGCCGGGAGCGGAGCGGCGGACAGTCTGTGGTATAAGGATCACGGAGACGAAGAACTGATGGATGTGATAGACCGGACGATGAAGGGGGAGCATATTTTTCCGGACAGTTCACCTGATGTAGAGCTGAAGGAGATGTTTTCTTCCGAGATATCGCCGAGGCAGATGGACATACTCAGGCGTTTCGTCATGGGGATGACTTATGATGAGATTGCGGAGGAACTGAAGCTTTCCAAGAACGGGGTAAGGTGGAACCTGGACCAGATAGTAGAGAAGGGCGGCTTTACCAACAAGCACGAGATGCTGGCCGCCGTGATCGAAAACAAACTGATAGTGACGACATTGAGGGAAGAATAACTGGCACTTGTGCCAGTTATTTTTTTGGAGAAAGGGGGTAGAATTACGATAGAGTTATTCCCGGCTGTTGAGGGAAGCTGAAAGGGGAAAGGAGAAGAA
>JAILES010000049.1 GCA_024687205.1 Lachnospiraceae bacterium
CGATACAGAAGACAAGAATTAAAGCGAATACTATGATCAATATTTTCTTCACGACTTTCATAAAGCTCTCATCCCCCCTCATGCTCATTTTCAGTGAATTATATCATTTTTCCGCTGTTTTTTAAAGATGACTGTGGCTCATATGCCTTCTTCCCCTCAATTGAGCCACACTTCTCAAAAATGTTTGTGGCTCAAATGCTTTCTTCCCCTCAATTGAGCCACACTTCTCAAAGATGTTTGTGGCTCAAACACCTTCATTCTCTTCATTAGAGTCAACTCTCGCTAGCAGTGAAGATGATGCATGAGATATTCAAATATACAGCCCGACAGAATGGCTTCAGAAACTCCCAAGCATGAGCGGAGCACAGCGGCCTGCTTGGGAGTCTGAAGCCTTCTGGCTGGCGTGATATACCGGAGTCCGGCATTCGATAACAGTAAGCTCGATAAACGACTCCGACAGCAAAAAGCTCATCGAGCACCTTCAACAGCAGATATAGAAGCACGTCCCCCACATCTAGCGGTTGACGAATACGAACATTCGTTCTATCATAAATACAAACACATGTTCCGAACATATGAACAGACGTTGCATATCAGAGGATGTAAGCGGACGTATACAAGATCGGATAGGGGGATGAAGCTATGAACGATTATCAGATAATTGCTGTGGATTTTGACGGTACGCTGAGTTTCGGCACCTGGCCCGATGTGGGAGAACCGAACGCACCTCTTATCGAATATCTGAAGAAGTGGCGCAGCTGCGGAAATAAAGTGATACTTTGGACCTGCCGAGCAGGTGAGGCGCTGGATAAGGCAGTTGCCTGGTGCCACAAACACGAGCTGCAGTTTGATGCCATAAATGACAATCTTCCGGAGATCGTTGAGAAGTACGGCAACAATTCCCGGAAGATAACCTGTGATTATTATATAGACGACAGAGCATTACAACCTGCTGCTGTCCCGCGAGGGTGAGCTTGCGAATCCCGAGTTAAGAAGCAATTTGGACTGCACCGCAGGTGCCTTCCATTGTCCAAATTGCTGTCAATGATCACATAGTGATCATTGACGACAGAGCGATATTGCCCTTACAGTTCAGTGCCTGATCATTCGGCCTTGAGTTTCTGAATGAAGCGCTCGAGCCGCTCGATAGCAAGCTTGAGGTTTTCGATGGAGTATGCGTAGGAAATGCGCAGGAAGCCTTCGCCACAGTCACCGAAAGCAGTGCCGGGCACTACCGCCACCTTCTCCTCCTGGAGGAATCTGGTTGCAAACTCGTCTGAGGTCATGCCGAACTGCTTGATGCAGGGGAAGATATAGAATGCACCGAAGGGTTCGAAGCATTCGAGTCCCATGTTTTTGAAGGCATCTACAAGATAGCGCCTGCGCTGGTTGTAGGCATTACGCATCCTGTCTACATCCTCGTCACCGTTACGCAGCGCCGAGATAGCGGCATACTGGCTGGTGGTGGGAGCACACATTATAGCAAACTGATGGATCTTGAGCATCTGTGACAGAATGTTCTCCGGAGCGCAGGCATAGCCGAGTCTCCAGCCTGTCATGGCATAGGCTTTGGAGAAACCGTTGATCAGAACGGTGCGTTCTCTCATTCCTTCGAGCTCGGTAATCGATACATGGCGTCCTTTGTAGGACAGCTCGGAATATATTTCGTCCGAGATAACATAGAGGTCTTTCTCGCGTATCACCTTTGCGATGGCTTCCAGATCTTCCTTTTCCATGATCGCACCGGTAGGGTTGTTGGGAAAGGGAAGTACCAGGATCTTGGTCTTATCCGTAACCGCGTCCTCTATTTCTTTAGCCGTAAGCCTGAACTCGTTCTCGGCCTTCAGCTCGATGATAACGGGCTTACCCCCTGTAAGGACCGTACAAGGCTCGTAGGACACGTAACTGGGCTGAGGTATGAGAACCTCGTCACCCGGATCTATCATCGCTCTGAGGGCAATATCGATGCCTTCTGAGCCGCCTACGGTGACCATTATCTCTTTTCTGGGATTATACTCTACGTTTATACGTCTCTTCAGATACAGGGCGATCTCTTCTTTCAGTTCCATAAGACCTGCATTAGAAGTGTAGAAAGTACGTCCCTGTTCAAGAGAATAGATGCCCTCATCCCTTATATGCCAGGGCGTGTCAAAATCAGGCTCGCCCACTCCGAGGGAAATGGCATCTTTCATCTCACTGACTATATCAAAAAATTTTCTTATTCCTGAGGGTTTGATCCCTGTGATTGTTTTTGATAACGGATCTCTCATGGTGTGATCATCTGCCTTTCATCTGCATTTTTCTTTGCCATTATGGTTCCGTGGTCCTTGTACTTCTTCAGTATGAAGTGTGTAGCCGTACTGAGGACATTCTCCATGGTTGAGAGCTTGTCTGATACGAAGCCGGCCACTTCCTTGAGTGTCTTGCCTTCAAGGGTCACCAGCAGATCATAGCCGCCGCTTATTAAATATACGCTCTTTACTTCGGGATACATATAGATGCGCTCGGCTATTTTATCAAAGCCCTGTCCGCGCTGCAGTGTCGCTCGTACTTCTATGAGGGCGGTCACCTTGTCTATCGCCGTCTTCTCCCAGTCAATCATCGTGTGATATCCGCAGATGACGCCTTCCTGCTCCATATTGAGAAGCTCCTGAGCTATCATCTCATCGGTGGAACCCAGCCTTACCGCCAGTTCATGTATCTCCACACGGCTGTTCTTTTCAATAGTAGTAAGTATCTCTTCCCTAAGCATTCCGGCATCCTCCTCATATTTCTCTTCAGAACCTTCTTCAATCCTCAGACTGTTCCGATTTATTTACTCTTAAAAATCTTACCGTATCACCGTATAAAAGCAGTCTCTTTTTATCGTTTATGGTATATCCCACATCCGTTCCCCCGACCTGCTTTCCTTCCGGCACAAAACAGAGCGCCGTTCCGTAAGATGCAAGGGTATACGGATCTTTATCAAGCTGATTGCATATCTCTATGGTTTCCTGCTTCACAGGAATCGCATCAAGCATAATGCGCAGTCCTGTCTTTTCTCTTTCGGCCAGCTCCCACAGTGCTTCGGTGATTCCGCCTTCACCTATCTCGGTAAAGCTTATGCCTTCTTCTATCCGGGGCAGCTCTTCTTCTCTTACGGCTGCAGCCCTTCTCATGAAGCTGTTGGAAAAAACTTTCTTAAGCTCTTCCCTGTTTTCTTCAAGAAGTTTTATGGTTCCACGCACGGCTATATCGCCCGTGATCACGACTCTCATTTATTCTTCCTTACGGTGCTATGCTGTCGTTGGCGCTCTCGGGTACCTCGGTCACCTGCGCGGGTTTATTCTGGTTGGCCGTAAATTCCGCAACTATCTGTCCCGCTACAACCTTACATACGTCTATGCTGCCGCTTGCAATAGCTTCCTGCATGCGCGCAGTCTGTGACGCATCCGCCGAACCGATACCTACTATTGCGGTCCTCGGTGTAGGAGTGTAAGTACTGCTGTTCACAAGTGTACGCTCGGTCTCTTTGCCGTCTACGGTAACGACTTTCCACAGCTTGGCCTTATAACCTTTGTGAGCACCTGTTACGCTTACCATACCTGCGGGAAGCGAAGCATCGCCGACTATCATATCCGGAAGCTCCCTTTCCTCAAGTACTTCGCTTATGTATGAAACCTTACGGTTCTGAGGTCTTGTCTCAACACCGTAAATGTTGAAAGTGATCTTCTTGCCTTCCGTATATCCTTCGATATAAATAGGATATTCGGTATTGTTCACGAATTTGAAATCCTTATGGGAACTCTCCGAGATAGCTGCATCAGCGGATTTGTCCACGTAAGTGACTACCATGGAGTGGTTGTTCCTCTCGGTTACTTCCAGCTCTGCCCTTAATACCGCGTTATATAAGGTAGATGAAACCTGGCAAATACCGCCGCCTACCGTATCGACCACCTGGCCTGCAACATAGGAACCGGCCAGTTCATATCCGTTTGCTTCGGTAAAAGGCTTAACCGTATTGTATGCGGAGAATTCCTCTCCCGGATAAAGCGTGGTACCGTCTATCAGGCGGCAGCCGTTTGATACGTTCTTTGATCTGTTGGCACCCGATGAAGAAAAGCTGGTGGTAAAGCTTCCGAGCAGATCTTTTACCTGGAGCAGTGTTTCGTCTCCGGTCTCAGGATACTTTTCTTCAAGCGGAAGAGTAAGCTTTGTATTGCCTGTCCTGCATGCATCAATGGCGGTATTGCATATGAGATTGGCCGCTTCCGCAACATTGACGCCTTCACCGTTTTCTCCGCCCACTATCTCAAAATGTCCGTCAACACGCTTCAGTGTTGCGTTTTCCGTAGGTGTGTCATAAATTGAACAGTTCATCATGATCCAGTTCATGATGTCTGCCTTGTCAAGCTTGATATCTATAGGTATATCCCTGCCGCCGGTTTCCACATCCTTCTTCATCCTGTAACGGCTTATCACATCGCTTGAACGGTCGGTCAGATCATCCAGTTCAGCAAGGACTTCGGGATTGCCCCACTGGGGACCCAGATCTTTAAGTTTCACTTTTACTTCATTATCTCCGGCCACAACAAGAGTAAGCTCGCTTTCTCCGAGCTTTGCAATATAATTATTTATGGCATTTTCCGCTTCGGCAACAGTCAGACCTGAGATGTCCAGATCACCTGCATGAACACCTTCATAGATATGCCCGGTCGGAGCTTCCTGGCTCCCGCCTACTCCGCTTATACCGGGTACAAATATGCCTTTGTCTTTGATCTTTACCGGATTGTTTCCGCCATGCTCTGCCAGCCAGAAACCTATGATGCATAAAAGACTGAGGGCTAATATCAGAGTGATTATTCCGTTCTTCTTCCTACCGTACATTTCTTCCTTCTTTCCAAATCCAAAAACCGACACACAAAATACACGCGACTTGATATTTAACCCCGTTTATAATACTATATTCTTTGATAACCCCGGACGTACCGTCACGGCAAGCCGGCTTGCCGAACCGGTTTATTGCGCAGCATAGCTATACGCTCGAAGATCGTATTGCCATTTGACTCTATACAGATAAAAATGTCAGGATAGTAGGCACTATCATGGCAAGTATAAGAATGATTATCAATATAGCGGAAAGTACCTTACGTGTTTTATTGTTCATTCTAAACATAAATGCCTCCGTTTTTTTGGGCACATTATTGTGGAGATTATTATATATGCATTTTCCCATTTTGACAAGCCTGTTAATACTTATTATTATAATGCATTTCAAAATAAGCAGATCCGGGCGTGAAATGGAACACCAGCTCGATGATTTCTGGGAGAAGGAGAACCGGGCCAACAGCATCAGAAAGCGCCCTTTGGACGACCTGGTATACGTTACCGTCCCGACCCATTTCTTTGATTTTCCTTATGATCCGGCTGATGACCGGGTCAGCGAAGCCCTGCGCATTCTTAATTCCCTGAAAGATGTCCCGGCCGTCAATCTGACCGGCATATCCAATACGGACTTAAAGCTTAAATACGGTACCGCTAACATCTCGAAACTTACGGAATACGACCAGAATTATACTATGCTGGTCCGCTCACTGCAGACCTGCGCAAATTCACTCCATAAAAACGGCAGGGATGATGAAGCAAAAGAGATACTTGAATATGCCATAGATACCGGCTCCGATATCAGCGCTTCCTACGACCTTCTGTCTGATATCTACGTTTCCTCGGGTCATACGGAACTGCTGCCCGGATTAATTAAAAAAGCCGAAGGACTTAACAGTCTTATGAAAGACCCTATCCTCCGGCTGCTTTCCGATAAGAATATCAGTTCATGATATCTTCCGGGGTTTTCTGCCCCCATATCAGATTCCACCACTGATCCAGCTGGTCTTCGCTTAGGAAACCGTTTGAAGTTCCCATATATCCTATCTTGTAGGATGCAAAGAGCATCGCTTTTTTTATCGCCTCGGCCGCATCCGTTCCGCTTACATAGCAATGAAGGAAACATGCCAGAAGCGCATTTCCCGCACCGGCAGTATTAACTACTTCATTGGTGCTGACCGTATTGTAATGTACGTTTGTATTCTTTGACTTATCGTAGAGTATCAGTCCCTCGGCGCCCTGTCCAAGAATGATTATATCCGGGTCATATTTCAACGCCATGTTCTTAACAAAATCAAAGGGATCACCCGAAATTGTATCATCGCTGAAATACAGTATTGATGCGGCTTTCAGGAAGTCTTCACTGAACCTTTCCTTATACTCGCGATAATCATGGATATTCACCGCTATCGGCTTTTTAAACTTTATCGCCTGCTCTATAAAGGGCCTGCAGAAGTTTGCGGTTGATAGCACCACCATATCGCAGGATGCAACCAGCGGCGGCACCATGGACATATCATACTCGGCTTCCCTCAGATTCTTGATATCCTCAAATATCTGCTGTTTTCTGTCCCTGTCATACAGGATGACCTGAGTAGGCGTACTGCCCAAAAGCGGTAGTATGTATTCGGTCGAAAGAGTGACTTCCCTGTCCATGGGATTCAGCACGCTTCTGTCCTGATTCCTTCCGATCACGGACAGGAAATCCACTTCGTTTCCGAGCCATTTAAGTGCAAGGGATTCGTTATACGCATCTCCGCCCGCAGAGGTATGTATGGTATCCGGAATACTTGTAAGCGGTGAGAACATCACCGGTATACTGTCTACCATTACTATAGTCTCTATCTGAGTGATACCTGCTACGAGAAATCTGCTCATATAACCCCCTTGGAAATCTAACGCTTATCAGTTGTAATAATCCAGCATTGAAGTGATCTGTCTTATCTGATCTGCATAGCTGTCAGGCAGTCCCAGTGTTTCAAGTCCGCTTACGACTTTCTCCAGATCGGAATCTTTCAGATACTTGATGAGCTCGGTCTCACCGGTCTTCTCATCGATCTGAACGCTTTCCTTAGCTGAAGGAACAGCCATACCCTGGCTTTCGGATATCTTGGAATCCATGGTGAACTTCACTACATTTTTGCTGCCGTTCTCAAGTCCTATGGATAAACTCCTGTCCCTTATAGTTCCGCTTGCGCTGATGACAAGATCTGCTTTCTTAATGGAATCGGGTATCTCATCCGCAGCATCACCGGCCATTGCCATGAACTGCTCAAGACCGATACGGAAGGTTCCGCCCGGATTCTTCTTATCAAGGATTTCCAAATCCTCAACGCTGAATTCTACCTTATCATCAAGCAGACTCAGATCCAGTTCGAATTCTCCCGAGAACTTGCCGCTCTTAACGGAACCGCCGCCCTTAATATCCATAAACTCAGTCTTGTCGTTCTTATCCGTAAAATCGCTGGTAAGTTCCACATCAAGCTTTGTACCGTTTATGTACCATGCCAGCGAGAAGTGAGGATCTTTTTCGTCTTCTCCTGTCATTGCAAAGCCTGTTATCTTGCCTGCATTGGTAATATAGAAAGTGCAGGTGAACTCTTCATCAAAATCCATATCCTGGATCTTATCCTCAGCCTCATCAAGACTGTCTAAGAAAGAGTCCCAGTCAGGCTTGTTGCGGACATTTGCAAAATCAAAGGTATCGAAATAGTCTTCAAAGTATTTCTCAAGATCCCTGTCATTCTTGATCTCATCTATAACGGAAAGAAGCATATCCTGATACAGCTTATCATCAAGCGTGAACTCATAAGCCCTGCAGCTCATCTTGCTGCCGTTTACCGAAAGCTTAACCTTTGATGCTTTAACTTTATCAATGGGTTTGAGCAAAGCTTCCGTATATCTTAAGTACATGCTGCGCTGCGCCTTGGGATCCATTGCCATAGCGGAAAGGTCCGCCGTAGCTGCCAGTACTTCATCAACGGTCTTCAGATTGTTCTTATCAACTATATCCTTGAGATCGACCATCAGATAGTTTTTGTTCAGCTGGGGAATACGTCCGTATACGGTATAGTTGTCTCCGTCAAAGACTCCCTCAGCGCCGATGACATCGCTGCCGCCTTTTACCTGCACCCCGACCGAAAGCCCGAGAACATTTCCCTTACGGTCATAATCAGCGTTTAATCCTATATCTCCGTATGCGGAAAGATTCATACCGTTGCCGCCTGAGCTTTTGGATGATCCGTGTTCTGCCTGATAATACTCATCATAAGAATCATATTTATCATACATATCGGTGTCATAATAATCGTCATAGTAATCATAATAATCGGTATCATATGAACTGCCGTATCTGTTTGCGGGAAGGATCGCTGCCGATGCATCTTCAAGCTTATCGAGTATCTCGTCATCTATCTCAACACGGAGATTTCCCTGCATGTTGACATCATCCATCTTTGAAAGGATATCCATAGCTTCCTTCTGGACATCTTCCATCGAGTCGAGACTTTCTTCCAGATTCTCGGTGATCACATATTTAAGATATTCATCGGGAGATTTGGTAAGACGTGCCCATATATTCTTAAGAGAACCCCTGAAGATAAAGAGGGTCACTCCCAGTGCAACGATAAGAACAGCCAGGACCACAAGGAATATGATCAGCCCGGTCTTGCCTTTTTTCTTAACTTCAGGCTGCTTCATGGTGTCCTGGGTATAGTTGTTCTGAATATAATTGTTTCCGCCGTAACCGCCGCCTGCCATGGGCTGGGGCTGTACAAAGGTATTATCTGCGGGCTGCTGTATCTGTCCCTGCTGGACAAATGCATTCTGTACCGGCTGCACGGGCTGGTCGAATATCGACGGCTGCTCTACGGGTGCCGCAGGTGCTATCGGCGCTGCAGGTGTTTCTGCCATAGCGGGCTGTACCGGCTGCTGCACCGGCTGGTCGAATATCGACGGCTGCTCTACGGGTGCCGCAGGTGCTATCGGCGCTGCAGGTGTTTCTGCCACAGCGGGCTGTACCGGCTGCTGTACTGCTTCTAATTTATTGCCGCAGTTTCCGCAAAACTTTGCACCCTCATTCAAAACTGCTCCGCAAATCGGACAATTCATAATTTTCTCCTCCTCCATTGATCGCTATCGATCCTAAAATGTACAAAAATGCATACATAGACATGATACAGTGACATAACATCTTTGTCAACTTTAATGCTTGATTATGCTATATTAAGATGCTATAATCACAGCTGTTAATGTGATATTAAATGGTCATACGATCTCTGATCGTATGACTATGTTGCACTAAAAATCGTCTCGGCAAGCTTGCTTGCCGGAGCGATTTATGGTGCAACATACGCAAGCAGCAAAGCTGCTTGAGTCCATTTAACCTCAACATTTAATATACGAACCGGAGATATAAAAATATGGAAGAGACTAAACTTATAACCAAAGACATGACGATAGAAGAGGCCATGAATGTCAGCCCGATGGTCGCCAACCTGCTTATGAGCACCGGCATGCACTGCGTGACCTGCTTCGCCGCCCAGGGCGAAACACTGGAGGAAGCCGCCATGGTACACGGCTACGATGTCGAAGACATCCTCGAAATACTGAACGAAAACATTGCAAACGAAAATGCCGCTTCATAGAAGCGGCATTCTTTTTTTATTTCCTGATTATCTTTATTTCTTTGCTGCAGGCTTCTTAGCTGCGGGCTTCTTAGCCGGAGCTGCCTTCTTTGCGGGTTCAGCCTTCTTGGGCTCTTCCTTCTTAACTTCTTCTTTCTTTACTTCTTCCTTCTTGGGCTCCTCTTTCTTTGCGGGAGCTGCTTTCTTGGCAGGAGCTTTCTTTGCGGGAGCTGCCTTCTTTGCAGGTGCTGCTGCTTTCTTTGCAGGAGCTGCAGACTCAACTACATCCTTAAGAACTGCTGCCTTCTCGATGGAACCTTCTATACGAAGCTTGCCCTCGTTGTATGCTGTGATGGGATCTAACTTGCCATCGATAACTGCAAGGAAGTCCTCAGCGCTTGCGATCACCTTTGCTTCGTGATCAAAATACTCATAAGGCTCAACCTCAACCTTGCCATCCTTAACTGCTATATAAAATGCGCCTTCACCTTCTCCGGTGATATCTACCTGAATCGCTGCTGAACTGATCTTAGATGCATCAACCTTAGCTGCTTTCTTCTGAACATAAGCTACAATCTTTTCGTATTCCATAACTCTCCCTCTCCTTCAGCACCGGCCCTTGTATAACATGACCGCATTAGTCTGAAAAACTCTTCATTACATCCGTACGAAAATGTGTTATAATCGTACCAGTTTGCAATACATTTTTTACGACGATATATAATATACCCCTAAGACCCACAAAAGTCAACAAAAAAAATACCTAAATTTCTATACCTATAGAAGAGAGGCTTGTTATTATTGAATAAAAATACCATTAAAAAAATGCTCGAAACACTTGATAATTGGGTAAGTCCGGGTATGTTTCTTGAATACGGGAACGCCTGGCAGCTTCTTTTTGCCACTATCTTAAGCGCCCAGTGCACCGACGATCGCGTGAATATCGTAACCCGTACGCTCTTTGTCAAATACCCGGATCTCAGAGCCTTCGCAGATGCGGACCTGGAGGAACTGGAGGAGGACATCCGCTCTACGGGCTTCTACCATAACAAAGCAAAGAACCTGATCAGCTGTGCAAAGAGTCTGATCGAAAAGCATGACGGTGTTGTCCCTTCCGATATAGATGAGCTTACTTCCCTGGCCGGAGTCGGCCGTAAGACCGCCAATGTAGTACGCGGCAACATCTTCGGTATCCCTTCCATAGTCGTGGATACCCACGTGGGCCGCATCGCAAGGAGGACCGGCTTAAGCACTAATACCGATCCGGAAAAAGTGGAATATGATCTGATGAAAAGAATCCCCAAAGATCACTGGATAGCCATCAATACCCAGTTCATCACCCTGGGCCGCAAGATCTGCAAAGCAAGAAAGGCCGAATGCGAAAACTGCCCCCTCGCTCCTTATTGTCCCAAAAAGATATAAAAAACCACGGGCTTTGGGCCCGTGGTTTTCTTTCTCTCTGTGTCAGCCGATCATTCTTCTGAAATAGCTCCTACAGGGCAGCTGCCTGCGCATGCGCCACAGCTGATGCAGGTATCCTTATCTATCTCGAACTTACCATCACCTTCTGCGATAGCTCCTACAGGGCAGCCCCCTGCACATGATCCGCAGCTGATGCACTCATCACCTATTACATATGCCATGTCTAAGTACCTCCTTTGCAATTGTTTTGTTTATGTTATCATAAATGATTCCGGTTAGTCAATGCTATCTTGCTCAGCGAATCCGGTCTGTTTCTTTCGCCTCCAGCTCTTCCAGCCGGGGCAGGAGAAACTTCATTTTGACCTCTTCCTCATAGAGGCTGCGCTTTGCTATCTTCCCGCGGTCAAGTATCTTTTCCCTCTCCGTATAGAAGTTCTTTTGCATCCTGACCTGGGCCATCAGACGCGCCGCATCGCTGTCTCCGAGTTCCATAAACAGCCTTGTTCCCAGGAGTATGCATACCACGGCCAGAGCTAACAGCAGCAGGAGTGAAAACAAGAGTGAAACCGTACTGATCGAAGAAGTGATATTATCGCTGTAGTTCTCGTACATGCCCGGCGTGCTCGCTACCAGGGCTTTGAAATGCAGAAGAGTAAATATAAAATCTACGGCAAAAGCTGCCAGGGCAAGAGCGAATCCTACCCAGCGGAATCTCTTCCACGACAGCAGCGCCCTCAGTGCCATATCATTATCTTCGACTTCGAACTGAAGCGACTCTATCTTCCTGGCCTGCAGATCTTTTTCTTTTCTCAGTTCCTGCAGTTCTATAACCTCTTCATTGCTCATTGAAATACTTTCTCCGATAAAGTATAATTAAACTTGCGTATTATTATAGCATATATTCTTTAGGAGGAAAGCATGAAAGGACGAGTACATTCAACTGAGAGTTTCGGAACCGTTGACGGCCCCGGTGTCCGCTTTGTTATATTTCTTCAGGGCTGCCCCATGAGATGTGCATACTGCCACAATCCCGATACCTGGGCTCCGGAAGGCGGCACACTTACCGAGGCTTCAGATCTGATAGAGCAGTATCTCCGTAACGAAGGATTTTATAAAGACGGCGGTATCACGGTTACCGGCGGCGAGCCCCTTATGCAGGTTGACTTTGTATATGAGCTGTTCACACTTGCCAAGCAGCACAACATCCACACCTGCATCGACACATCCGGTATCATGTACCATCCCGGTGACACGGCTTATAACCGCACACTTGATAAGCTGATGGAGATAACCGATCTGGTAATGCTCGATATCAAGCATATAGATCCCGAGAAACACAAATGGCTGACACAGCAGCCTAACGACGGCATACTTGCCTTTGCGGAATACCTTGATAAAAAGAACGTCTCCATATGGATACGTCATGTAGTGGTTCCCGGCATCACGGATGATGACAAATATCTCTATGCACTCGGATACTTTATCGGCGGTCTTAAGAATCTCAAGGCTCTCGACGTGCTTCCCTATCATACCCTCGGTCTTCCGAAGTATGAGAAGCTCGGCATAGAGTACCGCTTAAAAGATGTGCCTGCCATGGACAAGAGCAAAGTCATAGAGAAAAAACAGGTAATACTTGAAGGCATCAAAAAGCGCCGTTCCGAAGAGTAAAACCTTTTCAATACATCAAAAAAGAGGTGCCGGCCGGCACCTCTTTTATTGCATTGATCTAAACTCTTATTCAGCCGGAGCAAGCTCTATGTATACGTTACCGTGCTTGCTGGTATTGAACTGCGCGATCAGATTGCCCTTGTAGTCATATCTGAAGGAGATGTTGTAAACAGCATCCAGGGCGGTTCCTCTGTCGTTAAGAGAGAAGAGCAGATAATAAGCACCGTCATCTCTGTCTTCGAAATCAACATAAACATAATCACCCTCGATGGAATTGATGCTGAAGGGCATTATCTCCGCAACGGTATTGTCAGCCGACTCATATGAAAGATATCCGGAATATGTGGAACGCCCCATATCATATCCGTCGATCGACATCTTCATGGTTCCGACGCTGGTACCTACTGCATGCTTCTTGGTATCGTAGATGCATACATTACCTGAATAAGCGCTTACAACATCATCGGATATTTTGGCTTCTCTTGTCAGGTTGATCCTGTTGAGCTTCCACTCGTCATTGTCATAAATATAATTAAATGTGAAAGTAAGGTCTGCGCTGTACAAGCCTTTTTCCGCAACGCTTGCTTTAAGAACTCTGTCACAGTTGTTTCCGACAGGTGCGCAGGCACCGAACTCATAGCTTGCAAAATCACTCATGGAGAATCTGATAGGCACGTTTGTCAGACCCGAATCAAACTCATATGCTTCCAGATCATTTATCATTCTTTCATCGGAAAGCTCTTCTGCAACGGAATCATCCAGTGAAGTCTCCAGCTCTTTGTTGAGACCGCCTGAGCAGTAATACCAGTTGCTTCCGTCACTTGAAAGTGTATAGCCTACTTTACCGCTTCCCTTATAATAAGTGAAACCGGATTTAACCGTGTAGGTAAAGTCTGTCACATAAGTTGAGCTGCCGGCAGGCATGCTAAGCTGGAAGCCATCTCCGGAATCTGCAGAAACTTCTGCCACCGCTCCCGGTTCACTGCTCACATCCGGATCAGCTGCGGTGAGAGTACCGGCTGCTATCTGTATATCAGCTGAACTGTCCAATGAGAAGTAGATGTTATTCTCATCATCATTGTAAGATAAGTAATAACTTACAAGATCGTTCTTTATGGTCTCATCACTGGGCCCCTTTATGGGTTCGACTATAGTCTTTGAGTCTTCATCCGTATCCCTTTCACAGCTCTTTACTCTCCAGCCGTCCTTATCTTTGGAATACTTAAGCTCTGCTATATAATTATCCGTGAGTCGTGCAAACTCAGACTCTCTTGATACGGATACATACATCTTGGATTTGGTCTTCTCATCTTCGTCATCTTTTCTCTTGTTGATAACAAAGGATGTGAACTCCGTGTCCTCGGGCAGGAACTCGGTTTCCTTGATCTTATCCATTATATCGTCTACAACGTCCTCTGCCTTCTCATCCAGGTCCGCCTCCAGCACGTTGTCCTTACCTGCTTCAGGCAGGGACTTCAACGGATTGCCGCATGCTGTAAGACCCAATGCCATGCCCAATGCCAACACTGCCACCAGTTTTTTCTTCTTCATGACTGCCCTCCTTTAGTAAAAATCTCGCAAATCATTCTACACCAATTACAAACACGTGTCAAACACCGTAACTCCCCGCCCTTTCTTCACTTTACTTGTCAAAATCGCAAAGACCGTTCATTGCAAGACCCGCTTCCGCTTGGGTTCGGACTCGCAGCGGACGCTACATTCGCACATCGCCTGCGGCTCGTGCTCATTTAGCGCCGGCGGCCTCACACAGTCTTGCCCTGAAGCGGTCTTTGCTTTTTCGATTCATGCAAACAGGGCGGGCCGTCTTTCAGGTTCCCGTCAACAGTTATATTCACTGCAGACACAGGCTGCAGGCAATTAAGTCCTGCGACTTAGTGGAGCACTTAGCAGGATCTTAATGCCTGCAAGCTGTGTCGTGCGGGTAAAAAACGAGGAGGGGAACAAAAAAATCCCCGGCCGTGATGGCCGGGGATAGTTTAATTAACTGTCAGATTGCCTCATGGAATGTACGGCTGATAACATCTGCCTGCTGCTCCGGAGTAAGCTTGATGAAGTTTACTGCATAACCGGAAACACGGATGGTCAGCTGGGGATAGTTCTCGGGATGCTGCTGAGCATCGATGAGTGTTTCCCTGTTGAGTACGTTAACATTGAGGTGATGACCGCCCTTAACTGCATAGCCGTCAAGTAATGATACAAGGTTGTTAACCTGTGCTGCACTTGCTTCTGCCATTTTAATATCCTCCTATATGAATATCCTATTCGTAATCGTCAAGGCCCTGATGAAGCGTCGGCACTGAACATGCCAGCGGCGTCCGGCTGCAGTCGGTGCACCCCATGGTCTCGACATTCTTTTTTGCGGAGGAAGTCTCATCCACATCCACGTTCACATGACCTACACCCTTGGAAAAACCGCCGTCCAGCTGGGCAACCAGATCCTGTATCATCTGTTCTTCAGTCATATTAGTATCTGCCATTTTGACTCCCTCCCGTTATTGTCATTCCTTTCGCTCTTAATGAGCGGAATTTATTTATTCAGATCTATCTCTATATCGCCTGCGAATACCTGATCCTCTTTACCAAGGGCACCGGGGATGATGGTGAAGGTATTTGATATACCATCCTGGCTGTCATTGAACGGCAGCTTAGCAACGGAACTGAGTGATGCAACAGCACCATGGGTATCACGGCCGTGCAGAGGGTTGGCACCGGGTGCGAAAGGCTGTCCCTTACGACGTCCGTCAGGTGTATTACCTGTAGCCTTACCATAGGTTACGTTTGATGTGATGGTAAGCACTGACATTGTAGGGAAGCCATCCCTGTAGGTGTGGTGACGACGGATCATCATCATGAACTTGGATACAAGGTTATGAGCAATCTGGTCTACGCGGTCATCATCGTTACCGTATTTAGGGAACTCACCTGTTGTCTCGAAGTCAACGATGATTCCGTCCTCGTCACGGATGGGCTTAACAGTTGCATACTTGATAGCTGAAAGTGAGTCAGCAACAACTGACAGACCAGCCATACCTGTTGCGAAGTAACGGCGAACGTCTCTGTCATGGAGAGCCATCTGTGCACGCTCGTAGCAATACTTGTCATGCATATAGTGGATAACGTTGAGGGTGTTTACATATACATCTGCAAGCCACTCCATCATATCCTCGAACATAGGCAGGAACTTCTCATACTCTATAACATCGCCTTCATACTTGCGGTACTTAGGACCAACCTGCTTCTTGGTAACTTCATCAACACCGCCGTTAAGAGCGTACAGCATACACTTAGCAAGGTTAGCACGTGCTCCGAAGAACTGCATTTCCTTACCGACTCTCATCGAAGATACGCAGCAAGCGATAGCATAGTCATCACCGTGTGTTACTCTCATCAGGTCGTCGTTCTCATACTGGATGGAAGAAGACTTGATGGACATCTTTGCGCAGAACTCTTTCCAAGGTCTGGGCAGTCTGGTTGACCAGAGAACTGTCAGGTTGGGCTCGGGAGCTGCACCCAGGTTGTTCAGTGTGTTCAGATAACGGAAGCTGGTCTTTGTAACCATGTGACGACCGTCAACGCCTACACCGCCGAGAGACTCGGTAACCCATACGGGATCGCCTGC
>JAILES010000070.1 GCA_024687205.1 Lachnospiraceae bacterium
TGTGCATCCAGCACATAACGGCTTACGAGGAACGTGCCTTTCCCGTTCTCTTCCAAAATTTCCCACTCGATGGGCTCCGGACCATTACTCTCATCTCCGTCCTGTTCATAGGCCCCGAAGACGATATAGCCTTCTTCATTCTTATGTGGCAGGATGTCGTCACGGTTTGTCCATTCCCCGCCTTGCCAGTTCACCAGTTCCCTTGCCTTCTGACCCGCAAACTGCCGTTCCAGCTCCGCGAGGCGTTCTTCCATCGACACGCTTTCGGTCTTCTCCAGGCCTTCCTTCAGGATATCAATGGCTGCCTGCAGTTCACCTTTTTCAGCATAGGACTGGGCCATGCCCAGGTATGCAGCCTCCGATTTCGGATCGATCTCGATAGCTGCCCTGTAGGCTGCTATAGCTTTGTCATAATCCAGCTCATAAAGATAGCGTTGCGCCAGTTTCAACTGCTCTTCATATTTCCTTGCCGGTGAGGCAGACTTTACAAAGATCACTATACCCACTGCGATCAGCAGCACTGCCACCGCTGCTATGGCGATCACCGGGCCTGTGTTATTCTTCTTTTTGGATACCACTGTATCCGAAAATATATCAGGTCTGTTATTGTTGGCCGGCTCCGGTCCATTACTATCAGCAGGCCCGGCCTCCCTAAGCTTCTGCCCGCAGAACCCGCAAAAACTGGCATCATCTTCTATTTCTTTACCGCAATTGCTGCAGAACATGATCTTTGTCTCCTTATCCATATCTTTCAGATACCGTATATGTATCCTGGCACCCCGCACATTTTTATAAAGCAATCATAGCACATCTGGCAACTGAATTTAATAATATATTTTTCACAGTATAAAAAAAGACCACGGGGGGACCTTGTGTTTTCCCGATAACCGCTGGTACAGGCAGATCGAAAGCAAGGCCGCAAGCCTTAGCGCAGCACTTAATGAGCGCGAGCTTCAAACCTGCCCAAAGCCCAAGTCTGATTCACTACATTTAGCGGGCGCCAAGAGTCGGGCGACGGGCAGGTTGTTTTGATGCGATGCGCGAATTTACTGCGGAGCGGCCAGCGCAGCGGGCTGCTTTGATCTGCCGTCCCGGCATAAAAAACCACGAGGTCCGTCCCCATGGTTTTCCCCGTGATTTTCCGTTAGCTTTCATTTATTGGGCATTCGCATAGCGGGCGTAGAAAGTTTTTGAATACTGGGCACGGAGTGCCTGGACCGACGGTCCCTGATTCTTGGGCTTTTCAAACTGTGTGAGCACGATGTAGGAAGCATCCTCTACCGAGCCCGCAGACCTTAGTCCGTTAAGCACACCCCTGTAGCTGTTCGTCAGCTCTGAGCCAAGGAATTCCAGCTGCATGTTAAGATTGCCGATGGAACGTCCCGTGGATTTCGCATGATTATACAGTCCCTGTTTTCTGGTCCAGTAGGTCCACTGTGCCAGACCGTAACCTGCACTGTCATGAACGAAATTCGTATAGCTTCCGTTATCGACTGCCGCAGTGTAGGCCGCATCGTTCATCCCCAGCCTTGCCTCGCAGGAATTCTGCAGGTTGTTTTCCCTGAGCGCCGATTCGGCAAAAAGATTGCCCATCAGTCCCGCAGCTCCGTAAGCATTGTTTCCGCAGAGAGCGTATAAACTGTTCCAGATAATGCGGTCATGATCGTATTCGGGTTCTTCTTCCTTCTCTTCTTCAGCCGGCGGTTCAGGCTTGGGTGCCAGGTCCACCACGGTCTTCTTGATGCCGCCGTATTCCCCTTTGCCGCGGATGATCACTATGATCTTTCCGCCGCTCTTTACTACACTGTCATATCTGATTATCTCGTAATCATCCGCAGTAAGTTTTTTGTTGTTAAGTCTAACCTTGAGTTCCGTGGGGAAGAAATCACTGACCTTCCCGCCGTTATTGTCCGGCTTCTTTACCAGACTCACTTCAGCTTTCTTAATGTTCTTCTTTTTATTGATGACCCTGTAATTGCCGCTGACGCTGCCTGTATAGTTACTGCCTTCCTTAGCTTTAAAGCTTACCTTGATCACGGTATCTACCGGAGGAGTTATTTCCGGAGATTCAAAAACTGTACCGTGTGAAGCCGCGCCTTTTTTATAGGATTCATAATCCCTGCCGGCCTTAAGTACTTTTCCGTATCGATCCTCAAAAATGAAATTCGTTTTCTGGTATCCGTATTTCTTGGATGAGTAGCTGACATCCCCGGGGATGAAGAGAACCGAATCCAGGGAAGCCGGGAGCACATCATACTCCTGTTCATACTTTCCCTTGTATTCGCCTTTTCCTTTAATGGTAAGTATCGCCTTTGCACCGGCTTTTTTATTATTCTTGTATGATAAACTGAAATCTTTTCCGTAAGTAAGCCGGCTGCCGTTAACGGATACGCTTACAGCGGGCTTTGTACCGTTCATCGTATATACGGCGGAATACCCATCCAGCTTATCGCCCTTCTCATCGATGAAACTCACCGAAGTTGCCGCAGAAGCAAGATCAGTTTTGTTTTTCTTTATCTTAAATGTTACGGTCTTATGTCCGTAACATTTAGTTGAACCCGGCACGGCGCTTATATGTACTCTTGCGGTTCCTGCCTCGATATTGTTCTCATAGCTTATGACTACATCTTCGCCGAAATTAAGACCTGCGGACTGTTTCCCTTTATAAAGCTCATATGCCGGCTCTATAGCTGTTCCGCTGTATTCATAGCTCTTCTTGCCATCAGCAGTCTTTGCTTTTAACTTGGCCACATTTATCATACTGCCGCTGTACAGCACAGCCTTTCCGCTTACACTCTCACTGAAATTGCTCTTATCCTTTCCCGTAAGAGTGACCGTATATACCCCGGGTGTATCAAAACCTCCGCTGTATTCACCATAGTCATATACAAAAGAATTTGCTGCAGCCTTTACCCCGTTCAGGTATACTACCGGCTTCAGCTTCAGCGCTTTCTTCCCCTGCTTTCCGTATGCCGTGATCACGCAGATGTCATTATCCGAAAGGCTCTTTCTGCTTATCTTGAAGTTCCTGATGATGGTGCCGCTGTACTGACCTTTAAGCGTAAACTTTATAAAAGGCGCCGTGCTCTTCTTCATCGCCGCTTCCGTGGTATACAGCGTCTCATCATCGCAGCTGTTTGCCTTTTTATTATTCTTGTAACTTACGCTGTAATCACGTCCCGGCCACAGTCTCCTGCTCCCGTAATACAGACGCACCTCCGGCTTTATGGCTTTTCCGGTATAGGTATATCCGTCCTTCTCGATACCGGCAACCCAGTAGCCCGGAGTACCGTCGTACTCCAGCATATCCTTTTCATACGTGCTTACTTCAGGTTCAGGCTCTTCTTCCGGTTTATTCTCGGAAGCACTGCCGTCACTGACGCTGTCACCTTCTCCGGAACCGTTTCCCGATACCACATCATCTCCGGAAACACCGCTGTTTCCCGATACTCCGATAATATAATCTTCACCATCCGCCCTAAGTGTGAGCGGTGTATCGGCAAAGGCGGATAACAGTATCACCGCCGCCATCAGCATAGATAACAGTCTTCTTTTCTTTTTCATAAAACTCTCCCTAAATCATTTACTTTCAAAATACCCGTCCATGACCGCCCCGGCCACGGGTGCCGCGGCTGTTCCTCCGCTGCCGCCGCCTTCGAGTATCACCGTCACCGCGATCTCGGGTTTATCCGCAGGTGCGAATCCTGTAAACCATGCATGTGACAGCTGTTTGTCGGAATCGGAATACTCTGCCGAACCGGTTTTCCCGGCTACGCTGTATTTCTTATCCTTCAATACCTTTCCGGTACCTGTATTCACCACTTCTTCCATCAGTTCTGTCAGTATCTCAGTTTCATTTTCATCCATGACCTTCTTCAACTGCTGCGGCTTGTATTCTTTTATTATCCTTCCGTCCGCTGTGACCACCTTATCAAGAAGATAGGGCTTCATCACATTTCCGTCCGTAGCTATCGCAGCAGTGATCATGTTTATATGAAGCGGGCTCACAAGTGTCTTTGACTGACCTATGGCAGTCTGCATCACCGCATTGGTATCCATATCCTCATCGATCTCTATCCGGCTTATGCTTGAGAGCATATCCACCGGAAGCTTATCGTTAAAGCCAAAGTCAGACACGGTTTTTCCGAAGCTGTTCAGATCCAGTGACAGTCCGATCTCGGCAAAAGCCGAATTGCAGGAATTTGCAAAAGCCGTTTTCAGATCCTGCTCACCGTGGGCCTTTCCATGAAAGCAGGTTATCTCCGCTCCGTCATTTGTGTAACTGCCGCTGCAGTCAAATTCAAAATCATTATAATCAGCAGGATTTTCCCTGATGTACTCAAGAGCCGTCAAAAGCTTAAAGGTAGATCCCGGGGGATACATTCCCTGTGTCGCACGGTTTAATAGCCTTCCGCTGTCATCTTCGTTGATCAGCCTGTCCCAGAGATAATCTATGTCAGCGGGATCAAAGCCGGGATTTGACTGCATGCAGAGTATCCTTCCAGTTGCCACTTCGGTAACTATCACTGCTCCGCGTCTGTTCTGCATTGCATCATAGGCAGCCTTCTGCAGTCTTGAATCCAGCGTGGTATAAACATTGTTCCCCGCATCCTTCTTCCCGTCCATGTCATTCATCAGCTTGTTGTACAGGCTGATATCGGAAGTGAGCAGATACATGTTGGCAAGTGATTCCACGCCCATGCCGCCGTGGCTTGCATATCCTACTCCGTGGGCAAATATCTGACCGAAGGGATATACCCTCTCGCTTCCCTCATCGCTTTGATCGTTATAAGCAAGCCTTTCTCCGTCCGAAGAGATTATCATGCCTCTTTCATTGTCCTCAGCCAGTATGGCAAGAAGCTTTCCGTTATAGGAATTGGGGACCACCTCTTCCCTGTGGAATATTACAAATACCGCAATGTTTGCAAACATGCACAGATACAGTACCGCATAGAGCACATAGCAGAGGGACAGCTCCCTGTTCTGTCTGATCCTGGTCTCATCATCTGCCACTTCCTCCTCATCGGAAAAGAGCAGCTCGTAGGTGTCGGGATCCTCTTCCTCCATGATGTCCAGTACTTCATCAAGGGTCTTTTTCTCTTTGGAAGCCTGCTGTTTCACACTGCGCAGTATCTTTCTTCTCTCCAGTATCCTGTTTTCTTTTTCTTCACCCTCATCGTTATCCAGAAACCACACGCCCTGAAGTATGGCGAACATGACTATCGAGCAGAGAGCCGAGGTGCCTCCGTTGCTGATCAGCGGAAGCGTCACTCCGGTAAGGGGCAGGAATCTGGTTCCCCCTCCTATGGTGAGCATTACCTGGGTACCGTAGGCTGCCGCCAGTCCGGCAGCGACCACTCTGTAAAAGCTGTCATGCAGCCTGCCCGAAAGCCTGAATATCGAAAGCACTATGTTCAGGCAAAGCAATATCAGCAGCAGTCCGAAGAATACTCCGAACTCCTCCGCTATCGCCGAGAACACAAAATCATCTTCCACGAAAGGAATGGTCTTGGGTGAACCATGACCGAGTCCCATTCCGAACCAGCCTCCCGTAGCTATGCCAAAGAGTGACTGGGTCAGCTGATAGCCCTTATTGTCTATATCAGCCCAGGGATCAAGCCAGGTATCGACCCTTACCCTCACATGGGAGAAAAGCAGATATGCCAGTGCCCCCGCCACTACCAGCAGTCCTGCTCCCGCAAAAAGAAAACGTCTTTTGCCGCTGGATATATGCAGCATGGTCACATACATAACGAAAAATATAAGGGCGCTTCCCAGATCCCTGGAAGCAACGAGTATCAGCATATATGCGGCAGCTATCACCGCCGACAGATATATCCTTTTCATCTCCGTGGTCTTGTAAAGCAGCCCGGCAATAAGAAAGGCAAATATCAGTTTGACAGCCTCGGAAGGCTGGAAGGTCACTCCCAGCACATTAATGTTTATCTTTGCACCATATACGGTACTGCCGCCGAGGAGCACCACCAGCAAAAGCCCGGCTCCCATCAAGCAGTAAAGCGGCCATATCATTTTAAGAAAAGAAAGATGCCTGATGATCGCCGGTATGAACAGGAACAGCACCATGGACACCAGTATTATCGAAAACTGTTTCCTTGCATGCACGCTGTTAAGCCTTGCCAGTTCCACAAAGCCCACGGAAAGCAGCATGTTCATGTTGCAGAGCAGCAGCTCATCACAGTGCTTGTAGATCAGGTGCATCACTCTTTTGACTATGAACATCATAAAGAGTTCAGCGGCTCCGAGCCCTGCGATAAGATACAGCGTATCCTCATCGCCCTTGTCATATCTGGCCAGGGCAAGTCCCACCATTCCGCTTATCAGGAAGAGATAAGTCAGGAACTCCATAAAAACAAAGGCCGGTTTCTTCTCGGTCCCTGCCTTCTTTCTCCACGTCAGAAAAGCCTCCAGAACATAAAGGCCCATTAAAACGATATACAGATATTTAAAGATCTCCAGTATTGCTTTGACCAATTTCTTATTCAGCTCCCCGTCTGAAATGCCCTCTGGTAAACTCATAGGGGCATTCCTCATCAGACCCCTTCCTCAGCCTCTCAAAATACTTAAGCACGGCTATCGTCTCACTGCCGCTCTCCTGCATAAAGTTAAGTCCGAAGCCCGCATATTCCCTTCCGGAATATAAAGCATAAAACTCCCGGTGCAGAGATGTCGGAACGCAATTCAAAACTATATTATAACACATTTTGTGCATTAACAGAACAGGAAAGCGCCTCCCGCTGTCGTCGTTCAAATATGTACTGTTTCGCGCAGTGTCACAGCCTTCGGTATTCTTAAGGACGCAGTTTGCGCTTATCATGACCGGCGCTCTTCCGTATATGTTAAGCTCTGCCCTGTCCCTGAAGGCAGCTTCCTCATATTCCTTTCCGTTCTGCTCAGAACACAAGCTTATATCTCCGCATTCCTTAAGCAGCATATCAGCACTGACATCGTTCATCGCATACAGCCCCGCATCGGCATGTATCCTCTCAGGCTTAAAATACTTCCCTGCAAGGCACAGCCCGTCTATGCTGTTAACACTGATGCCGTATGCGGATCCGGCATGTTCCTCAAGCAGCCCGCTGATATACTTAAGGTCTTTCTGTCTGACTATCTCAGGCATCCTCATATAGAGTTTCAGCCCGCTTTCTTCCACTTTTCCTATAAGTTCTTTATCCGAAAAAAGTTCCGCAGGAAGTATAAGCCTGTCGGCTTTGATATTCCCGGGCACTGCAAGCGCCTGCTCTGCCGTAAATACGGATACTGAAATATAGGACTCTTTGTCCGTATCTTGAAAAGCCTGTTTATTAACGCTGATATCCTCATCTTCAACAGTTCTCATAAAGCGCTCAAGCAACCTGCTCTCCAGCGCTGCCAGTGCGCTTCTTCTGAGTTCGTTGAGAGCAGATACCGGCATGAAGATATCCTCATCGATATCGCATTCTATATCTGCCGCTTCAAAGGATGTATCACCGGTCTTTTTCAGTCTGTTAACTATCTCTTCTCCGGCAAGAGGCGCCTTCCTTGCCTTCTGAACCGCTTCGCCGCTGACACTCACAGAGGTTTCACCGCAGCAGGCCGTGAGCAGCGCTTCTTCCCCTGCCCTTAAGCGGATCTTCATATCCACGCTTTTCTTAAGTTTTTTACCGGCATATTTTTCTGCGATGCGTGTCTTCAGTTCCTCCGCTACTTTGGTATAAGCAGGTGAAGAAACCGATACCATATCGGCGCCGTTGTGCTTATGCAGATAACCTTCCTGCCTTTCACTCCTTATATACAGCTTGTCCAGCTGCTCCCTGTCTTTTTTGCTTATCTCTGTCCTGCCGGTA
>JAILES010000020.1 GCA_024687205.1 Lachnospiraceae bacterium
AGATGCGCACTCGCACGAGATGAAATTGTTGCCTGCGGCAACCGTGCTCGGCGCCAAGATTTCCGCAAGCGGAAATCTATGAGAAAGGAGATATCGATATGGATAGAATATATCCCTCATTGGATACCATGAAGGAAGTGAGCGCAAAGGGCGAGTATAAGATAATGCCCGTATGTCTTGAGATCCTTTCTGATTTCATCACACCCATCGAGGTGCTGAAAAAACTTAAAGCAGCTTCAAAACACTGCTACATGCTGGAGTCGGCAAGTGCTGATATGCGCTGGGGCAGATATACTTTCCTGGGTTTTGATCCCAAGCTCTGCATCAACTGCATTGACGGACAGATGCAGATCGGTGAGAAAAAAATCGAAACAAAAGATCCTTCTTCGGAGATACGCCGAATTGTTGCAGAGCACAAGAGTCCGCAGCTTGAAGGCCTTCCCACTTTTACCGGCGGCCTCGTAGGATATTTCGCATTCGACTATTTCGCATACAGCGAGCCGGAGATCAAAAAAGATGTTGATGATTACGAGAAGTTTTATGATGTGGATCTGATGTTCTTTGATAAAGTCATCGCCTTCGACAACCTGCACCAGAAGCTGATCTTCATAGTAAACATGAACTTAAGCGAAGGCGAAGCAGGATACAACAAAGCAGTAGAAGAACTTAAGAAACTTGAAGAGCTGGTAAAGACAGGAAAGAAGACCGACAGCTCTGCAGGTAAGATGACAGGCGAGATCACGGCTCTCTTTGATAAAGAAAGATTCTGTGACATGGTGGAAAAAGCAAAGACTCATATCTTCGAAGGCGACATCTTCCAGATAGTTTTATCCAACAGATTAAGCGCTCCTTTTGAAGGAAGTTTATTGGACACCTACAGAATGCTCAGGACCATCAATCCTTCACCCTATATGTTCTACTTCTCAGGTACGGATATGGAAGTGGCCGGGGCATCTCCCGAGACACTGGTCAAGCTGGAGAACGGTGTACTTCACACCTTCCCTCTGGCAGGAACAAGACCCAGGGGAAAGAACGAAGAAGAAGACAGAGCTCTTGAAGAAGAACTCTTAAAAGATGAGAAGGAACTTGCAGAGCACAATATGCTCGTGGATCTGGGAAGAAATGACCTGGGTAAGATAAGTAAGTTCGGAAGCGTGGAAGTGGAGAAGCTTCACAGTATAGAGAGATTCTCACATGTGATGCATATAGGTTCCACGGTAAGAGGAAAGATAAGGGATGATAAGGATGCACTGGATGCCATAGAAGCAGTGCTTCCCGCAGGAACACTTTCCGGTGCACCCAAGATCAAAGCCTGTGAGCTGATAGGAGAGCTGGAGGGCAACAAACGCGGGATCTACGGAGGTGCCATAGGGTATATAGATTTTACCGGCAACATGGACACCTGCATCGCCATCCGTATTGCATATAAGAAGAACGGAAAAGTATTTGTAAGAAGCGGCGCCGGCATCGTAGCCGATTCCGATCCCGAGAAGGAATATCAGGAATGCATCAACAAAGCAAAAGCAACGATGACCGCATTAACTCTTGCAGGGGAGGTGGAATGATGAATCTGCTGATAGATAATTACGACAGTTTTTCATACAATCTCTTCCAATATATAGGAGAGATGGATCCGGGAATAAAGGTGATACGAAATGATGAGATGACAGTGGAAGAGATAAGAGAGTTAAAACCCGAACACATCATCATCTCGCCGGGGCCCGGAAGACCTGAAGACGCAGGCATCATAGTAGAGCTGATCAAAAGCTTAAAGGGTGAGATCCCGATCCTCGGAGTCTGCCTCGGACACCAGGCCATATGCATGGCATACGGAGCCGACATAGTGCATGCGAAAAAACTGATGCATGGCAAGAGCTCAAAGATAAGCGTAGATACAGAAACTACTTTATTTAAAGGATTAGGCAGTACAAGGATCACGGTCGCAAGATATCATTCACTTGCAGCTGCCGATGAAAGCCTTCCGAAGGAACTGATCGTCACGGGTGTTGCGGATGACGGAGAAGTGATGGCAGTAAGGCATGCAAAGTATCCTGTTTACGGTGTGCAGTTTCACCCGGAATCGATAATGACTCCGGATGGTAAAAAGATATTAAAGAATTTCCTGGAGGTGTAAAAAAATGATCAAAGAAGCAATCGTAAAAATCGTTAACAAAGAAGACCTTAACTATGATGAAGCATATACCGTGATGAATGAGATCATGAGCGGAGAGACAAGTCCTACGCAGAACGCCGCATTCCTTGCAGCACTTTCCACTAAGAGTGCAAGAGCAGAGACCACCGATGAGATAGCAGGCTGCGCCGCAGCAATGCGCGATCATGCTACCAGAGTGGATACCGGCATGGACGTTCTTGAAATAGTAGGTACCGGCGGAGACAACGCAGGTAGCTTCAACATTTCAACCACTACTGCGATCATCACCGCAGCTGCAGGAATAAAGGTAGCAAAGCACGGAAACCGTGCAGCTTCTTCACTCAGCGGTACCGCTGACTGTCTGGAAGCACTGGGTGTAAATATCGATCAGAGCCCCGAGCTCTGTGTTAAACTTTTAAAAGAAGCAGGCATGTGTTTCTTCTTCGCACAGAAATATCATACTTCAATGAAGTATGTTGGTGCCATCAGAAAGGAACTGGGCTTCAGGACAGTGTTCAATATACTCGGCCCTCTTACCAATCCCGCATCACCAACGATGCAGCTTTTAGGCGTATATGATGCTTACCTGGTAGAGCCTCTTGCACAGGTGCTCGTAAACCTTGGTGTTAAGCGCGGCATGGTTGTTTACGGTATGGATAAGCTGGATGAGATCTCCTTATCGGCTCCTACCAAGATCTGCGAGATCAAAGACGGCTGGTTCAAGACCACTGTCATCACTCCCGAAGATTTCGGATTTGAGAGATGCACAAAGGATGACCTTAAGGGCGGCACTCCTGCAGAGAATGCACAGATTACCAAAGACATATTAAACGGAGTAAAGGGACACAAGAGAAACGCAGTACTTATGAATGCCGGCGCAGCTCTTTATATAGGAGGAAAAGCCGAGAGCATGGCAGAAGGCGTCAAACTTGCAGCCGAGCTCATCGACTCCGGCAAAGCAGCCGCCACCCTTGATAAGATTATAGAGGTAAGTAATTCGTGAGTATATTAACCGACATCGCCGCAGTCGCAAAAGACCGTGTCGCGGCAGCGAAAAAAACAATATCTGCAGAAGAGCTGAAAGCCGCAGCCCTTTCTCTTCCTAAAGGAGACTTTGCATTTGAGAAAGCCCTTAAGAAGCCCGGACTTTCCTTTATCTGCGAATGCAAGAAAGCCTCTCCTTCGAAGGGTATCATAGCTGAGGATTTTCCTTATCTTGATATCGCAAAGGAATATGAGGCAGCAGGTGCTGATGCAATATCCTGCCTTACGGAGCCCAAGTGGTTCCTCGGCAGAGACGAGTACCTGAAAGAGATCGCAGCCAATGTTAAGATACCTGTACTGCGTAAAGACTTCACTGTTGATGAGTATATGATATATGAAGCGAAAGTATTCGGTGCATCGGCAGTGCTCCTGATCATGTCCATACTTACGGATGAGCAGGTAAAAGAATATATGTCTATATGTGATACTCTGGGTCTCTCGGCTCTGGTTGAATGTCACGATGAGGAAGAGATAAAGAGAGCACTTGACTGCGGCGGCAGAGTGATCGGAGTCAACAACAGAAACCTTAAAGACTTCTCGGTAGACATGGGACTGGCAGCACGCTTAAGAAGTCTGATCCCGGAAGACAAGGTCTTCGTTTCAGAGAGTGGTATAAAAGATATAAACGACATCGCAAAAGTAAAAGAGATGGGAGCCGATGCAGTGCTGATGGGAGAAGTGCTGATGCGTTCATCAAACAAAGCCGAACTGTTAAACAGTTTTAAATGAGGGAATAAATGAAGATCAAATTCTGCGGCATGAAAACAATTTCAGATATCGAAGCAGCCAATGCTCTTCATCCCGACTACATCGGCTTCGTCCTGACAGCAGGTTTTAAGCGCACCATTTCAGCCGAAACCGCAAAGGAGCTGAAAGCCTCACTGGCAGCGGATATCAAGGCAGTCGGTGTATTTGTAGATGAAGATATAGAAACGGTTGCAGCTTTTGTAAATAACGGTACAATAGATATCGCACAGCTTCACGGAAAAGAAGATGAGGAATATATAAGGAAGCTTCGCTCCCTTACGGATGCAGAGATCATCAAAGCCTTCCGTATAAAAACCGGAGAAGACGTGAAGGCAGCAGCAGCAAGCAGTGCGGACCATATACTCCTGGATGCGGGAACCGGAGAAGGCAGGACCTTTGAATGGGAACTGATAAAAGATATAGACAGACCCTATATCCTGGCCGGTGGTCTGAATACAGATAACATAGCACTTGCAGTAGAAAAGCTCCATCCCTATGGTGTGGATGTAAGCAGCGGCATAGAAACCGACGGACACAAGGATATAGCAAAAATGGAAGCTTTTCTACATAGGCTTCCCCTTGAGGCGAAGCCTGACTGATGAGGTGTAATAAACGGAAGGAGATCAACCATGACTAAAGGACGCTTTGGCATACACGGAGGACAGTATATACCCGAGACTCTGATGAATGCGGTAAACGAACTGGAGGAAGCTTATAATAAGTATAAAGCCGATCCTGATTTTCAGAAGGAACTTGCGGAACTCTTCAATGAGTATGCCGGCAGGCCTTCCAGACTTTACTTTGCAAAAAGGATGACCGAAGATCTGGGCGGAGCTAAGATATATCTTAAGCGTGAAGACTTGAACCATACCGGTGCGCACAAGATCAATAACGTGCTGGGTCAGGCACTGCTTGCGAAGAAAATGGGCAAGACCAGACTGATAGCAGAGACCGGTGCGGGACAGCACGGTGTGGCAACCGCCACGGCAGCAGCTCTCTTCGGTATGGAATGTGTCGTATTCATGGGTAAGGAAGACACAGAGAGACAGGCTCTGAACGTATACCGCATGAAGCTGCTCGGTGCTGATGTGGTGCCCGTTACCACGGGAACAGCCACCTTGAAGGACGCGGTATCCGAGACCATGCGTGAATGGACACGCCGTATCGAAGATACACATTACTGCCTGGGTTCGGCCATGGGTCCTCATCCCTTCCCCACCATAGTAAGGGATTTCCAGTCAGTGATATCAAAAGAGATAAAAGAACAGATGCTTGAAAAAGAAGGAAAGCTTCCCGATGCGGTACTTGCCTGCGTGGGCGGCGGATCCAATGCCATAGGAACTTTCTACAACTTTATAGAGGATAAGGATGTGAAGCTGATCGGCTGCGAAGCTGCAGGCCGCGGCGTGGATACCTTCGAGACCGCAGCTACCATAGCAACCGGAAGGGAAGGTATCTTCCACGGAATGAAATCTTATTTCTGCCAGAACGAGTACGGTCAGATCGCGCCGGTCTATTCAATATCCGCAGGTCTTGATTATCCGGGCATCGGACCGGAACACGCATATCTTCATGATACCGGACGCGCGCAGTATGTTGCGATCACCGATGAAGAAGCGGTGGAAGCTTTTGAATACCTTGCAAAAACCGAAGGCATCATCCCTGCGATCGAATCGGCTCATGCAGTTGCATATGCAAGAGTACTGGCACCGAAGATGAGAAAGGACCAGACAATAGTAGTGACGCTTTCGGGCCGCGGCGATAAGGACTGTGCAGCCATTGCAAGATACAGAGGGGAGGATATCCATGAGTAAGATATATAAAGCATTTGAGAATAAGAAAGCCTTTATTCCGTTCATCACCTGCGGTGATCCGGATCTTGATACAACGAAGAAGTGTGTACTGGAGATGATAAAAGCCGGCGCTGATCTGGTGGAGCTGGGCATACCTTTTTCCGATCCTACGGCAGAAGGTCCGGTGATACAGGGTGCAAACGAAAGAGCTTTAAAAGGCGGAGTGACCACGGACAAGGTATTTGATATGGTTAAGGAACTCCGCAAAGAAACGGATACGCCCTTTGTGTTCATGACATATGCAAACGTTGTATTTTCTTACGGAGCCGAGAAGTTCATGACTGCCTGCGAAGAGATAGGCATAGACGGCATCATCCTGCCGGATCTTCCTTATGAAGAAAAGGAAGAATTCCTGCCCTACTGCAAGAACCATGGTGTGGATCTGATATCAATGATCGCTCCTACCTCCAGCGACCGCATCGCCATGATAGCAAAAGAAGCTGAAGGCTTCATATATGTGGTATCAAGTCTCGGCGTGACCGGCACCAGAAGCGAGATCACCACAGACCTTGCTTCCATAATAAAGGTGATAAGAGAAAACGCAAACGTTCCCTGCGCCATCGGCTTCGGTATCTCTACTCCCGAGCAGGCAGCAAAGATGGCAGCCCTTTCCGACGGCGCCATCGTAGGATCCGCGATCATCCGCATCCTCGAAGAGAGTGGCCCCGCCGCTCCTGAAAAACTCGGGGAATA
>JAILES010000034.1 GCA_024687205.1 Lachnospiraceae bacterium
ACAGTCGGTGATGAAGAAGGCCATGGTCGAGCGTATGAGCCATGCCTATCATACACCGAGATTTGAAGAAGACGGCGAGGATTATCCTTTCAGGGTATTCATAAAAAATGATGAAGTGACTGTCGGGCTTGATACCACCGGTGAGTCGCTGCACAAGCGCGGCTACCGCATACACACAGCGAAAGCGCCCATAGCGGAGAACCTGGCGGCGGCGCTGATAATGCTGACGCCCTGGAAGGGGGACCGCATACTGGTGGATCCGTTCTGCGGCTGCGGTACTTTTCCGATAGAAGCGGCGCTGATGGCAGCAGGTATCGCACCCGGGATGAACAGGAATTTCACTGCCATGAAGTGGAAGCATGTGATAGCTGATGAACTGTGGAAGGATGCGAAAGAAGAAGCGCGGGAAGCCATAGATATGTCGGTGGATACGGACATACAGGGTTACGACCTGGATCCCGAGATGGTAAAGATGAGCAGGGAGAACGCAAAGCTTGCCGGAGTGGAGAAGCTTATTCATTTCCAGGTAAGAGATGCGGCGGCTCTGAGCCATCCGAAGAAATACGGCTTTCTGATAAGCAATCCGCCTTATGGGGAAAGGATTGGCGGAGATGAGGATATGGATGCGCTTTATAGCATGATAGGAGAGCGCTACAGAGCGCTGGATTCCTGGTCGATGTACATCATCACGTCTTACGCCGATGCTGAAAAAGCAATAGGAAGAAAAGCTGACAAGAACAGAAAACTATATAACGGCATGTTAAAGACCTATTTCCTGCAGTATATGGGGCCTAAGCCTCCTGCAAGGAAGAAGACGGAAGATGCCTGAAAGGAATAAGAAATGGCAGATCAGGGAAGAAAGAAAAATATAAGCGGTGCCGGTAACGGCGTCCACAGGAGAGGCAGCGGACTGGGCACAGGCCCGGTGGGCAGCGGCAGCGCCTTTTCCGGAGGCGGCAGCGGCGGAGAGAGAGGACCTTCGAGAGGACCCGGCGGACTGATCGTGATAGTCCTGATGCTTCTGCTTGGCGGAGGCGGCGGACTCGGTGCGCTCCTCGGCGGAGGCGGTAACGGCGGCGGTACGGACATGCTGTCTTCAGTTGCAGGCAGTATGCTGGGCGCAGGTTTCGGCAACAGTACCTATGCCAATGTAAGCGGCGCCAGCAGCGACTGGGTAACTCCCAATAATTCAGGCAATCTGGATGCGAGCGTTGCTTCCGAGGCAAGGAGCAGATATACCACTGTCAAAGGTAACGGTGAAGACGAGATCACCATGATGGTATACATGTGCGGTACCGACCTCGAGTCCAAGCACGGCATGGCTACCAACGATCTGAACGAGATGATGAAGGCCGAGATCTCGGATAAGATAAAGATCATCGTATATACCGGCGGCTGCAGGCAGTGGCAGAACGGTATCAGCTCGCAGACCAACCAGATATACAGGGTACGCAGCGGCAAGATGGAACTCCTTGAAGCCAATATGGGCAATAAGGCGATGACCGATCCCGCTACGCTTACCGAGTTCATCAATTACTGTTCAAAGAATTATCCTTCCAACAGAAACATGCTGGTGTTCTGGGATCACGGCGGGGGATCGCTCTCCGGCTACGGCTATGATGAGCTGCATTCCTCAAGCGGATCAATGACACTTGGCGGTATCAACAAAGCTCTCGGCAATGCGGGCATCAAGTACGACATCATCGGTTTTGACGCCTGCCTTATGGCTACGGTGGAGACCGACCTTATGGCTGCGTCCTATGCGGACTATATGATAGCCTCAGAGGAAACGGAACCCGGCGTAGGCTGGTATTACACCAGATGGCTGACAGAGCTTTCAAAAAATACTTCAATGGCAAGTACCGAGATAGGCAAGATGATCATCGACGATTTCGTTGATGTGTGCGACAGGAGCTGTCGTGGTCAGAAGACTACGCTCTCCATCGTAGATCTGGCGGAGCTCTCAGAGACCCTGCCCGATGACTTCAAGGCCTTTTCCAAAAAGACCACGGACCTGATCACCGAGAAGAAGTATTCCGTTGTGGCGGATGCAAGAAGCGCATCGAGAGAGTTTGCCCAGTCTTCGCAGATAGACCAGGTAGACCTGGTGAACTTTGCGACCAACATGGGGACGGAAGAAGGAAAGAAACTGGCGGATACCGTACTCGCAGCAGTGAAGTACAACCGGACTTCTTCAAACATGACCAATGCCTATGGTGTGTCGATATACTTCCCGTACAGGAAGACCTCCAAGGTAAATACAGCGCAGAACATCTACGGCGAGATAGGGCTTGATTCCGAATACTCGGACTGCATAAGGGAATTTGCAGGAATACAGAGTACAGGACAGAGCGTGGGCGCATCCTACGGCACCACTCCTTTTGATCTGATAGGCGGACAGAGCTCCGGTTACGGACTGCAGTCACTTGAAACCATCATGAACATGATGAATGCGTTCTCGGGAGTATCGGGACGTTCACTCAGCGCACAGGACAGTGCGCAGTATGTCTGCGACAACCAGTTTGATGCAGGACAGCTGGGCTGGAAGACCGACGCAGACGGGAATGCATGCATAAGCCTGCCTGCAGAGCAGTGGAAGCTGGTGGATATCGTAGAGTACAACATGTTTGTTGATGACGGTACAGGCTATGTTGACATGGGACTGGATGTGCTGTATTCGATCGATGATAACGGTAACCTTATCCCGGATACTTCGGGTACCTGGATGTCGATCAACGACCAGCCTGTTGCATATTATCACACCGACACGACCGGCAATACGATCTGGGGCTATGTGCCCGCAATGCTCAATGACGAACGTGTGAAGCTGATGATAGTGACCGACAACAGCACGGGAAACAGCTTCGTGGCCGGCGCAGATCCCGATTACGAGAGTGTTACGGATACAGTAAGCCGCGGACTGATCGAGCTCAAAGACGGTGACAAGCTCGACTTCCTCTGCGACTACTACAGCTACAACGGCGACTATCTTGACAGCTATTATCTCGGCGACGAGATGACCGTGTCAGGAGAACTGAAAGTGACCGATACTTATGTAGGCAGCAAGTTCATAGGCTTCTACAAGTTCACCGATGTATACGGCGCGGAGTATTTCTCAGACAGGATGCCGCAGAACTGAGATCCGGACAGGATCACTTTAAGAAAGAAGGAACAATGAAAACAGTTATATTTGCCAGTACCAACAAAGATAAATTAAAAGAGATCGGCGAGATCCTCTCATCCAAAGATATCGAACTCAAGACCATGAGCGAGATAGGCTTTAGTGATGAGATAGATGAGAACGGTGAGGACTTCACCGACAATGCACTGATAAAGGCCAAAGCCGTGGAAAGTTATATCCTTGAGAAAATGCCGGAATTCAAAGACTATATAGTCCTGGCCGATGATTCCGGTCTGGTGATCGACTATATGGGCGGCATGCCCGGAGTGCAGTCGCACAGATGGCTCGGAGACAGGACCTATCCCCAGGCTATGACGGACGTGATGAACGAGATGAAGGACGTGCCGGATGAAAAGCGCGGCGCACGTTTTGTCTGCGCTATGGCAGCCTGCGTGTACGGGCGCGAACCTCTTATCGTTAAGGAAAAAGTCGAAGGTATGATAAACCGCGAGATGAGAGGCAGCGAAGGCTTCGGTTATGATCCCTTCTTCTATGTACCCGAATACGGCTGCACCACAGCCGAAATGACGAGGCAGCAGAAGAATGAGATATCACACAGAGGCAAGGCTATGAGAGCCATGAGGGATCTGCTGGTAAAGGAGAACGTACTGTGAAGATAGTCGTTGTCAGCGATACCCACGGAAATAACGGCTCGATCTTAAACATCATGAAGCGGGAGCCGGATGCGGCCATGCTGCTGCATTGCGGAGACATCTGTGCGGATGATACCGAGATAACAAACAGGGTATCCTGCCCCGTACATATAGTTTCCGGCAACATGGATTTCGGTTCTTATTTTCCTAACGAAAAAGTGATCGAAGTTGAAGGACACCGCATCTTCATGTGTCACGGCAACAGGCAGTATGTCAAATACGGACTGCAGGAACTGATAGGCGCAGCCAAAGATGTGGAAGCGGATATCGCGCTCTTCGGACATACTCATGTATCAACCGTGGAAATACTGCCGGATCTGTGGATAATGAATCCCGGCTCCCCCGTATATCCGAGAAATGCCAAAAGACTGGGGACCTACGGGATCATAGACATACAGAAAGAAAAAGTAAACTGCTATCTTAAAGAGTATTAAAAAATCGGGGTGACAGGATTTGAACCTGCGGCATCCTGGTCCCAAACCAGGCGCTCTACCAAGCTGAGCCACACCCCGGAA
>JAILES010000036.1 GCA_024687205.1 Lachnospiraceae bacterium
CAGGATGATACGCCTGCAGATATATATGAAGAGCTCAAGACACTAAACGAGTGTATATCAAAAAGCGTCAGAAAGTACAAAGAACAAAAAGGCATTCTATTTTGCCGATGTTTTCCATTCGAATAATGAAAGAAAGGTTCCTTATGAGTTAAGTAATTCACTTTCAGAAAACCTTTCCGATAAATACCAGAAAAGGAAAAAATAAAACAGGGGCTTAAAGCCCCTGTTTTATTTTAGAAATGTTTATCTTATACGTTTACGACTCCGGTGGCGCCGAGAAGTTCTTTGTTGGCCTCAAGGACGGGATTTACAAAGTCGCGGAGATAGACTTCAACCTGCCTGGGTGAGCGGCCTACATAATCCGCGGGGATCATCTTGGCATCCAGCTCTTCTTTGGAAAGATTGAACACAGGGTCGGCAGCGATGAGATCGAGAAGATCGTTGTCGCGGCCTTCTTTTTTTACATGCTGTCCGGCTTCCATGGAGAGCTTTCTTATCTCTTCGTGGAGCTCCTGACGGTCTCCGCCGGCTTTGACAGCATCCATCATGATGTTCTCGGTAGCCATGAAAGGAAGCTCGGAGAGAAGATGCTTCTCTATTACTTTTTCATTAACGACCAGGCCGTCCACAACATTCAGGCAGAGCTCGAGGATACCGTCGGTGGCAAGGAAAGCTTCTGCTATGGAGATGCGCTTGTTGGCGGAATCATCAAGGGTGCGCTCGAACCACTGGGTCGCAGAAGTGATGGCAGGATTAAGCGCATCGATGATCACGTAACGGGAGAGGGAAGCGATACGCTCACTTCTCATGGGATTACGCTTATAAGCCATTGCCGAGGAACCGATCTGTGATTTTTCAAAAGGTTCTTCCACTTCCTTCAGATGCTGGAGCAGACGGATGTCGTTGCTCATCTTATGAGCTGAAGCGGCGATGCCCGCAAGTATATTGAGGACGCGGGTATCTACCTTTCTGGAGTAGGTCTGGCCCGATACGGGATAGCAGGATTCGAAGCCCATCTTCTTAGCGATCATGGGATCGATCTTGTCGATAGTCTCATTATCCCCGTTGAAGAGCTCAAGGAAGCTGGCCTGGGTTCCGGTGGTGCCCTTGGAGCCCAGCAGTTTCAGGGAGTTCATTATATATTCCAGATCCTCGAGATCCATCATGAATTCATTGATCCAGAGTGTGGCACGTTTTCCTACCGTGGTAGGCTGTGCAGGCTGGAAATGAGTGAAAGCAAGAGTCGGAGTTGATTTCTGTGCATCCGCAAACTTGGCCAGTTCGTCGATGACGCAGACCAGTTTCTTTTTAACAAGCTTAAGGGCTTCCTTCATAACGATGATATCGGTATTGTCGCCTACGTAGCAGGAGGTGGCGCCCAGATGTATAATGCCTTTTGCTTTCGGGCACTGCTGGCCGTAAGCATATACGTGGCTCATAACGTCGTGTCTGACCTGTTTTTCACGTTCCCTTGCCACATCATAATTGATGTCGTCTTTATGGGCCTTAAGTTCATCGATCATCTCCCGGGTGATCTGGCTTAAGCCCAGCTCCATCTCGGTCTCGGCAAGAGCTATCCATAAACGTCTCCAGGTGGTGAACTTCATGTCCTGGGAGAAGATGTACTGCATGTCTTTGCTTGCATAACGCTCGGAGAGCGGGCTCTGATATATATCTGTTGCCATGGTTTGTACCTCCATTTTTTTGTGCAAGCTGAATTATAACAGAATGCTATGGTAATCTCAACTGTTTCAAATATTAAAGGTCAAATGGGCACAGGATCTAAGATCCTGTGCTAACGTTGCACAAAAATCGCTTTGGCAAGCGGGCTTGCCAAGCTGATTTATTGTGCAACAGCTGCAGGCAAAAAGCCGCCTGCAGCCCATTTGACAATGCTGTAAGCATAGCTGAGGGGCAGTATTTCTAAAGGTCGGATTATGGAGCATATTCTTATAACAAAAAATGGAACATTTTTGACAAAATATAAATAGTGCCTAAAAATCCGTGGTGATATAGTGTAAAAAGCACAAAAGATAAAAACAGGCATATGCTCAAAAAGCATAGTGAGGATCCGGAAATGGATGTACTGAAGTTTGGATTTAAATATTGGAAGAAGAATCTTCCGTTGTCAATACTGGCAAAGCTTATAAGCCTGGTGGCGTTAAGCTGTGACCTGACATTGCCTTTGATATCGGCAATGTTTATCAACTGCTGTCTTAAGTCTGACGGAGTGGAGGAGAGCAGCCCGCTTTATTTCCTTGTGGACGGGAGGTTCGGAGAACTGCACAGCATGAGACTTTTCTTAAGCCTGGCTGCCATATTCATGGGACTGCTGGTCACAAAGCTTCTGCTGGTATATATCAAAAACATGATCAATCAGCATCTGGGGCTTACTCTGGAAAGTGATCTGCGCTATGTGACCTTTGACAAGCTGATGGAACTGGACAGCGAGACTCTGTCAAAGTATAACACCGGTGAGCTTCTGACCACTATCAACTCCGATACCATCATGTTCAAGGAACTGTTCTGCCGTATCATCCCCAATACCTTCGACAGCATCTTTGTGCTGACAGCTTCGGTGGTGATCCTTGCAAAGATAAACTTAAGTCTTCTGTGGATACCGCTGATGCTTACGCCGGTATTTGCTTTTGCACTGCTGCGTTTCCGCAAGAAGGCCAAAGAGAATTTCATGAACATCAGAAGTTCAAATGCGAAGATGAGCCTTACCGTTTCGGAAAATGTAAGTGCGGTCAGGCTTGTAAGGGCATTTACCAATGAGGAAGTGGAAAAGAAGAAATTCAATGAGACCAATGATGCGCTGAAAGATGCATATCTTAAGCAGGTGGGCCTGTCGGCAAGGTTTGAAGCTGCCTTTTCGATAATACGTCAGACTGCCTATATCGGAAGCATTGCGGTGAGTGCCGTGCTGGTAATGCAGGGAAAACTGCTGGTGGGCTTTCTGGTATCAGCAACCGAATACGTAAACAGGATAATGAACTATGTAACGCTTATAAACAACATGATCTTCCAGATGCAGCAGCAGCTGGTATCCGGGCAGAAGATGATGAAGTTCATGGATACCGAAAGCAAGATACCCGACGGAAGCGATACGGTCCCCGTAACGGAAGGCGTAGACATAAGCATCCACAATGCTTCTATGGTACTTGATGACAGACAGATGCTCACGGATATCAATGTCGAGATACCCAAGGGAAAACGTCTTGGCATAGTGGGAGGTACCGGAAGCGGCAAGAGCCTTCTGCTGGAATCTCTGATACGTATACATGATATGACCTCGGGAAGCATAGAGCTGAACGGGCATGATATAAGGGAATATACACTGGAATCCCTGAGGGATAAGTTTTCATATGTGTTCCAGGATGTGTTCCTCTTTTCAAATACCATAGACAGCAATATTGCCTTCCCCCGTCCGAATATCGAGGATGAGAAGATAAAGGAGGCTGCATATCATGCACAGGCGGCGGGCTTTATCAAGAGACTGGAGGACGGATATGACACCATAGTCGGCGAGAGAGGTTTCGGACTCTCGGGGGGACAGAAGCAGAGGGTATCCATAGCACGGGCGCTGCTTAAGAACTCGCCTGTGCTGGTGCTGGATGATTCCACCTCCGCTCTGGATGTCACTACGGAAAGAAAACTGCTGGCTTCCATTAAGGAGCATTATCCGGACAAGACCCTGATAATCTCGGCTCACAGGATGAGTTCCGTAGCCGACTGCGATGAGATACTTTATCTGCAGGACGGACGCATCACCGAGAGGGGCAGCTTTGAGGAACTGATGAAGCTTAACGGACATTTTGCGGCGATCTGGCATTCACAGCAGGCCATGCAGAAGGATATAGTAGACGAGAACGTAACTAAATAGAACGCCGCGAGGGCTAGCGAAGCGATGCCTGAGTTATACGACGAGAACGTAAAGGGAGCAAAGTGAAATGGCTAAGAGAAATACCTATTTCGAAGACGAGAAAATAGAAAAAAAGATAGATCTGAAGCAGTTTGCGAGAGTGCTCCGTTATATACTTCCGCATAAGAAGATCTTCATACTGGTGCTCTGTCTGATGGGATTATCCTCGGTGATAGGTCTTGTCAGCCCGCTGCTCCTCAGGACCATTATCAACCGCGTGACAGTAAATGAGGATATGCGCATGCTGGGTATGATAGTAGGCGCCATGGCTTTCATCGCACTTGCGGAGATAACCATCACCTACCTGCACCAGACCCTGATGGGAAAGCTGGGACACAGTATCATCGCTGTGGTCCGCCAGGATATATTCTATAAGCTGCAGGAACTGCCCTTTGAATATTTTGATTCCAAGCCTGACGGAAAGATAGTAGTAAGGGTCACGGACTACGTGAACGACCTGGCCAATTTCTTTACCAACTTCGTACTGATGCTGATCACTTATTTCCTGAAGATAGCCGTGGTCACCTTCTTTATGCTGTCCCTCTCGCCGCAGCTGACGCTGGTGGTCTTTGCAACCGTCATTCCGATGATGATACTGGTACTTATGCTGAGAAAGGTGATAGGCAAGCTCTTTGCCAAACTGCGTGCAAAGAACTCCAACCGTACGGCCTTCCTGCTTGAGACCATCATGGGTGAAAAGATAATAAAGAGCAATAACCGCGGAAGCCTTAACCACGAGATATATGTGGATGTCCATACCCAGTGCGTCGATCAGTGGTTCCAGATATTCATGAGAAACGAGCTGAACACTCCCATAGTGGAATTCTTCTGGAATATCGGGACTATAGGACTGTACTGCATGGCACTGAGTCTGATACTCGGCGGAGACAGCCTGATGAATGCCGGAACCGTGGTAGCCTTCTCGGCTTATATGACACAGTTCTCAGGACCTCTCACCCAGATTGCAGTTATCATACAGCAGCTGGCACAGGTTACATCAAACCTTGAGCAGGTATTTGACACTATCGATCATCCCGTTGATATTGCGGATGAAAGTGACGCGGTGGTGCTTTCTGATGTAAAAGGAAAGGTTGATTTCAACGACGTTACCTTCTGCTATGAAGAGGGAGTGCCCATACTTGAACATTTCGATCTGCATGTGGAACCGGGACAGACCATAGCTCTGGTAGGACCTACGGGAGCCGGTAAGACTACGGTCATAAATCTGCTGACCCGCTTCTATGACGTGCAGCAGGGGAACGTTTCCATAGACGGGCAGGATGTGAGGAAGATCACGCTCAAGTCTCTGAGGAACAAGGTGGGCGTGCTGATGCAGGATCCCTTCCTTTTCAAGGGCAGCATACTTGAGAACATACGTTACGGACGGCCGGAAGCCAGTGATGAGGAATGCATGGAGGCAGCGCGTATCATACATGCGGACAAGTTCATCGAATCCCTGCCCGAAGGATACAATACACTTCTTGAAGAAAGAGGAAGCGGGCTTTCGGCAGGGCAGAGGCAGCTGGTCAGCTTTGCCCGTATAGTCCTTAAGAATCCTCCGGTAGTAATACTTGACGAGGCCACCAGTGCCATCGACACCGAGACGGAGAAACTTATCCAGGAGGCGTTGGAAACCCTGCTGAAGGGGAAGACTGCATTTATAGTGGCCCACAGGCTCTCAACCATCAGAAATGCGGACAGGATCCTCTATATAGCCGATAAGGGCATAGCCGAGTCAGGTACCCATGATGAACTGATGGCAAAGAAGGGTCTGTATTACGCTCTCAACTGAGCAATTTTCGCCCTTTACTTATGAAGAAAAAAACATTATAATGTCTTCGTGTGTGCCGGAGGGGCACCAAACAGCTAAGGGCTTTTATGCATGAAAGGAGAAACAATGGTAAAGGCAGTTGTCGGAGCAAACTGGGGTGATGAAGGAAAGGGCAAGATCACGGATATGCTGGCACAGGATGCCGACATAGTTGTACGTTTTCAGGGCGGTGCCAATGCAGGCCATACCATAAAGAATAAATACGGCAAGTTCGCACTCCATTCACTTCCTTCGGGAGTTTTCTACGATCACACCACTTCTATCATAGGCAACGGTGTGGCTTTGAACATTCCCATATTCTTCAATGAGATAAAATCGATAACGGAAAAAGGCGTGCCTATGCCGAAGATAATGATCTCCGAGAGGGCGCAGATAGTTATGCCTTATCACATACTTTTTGACCAGTATGAAGAGGAGAGACTCGGCGGAAAGGCTTTCGGTTCCACTAAGTCAGGTATAGCGCCTTTCTATTCGGATAAATATGCGAAGATCGGTTTTCAGGTAAATGAGCTCTTTGATGATGAAGGACTTAAGGATAAGCTTAAGAGCGTAGTTGAGACCAAGAACGTTCTGCTTGAGCATCTGTATCACAAGCCTCTGCTTGATGTGGAAGAACTCTACAAGACACTGATGGAGTACAAAGAGATGGTTGCTCCTTATGTGGCTGACGTCAGCGCTTTTCTTGATAAGGCACTTAAAGAAGGAAAGACCGTGCTTCTTGAGGGACAGCTGGGAACACTCAAAGATACGGATCACGGAATCTATCCGATGGTCACTTCTTCAAACACCATAGCTGCTTACGGCGCGGTAGGCGCAGGTGTACCGCCTTATGAGATAAAAGAGATAGTTACGGTATGCAAAGCTTATTCCTCTGCGGTAGGCGGCGGGGCCTTTGTTTCCGAGATATTTGATGAAGCAGCGGAAGAACTGAGAAACCGCGGCGGTGACGGCGGAGAGTACGGAGCAACAACCGGAAGACCGAGGCGTGTGGGCTGGTTTGACTGCGTGGCTTCAAAGTACGGCTGCAGGCTGCAGGGCACTACCGATGTGGCTTTCACGGTACTTGATGTGCTGGGATATCTTGATGAGATACCCGTATGCGTGGCATATGATATAGACGGAGAGCAGACTACAGACTTCCCTGTTACCTATAAACTTGAAAAGGCTAAGCCGGTACTTAAGACTCTGCCCGGCTGGAAGTGCGATATCCGTGGGATAAGGGATTATGACCAGCTTCCCGAGAACTGCAGGAAGTATATAGATTTCGTGGAACAGCAGATCGGTTATCCGATCACCATGGTCAGCAACGGACCTTCAAGAGAGGATATAATCTACAGAAAGAGTCCTCTCAAGTAATGTGGTCCTGGGTACTGCTTACTCTCTTCTACGGCCTCATGAAGGGCGGAAGGGAGATCGTTAAAAAGAAGGCTTTAGAGATCAGCACCGTTATAGAGGTGCTGTTCTTCTATACTCTGATAGGTTTCCTGCTGCTTCTGTGGGATGCCGGAAATGCTTTTGAAGTAAGGGTTGACCGGCTGCCGCTTATCGTCTTTAAGTCCTTTGTTATCTTTGTCGCGTGGATCTGCGGCTTCAAGGCTATTAAGAGCATACCTCTCGGCTTATACGGACTGCTGGATGTTTCGAGGATGCTCTTTGCGTCCATGCTGGGTGTGATCATCATAGGTGAGAGGCCCGGAGCTTTCCAGATCGCGGGAAATGTCATAGTGGCCTTCGGACTGCTGATGCTGGGCTTTAAGAAAAAAAGCGGAAACAAAGAAGAGTATAAAGCGCATTTTGTGCTGCTGGCCTTTATCTCGGCTTTTCTGAATGCGGTAAGCGGTACGCTGGACAAGATACTTACAAGGGATGTGTCTTCGGGGCAACTGCAGTTCTGGTACATGCTTTTCCTGCTGATCTTTTACGGCATTTATCTGCTCTTTGACAGGACTAAGGCAGATGTAAAGAAGACCTTGAAGAACTACTGGATATGGATACTGAGCATTATGTTCATACTTGCGGACAGGGCTCTGTTCATGGCCAATGCCATACCGGAATCCAAGGTCACGGTTATGACGGTGCTGAAGCAGTCAAGTGTGATAGTGACCATACTTGCCGGAAGACTTATCTTTAAGGAAAAGGGACTGGCCTATAAGCTGCTGTGTGCGGCAGTGGTGCTGGCCGGTATAATCGTAAGCGTTTTATAAGGAGTTATATATGAGCGATATACTTGAAGGACTTAATGACAGACAGCTGGAGGCGGCGAGCCATGTGAACGGACCGCTGCTGATCATAGCCGGAGCGGGCTCGGGCAAGACCAATGTCATAACCAGACGTATAGCTTATCTTATTAAGGAAAAAGGCATCGATCCCTATAACATCATGGCCATAACCTTTACCAACAAGGCTGCGGGCGAGATGCGGGAACGTGTGGACCGCTATGTGGGCATGGGCAGCGAAGGTGTATGGGTCGCGACTTTCCACTCAAGCTGTGTCCGTATCTTAAGGAGACATATAGACCAGATAGGCTACGATACGCATTTTACGATCTATGATACCGATGATTCTAAATCCGTGATGAAAGCGGTCATGAAGAAGCTGCAGATAGATCCGAAGCAGATAAAGGAAGCCACGATACTGCGTGAGATATCAAATGCCAAGAACGATCTGATCGGTCCCGATGAGTACGAAGAAATCCACAGGATGGATTTCGGAAAGAGGCAGATAGTAAGGGCTTATCTGGAATATCAGGAAACACTGAGAAAGAACAATGCGCTGGATTTTGACGACCTGATCAGGATGACGGTATATCTGTTCAAAGCCAGCCCCGAGGTACTCGCAAATTATCAGGACAGATTTCACTATATCTGCGTGGACGAGTATCAGGACACCAATACGGCCCAGTTTGAACTGGTAAAACTGCTTGCCGGACAGAGAAAGAATATCTGTGTCGTGGGTGATGACGATCAGTCCATCTATAAGTTCCGGGGCGCCAATATCATGAACATACTGAATTTCGAGAACGTGTTCAAGGGCGCAAAGGTGGTAAAGCTGGAGCAGAATTACCGTTCCACCCAGAATATACTTAATGCGGCCAATGCGGTGATCGCACACAATCACGGACGCAAGACCAAAAGGCTGTGGACTGACCGCGAGTCCGACATACCCGTGTATTTTAACCATTATGACAGTTCCAGGGAGGAGGCCGACAGCGTTGCGTCCGATATAGCCAGGCTTCATGCAAAGGGACACGCGGAATACAATGACTGTGCGATACTCTACAGGACCAATGCCCAGTCCCGAGAATTTGAAGAGTCTTTTGTAAGGGAGAACATTCCTTACTATATCGTGGGCGGCATCAATTTCTATGCAAGAAAAGAGATAAAGGATATACTGGCATATTTAAAGACTGTTGATAATGCGGCGGATGATCTGGCAGTAAGGCGTATCATCAATGTTCCGAGAAGGAGCATAGGACCGACAACGGTACAGAAAGTCTCGGAATACGCAGAGATGCGCATGATCAGCTTTTTCGAAGCCTGCAGGAGGGCTAAGGAGATAGAAGGACTGGGTAAAGCCGCAGCGAAGCTTGTGACTTTCGCTCAGATGATAGAGGGCTACCGGGAAGACCTGAAACAATACGGAATATCCGCAATGGCCCTGAAACTGCTGGATGAGACCGGTTATGTGGAAGAGATAAAGGATTCCGATGAGGATGATGCGCAGGAGCGCATAGAGAATATAGAAGAACTTATGAACAGGATAACTTCATACGAGGAGCAGGAACCGGAGGGAACGCTGTCCGGCTTCCTTGAAGAAGTTGCCTTAGTCAGTGATGTGGACAACGCGGACCAGAAAATACCGAGAGTATATCTGATGACCGTGCATTCGGCAAAAGGACTTGAATTCAGCAGGGTATATCTCTGCGGCATGGAAGAGGGAGTATTTCCGGGAAACATGTCCATCAACAGCGGACATTCCGAGGATATAGAAGAGGAACGAAGACTCGCTTATGTGGCTATCACCAGAGCCAAGGACGTGCTTAAGATAAGTGCGGCAAAGAGCAGAAGGAGCTGGGGTGAGACCCAGTACAATGCGGTAAGCCGCTTTGTAAAAGAAATACCGGAAGAGTTTCTGTCGGGTGATATGAGCCGTATAAGGCGCGAAAGCTACGAGCTCGAAGAAAGAGGATACAGCCGGAACCGCTTTGAAGATGATGTCCCCTTCGGAGGCGGCAATGAGGATAATGACTTCTTCGGCAGTATATTGAAGGCCAGAAAGCAGAAAAAAGAAAGTCCGAAAGAAGTGATCCCGAAAGCAAAGCCGGTACTGAAGCTGGGATCCGAACTTGCCGGCGCCGAGCCCGATTATGAGGTGGGGGATACGGTAGAACATGTAAAATACGGCAGGGGTAAAGTCCTTGAAATGGAGAAGGGACCTAAGGACTATAAAGTTACGGTACTCTTTGATGAGGCAGGGCAGAAGATAATGTATGCAGCTTTTGCCAAACTGAAAAAAATCTGATGTAAGGGTGGAAATGTCTCAAACTTTGTGGTAAAATATCTGTCAGCGCAGGTGAAAAAGCTAACAGGCTATATAATACAAGGAAAGAGGTTTTATCATGAAGAGCAAACTGGAAGATATTTTAGCTGCGGTAAAGATAAGTGAATTTTTAAACGGAAAGGAGCCCGTTGTGGTGGAAGAGAAGAAGAATTCAACATTAAAAACAATACTTATAATCGTAGGAGTAGTTGCACTTGTGGCAGCTATAGCTTATGCAGTGTATAAGTTCATGACTCCCGATTATCTGGATGATTTTGATGACGATTTTGATGATGATTTCGATGATGATTTCTTCGATGACGACGATCTGGTCGTAGACGAGAGCAAGAAGGAAGAAGAATAAGTTATTCCTATAATGAGCAAAGTATAATAACAGGCAGGCTGTAAACCTGCCTTGTTTTAGTTGGAGTAAGCTATGAGCAGGATAAAAAAGGGTATGACACTGAGCGGAAAGGTGGTAAAATGTGCTTTTCCGAATAAGGGGATCGTAGAATTCGATAACGAAGGAATCGTTGAAAGGGTTACGGTCAAGAATGCGCTGCCCGGGCAGACGGTTTCTTTTGTGATAAACAAGACAAGGGGCGGGAAGTATGAGGGACGGCTGCTCGCCGTTGAGAAAAGAGCAGATTGTGAATGCGGCGGATGTGCAAAAGCCGGGATATGCGGAGGCTGTCTGTATCAGGGATATCCCTATGAGGAGACGCTGAAGATCAAGGAAGAGCAGATAAAAGGGCTGCTTGAAGCATATACACAGGAAGCTGACTATGACGGGATACTCGCAAGTCCGGAAGATGCGGGCTACAGGAACAAGATGGAATATACCTTCGGCGATGAGGAAAAGGGCGGAGAGTTAAGGGTGGGGCTCCATAAGCGGGGCAGCTTTTATGACATAGTAAATGCCGGGGAATGCCTGATAGCCGATGAAGACTTCGGCAGGATAGTAAATGTGACCGAGGAGTATTTCAGGAAAGAAGGAGTGCCGTATTTTCACAGGCAGAGCCATCAGGGAGTGCTGAGGCATCTGCTGGTAAGGAAGGCCGCCAATACGGGAGAGATACTGGCAGCACTGGTCACTGCGGGAGCCGGGATAAACGGAGCTGCAAGCGTCGGGGAAAATAAGGCTTCGAGAAATACAGGCATATCGGATGAAATGCTGGATGCCTGGAAAGAAGAGATACTGGGTCTTACGCTTAAGGGAAAGATCAGGGGCATACTTCATATAGAGAACAATGCTCTCGGGGATGTGGTACATTGTGATAAAGAGACTGTGCTCTTCGGTGAGGATCATTTTGAGGAAACACTGCTGGGACTTAAATTCAGGATCAGCCCGTTCTCGTTTTTCCAGACCAATTCACACGGAGCGGAAGTGCTCTACGGTCTTGTCAGAAAATATATCGCTGCTGAATGCGAAGGCGCCGAAGTCTATGATCTCTACAGCGGGACAGGGACCATAGCGCAGCTGGCAGCAGCTGCTGCAAAGCATGTTACCGGCGTTGAGATAGTGGAAGAGGCGGTGGAAGCAGCCAAAGAGAATGCGGCGCTTAACGGACTTAAAAACTGTGATTTTATAGCCGGAGATGTGCTCAAGGTACTTGATGATATAGAAGAGAAGCCGGGCGTGATAATCCTGGATCCTCCAAGGGATGGCATACACCCGAAGGCCCTTAAAAAGATACTTGATTACGGCGTGGATAACATGGTCTATGTATCCTGCAAACCCACCAGTCTCGCCAGGGATATGGAAGAAATATCCAAGGCCGGCTACAGAATAAAACGCTGGGGCATGGTGGACATGTTCCCTTTCACCGGGAACTGTGAAACCATCTGCCTTCTCTCAAGACTTCCGGAGCAAAGCATGACATGACGGATAGCAAGAGTTGACTATACTTTAAGGGAAATATTTAATATGATTAAGCAGGCGGCGAAAAGGCCGCCTGTTGTTAATCTGCGGAATACGCATCAAACAGAGAGGGTTTGACTATGACTAATGAAGAACTGTTTAAATCTATCAAAGTAGCTAAGAGTTATAAGGGAGACGGAAACGTTAATCCGGTGATCGAGCAGCACTACGGGGCGGACCCTTTTGCACTGGTCTATGAGGATACCGTATATTTCTATATGACAGCGGATGCCTATGAATATGATGAGAAGGGTGAGATAAAGGAGAATTCATACAGCAAGATAAGAAGCCTGTATGTGATCTCCACCAAGGATATGATCAACTTTACCGATCACGGCGAGATAACGATAGCTGGTGAGGGCGGCGTGACAAAGTGGGCGCACAATTCCTGGGCTCCGGCAGCAGCATGGAAGATGGTGGACGGAAAGCCCAAGTTCTTCCTGTATTTTGCCGATAACGGCGGCGGTATCGGTGTGGTATGCGCCGATTCTCCGGTAGGTCCTTTCAGGGACGAACTGGGACACGGACTGATCCGCAGGGATATGGAGAACTGCGGTAACGTGGAATGGCTCTTTGATCCCGCGGTACTTGTTGATGACGACGGCAGGGCATATATCTATTTCGGCGGCGGCGTTCCCAGGGGAATGGCTGCACACCCGATGACAGGCAGATGCGCGGAACTCGGCGAAGACATGATGAGCCTTAAGGCAGTGCCAGAAGTGATCGATGCGCCTTATCTTTTCGAGGATTCCGGTATACACAAGTATAAGGATACCTATTACTACACCTACTGCAGCAATTTCAGCGTAGATGAGGCAGGAACAAAGGAGTATGGCTTCAACAACGGTGAGATCAACGTGATGGAGAGCAAGTCTCCGCTTGGGCCCTTCACATATAAAGAGAGGATACTCAAGAATCCCGAGTACTTCTACGGACTGGGCGGCAACAACCACCATGCGGTATTCAAGTTTAAGGATAAGTGGTATATCACCTATCATGCAAGGATACTTGAGAAAGAACTCGGTATACTTCACGGATACAGATCGACCTGTATAGAAGAGTTCACCATGGGAGAAGACGGTACCATCGGTGATATAGATATGAAGAAAGATGCAAGGAAACAGGTCGGAGCCCTTGACGGCTTTGAAAAGATAAGCGGTGCCTGCTTTGCGGTAATGGGCGGCGTGGATACGGCTCCCGCAGATGAAGTAAGTAAGGAGTGCGGATGCGGTAATATGCTGCTGGCATCCATTGATGAGGGAGATTTCGTTAAGCTTGAGGGCGTGGATCTTAAGGATGGTGCCGCCGGCATAAAAGCGCTTGTTAAGACAAACGGCAAGGACGGTGTCATCAGGCTTAGCGTTGACAGCATAGATAATGCCAAAGCTTACATAGAAGTAAAGTCAGCTGATGCGGAAGTAAGTGAGTTTGCCGCAAAGTTCGATGAGAAGATCAGCGGTAAGCATGATATATACTTCACTTTCAGCGGAAGCGGTTACGAAGTGGTCGAGTGGCAGTTCGAGAAATAATCTGACGTGGAAATAGAAGCTATAGCACATATCCATACGGGTTTCAGTGAAAAGTTCGGGATCCCGAGACAGAGCGGGCTGGCGGAAGAGACTGTGGGACGCATAGTTTTCGAGCCGGCCTACCGGCATCCCGATGCCGTAAGGGGCATAGAGCAGTATTCGCATCTGTGGCTGTTGTGGGACTTCTCGGAAAACCACAGAAAGGGCTGGAATGCCACGGTGACACCGCCGAAGCTCGGGGGAAAGGAGAGAGTGGGAGTATTCGCTTCCAGGTCTCCCTTCAGACCCAATTCCATAGGCCTATCCTGCGTGAGACTGATAGCTGTCGAAAAAGATGAAACGGCAGGTTCGGTATTGCTGGTGGCAGGTGCGGATATGCTTGACGGCACGCCTATATATGATATCAAGCCCTACCTTCCTTATGCGGATGCACATCCGGAGGCCAAGGGAGGCTTCGGGGAAGAGAATAAGGACAGACTGCTTAAGGTCGAAGCTGCTGATGAGATAAAGGAAAGCCTCGGCCCGGGAATGTTCGATACCGTAAGCCGGCTGATAGCCCTGGATCCTAGGACAGCCTTCATACATGATGAGGACAGGATATGGGGGATTGCTTATGAAGGCCGGAATATACGTTTTACCGTTTCAGGCGAAACGGCTACGATAGTTTCCTGTGAAATAATATAGAGAGAGTTTTTATTGCGTTTGCTTAACAGTTGTGGTAATATACTCGGGTGAAATTTTTAAGGGAAAAAATCCGGGATAACTGGTATATCTGCTTCTGCGGCGGGCTCTTACTTATTCAGGCTACAGTTTTTCTGTTATTCAGAGGGGAGTCTTATATCCAGGTGCATGACAACCTGGATCTTTTCATGGCTCATTACAAGGTGCTGACGGACAGGGGACTGTGGTTTAAGCATGGTGTGGACGCACCGATACTGCACGGAGTGAGCAGGGATCTCTTCGGATCGGAGTTTTCATTATATAATGCATTGTATTACATTTTCCCGGGAATCTGGGCATATCTGATCGGATATGCACTGAAGATCGCCATCGGTATGCTCTCATTTACTATGCTGGCGAAGGATATGCTCCGGGACAGATATGAGGAACTTAAAGGCCCGGTACTCCTTTGTGCCTGCGCTTTCGGGCTGATACCCGTATTTCCGACCTACGGAATAGCTTTTACTTCGGTTCCGCTTATCATACTGCTGCTCAGAAAACTCTATGCAGCTGAGGATAAAAAGAAGCTGCCGCTTCTGTATCTGGGGATATTCTGTTATCCGCTGCTGTCGTATTTTGCATATCACGGATTTTTCATACTGGGCTATATGGCACTGGCGGTCATCATCCTGTGGATAAAGGATAAGAGATTTCCCGGGAAGATATTCATTGCCCTGATCGTACTGGCTCTTGGCTATGTGTGCTTTGAATACAGGCTTTTCAAGGAAATGCTCTTTGCTTCCGAAGTGACCATACGCTCATCGATGGAACATGCGGCGGTATCCTTCGGCGAGGTCCTCGGATTATCTGCGGAAGAGTTTGTGACGGCTTCCTTTCACAACCAGGACAGCCACAGCTATGTGGTGCTTCCCACAGTGCTGGCAGGAGTATTGCTGATCAATGCTTCTTATATAAAGAAAAAGCAGGCTGAAAGGATAAAGAAAGAACCGCTTAATCTGCTGATGCTCTGGATCATCTTCAATGTGCTGATCTACGGCCTTTATCAGTATGAGCCTTTCTGGAAAACCTTTGAAACACTGGTTCCGCAGCTTAAGGGATTCATTTTTTCAAGAACGGTATTCTTTAACCCGCTGCTGTGGTATGCGGCGCTTCTCATAGTCCTTATCAGGATGTACGGGACGGGAAAGAAGGCTCTTAGGTATCTTGCGAATGCCATCGCCGCAGTTGCTGTGATCGTGGTGATGCTGGTGCCGCAGGTTTATAACGATTTTTATTATACCGTCTATAACCAGGCATATAAGATAATAAAGCAGAAAGATACCTATTACCTGAATTACAATGAGTTTTATTCAACGAAGCTGTTTGATAAGATCAAGGCGGATATAGGCTATGATGATGAATGGGCGGCGGCCTACGGCATGCACCCCGCTGTACTTGATTATAACGGTATCGCAACGCTTGACGGATATCTGGGAATGTATTCCCAGGAATATAAAGAAAAGTGGGAAAAGGTGATAGCTCCCGCTTTAGAGGGTTCTCCGTATTTTGAAAACTATTTTATGAACTGGGGGGCCAGGGTATGTCTGTATTCCGGCTCCGATGAGAATACCTATGTCCACACAAGAAACGTAAAGTTTACGGATCACAGGCTCATGGCTGATATAGCGGAGCTTAAGAGTCTTGACTGTAAATATATATTTTCAAGGGTGAAGTTTACCAATGAAGATGAGATCGGACTGACAGCACCGAGGGTATATGAGGGCGAAGGCAGTCCGTATACGATATATGTTTATGAGTTGTAGAGGAATAAGATGATAAAGAGAAGATTACTGAGATTATTGAAAGACGGAAGTAAATATATCTACCTGCAGGTGCTGTGCAACTGGCTGGCTCTGCTGTGCCAGGTGGGGATAGTATGGGTGCTTGCCGTTTATCTCAGATTATTGTATGAACGGAAATTCAGGATCCTGGAACTGCAGGATTTAAGATGGGCATTTTTGGGCGTGGTTTTAGTGCTTGTCCGTTTTCTTCTTGATAAATCGGCGGTAGAGGCCTCATACAGGGCCGGGGAAAATGTAAAGTTTACTCTGAGGAAAGCAATCTTCTCAAAACTCCTCAGGCTTTCAAATACGGGAGCCGGAAGAGGCAAAGAGGCCGGCATATCCCAGCTTATCAGTGAGGGAGTAGAACAACTGGAGATCTATTACGGGAAATACATTCCTGCTTTTATCTACAGCTTTCTGGCTCCGGTCACCCTGTTTATCATTCTGTTCTTCATGAATAAAAGAGCGAGCGTGGCAATGCTTATATGCGTGCCGCTTGTCCCACTGGCAGTCGTGATAATCCAGAAAGTGGCAAAACGTCTGTTAAAGAGATACTGGGGTATTTATTCCTCGCTGGGAAACAGTTTTCTTGAGAATGCTAAAGGCATGACAACTCTTAAGATATACGGTGCTGACGGCAGGAAGGCCGAAGAGATGGACAGAGAGTCGGAGCATTTCAGGAAGATTGCCATGAAGGTGGCGACACTTGAACTGAATGCCAATACCGTAATGGATATAATTGCTTACGGCGGAGCAGTTCTCGGAATAGTATTTACGTTGAAAGATTATTTTGCGGGAGTAATAGGTATAGAAGCTGCTGTAATGACGGTGGTGCTGGCGGAAGAGTTCTTTTTACCCTTAAGAAAGATCGGTTCCTGCTTCCGCGAGGCTATGAACGGACTGGCGGCAGGCGAGAAAATGTTTGAACTGATGGATCTGGAGGAGGATTGTGACGGAAAAGAACATTTCCCGGAAGAGACGATAGATATAGAAGTGAGGGATATGGAGTTTTCATACAATGATGAAACTCCGGTCTTGAAGGGTATAAGCTTTGACCTGCCCCAGGGAGACATGATATCCGTATCCGGTGTGTCCGGCTGCGGAAAGAGTACGCTTGCGGCGATCCTGGCCGGAAGACTTAAAGGTTATAAGGGAAGCATTAAGATCGGCGGAGTGGAACTTAAGGATATACCTGATAAGGAACTGCTGAAAAAAGTAACTATGGTGGGTTCCGATGGGTTTATCCTGAAGGGCACCATCAGGGATAATCTGAAAATGGGTAATCCCGAAGTCGGTGAAGAGGAGATGAACCTGGCGCTGGAACTTTTAAAGCTAAACAGGGAATTCGGCCTGGATGACTTTATTACCGAGGGCGGCAGTAATATGAGCGGCGGCCAGAAACAGAGGCTGGCGCTTGCGAGAGCCATACTGCATGATACTCCGATATTGATCATAGACGAGGCAACGAGCAATATAGATATGGAGAGCGAGGAACGTATCATGGCGGTCATCCGCGTTATCTCCAAAAAGAAGACGGTACTCCTGATATCCCACAGACTGACAAATCTGAAGCCGGTCAAAAGGGTGTATCATCTCAAAAATGGTGTGATAGCGGAGCAGGGCAGTTTTGAAGAACTGGTCAAATACGGAAGAGAATTCAGAGGCCTGTATCTGACTCAAAAAGCACTGGAACGTTACGCCTGGGATAAAGACAAGGAGTATGGCTGGAAGAAGGAACTGGAAGAGCCGGAGAAACCGAAGGAAAAGCAGGAGATCAAGGCGAAAGAAGCCGAGAGTGCAGGTGTATCAAGCTTGCCTGTTATGGATGTAGTGTTTAAGCTTCTGGATATCCTTAAACCGCTGTCTCCCTTGATGATACTGGCGGTATTTCTCGGTGTAGTCGGATATATAGGAGCAATGGCTCTGTGGGTCAGCGCAGGCACGGGACTTGAATCCTATAATACACAGATGCAGATGTTTGAAATTATCGGGGTGCCGGGAAAATATGCAATACCGATAATTCCGAAAGGAATAATAAGGACCATGATCATTGCTGCAGCGGTAAAGATCGTGTTTTCTTACGGAGAAAAGTTCTGTGATCATTTTATCGCTTTCAAGCTGCTTAAGCTGGTCAGACATAAAGTATTTGAGGCTTTGAGAAAACTCTGTCCCGCAAAGCTGGACGGGAAAGATAAGGGTGAGGTGATATCAACGCTTACTTCAGATATCGATCAGCTTAAAGTGTTTTTTGCAAACACGGTATCACCGGTGGTTATAGCAATCGTTACCGGATTGTGTGTGATAATAGTGCAGTTCTCACTCATGCCGTTGGCGGCTGTGATAACTGTCATCGGCTTTAGCCTGATAGGTGTGGCAATACCTTGCTTTAACGGGAAAAAGAACGAGAAGTACGGAGCTGATTACAGAAAAGCCTTAAGAGAGATGAACGGACTTACCCTCGAGTTTATGGACGGCATAGATGAGGTTGCCCAGTATGATTACGGCAGAGAGATGATAGCCGAGATGGAAGAAGGGACAGCAAGATGCAATGAATTCAGATATGAACTGGTAACAGGTGAAGCTTTTGCTACGGCAAGCACGATAATGGTAAAGGAACTGTGCGCCATATTGACGGTAGTGATGTTTGGCGTGACCGGAAGGGCAGATCTGATGGCGCTCTTATTGCTGATATTCAGTTTTGGCCCGGTAACCGCAATATCAGAACTGTCAAATCATCTGACACAGATGACAGCCTGTGCAAGACGTATACTGGAGCTGATAAATGAAAAGCCGCAGACTGAAGATGTAACGGGAAGGACAGATATTAAATTCTCATACGGCATAGAGGCTGAAGATGTGAGCTTTACCTATGGCGGTGTTGTTGATGTGCTGAATCATTTTTCAGCGAAGCTGCCCAAAGGCGGCATTACAGGCATACATGGCAGAAGCGGTAGCGGCAAATCCACATTGCTCAAGCTGATCATGAGATTCTGGGATACGGAGGAAGGCAGTATCAAGATATCGGGGGCAGATGTAAAAGATATCAATACTGCCAATCTTCGAGAGATGGAGGGATACCTGACACAGGATACGTATATTTTTGCCGATACCATAGGGGCAAATATTGCAATGGGGCGTAATGATGCTACGAAGGAAGAGATAGAGGATGCAGCAAGATCTGCGGCGCTTCATGATTTCATAGTATCCCTGCCGGATGGTTATGATACGGTCCTCGGACCGGGATCCAAGCTGTTATCAGGAGGAGAGAGGCAGCGGCTCGGACTGGCCAGAGCGTTCCTGCATTGCAAAGATATATTGCTTTTGGATGAACCAAGCAGTAACCTTGATGCCATAAACGAGGGTATGATACTGAAAGCCATAAAAGAGAGTTCGGGAGACAGAACTGTGGTGCTGGTGTCCCACAGACATTCGACTCTGAGGGTCGCCGATCAGATAATCGAAATGGAAAACAGTATTACGGATCAGGAATAAGGAGGAATATACAGGATGAATCCGATGGATTTACTTAAAATACAGGGAGCCTGGATGAAGTTTACGATGAACCATCCGAAATTCCCGGCGTTTATCAGCGCGGTGGCCAAGTGCGGTCTGCCGGAGGGGAGCATAATAGAGATAGCGGTAACACCGCCCGAAGGTGTGAAGCTGGAAACAAATCTCCAGGTACAGCAATCCGATCTGGAACTGCTCGGCATCATAAGGGGTATGGCAGCCGCCAGACAGTCCGAGAAGAAGAAAAAGGATGAGGAGAATGCCGAAGCCTCAGCTAATGCCGAAGAAAGCACGGAGGATAGCACCGGAGATAATGCTGAAGATAACGGCTGATGATCCTGTTGACACATGTTTAGCGCTGGGCTAAACTTTATTAAGGACGCTCTTATTGGGGAGGATCTTTATTATGAAAAAAATGAGATGTTTGGCTCTTTTGCTTGTTCTGGTATGTGTAACGGGCCTTGCCGGCTGCGGAAAGAAGGATGGCGGTCAGGATACGCCTCAGGCCGGTAATAATACGGACAGTTCGACAGTTGATGAAACGGAGACCGCTGACGCTTCTGATGCACAGACAGGGAAGAAAGAAGCGATAATGCCAGGCAGGCTTTATGCGCTCAACCTTGAAGAAGGGGAGAAAGCGCCCATAAAAGGTCTTATACTTACCGGCAACAGGGCAGGGTATGAGATAAATGAAGCCGATACTGCTGAGGAGAATATCCGCTGTATCTTTGAACTGAATGAGTATATAGGCATCTACCCCGCCATGGATAGTCCCGCAGCGAGCGGATTAAAAGCGTATATCACACCCCACAGCGAGGATCCCGCTACCTATGTGGATTCTTTCTTTGCAAAGATCTCCGAGGATGTTCCGGTAACGGAGTTTTATGATCTTGATGATACGCTTAAGGGCTGCAGGATCTGTGCGGAAATGTATCTTAATCCCGACATCTGGCAGAGCGGATATTATGATCTCGTGATCACAAAGAGCGGAAAACCCATCGCTTTCGTGATGCTTAAATTCTTCAATGAAGGCGAACTCGCAGATAAGGATGACGAAGCACTTATGAAGCTTATGGATCAGGTGATAGCAAGTCGAAAGTAAGCTTTTTAAGAGGACGGGAGACGTATAAATACCTTGACAGTCTCCCGAAAGTCCTGTAAAATAAGGCATTGTGAGACGCAGGATTAGTACATCGGTAGTATGCAAGCTTCCCAAGCTTGAGAGGCGGGTCCGACTCCCGTATCCTGCTTCCTAAGTTATTACAACCGGCACTATGCCGAAACAAAAATCTCCGGGGAAAATTGATTTTCCCCGGAGATTTTTGGCTTTGGCATAGTGATGTAGGGAGGGGGTAATAACCCCCTCCCTACATCCGCTTAATTGCTTCGCAATTAAGCGGATGCCGGTTGTAAAAACGGAAGATGCGCGGGGGCCGGTCACGAAGTGACCGGTTTATAAGCAGGAAAGATTAGCGGATGCCGGTTGAAATAACAGAGGATGCGCGGGGGCCGGTCACTTCGTGACCGGTTTATAAGCAGGAAAATTAAGCGGATGCCGGTTGTAATAACTTAGGAAGCAGGTAAATATCAGTTAAGCCGGGGTAATAACTTTATAAGCAGGAAATAAAACGCGTTGACAGAGGGCGGTCCATTTGCTATAATCGTCCACAAAGCTGAGAAGGGGACAGTAAGCATCCGGAAACCTCGAGAGAGCTGCGCCTAGGCTGTGAGCGCGGCGGCGGAAAGATGACCGAAGACCACCCCGGAGCCGGACCGTAATGGGATTCCCGTTGATAACGTTACAATCAGCAAAAGAGTGATCTGTGTAATGCAGATAATTAGGGTGGAACCGCGGAATTGTTATTTCGTCCCTTGCTTAATTCTGTTAGGCAAGGGATTTTTTTATACCAAAAGAAAGGAGGATCTGAATATGAAGATCACACTGAAAGACGGAAGCGTAAAGGAGTATGACAGCGCCAAGACCGTATACGAGATCGCCATTGATATCTCGGAAGGCCTTGCAAGAGCTGCATGTGCAGGCGAAGTGAACGGAGAGGTAGTAGATCTGCGAACTTCCATAGATAAGGATGCGACCCTGAACATTCTGACTGCAAAGGATAAGGAGGGCCTGGCTGTATACAGACATACCGCAGCCCATGTTCTGGCTGAGGCGGTCAAAAGGGTATTCCCGGATGTGAAGCTGACCATCGGTCCTTCTATAGATACGGGCTTCTATTACGACTTTGACGGACCTTCTTTTTCAAGAGAAGATCTGGACAAGCTTGAAGCAGAAATGAAAAAGATCATCAAGGAAGGGGCACAGATCGAGCAGTTCTATTTAAGCCGCGAAGAAGCTATCAAGCTTATGGAAGAGCGTAAGGAGCCTTATAAGGTAGAGCTGATCAATGATCTGCCCGAGGATGCAAAGCTTTCCTTCTACAGACAGGGAGATTTCGTGGATCTCTGCGCGGGCCCTCATCTGATGAGCACCAAGTATGTGAAAGCATTCAAGCTGCTTTCATCATCAAGCGCATACTGGAGGGGAGATTCCAACAAAGCAGTGCTCCAGCGTATCTACGGTACAGCCTTCGGAACCAAGGATGAGCTGAATGATTACCTTGCATATCTTGAGGATATCAAGAAGAGGGATCATAACAAGATCGGCCGTGAGATGGAACTGTTCACGACGGTTGATGTTATCGGACAGGGACTGCCGCTGTTCATGCCTAAGGGAACCAGGATGCTTGAGACCCTGCAGCGCTGGATAGAGGACAAAGAGGATGAAGAGTGGGGCTATGTACGTACCAAGACTCCTCTTCTCGCCAAGAGCGATCTGTACAAGATAAGCGGACACTGGGATCATTATAAGGACGGCATGTTTATCCTCGGTGATGAGGAAAAAGTGGTTGATGAAATGAAGGCCGGTGAGCAGGTGGAGATAAAGGAAAGCGATGTATATGCGCTGCGTCCCATGACCTGCCCGTTCCAGTTCTTTATATACAAGAATTCACAGAAGTCCTACAGGGATCTGCCCATACGTATGGCTGAGACCTCAACACTGTTCAGGAACGAGGATTCCGGCGAGATGCACGGCCTGACCAGAGTAAGGCAGTTCACGATCACCGAGGCGCATCTGATAGTACGTCCGGATCAGGCAGTGGAAGAGTTCAAGGGTGCGCTGGCGCTGATCAAAGACTGCTTGACCACAATGGGACTGCAGGATGACGTGACTTACAGGCTTTCCAAGTGGGATCCGGAAAATAAGGATAAATATATCGGTGATCCCGAGACCTGGGAGCAGACAGAACAGCATCTGCGTGACATACTGACGGAGCTGGAACTTCCGTTCTACGAGGCTGCAGGCGAGGCTGCTTTCTACGGACCTAAGGTTGATATCAACACCAAGAACGTATACGGTAAGGAAGATACCGTGATGACAGTACAGTGGGATCCCATGAACGCCGAGCGTTTCGATATGTACTATATAGACCAGAACGGCGAGAAGCAGAGACCGCTGATAATCCACAGGACCAGCGCCGGCTGCTATGAGAGGACTCTGGCATGGCTGATCGAGAAATATATGGGTAAATTCCCTACCTGGCTCTGCCCTGAGCAGGTAAGGGTACTGCCTATATCCGAGAAATATGAGGAGTATGCCCAGAGCGTTACCAAGGAGCTTAAGAAGAACAAGATCCTCGCTACCGTGGATCTGCGTTCCGAGAAGATTGGTTACAAGATACGAGAGGCAAGAAAGGCAAGAGTACCTTACATGCTGATCGTGGGCGAGAAAGAACAGGAGGATAGGACGGTATCAGTCCGCAGCCGTTATGACGGCGACGCAGGAGCGAGACCGCTCGATGACTTCATCAAAGATATCTGCGAGGAGATCAGGACCAAGGCCATCCGCAAGGAACTTGAGGAAGAGGGCTCCGAGGCAGAAGGAAAGAGGATGAGATGACGGATAAGGAACAGGCAGAGGAGAGATACCTGCGCCAGCATGACGATAATCCCCTAAAGCCGGTATCCGGCAATATGGTGGAGAACCTCAAGGCTGAGATCATCGAGGCCTATGAGGCTGCTCTGGAGGCGGATGACAAGGATACGATAAAGCGTATGGAGTGGGAACTCTCCACCCTGCTGATCAAAAAGAACGAGCTGCGTGCCTATGTGGAAAAACGTAAGGCTGAACGCATCAGGAGGCATCCGGTTCTGATGGAAGAAGCGGCGGAAACAAGTGAATAAGGAAACGAAGATCCCATCCGGAAAAACGGATGGGATTATATTTTGCCGGGATCGGATACGTGATATAATACGATGTGAAGGCATGGATATGCCCATTACGGTTGGCATGATAACTGCCGGCGTATGGCATTAAAGAATCTGTATGCGGCTTATATGACAGCTTTATCAAATTAGTCGTATCTGAATATTCAAAAGATCTGATCATCACCGTGCTTTTGTTTCACTCAATATTCCCAGATTGAAGTTCGATAAGCTGGAAATACGGGAACAGAAAGAGGTGGAAATAGGACCTGATATACATGGAATAAGATTTGATATCTATGCGACCGATGAAAAAGGCAGGATGATAGTGATTGAAATGCAGGTGCTGAACCGGGGTGGACTGCCTAAGCGCGTACGTTATTATCAGGCGATGGCGGATATGCAGCTGCTTGAGAAGAATATTCCATATGAAAGACTGCAGGATTCATATGTGATCATGATAGCTCCGTTTGATCTGTTCAAAAAGGGACGGTATGTGTATACGTTCACTAAGCGTTGTCATGAAGTGGCAGGACTGGAGCTGGGTGACGGTACGAACATTATCGTGCTCAATGCCCGGGGGACTAAAGGCAGGATCAGTAAAAAACTTAAGAATTTTCTTGAATATGTATCAGGTAAAACGGCTGAGGACGATTTTGTGAAAATGCTTGATCTAAGCGTGGTTCAAGCCCAAAAATCGAAGGAATGGAGGAAAGAATATATGACTTGGATGCAGACGAAACTTGAACTCATGGAAATGGGCAGGGAAGAAGGCCTTGAAGAAGGAAGAGAAGAAGGAAGAGAGTATGTTAACAGTCTGAACCGGTGGCTAATGGAGCAGGGGAGAAATGACGATCTTATCAGGTCGTTCAATGATCCCGATTTTCAGGAAGAACTGCTTAAGGAGATGCATGAGCAGGAAAAAGCCGGAGTACCGGTTTGAGATAAATAAATGTTCCTGATCCCATCCGGAAAAACGGATGGGATTTTTGCATTATATGGGCAGTGAGAGCAACAAATGGGGAATAAAAATATGGAAAAACACAGCAAGTTATGATATGATTTGGTGTGATAAGGTTTTATGGGGGTAGTATGCCCTCAGATGACCACTCGAAACGTAACAGTGTGACAAGCGGCAAAGCCGCAGAAAAAGAAACACAAAAGGTATGTGCCTTAGTGCAGGAATGCACAGGGCGGATGCCGAGCGAGAGGAGGAAGACAATGAAACGAAACAAGAGCAACAGGTTGATCGCCATACTCTGCGCTATCATCATGATGGCGGAGCAGATATGGGGCAGCGGTCTGTACGTCAACGCATCAGAGGAGACTGATGTGACGACTGTATCGGAAACGCAGCAGGATCAGACAGAGGAAGCTGAGGCTGAGCAGCCTTCTGCAGAAGACGCGGCACCTGAGGCTGCTGATGAGACTGCGCCCGAAGCGGCTGAAGCAGAGAAACCCGCGGCAGAAGAGCCTGCGGAGGATACACCGGCCCCCGTCATTGACCAGGATGATGAGGATGTGATCGTATCTGAAGAGAGCAGCGACACTACGGAAACAGAAGTCGATGCCGAGGATGAAGAGGTTGAAGTCAATGTCGAAGATGATGTTGATGAAGATGTACAAGAAGAGGCTAAAGATAAAGGCAAAGCTGATGAATCGGAAGATGGTTGGCAAGGGAAAGGTATTCGTAATGCACTTAAGCTACTTATAGACGGTGACGGTAATCTTACTATACCCAATAAAGTGATGCCTATAGATGATTATGGCCGTTTTTATGATAAACAAGGTCATCCTTTAGATGCTGAAGGATATCCTTTGGATAAAAATGGTGAAAGAATAGATGGATCTAAGCCGCAAACACCTGTAGAATTAGCCACAACACTGTATGATAATCTTTTTAAAGGTGTTAATGAAGTTAAAAGTATTGATTTTGTACAAGACAGCAATGTTACCATAGTGGGTGCGGATACATTTAGAGCTTGTGTTAATCTGGTATCTGTTGATTTTTCGAAATGTAGAAATTTGGGGGAAATTGCAACAAGTGCGTTTGAAGGCTGTGTAAAACTTGTAAGTGTTACGTTTAATAATAAAATTGACACATTAGGAGCGAATGCTTTTAAAGATTGCGTGGAACTTCCTGCAATTGAATTCAGTGAGAACATGATTGAAGTCGGGGCACAAGCATTCTACGGATGTACAAAGTTGACATCGGTTTCATTACATAATGTGCCAAAATTTAATGCGAATGGAAACACATTTAAAGGCTGTTCTATTTCAAATATACAGTTTAATGAGGTTTCTGTAGTGCCTAAATATATGTTTGACCATGCAACATTTGATGAGAATGCAACAATTGTTATTCCTCACCATATTACAACAATACAGGAAGGGGCATTTGCTGAAGCAGCAAAATTAGTCCATATACGAATTGAAGATGAAGAAAATGCTAAGAGTCTAATGACTTCCATAGGAAAAAAAGCATTTTATAAATGTGCTGATTTGCAGCCCTTCTTTGATAAATGGCCTAGTAAAATGCAAGCGATCGAAGAAGAAACATTTTCTGGCTGTAATGCATTTGTAAACGTAGAAATTCCGGAGACTGTTCACTCGATAGGGACCAAGGCATTCGCTGAATGTAAGGGGCTTGAAATGGTCAAGCTTGCTCCTTACACAAATGAAGATAATGCACTTGGAGAAAGAATATTCTATAATTGTTCTTTTTTGGAAACTGTGGTAGTGCCAGATGATCTGAAGCAGATAGGTGTTTACGAGTTTGAAATGTGTTCGGCACTTTCTGATATAGAACTGCCTGTTGGTTTGGAGAAAATAGGAAAGGGAGCGTTTAAAAATTGCGATAGCCTTGTTACCATCAACATACCGTCTAAGATATCAGTTATTGAAGATGAAACATTTGCGTTATGTGACAGGCTGACGACTGCGGATATGCCGGACATTGTAACAAGAATCGGTAATCAGGCGTTCTATGAATGTGGAAAATATAAACTGGTTGGTTCAGATGCGGATTCGTGTGGAAGTCTCCCCAGAGATCTGGAAGTGATCGGAAGTAAAGCCTTTTCAAATAATGATGCTTTTACAGGTGTTTTGGAGATTCCCGCCAAGGTTACGGAGATACATCAGGGAGCGTTTTTTGCATGCGAATTAGTGACGGGGATACGATTTAAAGGCTTTAATGATATTAAATGTGATCCCAATCCTACATCGGGCATTTTTGAAAGACATAGATCTGTTACCTTTGTGGAATTCCCGGAGCCTAATGGCAGCAACGTATATAAAAAAATACCGGCGTGGTTGTTTGCAAGATGCAAGCTGGGTGTAGATGAAATTATCATACCTGAGACTGTCACGGAAATAGGTGAGGGTGCATTTGCAGGGCAATATGGTGATAGTAATGCCTATGGTGTAAATATTCCTAAGATAACATTTGCTAACAGAACGACAAATGATAGTATTACCATAGGAAAATATGCATTCAGGTATTGTTCCGCTATAAAAGACTTTATTCTTCCTGAAAAGGATATAAATGGAAGAATAATTCCTTATTATATTAGGGAAGGGGCTTTTTGTTATTGTACCAATCTCTTAAAGTTTCAGATTCCGGAGGGCACTAAGATTATCGGAAAGGAAGCATTTAAAGAGTGCGGTGTTCTAGGAGAAATAAGATATAATGCGATAGAGCTACAGGATTCAGGAACGAAGAAAGAAAAAAAAGAATATAAAGATTTTACGGACCATAACAGGTTTTTAAACTGTGCTATTAAAAATATTTATTTTGGTGAAAATGTTAAGACTTTTCCTGATTATCTTTTTGAGGGCGGGAAGTTCACCTATGCAGATGATGGAGTCGAAAAACTTATCGATATTACTATACCAGCTAGTACAGAAAGAATAGGTTCCTTTGCATTACCAAATGTAGTGAATTTGGGGAGACTGATAATCTCAGAAGGCTCACAGCTTAAAGAAATAGGTGCATATGCTTTTCATGAATGCTTGAACCTGTCTGCAATCGTTGGAAATCTTCCGGATTCTATTGTTGATATAGAAAACAATGCATTCACCGGGTGCGTTATGTTGGGATTGAATGATGAAGAGTTTCATATCCCCACAGGATTAACACATCTTGGTTCCGGAGCTTTTGAGGGATGCAAAAAAATCAGAAAAGTAGTAATTCCGGCAGGCGTGACAAGTATCAATTCTAATACTTTTAAGGGTGATGAATATCTTACGAGTGCAGTTATTGAGGGCGCAGTTGAGAATATTGACAATTCAGCTTTTGAGGGATGTCGTTTACTGAAAGTGCTTAGAATACCTAATGGCGTTAAAAGTGTCGGAACGAATGCTTTTGCAGGCTGTGTGGGTCTCGAAAAAGCTTATGTACCACAATCTGTTACCACTATCGGTAATGGTGCTTTCACGGTAAGTGCTAATATTATTTACTACGTTTCAAAAGGGTCTGATGTAGAATCGTGGCTGAATGATAATATTCCTAAGACGACCCCTAAGGCGAGTGTCCATACCTACAAATACAGGGTAGATTATGTACTGAAGAAAGGGAAAAACGCTCCTTATAATACCTATGGTTTTGACAGTGACAATGAGAAAGACAACGATCAGGATGCATATGACCTGACACTTGCTGACGGTATAGGGATAAACGGTTCAAGCTTCGTGGGCTGGTATCTTGATCCGGAGTATACGAAGAAAGTGGAGCTGGTTAAGGCGGAACAGGCTGAGGGCGCTCTGATCACTATCTATTCTAACTGGATCACGCTTCAGTATCCCATAGAGTATGTCTTAAGAGGCGGTGTAAATGATCCCGAGAATCCTCTTTCATACGACATGTTTGCTGATCCGATCAAGCTTAAGAACCCTACCTACCCTGTTCCCGAAGGCTCCAAGATGAAAGTCACCTTCCAGGGCTGGTTTGAGGATCTTGAAGATAAGACTACTCAGGTGAAAGAGATAAAGGGTGAAGATATGAGACCCTATATCCTCTATGCAAAGTGGTCAAATGAATCTGCCAAGCCTACCGCAAGTATCGCCAGCGGTTCGAAAGTGGTAAAGGGTACCAAACTTAAGCTGTACAGTGCCGGAGCAATTTATTATACCGAAGACGGAACCATTCCTTCTTCCGATGATACCAGCGGAAGAACTAAGACATACAGCGGCGGCATAACCATCAACAGCAAGATAAAGATACGTGCCATAGCTCTGGAATCAGGCAAGACAGACAGTCTTCCCGCAACCTTTGAGTACAGCCTGCTGGAAGAGAGCGAATACTGGGGAGATGTGGACGAAGAAGATCAGCAGGAGAAGAAAACTCCCGATAAGGTTCCTGCAGGGATCTGGGTTGCAGGAGTTCCCGAATGGGTACCTTACACCGGAGAAGCAGTGGTATTTGATGATGTAAGGGTATACGATCATAAGACCAGGCTTATCGAAGGTGTGGACTATACGGTTAAATACAAAAATAACAAGAAGGCTGCTGAGAGCTCAGATACAAAAGCTCCTTCAGTCATAATCAAGGGTAAGGGAAGCTATAACGGCTCATATACACATACCTTCTCCATCAGAGTTGTTACCCCTGTTACAAGTAATCCCGGGGCAACAGCCATAAAGAAGGCTACTATAACGTATAACCCGGCAGTTGTTTATGACTGGGGCTCACTGAGTGCAAATGCCATAGGTCTTAAGCTGACCTTTGGCGGAAAGAACCTTGAAGAGGGTAAGGATTATATCTGTGCATTCTCCAAGAAGAAAGTCGGAAAAGCAACAGTGACGGTTATCGGTATCAACAACTTCAAGGGTAAGGCAAAGAAGAAATTCAATATCACACCGGCAGATATTTCCAAGACTGTTAATACCAAGGTATATCCTCTTGATGAGGCCGGAAATGAGATATCAGAAAACAAGGCAACAGGAACAGTTGCTTATCAGAAGGGCGGAGTACAGCCTAAGGTAAGTGTATACTATAAGGGCAAGAGACTTGTTGAAGGCGTACATTACAAGCTGACATACTCCGGAAACGAGAAAGTCGGAACAGCCAAGGTTACCGCAGAAGGTAAAGGCAATTTCGCTAACAAGGCAGCTGCAGTAAGCTATAAAGTTATGGCCGGTAATGTGGCAGAGCTTAATATCGGTGTTTCGGGTATCAAGGCTTCAACGAAATTTGCTGCTATTAAGAAAGGTACACTGACTGTACTCGATGTTAACGGAAAACTGTTAAGCTTCAGTTCGGATGCAAAGCAGACGGATTATGAAGTGAAGTGGGTATATCTTGACGGTAATGAGCAGGAGATCGAGATCGACGGAAAGACGAAGGGCATGGTCACTGCAGGTACCAAGATAAGAGTATACATCACAGGAAAGAATAACTATACCGGTACCAGAATGATAGAGTCGAAGGTATATACCGCTACCATAGCAAAAGCTAAGGTCAAGATACCTGCACAGCAGTTCACCGGCAGGGCAGTTGAACCGGATGCTAATACCATTGCTGTCAGCGTAAAGGGAAATTCTCTGATAGTCGATAAGGATTTCACGATCGTAGGTTACGGTCCCAATGTGAAGGCGGGCTCCGTAAAGGTATATCTGGTCGGCAAGGAAGGCTACGGCGGACTCAAGACCGGAAAATTCAAGATCACCAAAAAGAAAATGATCCAGAACTGATGAACAGCTTAAAACCCCGGGCATAAAAGCCCGGGGATTTTATTAAAAAACGCTTGACAGGGATGGCGGGATATGGTATTTTATACAGCGTAGCAAGCAGAGCAGATGCTCTCACCCTGCGGCAATCGGGCTTCAGGCGTTGATATTACGAAGGATTACGGTAGTATTACCTTGGTATGAGTGGATGCCTGCATAGGTTCCACTTTTTTATATGCGATAGGGGGTAAAAAACCATTAGCGATTTATTGATCAACGGTCAGATCAGGGAAAAAGAAGTAAGAGTGATAGGGGCTGACAACGAGCAGCTGGGTGTGATGCCGATAGAACAGGCCATGCATCTGGCAGGCGAGGAGGAGCTGGATCTGGTGATGATAGCGCCTACGGCAAAGCCGCCGGTATGCCGTATAGTTGATTACGGCAAGTTCTGCTACGAGCAGAAGCGCAAAGAAAAAGAAGCGCGTAAGAAACAGCATGTGGTCGAGATTAAGGAGATAAGGCTTTCACCGAATATCGACACCAATGATCTGAATACCAAGATCAATGCGGCGAAGAAGTTTCTCGCCAAGGGTGACAGGGTGAAGATGACTCTGCGTTTCAGAGGCCGTGAGATGGCACATATGGCCAGCTCAAAACACATACTCGATGATATTGCCGAGGCTCTCGCCGAGGTGGCTGTAGTCGAGAAAGCTCCCAAGGTTGAAGGACGTGCGATGACCATGTTCCTTGTGGAGAAGAAATAAGCAAAGATGCTGTATATATGCTAAATGCATTGCAGATAAAACCAAGAGAAACAGGAGGAAAGAAAAATGCCTAAGATGAAGAGTAACAAGTCGGCAGCAAAGCGTTTTAAAGTGTCCGGCACAGGAAAGCTTATCAGAAATAAAGCATA
>JAILES010000041.1 GCA_024687205.1 Lachnospiraceae bacterium
TACCGCTGACTGTACACAGCTGGATATAGGAGATTTCCCTCTTAATCCGGTTCCCGGTCAGGAGCAGAAGCACAATCAGCTGCTTATGACACGTCCTGCTTTCGGTGGTAACACCATAGCAACCATCGCATGCCCCGACAATCGTCCTCAGATGGCTACCGTACGTCCCGGCGTTATGCAGAAGCTTGATCCCGTTGCAGGCAGAAAAGCAGAAGTTATCGAGTTCAATCCCGGATTCACACCCAATGACAGATATGTCACCATCAAGGAAGTTGTTAAGGCAGTTTCCGATACCGTTGATATCATGGATGCAAAGATCCTGGTATCCGGCGGCCGTGGAGTAGGTTCACCCGAGAACTTCAAGATCCTCGAGGAGCTCGCTGAAGCTATCGGCGGTACAGTATCCTGCTCACGTGCAGTTGTAGATGCAGGCTGGAAGCCCAAGGATCTCCAGGTAGGACAGACCGGTAAGACCGTACGTCCCAACCTCTATTTCGCAATCGGTATCTCAGGTGCTATCCAGCACGTTGCAGGTATGGAAGAATCCGACATCATCGTTGCCATCAACAAGGATGAGGATGCACCTATCTTCGACGTAGCAGATTACGGCGTAGTCGGCGATCTCAACAAGATCGTTCCCCAGCTTACCGCAGCTATCAAGGCAGAGAAGGCTAAGAAGGCAGCAGGCTGATCTTAACTCACACATTTGGTTCTTAAAAGCGGGAGTCTTACGACACCCGCTTTTTTATAGTTCGCGCAGCTCCGGCTTTCTAAATCGCTGCTTCTTGAAATACAGGTTATGAAACATGGCTACACTTATGTCAGAAAATACAGTATCTTACTGAAATACTTCGACCGGCATTGAGTCTATCGGAGCATCAGCATAGCAGTCAAGTGAGAGCGAAAAACCTTCACTTTCGAGGAACCAGTTTGCTGTATAAACATATTGTACCGAACCATCATTGTATTTGAGATAGTAGCCGGATATGCTTGGGGCGGCACCATGCACCTTCAGGGCCGGATCGTTTTCAAAGTTACAGCTGATCTCCGTAGCTTCATCAGGAATATAATGATGGTCGAAACATATTGTATCTCTTTGGATCATACTTGCTTTCCAGTAGATGCCGTTCAAGGTAAAGCTCACCGTTCCGACGTTTGAGTCGGTATCTATTGTATAATACACATCCTCTGCACCATCGGGGACATTAAAAGAATAGTTCAGCCTGTTTTGAAACTCTTCGGCTGTCACGTCGATCGTGGGATCCTGCCTGGCAATAAGGATCTTTTCTTCATCTGAGTCACCCTGATCCTCTTTCGTGTCCTCTACGATATAATCTTCTATTCTCTCTTCTGTATCAGCTGCCTTTGATCGTACACGTGACGGGCCGCTGTTTTGTACGACGGCTTCATCGCCACAGCCTGTAAACAGTGTAACTGCTGCGATGCAGGTGATGAGTACTAGTATTGTCCTTTTCATTAATATTTCCTCCGGAATGGATATATTTCTGTATTATATATGATATACGTATCGGACCATGGATAATTATGGGGCTGGTTTTATTATTCTGCGAGGCGCAACATGCATTAAGGTCTTGTTGCAACGCGGAAAGCGAACTCCCGGCAGACGAATAGTCTAAAACAAGAGTTTTATCTGCCGAAGCATATGATCACAAAACTCATTTCTGATAAGCCGGCTAACACAAAGTCAAAAACTCAAGAATGTGTTAGCTGCGACAGCCGATTTCAAAAACCTAAGCATGTGTTAGCTAAAACATGAATTGTACATCCGGCGCGTGTGCGCCGGCCTGGGATTATTGAAATCATTATTACTGAACAAGAGATAACATTATCCTTTTGGTATTATCTGTTTTCTGATAAAATACTATGCAGGAATTCTATTGAAGATCAGGTTATGGATAATGGATGAACTTGAATTGATATATCCTTCTTTAGATATGAAAGAAGATATACTTCAATACAAAGAAGAGCATTTTAAATATGGTGATATGCAGGTTCACGGAACCGGTGGACTTGCATACTATGATGATTTGGATGAATGGCTGGAGCATATAGAAACCATAAGAAAAGGGAATCTCGATGCCGGAATAAAGACAAGCACTTTCTTTTCGCGCCGAGTCTCAGACGGAAAGCTGATAGGCTGTGTTAAGTTACATCATAGTCTGAATGAAGAACTTAAGAATGGCGGACATATCGCATATGGTATCAGGCCATCCGAGCGCGGCAGGGGATACGGGATAAAGCAACTGAAACTTATCCTCGGGTTTGCTAAACAAGAAGGATTAACTCAGGTTATCGTTGCATGTGACAAAGATAATATCGCATCCGCTAAAACTGCTATTGGATGCGGAGGAATATCTGTAAAAGAATTTGAAGAGGACGGTGTGATGAAACAGCACTATCTTATTGAATTAAAAGGAATATAACGTAATGATCGGAGGAGAATATAAATGAGAGCACATGATTATGAAATAAAGACAGAGCGTCTGCTGCTGCGGCCGATGACGGTAGCGGATGCGGACGCCGTATGGAAATGGGTGAGTGATGAGAGGGTGGCAAGATATATGGTCTATCCTACATATACCGATAAAGAGAAGCTGATCGAATGGCTGGAATCCATAGAAGTATTCGATGGCGAGTATCATTTCGGTTACGTGCGATCAGAAGATAATGAACTGATAGGCAGCGGAAGTATAGGACCCGGTGCTAAAGAAGGCTTCTGGGGTTTCGGTTATAACTTCCGACATGATTGCTGGAAGCAGGGCTATGCGACGGAAGCTGCTAAAGCAATGATAGATTTTGCAAAAAGAGAATTCGGAATAACACATTTCTGTTCAAGTCATGTGGAACCGAATCTTGCATCCGGTCGCGTGATGGAGAAGTGCGGGCTTCATTTTACGGGATACGGAGAGTTTGAAAAACTGGACGGCAGCTGCAAAGCACGTTCGATGGAATATGAAGGCATTCTGTGACAGACGGCATGGGGGTACAACATGGGTGACGATAACAGCGGCAACAACATAACTTTCGGTAAAAAACGGAAGATACTGTTTATTATAGTCGCATTCGGACTGACCGTTGCGATGGCGGCAGGCGGCGTTTTCGAGGAATCGATAAAATCCGTATGGCCGCTGGTATGGCTTGCTGTCGGTCTCGATGCAGCCGCGATCGGCTGCATCGCCAGTATGATCTTTCATAAAAAAGCGGAACAGAAAGGCGACATGTTTATAATATTCATCACGGTCGCAATCCTTACGCTGATCGTGGGATTACCTTCCATGCTCTTGACTATGATAGCTGTGAGCTGGGGAGGTCTTGTCGGTTTGCTTTTTCTGGTGGCATTCGCGCTTCCGTTGTTTATCACTTCTTTGATCTGTCTTATCTGCATGTTTGCCTTAAGGATATACGGAAATAAGTGAGAAAAATATTGCGTCATTTACATTTCTGACAATTCATGATATATTAAAATATGTCTGAGAAAGGTTTAGGCGGAGATCTTCCGCCGTGTTTTCGATTTCCGAAAACAGTTTTCATTTTCATGGTGATTTGCGAATATCGCTTGTAACATTTTTATTTCAATCATATAATATAAGGAGGTTTATGGATGAGCGAAAGCATCAATAATAACAATAAAGACAGGCTTTTTTGTTTTATATTCGGAAGAGAAGAGCATAAGGAATGGACTCTGTCACTTTATAATTCTGTAAACGGAACAGATTATACAGATCCTGAATGTGTCGAGATCACTACTATGGAAGACTTTATCTATATGGGAATGAAGAATGATGTATCTTTCATAGTAAACAGCGACCTGAGTCTGTATGAGCATCAAAGCAGTTATAATCCGAATATGCCGGTGCGGCAGCTTATGTACCTTACCAGGCAGTATGATAAATACATATAAAGAACGAAGCAGAATATTTATGGCAGTAAGCAGGTGAGATTGCCTGTGCCCAAACTGGTTACTTTCTATAATGGAGCTACTGATATTGGTGACAGGGTATTAAGGCTCAGTGATTCATTCCCGATGGCACAGAATGCTGAAGCAGCTGATGTGGAAGTGTGTGTGAAAATGATCAACATTCGTCCACAGTATGGGAGCGATCATCTTAAAAACTGCAAACTGCTGTCTGAGTATTCCTGGTTTGTTGAGGAAGTACGCAGGAACCGGGAAACCATGGATATTGAGCCTGCGATAGATTATGCAATAAAAGATATGCCTGAAGACTATGTGATCAGACCGTATATGATCGCACATCAAGCGGAGGTGAAAAACATGCTTTTCACAGAATATGATGAAAAAGAAACCATGGAGCTTTTCAGGAAAGAAGGCCGTGAAGAAGGAATCAAAGAAGGCAGAGAAGAAGGCTCAAATCTGCTGGCAAAACTCATCCGTGTGCTCACACCGGGCAGCAAGGATTATGAGGATGCGCTGAACGGTACATATGAGACCAGACAGGAGCTGTTTAAGAAATACAATATAGTATAAGATGGGGCGGGGCGTGAGAACGCCCCGCCGTGCAGTTTGACATGCTCATGCGGCGGATGACATTACCAAGTACAGAATGTTCGGGACGGATTATTATGATTCGGTCCTTTTGGGTGGAAAATATCAGGGCGAACAGATCAGAAAACTGGAGCATAACGATTACATCAGCCGGAAAAAGACTGATCCCGGAAAAAATAACAGACGGGACTGAGCAGGGATTAGGGGATCGATTTATGTTGCTATTCTCGTGCTTTCGGTTATAATGTATTTATGGGGATACAATTCTATATTCTAAGGAGGGATTCATATGCTGCATTCTTTTACCCGCAATCACAATGATCTGTCAACAGATGCCGGTTTTCAGTTTGAGTTTTTCTGTGACTGCTGCGGAAACGGTGTTAAGAGTACTTTTCTAAAGTCCAGTACCTACGGACAGAAAAAGAAAACGGAAAGTGTAGGCAGGATTGCCTCCACGATAGGAAGCTTTATCGGCGGAAAAGTCGGCGATCTCGGCTGGGCTGTTGAGCGGGGGAGCGATCTTGTAGGCAACCGTTTCGAAGGCCAGTCACCGGAATGGCGAAAGGAGTATGAGCAGGCATTTGACAGCGCACAGGAAGAAGTGAGACCGTTCTTCCGCAAGTGTCCTTCATGTAACAGATGGGTATGTTCTGACTGCTGGAACGAGGATGAAGGACTCTGCACCGAATGCGCACCCCGCGAAGCAAGCTATGTGGCACAGGCAAGAAACCAGGCTATGCGCCGCAATATAGATGAAGCTGCAGAAAACGCTACCGTATGGCAGGGCAAGATCGAGACCAGGACCACCCTCTGTCCAAAATGCGGCAAGCCTGCCGGTAACGGCAAGTTCTGTAACTACTGCGGAGGACCGCTTGGCACACAGCGTTGTCCGAACTGTGGTGCCGAAGTGGCACTGGGACTGAGATTCTGCGGCGAATGCGGATCTTCGATGGAAAAAAGCGGAAAATGTCCTGCCTGTGGTTTTGAAAATGAAGCAGGCATGAAGTTCTGCGGAAACTGCGGCGGAAAGCTTTAAGAGCAGATATTCTTATGAGGACAGGATATGAAATATAACTGTGCCGTTAACGGCAGGGAATGCGAACTTTCGGTTGAGAAGGAAGGGCTGCGCAGCGGCAGCAGTTTCCTTGATTTTGCCGACATGACCTATCTCAGACCGGTAAATCACCGTGTTCAGATAGAAAGATCGGACGGTAATCCTGTTGAGATATCCATGCTCGGCTTTTCCTTTGACGGCTTCTGGGAAGAACTGACAGCTTGCTTCGGGAAACGCAGTCTGGAAGCACTGTTCGTGGAAGAAGAGAACATAATGATGTGCGAAGGTGAATACAGGCTTCCGGATGAGAGCGGACGCGGGCATATTGCGCTTTATCCCGATGCGGTCTGTATACTACCCGAAAACAGCAGGGCAGTCCGTATACCGCTGTGCTTTACGGAACGTATAGAACTGTCCGGTTATCAGCTTGATATATCCCTGCAATCCGGAGCAAATTATACCGTCGGAAAGATGGGTTATGACACGAAGCCTTTTGCCGAAAGGACACAGCAGTGCGCTGACCGTATAAAAAAAGAGCGTGCGGATATACTGTCCCGGGTTTCCCTTCAGGAGCCTTTTACACATAAAGGGATGTTCAGGACAAAGGGGCCGGAACAGTATTGGAATGCAGCCTTCAGAAAAGGAGTATGTGCGCTGGAGTTTTTCACCAGAGAGGATACCGCAACTTATCTGTACCGTTTTTCGGAACCCCGGGAAGTTTTCCTCTGCAGGCTTAACGAAGCAACGGAAGCCATGGGCATACACAGGGAGATCATTTATCTTCCGGATGAAAAGATAGCGGAAAAGCCGTTATACCGTATGGCGGTCCACCGTTCGGAGGCAGTGCGTTTCTTAAGAGCGCGTTCGGACGGAAGGCTGATCCATAATGCGGGGCATGCCCAGAGACTGGCGGAATACCTTGCGGCACCTGCTTCATGATCGGATATTGTTTAATTGATCAACATCATAAAAGGCGTGTATGCGCCTTTTTGATTTGACATATTGACAAAACGGATGATCCGATATAATATAAATGTGTTTATATAAACAAGTTTATATTATTCGAAAGGAGAATCTGACAGATATGGTGCTTATTGTTAATACCACCGCGGACACGTCGGTCACGGACGAGCTGAAGAAGAGCCTCGAAGAGAGTGCGGTTGATGCGGAGATAATAGAAGCATACGGCCTTAAGATCAGCCATTGCATAGGCTGTAATCACTGCTGGCTTAAGACGCCGGGAGAATGCGCGATAAAGGATGATTACGAGATCATCCTCAAGAAGATCATACATGCGGATCAGCTGTGGGTCATTTCGGATACAGCCCTCGGCTTTATCGATCATAAAGGAAAAAACATATATGACAGGATACTGCCTATAGCGACGATGTATCTTAGGTTTTACGAGGGGCAGATGAGACATGTTCCCAGATACGACAGCCAGCCGGATCTCGGACTCATATATCTCGGAGATGCCGAGACGGAATATCTTAAACGCTGGAACGTGCGAGCGGCTCTTAACTTTGAGCGCAGTTCACTGGGCGTATTTGAAAGAACTGAGATAAAGGAGGCGGTATCATGCATGTGCTGATAATAAACGGAAGTCCCCGTGTAAAGAAATACAGCAACACGGATAAGATACTTGAAAAGTTCACTGAGGGAATGTGCGAGAACGGTAATACTTTTGAACAGTATGAAGTCTCTGACAGGAATTCCTGGAATGATATGCGTAAGGCGTTTAATGAGAACAAAAACATTCTGATAGCACTGCCGCTTTATGTGGAATGCATACCCGGCCTGCTTTTGGAATTCCTGGAAACGGTTACGCCCAAGAATGACGGATCGAAGATGGCGTTCATACTGCAGAGCGGCTTTGCGGAAGGGGTACAATTAAGATGCGGTGAAGCGTATCTTGAGATCCTGGCAGGAAAACTCGGATGCGAATATAAAGGCTGTCTTGTTAAAGGAAATAATTTCAGTATACGTTTTCTTGAAGAGAAAGACAGAGATAAGACAACCCTGCCCTATAAAGAGATGGGACGAGAGTTTGCGGCAAACGGCGGATTTGATTCCGATAAATGCAGGAAATTTACCGGACCCGAGATCTTTCCGGCTTATATCCGTGCTCTGGTAGGTTTCCTTTTTAAGACGGCCGGGAAGAAAGGTTTTGCAAAAATGGCTGCAGGCATAGGCTGTACCAAGCCGCTTGATTACAGACCCTACGAATAAGACAGGAGAAAAAATGGGAAGAAAAGTAAGGATCACTAAGGAAATGATATTGGAGGCAGCATTTGAACTGCTTGACGAATCGGGGATAGGCGCGGTTGCCATCAAGGCGATCGCGGCCAGGCTTGAATGCTCAACCCAGCCTGTTTCCTGGCATTTCGGGAGCATGCAGGAGTTAAAGAAAGAACTGTTTCATTATGCTGGCATGAAGCTTTATGGCTCACTTCCCGATGAGATGAAGGGCAGGAACGCTGTCGATGCCTTCTTTGTATCGGGCGTGAGATATATCACCAATGCCTGCGATCATCCCAATGTATTCCGTTTTGTTAACGTGGATGATCCTATGGTTACCATAGGCGAAGCGGTAAACGGTGAGCAGAGCATCTTTGCGTATAAGTTTGATGATGATGCAGTCAGGATGCTGGCTGAGGAATACAAGGTATCGCCGGAACTGATCGCGGAAGCCGTAAAGGATACCGTTATTTATACTCACGGTCTGGCAGTCATGATGATCTACGATAATTTCAGACTGCCGAAAGAAGAAGCCTGCAGGATGATCTATAATATGGGAATGAAGATGCTGCAGCTGATCGGAATAGAACCACAAGGTCCGTCCCCTTGGTTTTCCCCTTGGTTTTCTTGCCAAGGGCAGGCTTTTAAGATACAATTTAAGCTGTGAATAAAAAAACGGAGATATTATTTCGGTAAGTGACTCACGGAGGTATAACATCATGAACGAAACGGAAGTAGTAAATAATTCCGAAAACTATTCTCAGACATATGTTCCGCAGAATGATGCAGCAAATGAAACGAGGATCATGGTAAGCAGCTTATATGGCGAAATGAAAAAGGTACGGTCAATAGGCATTATCAGCATCGTTTTTTCGCTGCTTGCACTGATCGGAGTGATCGCCTTCGGGGCTGTCATTCTTAAAACTCAGCTGGATCAGCAGAATGAGGTGAGTAATCTCAGGGAAGATCAGGAGACTACAATGTATTCCGTCATCAGACTGGAGCAGATGGTTGAGGATGCACTGGAGAATGCCAATAACGAATGCAATGAAAACAAAAACAATGGAGAAAAGGAACCTGAACCCGAACCGGAACCTTATGTTTTTCCCGATTGGGGAGATGAAGTAGAGAAGCCTGTGATATATCTGTATCCCGAAACGGATGATACTTATGTAAGTGTAAGCATCGGTATTCAGGATGAGGTAAAGAGCGTAACATATCCCAAAGCAGAGAAGGCCGATAACGGATTTGTATGGAACGTGATCGCAGATGAAGACGGCAGCTTAAGGACAGCTGAGGGACGTGAGTATTCATACCTATTCTGGGAAGCAGAAGACAATACTGCATATGATATGAGCAAAGGCTTCTGCGTCGCAGGCGCGGATACCGCGGAGTTCCTTGAGGAGACGCTGGGAAAGATCGGGCTGACAACAAAAGAGCGTGATGATTTTATTACATACTGGCTGCCGCGGATGATAGGTAACGAATATAACATCATCAGCTTTAAGGGGATGGATCCCGATGATGAATATAATAAGAATTATCCGCTGACCATTACGGATGCAGAGGGCAATACAGCGGAATCCGTACTCAGGATAATGATGGCATGGAAAGCAGCTGATGAGAAGACAGAGCTTGAAGCCCAGGAAATAAAAGGCTTTGAGAGAAACGGTTTTACTGTAGTCGAATGGGGCGGAACCGAAATAAAGTAAGAGGAAAGATATTATATGACAGGAACAGTGATATTTGATATGGACGGGGTGATCTTTGATTCGGAGAGAGCCTGTCTGTCCTGCTGGAGCGAGATCGCGGAGAAGTGGAAACTTGAAAATGTTGAGCAGGTATTCAGAAAATGTATAGGCACCAATGACTATCAGACAAGGATGATAGTGGAAGAAGCTTATGCACCGGTATTCGGTGAAGGGATATCCGAAAAACTCTTAAAGGAAAGTTCGCGGATCTGGCATTCAAGGTATGATGAGAATCCGCTGCCGATGAAGACCGGTGTGATCGAGATACTTGAGTTTCTTAAGATTAACAAAGTACCTGTAGGACTTGCTTCATCAACAAAAAAAGCAAGCGTTGAAGCGGAACTTAAGCAGGCCGGACTGTATTCCTATTTTGACAAGATCATAGGAGGCGATGCGGTAAAGATAAGCAAACCGGATCCGGAGATATATCTGCTTGCCTGCAGTGAGATGGGAGCAGAACCGGGAGAAGCTACGGCTATCGAAGATTCCTATAATGGTATACGTTCAGCATATGCTGCAGGACTGAGGCCGATAATGGTGCCGGATATGATCGAAGCCGATGATGAGATGAGAAGACTGTCAGCGGTAATATGTAAGGATCTTTCGGAAGTAAAAGACTTTTTTGAAAAGGAAATGCAGGCCAAAGAGTAATGAACAAGCTGATGAAAAAATTATTCGGCGGCCTGGAACTGACCTGGCCGAAAGTTATCATAGCGGCGGTCATCGCGGGAGGTAAGTATCATCGATCACGGAGACGATTTTTATACCATACACGGTGATCTGAAAAAAGGCGGAGATATCGTGCTGACGCTGGTTTCTCCCGAGGGGGCAAAGACAGAATTTGATCTGAAGATCGAAAGGCGTACATACGGGATAACAGAAAAATAAAACCAAATAAAACAGTTTCAGAGGAGGTAGAAAAATGGGTGAAAAACTGAAGGTTCTGATGTTGAACGGCAGTCCGCGGGGGAACGGAAACATTGCACTGGCTTTCAAGGAGATGGAAAAAGTTTTTGAGGAATGCGATGTTGAGTTTGAAAACATACTTCTCGGTAAGACTGACATAAGGGGCTGCATTGCCTGCGAGACCTGCAGGAAAAACAAAAAGTGCGTGTTTGACGACATAGTCAATGAACTGGCAGTAAAATTCGAGCAGGCAGACGGACTTGTCATAGGATCACCGGTATATTACGGTTCGGCAAACGGTACGCTGCTCAGCGCCCTTCAGAGACTGTTTTATTCTACTTCCTTCGACAAGAGCTTCAAGGTGGGAGCAGCTGTGGTAAGTGCAAGACGTTCGGGCTGTACCGCTACATTTGATATACTGAATAAATTCTTCACGCTTTCAAACATGCCTGTTGCCACCAGCCAGTACTGGAATAATATTTACGGCTGGGAACCCGGCGAAGGAGAGGTTGATGATGAAGGAAAACAGGTGATGCGTGTGCTGGCGCGTAATATGGTATTCCTTATGAAGAGCATAGCCCTCGGTAAGAAAGAGAATGGTCTACCGGATACGGAGGAGCGTGTATGGACGAACTTCACGAGACCCGGAGTGTTCGTAAAGGATGAGGAAGCAGACGCGGCAGCTGCAGAAGAAAAAGCCGCTGAAGAAAAAAAAGTTGCGGACGCTACGGATAAAGCAGATGAGGAATACCCCGCTAATCAAAAAGAGAGAAAGCCGATGATACCCGATCCGGCTCTGGCAGCCGTGTATGCGGGACCGGTAGTAAGGGACCCGGCACAGTTCATGATGGTCTATGCAGGACCGGGTATGATGAATAAGGGGATAATCCCCGGAGGTTTTGCCGACTTTAAGGGGCTCAACGCTGAACCCGATGCAACTCCGGCTCCGTCCAAAGAATGGACCTGCGCCTGCGGATGTAAGAATAATGCAAAGTTCTGTACTGAATGCGGAGCGCCAAGGCCCGGTGTTATGGGCGGGGGTACGGTGCTTGTATAATGGAATACAGACTCAGACAATGCGTATGGGAGATAACTCTCGGCTGCTGTTTTTCCTGTAAATACTGCGGCTCATCCGCGAACGGGAAAAAAAGAGAGAACGAACTGTCGACGGAAGAGTGCATCGAAGTATCAAGGCAGCTCAAAGAACTGGGCTGTTACCGGGTATCGATGATCGGCGGTGAAGTCTTCATGCGTGCTGACTGGCCCGAGATAGTTGAGAGCCTGACGAAGCTCGGCATCAGCGTATGCATAATCACCAACGGTTTCTTATTTAAGCCGGAGCATATCGATACGCTGAAACGTGTAGGGATAGAATCCGTTGCCGTATCACTGGACGGGCCTGAAGAGGTACATGATAAATACAGACAGCAGGGAAGTTTCGCCCGTGCGCTGAATGCAGTAAAGACGCTGGCTGCAGGCGGCATACCCGTTTCGGTGATAACTACGCTGAATAAAGAGAATGCAGCATGTCTGGAGGATTTCTTTCCGACTGTAAAAGAACTGGATATCTTTGCATGGCAGCTGCAGGCATGTTCACCTATGGGGAATGCCGCAAAGGCCGGCATAGATTTTGCTTTTGATCCCGCAAAGGTAATTGCCTTTGTTGAAAGGCATATGAACAGCGTTCCTTTCTCAATGGGAATAGCACACAATATCGGATATCATACGGAGAACGAGAAATACTTAAGAGGCGATCCTTCGGGAGAAGCATATTTTACCGGATGCACGGCAGGCCTTACGTCGTTAGGCATAGACAGCATCGGAAATGTTCGGGGCTGTGAGTCCATGTATGATGACTGTTTTATCGAAGGGAATGTCCGGGAAAAGAGTCTTGCCGAAATCTGGAATGACGAAAATGCATTTGCCTATAACAGAAAGTATAAGCCTTCGATGCTGACCGGCAGCTGCGCTTCCTGCGATAAGAAAGGGATATGCGCGGGAGGCTGCAGATCATACAATCATTTCGTTCACGGAAAACTGTACGAGGCGCCTGCCTGCGCACGTACATAAGTTTATTTCAGTATCTTTCTGATCTGAGCTTCATCTGCATCCGGCAGTATCTTCAAAAAATGTTTCAGAACCCTGGAGTATGATTCTTCCGGGGTTCTTTTATATACGGAAGATGCAAATTTCCTGCCGAGAAACTTTTCAGCGGTAGAGTATTCGGCTACGCCCCAGCCATATTCGTTGCCTTCTTTATCCCTTGCATATCTGAAATCGCTGATCACAACGTAGCACTGCTTCTGCAGCCTTGTTATCATAGTGTCAAAACCTTTGCGGCCGTTCTTGCCGTAATTGCCGATCTGCTTGAGTTCCTTTGACATTACCGGAGCATGCGCATCCAGCAGATCATACAGCTCCTTATCGTAGAAAGAAGCGAGTTCGTCGTCGAATCTTGCATCGAAGTCGTAGCCGTCCCTGCGGAAGTTGGCAAAATCCGGAAACCATTTCGGGCTCACATACATTGCCTTATTGCGAAGGAATTTGCCGTAAGCGCATTTCATCTCGCGTATCACGGGACCTTTCCATTCCCATGCCGGCCAGAAGCCGTCATCACCGTCGGTGTACCAGCAGCCGCGGCCTATATGTTCCTCGATCGAAAAACCTTCGATCTCATTTTGAAAGAAGGGTACGAAGCCAAGCTCATCGATAAGGTCGATCAGATCCTGCATGGAAGTAATTTTGAAATCATCCGAAAATGTCATGATACAATACCTCGTTTTTGGATAATTGCGGCGTTTACATTATATATTATTTTCTGCTTTTTTTAATGCGCAGATATTGCTTTCTTCTTACAGTGTTATGCACAGTCTGTCACAAAGCCTTGACTTGAAGTTGGAATATGTGATACTCGAAGCTGTAATGCTGTGATGAAACCACACAGGAGGGTGTAAGACATGCTTGAAAGTATTCCGTATAAAGATATGCGTCTGAAAAGCGCAGAGAGAAAAGCTGACGCACTTGAACTGATGCTTGAAAAGGGAAGGCAGAGGATAATACCCATAGATGAATGCAGTGTGAGAGTGCTGTATTCATACAAGGAGTTTTCGGATGATAAGGAGAAGCCCTGCATAACGGAACTTCCTGCATATCCGGATTGGGATCATACGGAGGATCAGGAATACCTTTATCTGAAGCTGCCGAAGCTGTCTGTAAGAATAGATAAGGAGACAAACTGCTTCAGCTATTATGATGAAAGCGGAAAACTGCTCCTTAGTGAAAGAGCAAAAAGAAGCAAGGAACTGAAAGAGATTCCTGTGTACAGTCTCACTGAAGAAGACGCTGAAAAAGAATACGTTGAGACTGCGGACGGGCGCAAGGAAGTGATAAAAGATGCCGGGAAGATACAGACAGGCACAGCATATCAGACCAGACTTCATTTTGCCTTTGATGAAGACGAGGATCTGTACGGCCTCGGCCAGCATGAGGAAGGCTATCATTCGCTGAGGGGAAACTGCATATATAATAACCAGGCAAACCGTACGATAGCGATCCCCTTCTTTGTTTCAACAAAAGGCTACGGAGTATTCGTGAATACCTGCAGCCCTTCGATCTTTAATGACGGCTGTGAAGGGTCATATTATTACACCGAAGCCGATAATGAAATGGATTTCTTCTTCGTGGGCGGCGGTGATATGAACGCCGCAGTACGCGGTTTCAGAAAGATCACGGGAAAGGCCGCGATGCTGCCGAAATGGGCCTTCGGATATATGCAGTCCCAGGAAAGGTATGAAACGCAGAAGGAGATCCTTGAAGTAGCCGGAGAATACAGGAAAAGAGGGATAGGCCTGGACTGCATCGTTCTCGACTGGATATCCTGGCCGGAGGGACAGTGGGGGCAGAAGAGTTTTGATAAGACGCGTTTTCCGGATGCCGATGAGATGACAAAAAAACTGCATGATGAAAACGTTCATTTCATGATATCCATATGGCCTAACATGGCAGAGAGCTGCGACAACGTAAAGGAATTCAAAGATAAAAAGCTCCTGCTCCCGAAGATGAACACATATGATGCACTGAACCCCGAGGCACGTAAACTTTACTGGAAGCAGGCGAACGAAGGGCTGTTCAGCCACGGAATTGACGCATGGTGGTGCGATAACAGCGAGCCCATATGTCCTGAGTGGATGGAAATGGTACGGCCGGAGAATTCAAAGAATTACGAAAACTATTGCAGGAGCGTCAGCAATCATCTGCCTGCACAGTACATGAATGCCTTCGGACTTTATCATGCCATGGGCATATATGAAGGGCAGAGAGAGACCGCGCCGGATAAGCGTGTGGTGAACCTTACAAGGAGCGGTTATCCGGGTCAGCAGCGCTACGGCACCATACTCTGGTCGGGAGATATCTCAGCTTCCTGGGATACCATGAGAAAGCAGATCGCTGCCGGCCTGAATTTCTGCGCCAGCGGCATGCCTTACTGGACCATAGACATAGGCGCATTTTTCGTGCACAACGGAGTGCAGTGGTACTGGAACGGTGACTATGATAAGGGTGCGGAAGATCCTGCATACTGCGAACTCTTTGTGAGATGGTATCAGTGGGGAGCCTTCCTGCCTGTTTTCAGGGGACACGGAACCGATGTGAGAAGAGAACTGTGGAACTTTGACAGAAAGGAAGCAGCTTTCTATGACGCGCTTGTAAGCGCCAACAGAAGACGTTACGAGCTGATGCCTTATATCTATTCCCTTGCCGGGCTTGTGCATGTCCGTGACGGACTCATGATCAAACCCCTGGTCTATGATTTCACCGGAGATAAAGACGTAAGGGATATCTTTGACCAGTATATGTTCGGGGATGAAATGATGGTCTGCCCGGTCACCGAGCCTGTGTATTTCGGGAGAGATAAAAAAGAAAACATAACACGCAGCGTATATCTTCCTGCAGGCTGTGACTGGTACGACTTATATACCGATGAAAGCTATGAGGGCGGACAGTGGATCGAAGCAGCTGCGCCTCTTGAAAAGATACCTGTCTTCATCAAAGCAGGTTCTATTATTCCGATGACTGAAGCTGCACTGTCCGTAGCGGAACTTAAGGGAGATATCGTGATGCATGTATTTCCCGGAAGAGACGGGACCTTTACGATGTATGAAGATGCAGGCGAGGGTTATGAATATGAGAACGGAGCTTACACTCTTAGAGAATATGTCTGGGATGATGATAAAGCAGAGCTTAAGGAAAACGGAAAAACATGCGGCCTGAAGACAGTCATACATCATAAAGAAGGGTAAAGGGTTCAAAGGTCGATGCTGTAGTTTCCCTTTTCCTCCATATAGGAACTGTAGAAGTACAGCATCAGACCGGTACTGTCAAATACGCAGTCTATGCTGTAATAATCATAAGGACCGCCGGGCAGGTAAGAACAGTTCTCCTGTCTGATGCCGTTGGACCATTTCCTTACGGAAGTATCGCTGCTGCCGGTGACGCTGATATAGTTCTTTCCGCCCTTTGTAAGGACGGCAGGTCTTGCCATTCCGTCAGGTATGCGCAGCTGCAGCGTACCGTCGGGATCAAAGTCAAATTGCGGTTCCGGATCCTGCCCGTCTATCTCGCTTGTGCAGCCGGTCAGTGCTCCGTCATCATCGTAGGTTTCTTCACTGTCATAAAGATAACCTGCATACAGATCATCACGGAGCTTCTGCATATAGCAGTGTTCCGACTCGGCTTTGTTTCTTGAATAAGTCACATGATAAACATCATCAGTTCCGATGCTTATCGCTTTGACATAGTCTATTTTATCAATGCCTTTAAGTACATCGAAGATCGCGGGATCATATGCCGGGATGGTATCCACGTAAGCTTTGAATCTGACATCGCTTACGGGATCACCGTTGCCGTCGCAGATAACCCATTTGGCAAAATCCTCGGGAGTGCTGTTTTCGGGAATGCATCCGCGAAGAGGAATGCATGCGGTACCCTCGATATCTCCGGGAATGTTTTCGACAAGGGTATCGGCTTCGACCACCGGATCGTCAAGACGGATCCGTGATACCGGGAGAGCCAGTGCAGCGGCGATCTCCTCTGCCGCACATTCCAGCATCTTATCATAGTTGCGGCCGGTATACATGAGATCATTATCAAAATCATAAGCATAGGGATATTCGCTGCCCTTCAGTTCGAAATATCCTCCGATGAAATGGACCAGGTCCAGACCCGAATCCTTGGCAGAAAGTTTGGTGATCTTTGCATCCGGAATATTAGATGCAAACCAGGCCCTTACCTGGTCACTGTGAGCTTTTGTCATACTGTCCGCAGCCTCGGACGTGTAATTATCGGGCATACAGCCTGTAAGGAGAAATACGGCAAGCAGCGCGATAATAAGCGTTATCGGTTTTGTTTTTTTTGAAAACAGCATGTACATGAGGCCTCCGGAGCGCTTTATTGTGCAACATGGTCATACGATCAAAGATCGCAGGCTCAATTGATTTTATATCATATTATCTCAAAACCTGTGTAAGGGCAAGGGGAGGCGGCTTATGGACGTCCCCTTGTCCTCATTCCTGCGGCGGTGTATAATGAACGACATGAGATCCGTATATGACAAGAGGGAAAACCGTATATTCAAAACCGGCGGTATTGTGTTTACGCTGGTCTTTGTTATTGCGTTCCTGGTCGTTCTTTCAAGTGACAAGGCAGGGGATGTGGGAACTCTCGGCATTATCTGTTCCCTGCTGACCATCTTCTGCCCCATACCGGCTCTGGCCTGCTGGTACGGTTACTGGGACAGCAGCAGGTTTATCAAAAAGATGGAAGAGCACGGCGTGGAAGTCCCGGAGAATAAAAAGCTTCAGCCTTTCACCGGAGTGATAAGCGACAGTACAGAAGAGGACAGCAGAGAATCCGTGATCCTTGCTGCATGTGCCGGAGCAGTTACGATACTCCTGTTCATACTCAGCGTTATATATGTTTTTAAGTGGTATCCTCTCATAGGAAGTGAATGCGTGTTCATGCTTTTCTTCAGAGCCGTCCTTATAATCTTATGGTGTGTGGGGGCCGGAGTATACCTGAAACAGAGCTCCAAGGAGAAGTACAGGGATGCCGGCGTGGTCGATCCTGCAAGGAAAGAAAGGACAGGACTTCCGAAAGGAATACTGACCATTATAGTATGTCTGGTCATATCGCTTGCACTTATGCGTATGTCGGAAAGCATGACGGATTATGTATATCGTTCGCGGCTGAAAGCCCGGTACGGAGAAAGCTACAGAGAACATATAGGAGAACCGGCTTTATATAACAGTCTGCCGGAAGAATAAGGGGAAGATCATGAAAAGAATCAAAGTATCCAAGTTATGCGGAGTCCTTCTGGGAGTGCTTTTATTATGCGCCTGCGGCGGTGAAGAAGAGGAAGAGACCACCGCAAGAGAGCATGTACGCGAAGAACGTACGCTTGAAAAAGAAGAGAACGTAAAAGAAGAGAAGGAAGAGGCAGAGCCGGAAGAACCCGAAGAAGTCGAAAAAGCTGAAGACGGAAGGGATGAACTGCTGGAGAAAGTACTAAAGAAAAGCGGAGCAGCTGAAGATCAGCTGCAGTGCTTTGAGTATGATGATTTTGATAATGACGGCACTTATGAGGCCTTCGCTCTTATAGGAGAGAAGATGGATGACTACGGCGACGGACCCGTAGTGGAAGGTGCTTTATGGTTTGTTACGGCCGATAAATGCGAACAGCTCGCGGAAACAGGCGGTATGGGCTACAGGGATACGGCACGCACCATGGAGATCGGCGGCACAAATTACGTGATGTTTGATGAGATATATGTGACTGAAGCGGTAACAAGGGTCTGGTATGTATCGGGCGGAGCAAAGGAAGCTGTTTTCTCGGGCTGCGGCAATGTGGCTGAACCGACGGAAAAGGACCGTTTCTGCATTATGAACAGCAGTTATGATGCCTTCCTTGATCCGGATATGGGAATGCCCAGCGGACACACCTGGAAATACTACTATTTCTTCTATAACAGCGAAGAGGGCGAAGTGAACGAGTATGCGGGTACGACTATAGATGCAGCTACCGTGGAATACCTCTGCGGCAGAGACCTGCTTGCCGAGATAATGTCCGACAGTGATACGATCGACGGCATTTTCTGCAGGGGCAACGGACACATCGTTATCAACTATGAGTATAATGAGGGCGGAACAGTCAATTTCGAGCATTATATCTATGATTTTACGGAAGGACATTATGTGGACGATTACGGTCAGGAACTGTCTGAAGCAGAGGCCCAGCTCGGTACCTGTGCATCAAGCATCTGTCCCTTTATAGCCAGCTATCCCGAGGTGCCCGGCCCGGGAGATATGGTCTGGTACGGAGAATGAGGGCTAAAACAAAAAAGATTTCACAAAATACGGCATTTCTGATATAATAAAAAAGGTTTTTTTGGGATATTACGGAATATAACGGAGAGGCGTATGAAGAAAAGGATAGCTGTCTGTGCAAACGGCTGGAGTATAGATGCCCTTATGGAATCCATAAGGGGTATAAAAAGGTACGCCGCTAAGGCAGATTCCGATATATTCGTTTATCTGAGTTTTGCTGCTTATTCGGAGCACATCAATATCACCAGAGGAGAACTGAATATCTTTGAACTCGGCAATATGGAGGACTATGACGGTATCATAGTCTTTTCCAACATGCTCAATTCAAACGAGACCGCTGTCGAACTTTGTAAAAAAGCAAAAGCAAAGAAAGTTCCCGTGGTGAGCATCGGTATGGAGATCGAGGACATACCCTCGGTATGCGTTGCCAATGAAGTGGGGATGAGGGATCTGGTCACTCATCTTGTGGAAGAGCACGGGGTTAAAAACCTGATGTTCATCGGCGGTACCCCGGATCATGTAGACAGCATAGCAAGACTGCGTGTTACCGAGGAGGTACTTAAGGAACACGGTCTGGAACTGAAAAGTGAAAATGTAAAGTACGGCCAGTGGGCCAATGACATACCCCAGAGGATCATTGAGAATATCCATAACAGCGGGGAGAAGATGCCGGATGCTATCGTTGCGGCCAATGACGTAATGGCCCTGGCGTCTCTTGCCAAGCTGATAGAGCTCGGTTACAGGATCCCCGAGGATGTGATAGTGACGGGCTTTGACAATGCCAGGTTCGGTAAGTACTCCTATCCCGCGCTGTCAACCGTAAAGCAGAATTATGAACTGGTAGGTGAAAAAGCCTGCGAGATCATAGGCAGGATCCTGGACGGCGAGGAAGTAAACGGCAAAGAGATGGTGCCTTCGGGCTTTGTATGCGCGGAAAGCTGCGGCTGCAAGGGTTCGCTTGATTATCACAAGATCAGGAACGATTACTGCAGGGATTCCTATAAGAGACATGTGGATGATTCACTGCTTGAGCAGACCGAGAGAGTGCTTCGCCAGCATATTTCCATGGTGTCGGATTACGAGTCACTTAAGGAAGTGATGAGGGAACACTATCTGAGCAATCACCGTTTTGAGGGAAGCCAGTTCCATCTGGTACTGAACTCCGATTATTTCGGCCAGATAATGAGCGAGGAATCGGAACTGTATTCCGATGGCATGCACGGAGATCTGGATGCCTTTGTAAGCATAAGAAATGACGATCTTCTGCCCGAAGTGATACTTAAAGAGGGCGAAGGACTGATACCTCATTATAAAAAGAAAAAAGGCGAGCAGCATGTATTCTTCCTGATGACGCTGCATTATTTCCAGTATAACTTCGGCTATACGGTGATGGCGGACGATTCGTTCGTGATCATTGAAGACATGCTCTATCCCTACATGGAAAAACTTATGCAGTCGCTGAAGCTGCTGCGCATCAACTTAAGACTGGATACACTGAACCGCGATCTTACCCGCATATATGATAAGGATCCGATGACGGGCCTGTTCAATCGTTTCGCGTACGAGGATAAGGCCATACCTCTGTTTGAAGACAGCCTGATCAAGAAGAGTCCGATGACGGTAATGTTCGTGGATATCAATTATATGAAGCGCATTAACGACCAGTACGGACATCTGCACGGAGACAATGCGATAAAGGCGGTATCAGATTCCATCATGCTCAATATGAAGGAAGGCTGGATCCCGGTAAGGTTCGGCGGTGACGAATTCCTGGTGATAGCTCCGGACTGCGGAGAGAAGGAAGCCGGGAAGCTTCAGAGAGAGATACTCGATGCACTGGAAAAGAAAAACAACGACGGAACAAGACCTTACAGGATATCGGTAAGCTGTGCCCACGTGGTCACTAATCCTTTCGGCAGGGACAGTCTCCAGGATTACGTTAAAGAAGCGGACGGCCTGATGTACGAGATAAAGCAGCAGGTACATGCGAGGGACGGTATGCCGAACAGATAGACCGATAAGAAGGGACGGGGAGCCGTTCCTTTTAACACTGAATATAAAGAGAAGGAGAGAGTTTTGGGATCCGCAAAGACAGCTAAAAGATCACATATCAGTGTAATCGTCATAACAATAGTCCTCTGTGTGCTCCTGAATGTCCTGCCGGCATTTCTTGCCTGGTTTTTTGATCTGCCCTTATATCTTGATACGGCCGGTACCATAGTCTGTGCCGGCATTGCAGGTGTACTGCCCGGTATAACCGTAGCGGTGGCGACAAATGTTCTCTGCGGTTTTTTCAACGGCAGTTCCATGTATTATGTTTTCATAAACGTGATGATCGCAATGTGTGCGGCCTGGATAGGCAAGTACGGCAAAAAGAAGAGGAAGGCGGCTTTGGCTTTCATGCTGGTCCTTCCTGTTTTATTCGGAGGCATAGTAGGTACGCTGTTCCAGTGGGCGCTTCTGGGCAGGCTGCAGTTTGCGGATGCCGCACAGATGTCCTCATATCTCACCGAGGCTGCAGGTATGGGAAAGATCAGCGCGGCCATGATAGTGAATCTCGGCATCAATCTGCTTGATAAGGGACTTACGGTGCTGGCAGCCATCTTCATCATAAGGCTTATTCCCGCTGCAAAAAAAGAACTGCTCTCGGTATACGGCTGGAAGCAGAAACCCCTGTCGGATGAAGAACTGAAGCTGCTTACAAAAAAGAGTGATGACGGAAGCTATTCCTTAAAGAAAAGGATGAGCATCATGCTGGTGACCGCTGTGGTGTCACTGACACTGGTCATGGGCTGGATAAGCATCACCCTTTATCTGGAAAACGTGAGAAGGGATTATGCGGCAAGTGCACAGGGAGCAGCAGACTTTGCGGCCGAGATGGTGGATGCTTCAAGGATAGACGAGTACCTGCGTCTCGGTAAAGGAGTGCCGGGATACCTGAAAACAGAAGAGGTATTAAGGGGCATACGGAAAAATTCCCAGGGCGTTAAGTATCTCTATGTCATCAAACTTAAAGAGGACGGCTGTTATTACGTATTCGATCTGGAAGCCGATGACACAACGGCATATCAGCCCGGTGACAGGGCCGATTTTGAAAAAGCTTTCGAGCCTTATCTTCCCAAGCTTTTCGCAGGAGAAGAGATAGAGCCCATAGAATCCGACGACATATCCGGCTGGGTACTTACGGCTTATTCACCGATAAAGGATGCCAACGGAGTAACCGTAGCTTATGCGGGAGCCGATGTTTCAATGCAGTATCTTACGGGCTATGTGCGTGATTTCCTTCTGAGAGTGCTGTTCATCTTCTCGGGCTTCTTCGTGCTGATCCTCGGTTACGGTCTGTGGGTCTCCGGTTACTACCTGATATATCCCATCAACAGCATGGTGGCCCTGACCAACAGCTTCATGCAGGGCGGCGATGACCAGGAAGTGCTGGAAGAGAACGTCAAGAAAATGAATGCACTGGAGATACGTACCAATGATGAGGTGGAGAAACTTTACCACGCCATATGTACGATGGCCGGTGATACCGCAGAGAAGATGAAGGAGATAAGGCATTATGCGGAGGCGACATCCCAGATGCAGAACGGCCTGATCATAACCATGGCGGACATGGTGGAAAACCGTGATTCGGATACCGGAGCCCATGTACAGAAGACTTCGGCTTATGTCAGGATAATACTCGAAGGTTTAAGGGATCACGGATACTATACCGAAAAACTGACGGACAAATATATCTCGGACGTGGAAATGTCTGCGCCACTTCATGATGTTGGAAAGATAAACATACCCGATGCGGTGCTCAATAAACCAGGAAAGCTCACGGATGAAGAGTATGCGATAATGAAGACCCATACGACTGCGGGCAAGAAGATAATCGAAAGAGCGATAAATACCATCAACGGCGAGAACTATCTGAAGGAAGCCAGGAACATGGCGGCTTATCATCATGAACGCTGGGACGGCAAGGGTTATCCCGAAGGGCTCAAGGGAGAGGTGATACCTCTTTCGGCAAGGGTGATGGCGGTGGCCGATGTCTTTGATGCACTGGCTTCTCCGAGAGTATATAAGCCGGCCTTCTCACTGGAGAAATCCCTGGAGATAATCACCGAAGGGGCAGGAGGCCAGTTCGATCCGAGGTGTGTCGAAGTATTTCTCGATTCCCTTGATGAAGTAAAGAAGATACTCAGAAAGTTCCACGGGGCTTAAGAGCCTTTCCACGGAGGAGAGAGATGATATCCGGTAAAAACATTATAAAAACCCTGACGGCAATGCTTATGGCCGTGATCATCATTATCTGTATGCTACCGCTTAATGTGTCTGCAGGTGAGGAAAACAGCGGAGAAAATGACATTGATCCGGGACACGGTGGCGGAGGCTATGCCGTAAGCGGACAGCTGGAAGGCTACGGTTATACTTCGGAACTCTATGATGCGGGTAACGGTCTGCCTACTTCGGATGCCAATTATATACTCAGTGCTTCCGACGGATATATCTGGGTAGGCGGCTACAGCGGCGTGTTCAAATATGACGGCAGGACTTTTGAAAGACAGGACGCTACCAAAGGTCTTACCAACGGAAGGGTTTTCTTCGAGGACAGTAAGAAACGCATCTGGGTCGGTACCAATGACAACGGCATAGTTGTGATAGACGGGGCTTCATATAGTCACATCACCTATAAGGAAGGCCTTCCTTCTTCTTCCATCAGGGGCTTTGGCGAATCCGGAGGAGGAAACATCTGGGCAGGAACTTCCAACGGAGTCGTATACCTTGATGATAATCTGAAGGTTCACAGCATTGAAGACGAGAGACTTGATAACCAGTACATCATCCATATGGTGTCCGCTGACGGACGTGTATACGGAAACACCAGAACCGGAGATGCTTTCTGCGCCCAGGGAAACAAAGTGAGTTCGGTCATCAGCTCCGAGTCCCTCGGTATAGGCGGGATAGAGACCATCTTTCCGGATCCTTCAGATCCGGGAAAGGTATATCTGGGTACCGGAAGCGGTCAGGTTTTTCACGGTTATTTCAGCAATAATATAAAAGACTACGAACGTATAGATGTATCACCTCTCGAAGGCGTGTACTGGATAAGCTATGCCTGCGGACGTATCTGGATCGCCTCGGGCAGCGCTGCCGGCTATCTTGATGAAAACGGCAGAATCAGACTCATTACCAATATACCCATGAACAATTCCATAGAAATGATGACCGCGGATTACCAGGGCAATCTCTGGTTTGCGTCATCGCGTCAGGGTGTGATGAAGGTGGTGAGTACCAATTTTAAAGATCTGACTGAGACAGGCGGGATGGAAAACGAAGTGGTGAACGCTACCTGCTTAAGGGACGGCGATCTCTATATAGGAACCGACCAGGGACTGAAGATACTGGATGCTTCGGGAAAGAGTATTGACAATGAACTTATCGAATATATCGGAGACGCGCGTATACGCTGTATCTGCATGGATCAGAAGGGTGATATGTGGATCTGTACCTATAACAACTATCTGGGACTGGTATGTTACACGAAGGATAAGAGGATCTATAACATCACCACCATCGAGGGACTGGCCAACGATGCCACGAGATGCGTGAGCGTGACAAAGGACGGAAAGCTGCTGGTGGGTACCAACGGCGGCTTAAGCATTCTCGAAAACGGAAAGGTGATAAAGAACATCAGCGAAAAAGACGGCCTTACCAATGAGGTGCTCCTAAGTGCTGACGAAGGTCCGGACGGAAAGATATATATGGGAACCGACGGCGGCGGTATCTGTGTTTATGACGGAGACAAGACTGAGCATATAGGCAGGGATCAGGGGCTTACCAGTGATGTGGTACTGAGAGTCAAGCGTGATGATAACAGGAACCTTTTATGGATCATCACTTCCAATTCCATAGAGTATATGCAGAGCGGCGTCATAAAGAACGTTGACAGTTTCCCTTATAACAACAATTTCGATATCTTCTGCGATCATTCCGACGGTCTGTGGATACTCTCGTCTTACGGTGTATACAGTGTTAAAGCCGCGGATATGCTGGATAACAAGATAGTGGATTATAAGCTTTACAATACGGCCAACGGTCTTCCCGCGGTGCCTACCGCAAATGCTTTCAGTGCCCTTGATGAAAACGGCATGCTCTATATAGCAGGACGCACCGGCGTGTGTTCGGTGAACATAGATCATTATTTTGAACGTGAATCGGAGATCATACTTGATATCAGGAGCATAAACTGCAGCACAGGTGAGATCGTGGCAGCAGCTGACGGCAGCTACACCATACCTGCTGATGCGGGACGTATAGTCATCACACCGGCAGTGCTGGATTTCACAATGTCAAATCCCACGATACATATGTACCTGGAAGGTGCCGGGGACGAAGGTGTGACTGCGGCCCAGAACAGGCTGAGTTCGCTGGAATATACGGGACTCAAATACGGTGACTACACGCTGCATGTGCAGGTGGTGGATCCGATACGCAACACGGTCTATCAGGACAGTGCGTTTAAGATCAGCAAGACGCCGCGCTTCTTTGAACTGACGATAGTCAGGATATTCCTGCTGGTGCTGATAGCGCTGACGGCAGGTGTGCTGGTATGGAGGATCATGACGAACACGGTCATCCGCAGACAGTACGGGGAGATAAGAAAAGCAAAGGAAGAAGCGGAAAATGCAAATACCGCGAAGTCCCGTTTCCTTGCAAACATGTCCCATGAGATACGTACTCCCATCAATACCATCATGGGTGTGGATGAGCTGATGCTGAGGGAAGACGCAAGCGAGGTACCGAAGGAATATCACAAAGCCATTGCGGGTTATGCCTCGGATATAAAGAATGCATCCGAATCCCTGCTTTCACTGATCAACGATCTTCTGGATATCTCAAGGATAGAATCGGGCAAGGTAAGTCTTACCGAGCAGGAATACGATCCCGGGGATGCACTGAGATCCATGATATCCATGGTAAGGGTAAGAGCGGAAGAAAAGGATCTGTCATTCACCGTGGAGGTGGATGAGAAGCTGCCTTCACGGCTTTACGGTGACGTGGGCAAGATAAAACAGATAGTGCTGAACCTGCTGACCAATGCGGTGAAGTATAGCGAAGTGGGAGGCTTCACGCTGAAGGTGGATTCGGAAAAAACAGCTGAAGATAAGTGCAGGCTGAAAATCTCGGTAAAGGACAGCGGCATAGGAATAAAGCCTGAAGATATGGAGAGGCTTTTCACCGCTTACGAGAGACTTGATGAAGTTAAGAACATTGACGTACAGGGTACCGGTCTCGGACTGGATATATCCAGACGTTTTGCGGAGATGATGGGAGGTACCTTGAGCTGCGAGAGCGTATACGGCGAAGGTTCGGAATTTACCCTCGTACTGGAGCAGAAGGTGGCGGATGCAAGTCCTATGGGACGCTTTGTCGAGGTGGATACGGAAGCCCTGAAAGGACCTTATGTTCCGCAGTTCATAGCTCCGGATGCGGAGCTGCTGATCATTGATGACAATCCCATGAACCTGAATGTGCTGAGAGGTCTGCTTAAGCCTACAAGGATGTTCATTACTACAGCAAGCAGCGGAGAAGAAGGACTGGAAAAAGTAAGATACGGCAACTACAACGTAGTGCTGCTGGATCATATGATGCCGGGTATGGACGGCGTGGAGACCGTGGAGAGGATAAGGCAGTTTGCTCCCGACCTGCCGGTATATGCCCTTACGGCAAATACGGCTTCCGGCGGTGAGGAATTCTACAAGTCCAAAGGCTTTACAGGATATATACCCAAACCCGTGGACGGAGTCACGCTGGAAAAACTGATAATGAGGCATCTTCCCGAGGATATAATGATGAAGCCTTCAAGGGAGGCAGAGAGCGGATCTTTCGAACTTCCCGAAGATATGAAATGGCTGGGTGAAGTGGAAGGCATCACGGTAATAGAAGGAATAAAGAATTCAAACGGTGTCTCCAGCTTTATCTCATCCGTAAGGCTCTTCTGCGATACTGCGGAGAAAAATGCGGAAGTGATAAAGGAAGCCTGTGAAAAAGGAGATATGAGACAGTATTCGGGCAAGGTGCACGCCCTTAAGAGTTCAGCAACCATCATAGGTGCCACGAAACTTTCTGAGCTTGCCGGAAAGCTGGAGGCGGCTGCGAAGGAAGAGGATGGCGATACCGTTAAGAAGGATACGGGAAAGCTGCTTGAAGAATATGCCGCACTTAAGGATAAACTTGCGGCAATAAGGAAGAAATAGTATAATATCAGAGACTGCGGGTGTCATACCTGCTTACAAAAACAAGGAAGGAAGGCAAAGAGTATGGGGTACAAAGAAGCGTTTGATCTGTGGCTTAACAATGATTATTTCGATCAGGAGACTAAGAATGAGCTGCTCTCCATCAGAAATGACGAGAAGGAAGTGGAGGACAGGTTCTATAAGGATCTGGAGTTCGGTACCGGAGGCCTGAGAGGCGTGATAGGTGCCGGAACCAACCGCATGAATATCTATACCGTGCGCAAGGCCAGCCAGGGACTTGCAAACTATATCATCAAAGCAGGAACCGGAGCAAAGGGTGTTGCGATAGCTTACGATTCACGCCGTATGAGTCCCGAATTTGCGGATTGTGCGGCTCTGTGTCTGGCAGCCAACGGAATAAAGGCTTATGTGTTTGATGCGCTTCGTCCCACGCCGGAGCTTTCATTCGCACTCAGGAAACTGGGCTGCACAGCAGGCATCGTTGTGACTGCAAGCCACAATCCTCCCGAGTATAACGGCTACAAGGTATACTGGGAAGACGGCGCACAGGTGACACCGCCTCATGATACAGGCATCATCGCAGAGGTCAATGCCATAAGCGATTATACTTCCTTAAAGACCATGGATAAGGAAGAAGCCGTAAAAGCGGGACTTTATGAAGTGATAGGCAAAGAGATAGATGATGCTTATATGGTCGAGCTCAAGAAGCAGATAATACACCCCGAGGTGATAGCTGCCGTCGCAAATGATATAAAGATCGTTTACACACCTTTCCACGGAACGGGTAACGTGCCGGTAAGAAGGATACTTGCGGAACTCGGTTTCAAGAACGTATATGTTGTTCCCGAGCAGGAAGAGCCGGATCCGGATTTCACTACCCTGGATTATCCCAATCCCGAGGATCCCAAGGCCTTCACTCTCGCACTTAAGCTTGCGAAGGAAAAACATGCCGACATAGTAATGGCTACGGATCCCGATGCGGACAGACTGGGTATCTACGCACTGGATACCAAGAGCGGTGAGTACATTCCTTTCACCGGAAACATGTCGGGTATGCTGATAGCTGAATATATCTTAAGAGAGCGTACAGCAGGCGGCACAATGCCCAAGGATCCCGCCCTTGTTACCACCATAGTCACCACCAATATGGCTCATGCCATCACAAAGGCATACGGAGTGAAAGAGATAGATACACTCACGGGCTTTAAGTACATCGGTGAGCAGATCAAGATCTTTGAGCAGACAGGCTGCAACAATTATGTCTTCGGCCTGGAAGAATCCTACGGCTGTCTTGCGGGAACACATGCAAGGGATAAGGATGCTGTGGTTGCGGTCATGTGTCTCTGTGAAGTGGCAAGCTGGTGCAAGAAGCAGGGCATTACTCTCTGGGATATGATGATAGATGTATATGAGAAGTACGGCTACTATAAAGAGACCCAGTATGCGATCACCAAGAAGGGCAAGGAAGGACTTGAAGAGATCGCTGCGATGATGGATAAGCTCCGCAAGGATCCTCCCAAGGAATTCGGCGAGCTGAAGGTCAGAAAGTTCCTGGATTACAAGGAGCACAAGACCATCGATTTCGAAAACGGTACCACCGGAGAGACGGATCTGCCTACTTCCAACGTACTTTACTTTGATCTCGAAAACGATTCCTGGTGCTGCGCAAGACCTTCGGGAACAGAACCCAAGATCAAATTCTACATGGGTATCAGGGGCAGCAGCCTGGAAGATGCCGCAGCCAAACTGGATGCACTTACCGAAGCGGTGAAGGCACATATCTGATGACGCAGCACTGACATGGGGACAAAACCATGGGGATGGAAAACCATGGGGAAAACCATGGGGACGGACCTTGTGGTCCTTCAGGACCACAAGGTCCGTCCCCGTGGTTTTCTGAAGGACCACAAGGTCCGTCCCCGTGGTTTCCCCGTGGTTTCCTTAAGGAGTATTATTGATAACGGACAGCATTAAAAAGACAATACGGTATTTTAAGAGAAACGGTATCGAAGATACCCTTATTGCCGTGCAGGAGAGGCTGTGGGAAAAGCGGCATATGAAGTACAGCTATGAGCCGCCTTCGAAGGAAGAACTGGAGGAGCAGGCCGGCGAGCAGTTTGCGAGGCCGCTTAAATTTACCATACTTGTACCTGCTTACGAGACTGCGAAGCTGTTCATGCAGGACCTGATACTCTCAGTTACGGAACAGAGTTATAAGGATTACGAACTGCTGATAGCCGATGCTTCCGCAAGTGATATTGTAAAAAACGAAGTCGCAAGTTTTCAGGAACAGTATGACAGGATCAGCTATGTCAGACTTGAAGAAAACAAAGGCATCTCAGGGAATACCAATGCGGCACTGGAATATGCAAAGGGAGATTATATCTGCCTGCTGGATCATGATGATACGTTAACAGCCGATGCCCTCTATCAGCTGCGCAAGGCCATAGATAAGGCTGACGGGCCGGTACTTGTGTATTCCGATGAGGATAAGTCGGACAGCTACATGGAGAATTTCCATGCTCCCAACAGGAAAACGGACTATGATGATGAGATGTTCTTTACAAACAATTACATCTGCCATCTGAGTGCCTACAGGAGCGGAGTGATAAAAGAACTGATGCTGGATGAAGCTTTCGACGGCTCCCAGGATTATGACCTGGCCCTTCGTACGGTTGACTGGTGCAGGGAAAACTGCGGCAGCGGATGGAAGAAGAAGATAGTACATGTGGACCGGGTGCTCTATCACTGGAGAGAGCATGAAGCTTCCACTTCCGGAAATACCGATGCAAAGACCTATGCCTATGAGGCGGGAAAGCGGGCAATAGAAGCAGCCCTAAAGCGAAGGGGAAGAGAGGCTGAAGTAAAGGGACTTAAGCATCTTGGTTTTTACAGGATAGCTTATAAAGATATTTTTAAACAGAGAAGTGATATAGGAATAGTCGGCGGGCCGGTCTACAAAAACGGCAGAGTCATAAGCGGTGCCATGGACAAAGAGGGCAGATGCATCTACGAGGGTCTGAAGAAAGGTTTTTCGGGACCGGTGCACAGGGCACATCTGCAGCAGGAAGCTCCGGCCGTAGACATAAGGAATATGAAAGTCAGGGACGAACTGAAGGAGAGTTACGAAAGTGCACTGCGTGAGAAAGATGCGGTGCAGGCAAGCCTGAAACTCTGCAGGGAGGCGAGAAAAAGGGGATTTGGGATTCTTTACGATCCGGAGGCGGAGTAAATGGAAGCAAAAGTAAGTGTGGTGATACCAAACTTTAACGGTCTGGATTATCTTGATGACTGTATAGACTCTCTGATGAAACAGAATGTCAGAAAGTTTGAGATCATAATAGTCGATGATGCATCCGCGGATGAGAGCATGCAGAAGATCATGGAAAAATATCCGGCTGAAGGAGCGTGGCCTGAGATGAGGTTTATCAGGCATTTTAAGAACATGGGCTTCTGTGCTTCGGTCAACGACGGGATAGCAGCCGCAAAGGCGGAATATGTGATACTGCTGAACAATGATACCGTGGCGGACCCGGATTTTGTCAGGGCTTTATGGAATGCCATAAGGAAGGATGAGCAGATCTTTTCGGTGTCTTCAAGGATGATATCCCTGAAGGACAAAGAGATACTTGATGACTGCGGAGATCTGTATTGTGCCCTTGGCTGGGCTTTTGCCCCGGCAAAGGATAAGAGCATAAAGAAATATAAAAAACGCGCCGAAGTCTTTGCAGCTTGCGGCGGAGCTTCAATCTACAGGAAGAGCATGCTGGATGAACTGGGTGGTTTTGACGAGGCGCATTTCGCATATCTTGAGGATATGGATATGGGTTACCGCGCAAAGCTTAAGGGATGGCGTAATATGTATGAGCCTTCGGCCCTTGTATGGCATGCGGGAAGCGCAAGCTCAGGTTCGAGGCACAATAAGTTTAAGGTAAAGCTGTCCGCAAGAAACAATGTCTACCTGATCAGCAAGAATATGCCCTGGTGGCAGATACTGATCAATCTGCCTTTTCTGCTGGCAGGCGGGCTTGTAAAGCAGGCATACTTTATCAGAAAGAAGCTGGGATGTGCGTATTTTACCGGCACTCTCGAAGGGGTGAAGTTATCTTTAAGCGAGGGAGGACGTGAACGCAGGAAACTGCTTAAGGAAGTGCCTGCCGGAAGATTCTGGAAAACGGAACTCGAGCTGATCCGTAATGTGTTAAGGAGATTCGCGGGATAGTTCATAAGACTTGTGAACTGTAGCCTCATGTAGTAAAATAAGAGCCATGATCAAAGACAATCAGAAGCTGCTTAACAGAATATACGTGATAATGGATGGCTGCGTGGTGGCGTTAAGCTACATGTTGGCCTGGTTTCTGAAATTCAGGAGCGGTCTGATGGACAGCATCGAGGTGCTGCCCCCGTCTTATTATATGTCCGCGCTGTACTTCATAGTACCCGGATATCTTCTGCTGTATTATTTCATGAACCTCTACGGGAGCAAGCGTTTTTCCACGAGACCCAGAGAGATATATGACGTGGTGATGGCCAATATCATAGGCCTCGCCGGCTTCATCGTGGCGATCTATTCCTTCAAGCAGAAGGATTTCTCACGAAGCGTTATGTTCCTCTTCTTCTTCATCAATGTTGCTGCCGAAGTGACTATGCGCGGCATCATAAGAAGAGTGCTCAGAACCTTGAGAAAGAAGGGCTTTAATCTGAAGCATGCGCTGCTGGTGGGCTATTCCAGGGCGGCGGAGCAGTATATAGACCGTATACGCGAGAATCCCCAGTGGGGCTATGTGATAGTAGGTGTGCTGGACGATCACATACCTGCAGGCACCATGTATCACGGAGTGAAAGTCTTAGGCCGCATAGGGAATCTGGATGTGATACTTCCGGAAAACAAGCTGGACGAGATAGGCATATCCCTTGCGCTTACGGATTATGACAAGCTGGAGGAACTGGTACGCAAATGTGAGAAGAGCGGTGTACATACCAAGTTCATTCCCGATTACAACAGCGTTATTCCTACCAAGCCTTATATCGAAGATCTGATGGGGCTTTCGGTGGTCAACATCAGACACGTTCCCCTTACGAACAATCTCTATTCGCTGCTCAAGAGAACAGCGGACATCATATTCTCGCTTATACTCATCGTGCTGTTTTCACCGGTGATGCTGGTATCTGCAATAATGATCAAGCTTACCGACGGCGGCAAGGTCATCTTTACCCAGGAAAGAGTGGGGCTGCATCAGAAGATGTTCAGGATGTACAAGTTCCGCTCGATGCGTGAGCAGAGGGAAGAGGATGAGAATATCGACTGGACCAGAAAGGGTGATCCAAGGGTTACCAGCATAGGCCGTTTCTTAAGAAAGACCAGTCTGGATGAGCTGCCCCAGCTTTTCAACGTGCTGGGAGGAAGCATGTCACTGGTAGGCCCCAGGCCCGAACAGCCCCAGTATGTGGAGAAGTTCAAGGAAGAGATACCGGGCTATATGATCAAGCACCAGGTACGTCCCGGCATTACCGGCTGGGCACAGATCAACGGCTTCAGAGGCGACACTTCAATAAGAAAACGTATCGAATGCGATCTCTATTACATCGAAAACTGGACCATGATGTTCGATCTGAAGATCATGGTACTGACACTTTTCAAGGGCTTCATCAACAAGAACGCATATTAGTTATATCCGGGAGGACTTGATGGATAAACTTGCACAGATAATGCCTGCATTGATGCAGAACGGGTTTTATATACTGAACATTCCCGTTTTCTATTATTCTGTGAAAAAATGCTTCATGAAGGGACGGCGCGGCACTGTCGGCAGTTTCCTGATGATCGCACTGACCAATCCGCTCATCTGCATGTATGAAGCCATCCTGCTGGCTACCGCACTGCTGAACCTCTTTGCCAGCGGCTTTGTGGATAATATCAACGGCAGGGATCTGTCATCCATGGGTTATGTGGTAATCTACGGCGGCGCGGTCATAGGCTTTTATTTTGCACTTATCGTCTTATACGCTTATCTTATCGGCTGGCGTCTTAAGATAAAAGATAAATCGCTGCTTTTATTCCTTTATCTTATCTTTTCGACTGTAACGATCACCATATCATATTCGGGCAGCAGTACTTTTGTTTCAGATCCCGACCTCGAGCTTATACTTGAAACCTTTATTGACCTGCTCTATCTCACTGCTTTCTGGCTGCTCTGCAGGCTTGATGTGGCAGCGCTTTCGGAGATTACGGAGAAGAACTTAAACACCAGGCGCAGGACTTTTATCGTACCGCCGACTGTCTACACTTCACTTTATATCATCCTGGGTATTGCCATAAAGGATGTTGCTTTTGACGGATACCTGGGTGTAGCTCTTGTAGTATTCACCAATATCATACTTTATCTTCTGATATGGGCCTTCTTTTCGATCATCAAAAACATCAGCAACGCATGCGAGATCAAAACTCTTTCGGTTGAAGTTATGGAAGCCCTGGCTCATACCATAGATGCAAAAGACGAATACACAAGAGGCCATTCGGTACGTGTTGCAAAATACTCTCGCATGCTTGCGGAGAAGATGAACCTGCCGGAAAAGGAATGTGAGAACGTGTATTACATGGGGCTATTGCATGACATCGGAAAGATAGGTGTTCCCAATTCCATAATAAACAGCAAGAACGAACTGACCGAAGAAGAATACTCGGTGATCAAGACTCATCCCGGACTCGGTTTTGATATACTGGCTGAGATCAAAAGCCGGCCTGATCTCGTCATCGGTGCCAAGTGGCATCACGAGCGTTTCGACGGCAAAGGTTATCCTGACGGAAAAGCAGGTGAAGAGATACCGCTGCCCGCAAGGATCATAGCCGTTGCGGACAGTTACGATGCCATGACCTCAAACCGCAGCTACCGCAGCTTCCTTCCCCAGGATAAGGTGCGTTCGGAAATAAAGGAAAACAGCGGCAGCCAGTTTGATCCTGCGATCGCAGAATGTATGCTTGCCATCATAGATGAAGATAAAGATTATAAACTTCATGAATAAGCAGTGGGATTTAAGACAAGCCGCTTTTGCCAGATTCGGGATAATGTGATATCATATATGGGATGTTCCGGCGGGGGCCGGCGCAGATAAGTGTAAAAGATGAGGAGGGAATTTATATGGGTACCGAACAGCTTCAGGGGTTGATAGGACCGGCTCTGGTCATAGGTTTTGTGGTCATTCTCGTATTATGTGTCATCGCCGATAAGAATGCGAACAAGAAATTTTTGAAGAAGATTGAGAACAAGTATAAGATAAAGGATAAGCTTGGACAGATACAGATCACTGAGGACAATGAGATACTCATGTATCTGCCTTCGGGTACTCTTGCAGGCTATAAGCTGTTTAAGCTCAGCGAGATCTTTTATATCGGAATGAATACCATACCCACAAAGGCAAGCATGAACATGCTGGCATACTGCTTCATGGATGCAAAGAAAAAGCCGATGAAAGGTGAGTATCTGACTCCTTCACGCAAACCGCTGCTGCAGAAGAAGATGACAACTTTCAGCGCAGCCAACCAGAAAGAGCTGGAAGAGATATATGAGTTCGTAAAGAAATATCTTCCGAATGTGGGTAAGGTTGTAAACGGCAAAGAAGTATAAGCTGATGAAAACGGATATCATAATACCGGTGTATAAACCGGACAGGCGATTTGAAATACTTCTTGGAAGACTTCATAAGCAGTCATATCCGATAAACCGGATAATCGTTATCAATACGGGACGCAGGTATTATGAGGATTATTTTTGCGGCAGGGATATCTGCAGCATTTATGATGATGTTGTTGTAGAACATATTGAAGAAGATGAATTTGATCACGGAGGCACCAGGCGCAGGGCTGTTGAGATGTCCTGTGCCGATGCCTTTTTGTTTATGACAGATGATGCACTTCCCGCAGATGATAAGCTGGTAGAGGAACTGATGCGTCCCATTGAAAGCGGCGAAGCAGCCCTTTCCTATGCAAGGCAGCTTGCCGGGAAGGATGCGGACATACTTGAGAAACTAACAAGAAAATTTAACTATCCCGAAGAGAGCAGGCTTAAAAGTAAAGAAGATCTGGATACCATGGGAATAAAAGCTTTCTTCTGCCCCAATGTATGCGCGGCCTATAACAGGAAGATCTACGATGAACTGGGCGGTTTTGAAGAAAGGATGATCTTTAACGAAGATATGGTCTATGCCAGAAAGGTAATAGATGCAGGATATAAGATAGCTTATGCAGCAGGAGCGAAGGTCTTTCACAGTCATGATTACAACGGCAGGCAGCAGTTTAAGAGAAACTTCGATCTCGGAGTATCCCATGCCATGCATCCCGAGACCTTTGCAGATGTCCCACCCGGGGAAGAGGGAAAGAAGCTGGTATTTACCCAGGCCCGGCAGCTGCTTAAAATGGGGAAGCCTCTCAAGGTATTTAAGCTGGGCTGGTTAAGTGCCTGCAAACTCGCAGGTTACAAGCTGGGAAAGAAATACGATAAATTACCGAAGAAGCTGGTGCATGGCTTATCCATGAACCCGCGCTTCTGGGAAGAAAAGGAGAAATAATGGAAAATAACAGATCAAAGCCGGTGATCGCGGCAGTGATCCTGGCACTTTTGGGCATCGCGGCAACCTACGGCTATCAGTGTCTGATATGTTTCATGGACAGCTTTGGCTTCAAGTTTCAGACCTTTCTGGTAATGCTGCTGTTGAGCGGTTTGCCGATGGTCATCATACAGCTTTTGTTTGTGGCGATTTCGATGAACCGGCTGCAGTGGGAACTTAAGTATGTATGCCTGACCCATATCATAAGCTCGATACTCTTCGGAGTGCTGCTGTTCGTGCTGTTCCCGCTTATACCGGTACCTTACGAACTGATCCCGGCGCGTGAGATGGCAATGGATTTTCTGCAGCTGCTGATAGGGATATTTGCGGCGATACCGGCAGGCATCGGTGTGCTGGCCGGTTTGATAGTACTGGCAACCAAATGTACGAAGACAAGATAAGGAGGTCTGACCTCCTTATTTTGTGCTCTATAGTTTGCTAAACCACAAAATATGTGGTATAATATCAGAGTTTGTAAAACCTGCAAACCCCTGTGGAGGAAGGGGAGTATGGTTAGCGCCGGGCCCGGAAGGGTGACGAGGTTTGGCAGTTATCGAAATATTCGGCGGATGCTGCCACGGTCTCTGGCATCAGGCTATTGATCGTAAGAGAGGAAGGAAAAAGCGGAATCGACACCGTAACAGAGGACCTCTCACGGATAAGAAGAGAAGATATCAAATTTTGGAGGAGTTTATAATGAGAGTTGTTATACAGGAAGATTATGCAAAGATGTGTAAATGGGCAGCAGGCTATATAGCAGCCAAGATCAATGCTCATAAAGAGGACAGACCTTTCATACTCGGTCTTCCCACAGGTTCCTCACCCATAGGCGTTTACCAGGAACTGGTAAGGATGAACAAGGCCGGAGAAGTTTCCTTCGCAAACGTCGTAAGTTTCAATATGGATGAGTATCTGGGACTGCCCAGAGAGCACGACCAGTCTTACTGGTATTTCATGCATGACAATTTCTTTGATCATCTCGTAGATATGAAACCCGAGAACATCAATATATTAAACGGTATGACCGACGATCCCGAAGGAGAGTGCAAAAGATATGAAGAAAAGATCGCTTCCTACGGCGGCATAGATCTTTTCATGGGCGGTATCGGTGTGGACGGACACATCGCATTCAATGAGCCCTTTACTTCACTTGCATCAAGGACAGGCGTGAGAAATCTTACAACAGATACACGTATCGTTAATTCACGTTTCTTCGGAAACGATCCCGAAGCTGTTCCTGCTCAGGCTCTTTCAGTCGGTGTCGGTACCGTTACAGATTCCAAGGAAGTGCTGATACTGATCAACGGCCACAACAAGGCAAGAGCTCTTGCTGCTACGGTAGAAGGCGGCGTAAGCCAGAAGTGGACCTGCTCCGCACTGCAGATGCACAACGGTGCCATCATCGCCTGCGATGAGGCAGCCTGCGGTGAACTGACTGTTGATACCTACAAGTATTTCCTTGACATAGAGAAAGGAGAAAGACTCTGATGTATACCATTAACGATCTTTATGATCTCGAGCATACTCTGGCAGCGGATTACCTTAAGGGCTTTACATATCCCTGGGAAGCGCTGAAGGGTATAAAGGATATGATCATCGCTCTCGGTGCAACTCTTGGCGATGAATATGAGGAAAGAGAACCCCAGGTGTGGGTACACAAGACCGCAAAGGTTTTCCCCAGCGCATATCTCGGTGCGCCCTGCATCATAGGTGCAAACACCGAAGTACGCCACGGTGCATTTATCCGCGGTTCGGCTCTGGTAGGTGAAGACTGTGTAGTAGGTAACTCAGTAGAGCTTAAGAACGTGATACTTTTTGATCATGTTCAGGTGCCTCATTACAATTATGTCGGCGACAGCATACTCGGCTATTTCTCACATATGGGAGCAGGCAGCATCACTTCCAACGTGAAGTCCGATAAGAAGCTTGTCATCGTTCACAACGGTACGGAGCAGATAGAGACAGGGATCAAGAAATTCGGCGCAATGCTGGGTGACTATGTTGAAGTAGGCTGCAACAGTGTCTGCAATCCCGGTACAGTGATAGGGCGTCACAGCAATGTTTATCCCACATCCTGCGTCAGAGGTGTAGTTCCCGAGAACAGCATCTTCAAGAACAGCGGCGAGATAATACACAAGGAGGAAAGATAAATGGGTAAATACTTCGGGACTGACGGCTTCAGAGGTGAGGCTAACAAGAATCTTACTTTTGAACATGCGATCCAGATCGGCCGTTTCCTCGGCTGGTACTACGGTGCAAACCAGGGAAAGAAAGCCAAGATAGTTATAGGCAAGGATACACGCCGTTCCTCATATATGTTTGAATATGCACTCTGCACAGGCCTTATGGCTTCCGGTGCAGACGCTTATATCATGCATGTTACCACAACGCCTTCAGTTGCTTATATCACAAGAGTGGATGATTTTGACTGCGGTATCATGATCTCAGCATCTCACAATCCTTACTATGATAACGGCATCAAGCTGTTCAACGGTCAGGGCGAGAAGATGAACGAAGGCACCATCCTTGAGATAGAAGATTATATCGACGGAAAGACAACTGTTCCCGTATCCGAGAGAGACGGCATCGGACGTACCGTTGATTATGTTTCCGGACGTAACCGTTACATCGGTTATCTGATATCCATGAGCAAATACGGTTTCAAGGATAAGAAGGTAGGACTAGACGTTGCAAACGGCGCATCCTGGCAGATAGCAAGGGGTGTATTCGAGGCCCTGGGAGCAAAGACTTATGTAATGAATGATAATCCCGACGGCTACAATATCAATACGGACTGCGGTTCGACACATATCGAGCATCTGCAGAAATTCGTCGTAGAGAACGGCCTTGATATAGGCTTTGCTTATGACGGTGATGCCGACAGATGTCTCTGTGTTGATGAAAAAGGTAATGTGGTTACAGGTGATCATATACTTTATATCTACGGCCTGTATATGAAGGAAAGAGGAAAGCTGCTCAACAATAAGGTGGTAACCACCGTAATGAGCAACTTCGGTCTTTACAAGGCTCTTGATAAAGTAGGCATCGAATATGACAAGACAAAAGTCGGTGATAAGTATGTATACGAAAACATGATACAGACCGGAAACCGTATAGGCGGTGAGCAGTCCGGACATATCATCTTTTCAAAGTATGAGACCACCGGAGACGGTATACTTACATCTCTTAAGATGATGGAAGTAATGCTCGCAAAGGAGAAGCCCATGAGCGTGCTGGCTCAGCCGGTTGTATTCTATCCCCAGGTACTTAAGAACGTAAGAGTTAAGAGCAAACCCGATGCGCAGAACGATCCGGATGTTAAGGCTGCTGTAGATAAAGTTGCTGCTGAGCTCGGAGATACCGGAAGGATATTGGTACGTGAAAGCGGTACAGAACCTGTGATCCGTGTTATGGTTGAAGCAGAATCAGATGATATCTGCGAGAAATACGTGGATTCGGTAATAGATGTTATCAAAGCGAAAGGACATCTGGCATAAAAATCACAATGTTTAAATATTTTTATCACAATTCCGTCACAAAAGAAAAATAGAATAGGTCCCAACAAAGGTTGAAAGACCTGTTGACTATTGAAAAGAAAGGGAGTGTCGGAAATGAGTGAGATAAATGAATTTACAAACAATAATACTGAAGGGAAGAACGAGAACCCTTATACCAGATCATACCAGGCGGACGGAAATTACAGGGATGTACATCCCGATTACAGCGGACAGTACAGATATGATTTCGGTCAGTCTGCGTCTCAGACAGCTGCATATACAAATGTGAGTACAGCTGAACCCAAAAAGAAACAGAAGAAAGAAAGAAAGAAGACACTTGCGGGAAGGATCGCTGCGGCGGTCCTGACCGGAGTAGTTTTCGGCGGAAGTGCTGCAGGAGCAATGTACGGAGTGAATAAGCTCACCGGAGTTTATGATAATGCTTCCTACAGCAATGTAAAAGAAAAGAGCGAGAAAATTGCCGAGAAGAAAGCTGATACGGCAAAATCCGAGAAGATCGAAGATAAGAGTAACGGCTCTGCCATAGAGCATACATATAAAAATGATGACAGCGATATGATATCCGCAGGAACCGGAACAGTTGTAACGGATGTTTCCAAAGTAGTAGACCGTGTAATGCCTGCCATAGTTACGATAACCAACAACGGCTCTTACCAGTATTTCTACTATACGATGCCTACGGAATCCGAAGGATCCGGTATAATAATAGGCTCCAACGATGAAGAATTACTTATCGTAACGAACTATCACGTTGTTGAAGATAATGAGGAACTCTCAGTTACCTTTGTAAATGACCAGACATATACAGCTCTTGTAAAGGGCAGCGATTCCAGCAGGGATCTGGCAGTTATAGCAGTCAAACTCGAAGATATGGATGATGAGACCCTCGATGCCATAGATATAGCCGAAATGGGTGATTCGGATGCACTTAAAGTAGGTGAACCTGCAATAGCAATAGGAAATGCCCTCGGTATCGGCCAGTCCGTCACCACAGGAGTTATAAGTGCCCTTAACCGTCAGATGGAGATGGAAAACATAAAGGGTACCTTTATCCAGACTGATGCAGCCATTAATGAAGGTAATTCGGGCGGCGCTCTGCTGAACATCAACGGTGAGGTCATAGGCATCAACTCCAACAAGATCGGCGGATCAAAAGTAGAAGGTATGGGCTATGCAATCCCCATATCGGCTGCAAGACCTATAATCGAAGAACTGATGACCAAGACTACCAGAACCCTGGTACCGGAAGCTAAAAGAGGATATCTGGGCATCAGAGGTGCTACTGTAACAGCGGAGGAAGCCACATATTACGGATATCCCGAAGGTGTATATGTAGCCAATATCAACGACGGATCTCCGGCTGAGCAGGGTGGTTTAATGAAGGGCGATTACATCGTAGCTTTCGATGGAGAGAAGATCAGCAGCATGGAACAATTACAAAAACTCCTGATGTATTACGAAAGAGGCGAAGAGGTCGAAGTGGATGTAACCAGAGTGGTCGGCAACTCATATAAGGACCTGACCGTTAAGATAACCCTCGGAGACAGGAATGTGATCGACGGAATGAATTAAATAGTGAATATAAATAAAATAGAGGCTTAATAACTGGTGAAAAGCAAACGGGTGGAGAGATACCGCCCGCTTGCTGTATTATATTAAATATAGAATTAATAAACATAATTGAGGAGGAGATCATGAGCGAAGGATATGAACAGGTCTGCAGCATCTGCCACAGAAGTGAGAGGGAAGCCGGCAAGATGATGAGGATGCCGATGAATATGTGTGTGTGCGCTGACTGCATGGACAAGATAGCGGGCATGATCGATGACCAGATGGGCAATCTGAACGGCGCCAACGGGGCTATTGATTTTGATAAGCTGATGAGCATGTATGGTGCAATGAGAGTGCAAAATGATGAAAAATCAAATGAAGATTATAGTGAAAAAAAAGGCACAAATCCTGACGGGGGCACGCAGTTAAAAGAAGATATAATAAATAATGACGAATTAAATTTTAGTGGTGAAGAGGGCGAGAAGGACAAGACCGAAGAGGAAAAGAAAACAGGACCCAAGGTCAATTTTATAAATTTTGCGGATCTTCCGTTTATGAACCTGATGGGTGGCGGCAGGACAAGAGTAAAGAGAAAAGATAAGGAAGATTATAAACCCCTGCTTGAACTGGACAAGATACCTGCCCCTCATAAGATTAAGGCTATGCTGGATGAATATGTAGTCGGCCAGGAATATGCCAAGAAAGTCATGAGCGTAGCCGTCTATAATCATTATAAAAGGGTTGCGACCCATACAATGAACGATATAGAGATAGAAAAATCGAATATGCTGATGCTGGGGCCTACCGGCTGTGGTAAGACCTATCTGGTTAAAACCCTGGCAAAGTTACTCGATGTACCCCTTGCCATAACGGATGCCACTACACTTACGGAGGCCGGATATATAGGTGATGATATCGAAAGCGTTGTAAGCAAGCTGCTTTCCGCTGCTGACAATGATGTAGACAAGGCAGAGCAGGGGATCATTTATATAGATGAAATAGACAAGATCGCGAAGAAAGAAGACAGCAAATCCAGGGATGTGAGCGGTGAAGCGGTACAGCAGGGACTCCTGAAACTGCTTGAGGGGGCTGATGTGGAAGTTCCCGTCGGAGCATCCTCCAAAAACGCCATGGTACCGACAACGGTGGTAAATACTTCGAATATACTCTTTATCTGCGGTGGCGCCTTCCCGGGACTTGAAGATATAATAGAAAACAGATTGAAAAAGACAACAAGTATGGGCTTCGGAGGAGAAGTTAAAAGTAAACTTGATAAAGATAAAAACATTCTGCAAAAAGTGGAGACTGAGGACATCAGGAAATTCGGGATGATACCGGAATTTGTGGGCCGGCTTCCCATGGTCTTTGCTCTCGAAGGACTCGACAAGGATATGATGATCCGCATCCTCAAGGAACCTAAAAATGCAATACTCAAGCAGTATCAGAAGCTGCTTGAGCTTGATGAAGTCAAGCTGGAATTCAACGAAGAAGCTCTGGAATACATCGCGGAACAGGCTCTTAAGAAAGAAACGGGAGCCAGAGCTCTCCGATCTATCATTGAAGAGCACATGATCGACATCATGTACGAGATCCCCAAGGACGATAACATCGGAGTTGTCACTATCACCCGTGAATACCTCGAAGGCAAGGGGGCGCCGCTTATCAGCCCAAGGGGATAATTTATCATGTCGACATACGTACGCAGCTTATCAGCAATTGTCATACCATGCTAAGTCGCTTCGCACTAAAGCTCAAACTTCGCAGCGGTACTATTCCTCGGCTCGCAACCGTCCCCTTCGGGGAGTTGCTGCGCCGGGAATATGCTGCTTGTTTTCACTAAGTGCTGCGCTAAAGCCGCATGGCATGACATTGCTGCCAGCTACTGTCTGCGTATTATCATATGATTCCTGTGTATTCAACCATATATAATTCTATCGCTGGTTAGTCCCGCGTCATGCTTTTACAATTATTTGCGCACTACCCAGCAGTGATCATACCATGCTGCGGAGTGCTGTTTTATTCTCCAAATTCGATAATTAATCCCCAAAAACGATAGATATTCACTTATATGTACTCCACGAAAAAGCAAGGCTGCGAGCCTTAGTGCGGAGCGGCCAGCGAAGCAGACTGCTTTTTCGGGGGAGTATATTTTTTGGTGAATACTACCGTTATAGTAAACTTGCTTCATTATGGTAAAGCTAAAATTTTTTGGACTCACGGAAATGTGTTATGTAAACTAAAAAGGGCGTAAAGCTTTTATGTCAAATAGAAGACGGATGAAAAGAGTAAAGTGCTTATGTAGAAATATTATGTAAACACTTGTTCTTGGAGAATAAATCGAAATTAAAAAATAAAACTATATTTGGCAAAATAAAAATGTATAGTATATTACATAGGCAAGAGGGTGTATGAATAAATGGTAAGGTATGGGAAATGAGAATGACAGGAAAAATGAATTACAAAATTATGTAAACTAATACAAGGCGTGGAATATTATGTAAACCAACATTATCTGGTATACATGACCGAGAATAAGCCTCCAATCAATCGGATTTTAGTTTACATAAAATAGAATGTATCACGCTTATGTACTTTTATTCGCTTCATATTACTTTACATAATCCTATATTCTGTTACTGTCTCCCTACCCTGATCCGACCTGCGAATCATGAATCAATAGCGAAAATTACATCAATTCCGGGAAATCTGTATAAATATAAAGTAAAAATAAACAACTATATATGTGTCTAAGTCGACAGTTGTCTAAATCGGTCAATTGGATAAGAGATAAGGATCTGACGACTTGCAAAATTATTCAGTCAGGCATAGGGCCGCAGCCCGGAAAGTCGCTATGGAGACGCAAAGGCTGAATTATGTTAAGAGGTTTACTTAAGTAAACAGAAGACAGCTGTTCAAAAGTTGTTGAAAAGTCGTTTTTAAAAGCTATGGACATGAGTCACCCCACTGTGCTATATTCAGCATCACACACAAAACATATCCCGGTCGGGAATTCCTGATCTCTGTCCCGATGCGCGTAAAGCGCAGAGAATTCGGAGGGACAAAAAATATGAACAAGTATGGAAAGATTTCTTTCAGAGCGAGGAGCATATTAATGTTCTTGGCTATACCATTAATATTCGCTTTTATGCCTTTTGAAGCAAGAGCAGGTAACGGCGAGCTGGTACCAACGGCAGATGCGGTCATTTACAGGGATCTGTATCATCATCACAGTGACAAATGTTCGGAACCGTACAGTTATCGCTGCAGGGGAGAGGCGATAAAGACGCCCACCGGCTTCAGGAACGGAGTGAGGTTGTACAGCGTAGAATGTTCCGAGCACTACAATTCCCACCCGGCTATCAGTAACGGAGCGTTCTCGATAGAGCAGATGCACGTTGGCATGCGAAGGGAAAACCTGACATCTCAGGAAGCAGATGATTTTATAAGGGAACATTGGAGCGATACCGGGCATACCCTTACGTACTCCGGCATACACTGCGGAATGGAAGAGGGCCAGGTAATGGGCAGGGTAAGTATCATTCATAATAAGGAGCTTAACAGATTAAACCTGCGTCTTGAAGGATCAAAGCTGGAGAAAGTGAGTGCGTCCTTTGATAAAGGTACCGTCTGGAGAGAGGAAAATCATGGACTTGGCGGAGGTGATCACTACATATTATATGATGCCAACGGGACTTATACGGGGACATTTACCTACAGGGACCATGAATCAGAACAGGAATATACGGATACCATCAGCTATACGATCACTCATCTCCCTATAACGATCAAATACAGTATAGACGGAGTGATAAGAAATGAACTGACGACCACGATGAGCTATGGAGCTGCGCTTCCGGCCAGGAGCAAGCCTGTAAAAACGGGATACAGGTTCCTGGGGTATTACCTTAATGATGTCAGATATTATGACGAGGAATGCAGACAGGCAGCGGGGGTTAACACGGGGTTTCCGGATATGTCGGTCACATTTACGGCAAAGTGGGCCCCGGAGGAGTATACACTGGAATATGCGGGGAGAACATTCAAAGTAACCTACGATGCCGCATATGGCAGCTTCACTCCGGATCCATCCAGGGCTCCGGAAGGATACGAACTTGACAGATTCTGCATAGGAGATATCGAACCCTTCAATAATGACGGAAGTCCCAAAAACCAGAAGTGGATATGGCCGGTAGGTACATCAGGGGCACACAGTATTACCGAGGTGTGGAAAGCAAGGCATTTTTCGCTGAAATACGGTGATCCATCTGCCAACGGGGGAGAAGCGCCTGTGGTTTCGGAAGTGGAATATGATGCTGCATATCAGGCAATCGCGTCTGCTGAATGGAACAGACCGGCAGGTCATGAAATTGAAGGTATCTATGTGGGTGAGGAGAAGGTATTTGACGAGAGCGGACAGCCGATCCATGCCAAATGGAAGTGGATACCGGCTGAGGGGGACAGCATAGAGCTGACCAACGGCTGGAAGCCAAAGAGGTATACGATATATCATGGGCCGGCAGGGACCGGGGGAAAGCCGGCATGGTCAACGACTGCCGAGTACGGTTCGGAATATCCGGCGGTCAGGATCTATACGGCTGAAGAAAAAACAGGCTACAAGGTAGACGGTCTTTATATAGGAGAAGATAAGATCTATGATGGTGAAGGTGAGCCCATGGGCATATGGTCATGGGATTTTGAAGACAGAGAGCTGTACCCGGAGGTACGGTGGGTGCCCAAAACAGGCAGGGTAACATTTCCCGGAGTTGATGACGGAATGGAGATAATATACGGTTCCGACTACCCGCCGGTAGATGTGCCGGAACCCAGGCCCGGAATGGTATTTGAAGGCTATTATATCGGAGATGAGCAGGTATATGATGAAGAGGGAAAACCGACGGGCAAGTGGAGATGGGATATTCCCGACGGGGGAGAACTGCAGCTGACGCCCCGGTGGACACCGAAGGAGTATTCGATCTTCTTCGGACCCGATAAGGACGGAGACGGGATAGGCGATATCTTCATAAGCGTGACCTACGGTGAAGAATATCCGGCCATCACGCCGCCGGTCTATGATGACGGAGAGGTCTTTGACGGCTTTTATTGTAATGGGGAGCTGGTCTGGGACAGGAATGGCAGGCCCACCGGAGTATGGAAATGGGATCCGGAGGAATATCCGCTGGAGACGAGGACTCATGTACTGCCGCCTCCGCCTAAGGAAGCCGATCCGACGCCGACACCCGCTCCTGACAAGGATCCGGCTGAGGATTCCGGGCAGGAGCCGACCCCGACACCGACCCCGACTCCGGAACCGGCGGCGGATAATGAGAAAGACGGTGATCCCGACGACGAGAAGGAACCGGTGATCGAACCGGAGAAACCTGACAATGATGAAGAAACAAAGGATGACGGAAAAGAAGAGGAAGATGATAAGGGCAATAAAAAGAAAAGAAAAACTGCTCCGGCAGCTAATGCCCGGGAAGATGATCCCAAAGAGGGCAGCGAAGGCAGCGGCAGAAAAACTGATGAGGAAAGTGGCAAAAATATGCCTCCTGCCTCAGAAGATAAAGGTACCGTCAGCGAAAATGCCGCAGTCACGGGACCGGGAGAAGACGATGGCAGCAGTACGAAAAAGAAAAAAAAGCGCTCCGGCAGCAGCTCAACTGTCACCGAAGAAAGCATCAGATCGGATATGCAGAAATATGATAAAGAGCTTCAGAATTTCCTGCTTAATAAGGAAGTTACGGATGATACCGGGATGGTGTCCACGGTATATTCGGAACTGATGAACCGGACTCAGGATGCTGACAGTATTAAAAAGCAGCTGGAGGAAAGGGCAAAGAGTGCAGACAAAGCGGCCGAGGCCCGTACAGAAGTCGGAGCAGCGTGGAAGGAGAAAGCGGTGAAAGCAGCCAAGGCCGGGGCAGTAACCGCAGGTTCGGCTGCCGGCATAGCGGCTGTCTATGCCGGGCTTGTGTATCTCTTCGGCATGGCAGAGATCTACAGCATCTGCCCTGACGGCAGGAAGAAACGTCTCGGAAAGCTTGCCATAAATGAAGAAGGAAACGGTTTTGTGGTGAATATCAGCCGGAATCTTCTTAATGAATGTGAGACCAACAAGATGGGCATGCGTCTTTCGTCCTTCTTTGTTTCCAGAAACAAAGACAGGGAGATGATCATCAACAATGACGGAAGAAAGCAGCAGGAATATGTAAGAAGGGATATAGTTGTAGCAGTATAAACAGGTATTATGACGAGAGAAAAAAGAACCGTCGCAGCAAAAAGGCTGCGGCGGTTCACTTTTTAAGATTCTACGACAGATGTCGGAAGCTTATTATCTTCCGCCGGCGTTAAACACGTCTGCCACCATATCTCTGGCAACGCTCTCATCAACATCTTTGCCTTCGTAAACGGTTCCGTCTTCATCAACTACAAAAGAATCATTTCCGAAGTAGTAGCCGAAGGTATGATCCTCAAGAGTAAAGGCTGTATATCCGCGGCCGTCATCAAGTGTCTTTGACTCGGTCTCGGGGATGATGCCGTAATACTTTGCGCCGAGCTTGGTCACTACTGCCAGCAGATCGGCATTCTCATTCTTGAAGATGGCAAGCATCAGGTCGTTCTCCGGATCACTGATATAAAGGCCGCCCATATAGGTAAGGGTATTCTGAACTGCCTGAAGTTCGGCTTCCATATCTATTTCTTCGTCATCAGCTGCAGTGGCGCTCTCTGTGGCAGCAGGCTGTGCATTTTCGGTTTTGGTGTCCGTGCCTCCGCAGGCAGTAAGCATTGCAAGACTCAGAACTCCGCTCATTATCAGAACTGACAATTTCTTTTTCATTTTAACTTTTCCTTAAGTTCATCGCGTTGTATTAAATATTCATATAAAATAATTACAAGCCCGTTAATTGTCAAGTATTTTTTGGAATACAAGCGTCAGCTGCCGGCTACTTGAAAGAGAAGTGCAAAAAGCGTAAAATATGGCTTATGATAAACATTTTCAGGGAAATGGAAAACAGGGGAGTGACGGATTCTTCGGTGAGGCTGCAGGACGGCCGGACCAATGTCGTCACGGAATATATACTCCAGCGGCTGGTGCTCGTATGCGAAGAGATACGGGTGACGGATGTCGATGCGCTGGGTTATCTTGAGATACTCTTCTACAGAGTTCTGGAGGACAAAAGGATCAGCCGGAAAGACAGGTCACTGCTGCATATCCTTATCAAAATGGAAGAGGATCTGGAGTTTTCGGTAAAGATCTTCGGTGAAAGAAGTGCATTTATCCTGGATTTCCTTGAGGCTGATACTCTTGTAAGAGCTACTTCAAAGACAGCCAATGAGCCTGAGAAGGAAGTACTCGGCAAGATACTTTATATAAGAAGAACTTATCTTGAAGAGAAGACAAAAGAAGGTGCGCGTTCGGTTAATAAGCCAATGGAGACAGCGGCTTATCTGGATGAGCATGTGATAGGGCAGCGCGATGCCAAGATCGCCATATCCACGGCAGTCTATGGCCACGAAAAGAGAATAAGAAATCCCGAAAAGCGTTTTGTACCGGATGTTGTACTGCTGATAGGCCCCACGGGCTGCGGCAAGACCGAGATCATGAGACGCATAAGGGATATCACGGGGCTTCCTATGGTGTTTACGGATGTATCATCCCTAGGCGCCAGCCAGTTCAGGGGACGCCATAAAGAAGATATCCTGCTGGAGCTGTACGAGAAAGCAGGCAGGAAGAAATCTCTGGCGGAAAAGGGCATAGTATTTATGGATGAATTTGACAAGATACTGCTGCCTGCCATATCGGACCGAGGCGTTAACGTGCATGACGATGTACAGTCACAGCTTCTGACCATGCTGGAAGGCAGTGAGGTGGAACTGAAACAGGAATCACAGTCCTTCCTGCTTGATACTTCCCATATCCTTTTTGTTCTTGCCGGCGCATTTCAGGGCATTGACGAGTATATCAGACAGGGAATAAAAGAGAAGAGCGAGGTATCCGGCGGCATAGGTTTTAATGCCCTGCTGGATAAAGAGATGGATGCCTCTTTCATAAGAGAGAACATAGACCACGAAGTGCTGATGCGTTACGGCATGAAGCGGGAACTGGCCGGACGTATCTCCAGCATAGCCGTGCTTGAAAAACTCGGGAAAAAGGAACTTATAAGGATACTTACCGAACCGAAGGAAAGCATAACCGAAAGACTTTCCAGGGAGCTCAGGCTGTCCTGCGATGCAGAACTGGTTTTTACCCCGGAAGCGCTGGAGGCTGCTGCAGAACTGGCTTTGAAGGACGGGTCGGGGGCAAGGGCCCTGAACGGCATCATGAGCAATGCCGTACGTGAAGTGCTGTATAAAGCTCCGGATATGAAGGGACTGAAAAAAGTCATTATAGATGAAAAGGCCATAAGCCGTGAAGGCAGCATACAGTATATATTTGAAGAAAGTATAGAAGAGACGATAGAAAACTTTTCCGCCGAAGGAAACGTACTGCATGAAGAGAGTTTTTGAACTGAATGAGGAGCAGGCATATGCTTACATAGATGAGAAGCTGAAAGCGTATGAGCTGGAGGGCGGAGAGTTCTCCGATCCAGCGCTTATACGCGATTATCTTCGTGTGCTCTTTCATTATCTCATAAAGCTGCGCCCGCCTATGGAGCACAACATTGACAGCGTCATGAAGCTGATGGGTGCAAGCTTCAAACAGAAAGGCTACCGCACTGCTTTCTGGGCGATCATAAAGGAAGCGGGGACGAACTATCCCGACGACAGCATATTTTATCTCGGGAAAACTCTTGAAGGCCGTATAAGCAATGAGGATATAGAAGAGGTCTTTAATTTCATGGAGCATGAGCTCATGAAGGAGGAGGACGAGAGCGAGAGGAACAGGAACCTGGGACTGCTTACCGTATGCCGCATACGTTTCAGGAAAAACCGCATAGGCAATATACGGATGAAAAGGAGAGCGGTCAAGGCGGAGAAGCCGGCAGAGGGCGGATTCAGGGCCCAGTGCAGACAGTTTATCAAAGAGTATACTCCGGCACGTATCAAAGCATATCTGGACCGTTACGTGATCGGACAGGACGAAGCAAAGGAAATGCTCTCCCTTGCCGTTTACAACCATTATCTCAGGATACTTAATCCTAAAGAAAAGCTGATCAAACAGAACATGCTGATGATCGGTCCTACGGGCTGCGGCAAGACCGAACTGATAAGAAGGCTTTCGGAACTGATCAATCTGCCGGTAGTCATCACGGATTTTTCCGGAGTGGTGGCAACGCCCTGGAAGGGAAGAAATAAAGAGGAAGCGCTTTATAATCTGTATGTTAAGGCGGGCCGCGACGCGGAACTGACTGAATGCGGGATAGTCTTCTGCGATGAGTTTGACAAGGTGATCCCCAAACGGGCCTATGCCCTCGGAAGTGATATCAATGATGAACTGCAGGGCCAGCTCCTCGGAATGTTTGAAGGCACGGAACTGGAGGTGCCGCTGCAGGACGGAGCGACTTCCCAGGAGATACTGATGCTGGATACGTCAAACATGCTCTTTATCTGTGCGGGGGCCTTTGAGGGCCTGGAGAAGACGGTCAAAAAGGATATGTTCGGCAGCAGCATGGGTTTCGGCTCGGAAGTAAAGAGCGATAAGGATTTTGAGATGACAGGGAAGATGCTTAAGACAGAGCATCTGATAGGCTTCGGCATGAAGCCGGAACTGGCGGGAAGACTGTCCAATGTATGTGTTCTGAAAAAACTCGATAAGGAGATGTTAAAGCGCGTCCTTACCGAACCCGAGGATTCGATACTTGAACGCTACAGGACGGAGTTCTTCATTGACGATGAGGTGAAACTCATATTTACCGATGAAGCATTGGATGAGATAATAGACAAAGTCGACGGCATGAAGATAGGTGCCAGGGGTATCAATTCGGTGATACATGATATACTGGCGGAGGCACTTTTTGAGGTGCCCTCACTGCCGGATATTAATGAAGTGATAGTAACGGCTGCGGCCGCGAGAAAAGAAAGCAAACCTGAATACAGATAAGAACAGCCGGAGGATCTGATGAAAAACGAGAAAATGGGAAAAATGCAGAAAGCGATGCTCTTATGTACCGTGCTGCCCACACTGCTTCTGGGTATAGCCATCGCACTGCTTGCGGTATATCTTTCAAGAAGCGCACTGGAAAATGAGGTGGACAGTTCTCTGGTTGCCAATGTAAATATGCTGAAAGCCATTCTTGAGGAAAACTACCCCGGGACCTACGTTATGATGGAAGACAAGTCCCAGGGCATAGTATCCCTGTTCAAAGGTGAAACGGAACTGACCGGAAACTTCAATCTGATAGATGCGGTGAAGGAAAGCAGCGGCACGGATATGACAGTGTTTTATAAAGACACCCGCATACTCACCACGATCAAGACAGCCGACGGACTGAGGGCGATAGGAACGGGAGTCAATACTGCCATCGTCGCAAGGGTGGAGCGAACAAGTGAGCCCCTGTGTGTCAGAACGGACATAAACGGTGAGCTGTACAGAGCCTGCTATATCCCCATCGTTAATAAAAACGGCGAGTTCTTCGGCATGATAGGTGCAGCCAGGTCTGCGGAGGAAATGACCAGACAGGCCAATGCCATGGATACCCCCATATGGATAGTGACTGCGCTGGGAACGCTTCTGGCCAGCCTTATCAGCTTAAGATATACGGGAGCGGTGATAAAGGCTATCAAGAAGATACACGGTTTCCTTGCAAAAATGATATCCGGTGATCTGCACGGTGAGATGGATATGTCGGTCACTACCAGGGAGGATGAGATCGGTGATACAGGAAAGTCCATTGTCCGTGTGCAGGGAGCGATGCAGGTGCTGGTAGAGAGAGATCCGCTTACCACACTTTACAACCGCCGCTTCGGTAATGCCAAGCTGAAACACATAGCTGAACGTTCGGAGGTGACCGGAGAGGGCTTTGCCATTGCTATGGGAGATATCGACTTCTTTAAGAAGGTAAACGATACCTACGGACATGATGCGGGCGATCTTGTTCTGAAGACCGTATCCGATGAGATGAAGCGTATGATGGCCTCAAGAGGAGCGGCTGTCAGATGGGGCGGTGAGGAATTCCTGCTTATATTTGAAAATACAAAATTCGGACCGGTAATGCATGTTCTTGAATTTTTCCTTGACAGGATACGTAATGCAGAGATATTCTATGACGGTGTGCGTATTCCTATCACCATGACCATGGGTGTTAAGGAAGGGCGTTCCGATGTGGATCTTAACGAGCAGATAAAGGCCGTGGATGAAATGCTCTACTATGGTAAAGAGCACGGCAGAAACCAGCTTGTAGTTTCCGTTGATGAAGAGGAAGCGGCAGCCATCAGGGAAAGATGGGCGGAGAAGGATCCCGATGAAGTTGAAGAAACCGTGATCACCTTCCCCGAAGAGATGATCGATTCCGAGAGCCTGATGATACTTCTTGCAAACAACATGGAGAAAGATATCAAGGGCGAAAAGTCTGCGCCGGAAGAAAAAGCGGAAGAAGAAAAAGCCGCGGAAGAAACAGAAGAAGTCAGTGATGAGTGAAGTAAACCTTAAAGATAAAGAGAACAAGATGGGCACCATGCCCGTAAACCGCCTGCTGGTCAGTATGTCACTTCCCATGATATTGTCCATGCTGGTGCAGGCCTTCTATAATGTAGTAGATTCCATCTTTGTGGCAAGGATACAGGACGCGTCAGGAACTGCCGGAACTGCGGCACTTTCGGCGTTAGGTATGGCTTTTCCCTTTCAGACGATACTTATAGCTGTGGGAGCCGGCACGGGAGTGGGCGTGAATGCCATGCTCTCGAAGGCGCTGGGCGAAAAGGACAGGCACACCGTAAAGAAAGCAGCGACAAACGGCGTCTTTCTTTACTTATGTTCATATATCGTATTTCTGCTGGTGGGATTGTTCCTTGCACCCGTGCTCATCGCTTCGCAGAAGGGCGAAGGCCTGACCCTGGAATACGGGACCGTTTATTTAAGGATAGTATGCATGGGATCCCTCGGTATATACATGCAGTTTATCTTTGAACGCCTTCTCCAGTCAACGGGCAAGACTCTCTATACCATGTTTTCCCAGATGACCGGAGCGGTGATCAATATAATCCTTGATCCTATCCTGATCTTCGGCCTTTTAGGTTTTCCGGAACTGAAAGTAGCGGGAGCTGCCATCGCAACCATCATCGGACAGTTCTGCGCAGGGATCCTGGCTTTTATACTTAATAAGAAATATAATGAGGAAGTTGAGCTGGATTTTAGGGGGTTCAGACCTGATCCGGCAGCCATTAAACGTATATATGCAGTGGGGCTTCCTTCAATGATAATGCAGTCCATAGGCTCGGTCATGACCTATTGCATGAACAGGATACTCAATGGCCTGGAAGCTGCATCCGTCGCGGTATTCACGGTTTATTTCAAACTCCAGAGCCTGTTCTTCATGCCGCTTTTCGGTATGAACAACGGTATTATCCCCATACTGGCCTTCAATTTCGGAGCAAGAAAGCGCAAGCGCATGATGCAGGCCATAAAATGCGGAATGCTCTATGCCTTCGGCTTTATGGCAATCGGCTTTGTGCTGTTTGAGTGCATTCCGGAGGTGCTGTTAAAGATCTTCGATACCGGGGATGCCAGCCTGATCACGCTGGGTGTTCCGGCCTTACGTACCATTGCGATACATTACCTGCTGGCCTGGTTCTGTATAATAGCAGGAACAACTTTCCAGGCACTTGGCAACGGTATATACAGTATGATAGTATCTATAGCCAGACAGCTGGTGGTGCTGATACCCGCCGCTTATATACTTTCGCTGATAGGAGGCCTGGATCTGATATGGTGGTGCTTCCCTATAGCGGAACTCATGAGCCTTGTGGTATCGACCTTCTTCCTTATAAGGATATATAAGAAGATAATAGCTCCGATACCGGAATAAGCGGGTATGGCGGAATTGGCAGACGCGCCAGGTTTAGGTCCTGGTGGGAGACCGTGCAGGTTCGAGTCCTGTTACCCGCATTGCGCACTGAAAAAATGCTGTGGTAAAACACGGCTTTTTGTGGTATCATAGTGACGTATGCGAAAAAAACAAAAATTTTATATATAGCAAAGGAGAAAAAAAATGGATCTTTCACCTCTTCAGAAAGCAAGATACGAGTACCAGCCCAAGCTTCCCGGCATGCTCAGAGGCGGCATTGCCGAGATCTGCGTTAAGGATGGTGCAGCAACCGAAAGCGTAGCGGATCAGGACAAGATAAAGGCTCTGTTCCCCAACACTTACGGTAAGAACGAGATCACTTTCCAGAAAGGAGCAAATACCTCAGCTGCCAGGAAGCAGGTAGTAGGCGTTATCCTTTCAGGCGGCCAGGCACCAGGCGGACACAACGTTATCTCCGGTCTTTATGATGCATTAAAGGCTACCAACAGCGAGAACGTTCTTTTAGGTTTCAAGGGCGGCCCCGACGGACTTCTTAAGGATGATTATGTTGAATTTGATGACAAGTTCATCGATGCATACAGAAACACCGGCGGATTTGATATCATCGGTTCAGGCCGTACCAAGCTCGAGACCAGGGAGCAGTTCGCCATCGTAGCAGAGAATGCAAAGAAGAACGGACTTACCGCCATCGTTATCATCGGTGGTGACGATTCCAACACCAACGCTGCTACTCTTGCAGAGTACATGGCTGCAAACAACACCGGCGTACAGGTCATCGGCTGCCCCAAGACCATCGACGGCGATCTTAAGAATGAAGATATCGAGGCTTCTTTCGGTTTCGATACCGCTACCAAGACTTATTCCGAGCTTATCGGTAACATAGAGAGAGATGCCAACTCAGCAAAGAAGTATTGGCATTTCATCAAGGTTATGGGAAGAAGTGCTTCTCATGTTGCTCTTGAGTGCGCACTTGAGACCCAGCCCAACATCTGCCTGATCGGCGAGGAAGTGGCTGCAAAGAAGATGTCTCTTGCACAGATCACAAACTACATCGCTGACGCTGTTGAGAAGCGCGGCAATAACGGCGAGAACTTTGGTGTAGCTATCATCCCCGAAGGTATCGTTGAGTTCGTTCCCGAGTTCTCCAAGCTGATCGCCGAGATCAATGAGCTCCTTGCAGGAAGCAAGACCGATGAGTTCAATGCACTTCCCGACTGGAATGCAAAGTATGATTTCATCAAGAAGGGCCTTACGGCAGAGAGCTTTGCAGTATTTGACATACTGCCCCAGTTCGTTCAGCAGCAGCTCTTCCTTGAGAGAGATCCTCACGGAAACGTACAGGTATCCCTGATCGAGTCCGAGAAGCTCTTCTCCGAGATGGTAAAGAGCGAACTTGCAAAGAGAAAGGCAGCAGGGAGCTACAAGGGTAAGTTCGGTGCACAGCATCACTTCTTCGGTTATGAAGGAAGATGTGCATTCCCTTCAAACTTCGATGCTGATTACTGCTATTCACTTGGTTACAACGCATTCATGCTGATCCAGTACGGCTATACAGGATATCTCTCAAAGGTATCAAATCTGTCTAAGCCTGCTGAGGAGTGGGTTGCAGGCGGTATGCCCATCACCAAGATGATGAACATGGAAAGAAGAAACGGTGAGGACAAGCCCGTTATCCGCAAGGCACTTGTAGAGCTGGACGGTGCACCTTTCAAATTCTTCGAGGCACACAGAGAAGAGTGGGCCGTAAAGACTTCATTTACATATCCCGGAGCTATCCAGTATTACGGACCTTCAGAGGTATGTGACCTTACCACAAGAACACTTGCTCTTGAAAAGGGAGTTTAAGAACTGTCTGCAGGAGCCCTCTGTTACAGGGGGCTTCTGCTATGTTATAAAACTACGCAATGATTTCAGGAAAGGAAAGAAAAGAAATGAGCGAGAGTAAATCAAAGAATGGCGGATGGCGTGCAAATAAGTGGGTACGTGCTGCGATCCCCGCATTGCTGCTTCACTGCAGTATCGGTACAGTTTACTGCTGGTCACTGTTCTCTCAGGAGATAGCTGACTATATCGGTTTTTCAAAGGGAGCCACAGAATGGGCATTCTCCTTTGCAATCTTCTTCCTCGGCATGAGTGCCGCATTTATGGGAAACATAGTTGAGAAGGATATTCACAGGTCTTCTCTGATAGCAACCATCTGCTTTGCATCCGGCATGGCCCTTACGGGTTTCTTCATTTACTATGGCGGAGTACATCAGAAAAGCCTTGTTTCACTTATAGGTATATATGTAAGTTACGGTTTCATAATGGGTATCGGTCTCGGTACAGGTTATCTTTCACCGGTCAAGACACTGATGCTCTGGTTCCAGGATCGTAAAGGTCTGGCAACAGGTCTTGCGGTTGCAGGCTTCGGTGCTGCAAAGGCTATAGCATCCCCCATCATGACCAGCATGCTCTCAGGTCTCGGTGAAGGCGGCATCTACAAAATGTTCCTTATACTGGCAGCTGTTTACTTTGTAATGATGTTCATCGGACATCTCCTTCTGGCTAAGCCGGCTGACTGGCACGAGCCTCAGGGCAAGGGTGAAAAGCCCAGTATCATCGCGACCATCAAGACCAAGCCTGTTACCAACTACATCGGTATCTGGCTTATGTTCTACATCAATATCACCTGCGGTCTGGCCCTTATCTCACAGGAGAAGATGATCTTCAAATGTCTGGGACTTGCAGGAATGGCAGGCATACTTTCAACGATCTCAGCAGTGTTTAACGCAGGCGGACGTCTGGGCTTCTCTTCATGGGCTGATACCATGAAGGACAGAAACACGATCTACAAGCTGATCTTCGTACTTTCGATAGCTCTTACAGCAATCGTAATTCTGACCCAGGGTATCATCAACGGTAACGGAAACGGACTGCTGATCTTCCTGGTGCTTGCACTTGTATACGTAGTAAACGCAGGCTACGGCGGAGGCTTCTCCAACGTGCCCACATTGCTTTCCGACCATTACGGCATGGGCAGTATCTCGGCTATCCACGGTATCACTCTTTCCGCATGGGCATTTGCAGGTCTTACCGGTAACCAGGTAGCAAACCTCATAGTTACAAAGCTGGGTAAAGAAGAAGAACTTACCTACATCGAGAAAGGTGTGGAGCATACCATCAAGGTTAATCCCACAGGTTATCAGAAGGTGCTCGTATTCACGATCATCCTTTACGTGATAGCTTTACTGGCATGTCTCTTCCTTGTGAAGCCGACTGACAAGTCTAAGGAGAAGAAATGAGCGATATGATAGAAATACGCTGGCACGGCAGAGGCGGTCAGGGTGCAAAGACCGCCAGCCAGCTTTTAGCTGATGCCGCCTTCATGGCAGGCAAATATGTGCAGAGCTTTCCGGAGTACGGACCGGAGCGCTCGGGTGCTCCGATCACTGCCTACAACAGGATCTCGGATGAGAGATGCCATGTGCATTCCAACATTTACGATCCCGATTATGTAGCGGTAGTTGATGAGACACTTCTTGAAAGTGTTGATGTATGCGGCGGTCTGAAAGAGAACGGTGCGGTCATCATCAATTCCTCCAAGAGTCCCGAAGAACTGAAGCCCTTACTCAAGGGATATACGGGAAGGGTATGCTCCATAGACGCAAGGAGCATTTCCATAAGGAATCTCGGCGCGTATTTCCCCAATACACCGATGCTTGCTGCAGTAGTTGCAGTGAGCGGCTGTGTGGACAGGGAACAGTTTTTGAAAGACATGGAAGGTTCCTACAGACATAAATTTGCCAAGAAGCCCCAGGTGGTGGAAGGCAATCTCAAGTGTCTTGTGGAAGCCATGGATGAGGTGAAGGGATGAAAAAAGCCGCTGAGATAAATGAACATATAGCATGGCAGGATATGACCATCGGCTGTGAGATATACGAGCCCGGTACTTCAAGACTTACCAAGACGGGTGAGTGGAGAAGCAAGACGCCTGTATGGGATGAGCAGAAATGCAAGCAGTGCGTGCTCTGCGCACCTTATTGCCCCGATGCCTGCATACCCGTTACCGAAGGCAGGAGAGGCGATTTTGATTATGATCATTGCAAGGGATGCGGTATATGCATAAAAGCCTGTCCTTTCGATGCCATAAGCTGGAAGGAGGAGGAATAAAGTGAGTATCAGGGAGAGAATGTCGGGAAACGAAGCCATAGCAACCGCTATGCGCCAGATCAACCCGGATGTATTTGCAATGTTCCCCATCACGCCTTCCACCGAGATACCGCAGTACTATGCGCAGTATGTGGCAGACGGCAGGGTGGATACGGAATTCATAACGGTGGAAAGTGAGCATTCATCGCTTTCCGCATGTCTCGGTGCCGAGGCAGCGGGTGTCAGAGCCGTAACGGCTACCTCATCCGCAGGTCTTTCTTTTATGAACGAAGTGCTTTATGTGGCTGCTTCTTCGAGACTGCCCGTGGTACTGGCAGTAGCCTGCCGCGCACTTACAGGCCCCATCAATATCAATCATGATTACTCGGATTCAATGGCGGAGAGGGATTCCGGCTTTATACAGATATACGGCGAGAACAACCAGGAGGTATATGACAATTACCTTCAGGCTCACCGCATAGCTGAGCATCCGGATGTAAGGCTTCCGCTGATGATCTGTGAAGACGGCTTCATCACCTCCCATGCGATCGAAAACATCGAGATCGAGGATGACGAGACCGTGAAGAATTTTGTGGGTGAATACAGACCCGAGAATTATCTGCTGAAAAAGGAGAACCCGCTTGCAGTGGGACCTTACGGTGTCAGCAATTACTACATGGAAGCAAGGGTTGCCCAGGCTGAGGCAATGAAGAATGCGAAAAAGGTGATCCTTGATGTGGCAGCAGACTTTGAGAAGACCTTCGGAAGAAAGTACGGCTTCTTTGAGGCATACCGCTGTGAGGATGCAGATATCGTAATGGTCATCATGGGTTCCTGTGCGGGAACCGCAAGGGCTGCCGCAGACAAACTCAGGGAGCAGGGCATCAAGGCAGGCGTGATCAAGATAAGGGTATTCAGACCCTTCCCCGGTCCCGAACTTGCTGAGGTATTGAAGGGCAAAAAGGCCGTAGCCGTAATGGATAAGAGCGAAGGCTTCTCTGCCTGCGGCGGACCGCTGTTTGCAGAGACGGCAGGTGCCTGCATAAATATGAAGGACAGACCTGCGATGGTTGATATAGTATTCGGCCTCGGCGGCAGGGATTTCACCGTGGAAGCAGCACTGTCAGTCTTTGACAGACTTAAGGGCATAGCTGAAGGCGGCGAGATAGGAGAAGTATATACCCATATGGGACAGAGGGAAAGATAAATGGCATATAATCTTAAAAATGAAATGAACAAAGAAGAGCGCTTCCATTCCGGCCACAGGCTCTGTGCCGGCTGCGGAGCCGGTATAGTGTGCAGGGCTATGATGCGTGCAGTAGATCCCGAAGACAGGGCAGTTATCTGCAACGCAACGGGCTGCCTTGAGGTGTCTTCCTTCCAGTATCCCTATACTGCATGGGAGGATTCCTACATACATACGGCATTCGAAAACGCCTCCGCTACGGCTTCCGGAGTAGAAGCAGCTTACAATATTATGAAGAAGAAGGGAAAGATCGCGGAAGACGAAAACGTGAAGATCCTCACCATAGGCGGTGACGGCGGTACATACGATATAGGCTTCCAGTCCCTTTCGGGTGCACTTGAGAGAGGACACGATTTCACCTATTTCTGCTATGACAATAACGCATACATGAATACGGGTACGCAGCGTTCATCTGCTACACCCAGATTTGCGAATGCAACGACAACACCTTCGGGTATTGAGTCAGTCGGAAAGAAGCAGAATCAGAAGGATCTGACACAGATCGTCGTAATGCACGGCGTGCCTTATGCGGCCCAGACCACGATGTTCGGAAATCTGAAAGACTTCCACGAGAAGGCTCACAGGGCGATCTACACTAAAGGTCCGGCCTTCGTTAACGTTCTTACACCCTGCCCGAGAGGCTGGGGCTATCCCGCAGAGGATCTGATGGAGATCTGCAAGCTCGCTATCGATACCTGTGTATGGCCCGTATACGAAGTGGTCGAGGGTGAGTACAGACTTACTTACGAACCTAAGAAAAAACTGCCGGTTGAAGAGTTCATGAGAAGGCAGACACGATTCAAACACTGCTTTGCAAAGGGCAACGAATGGACCATCGAAGCTGCCCAGGAATACGTTGATAAGAAGTGGGAAGAACTGCTGGCAAAATGTAACTGATAGGTAAAAGGGGGTACGGAAAATGGACGAGAGATTATTCAACAACACACAGATCATATCCTGGCTTCAGTATTTCTCCAGCAATACGGATATCGATCTGGAGCATGTGAAGATACTTGATATCACCAGGAAGAACAAGAACCTGATCCCTACAGTGGAAGCGCACAGGACCGTGCTGGTTTTCACCGAGGCGGGAAACAAAGACATCTTCTATAAGATGTGGGATGTGGGACTCGGTGATTGCGAAGTGATCTACAATGAAGGCAGCGAGCCTTCCGGTGAGATCAAACGTGACAAGGTCAGCCACATGATTGACCGCGGCATCAATGCCAGTGCCGGCATGATAGTACTGAACCCCAATGCGAGAAGCACGGTGAAGTTCGGGATGGATAACAAGCTCTTTGCCAGCGGTTCCGTTAAGTACGTGGGCAGCGAGATCCGTTCGGTACTGCTTTCCAAGATGAAGATCGATGACAGAAAGAACCTCTGCGTTATCTCAGGCGAGAGCATAGCTGTCGAAGCCGCCATGATGAGCGGTGAAGGAACGGTTATCGCAGTGGAATATAAAGAGAGAGACCGTGAGACCATGGAAGAGAATGTAAGCCAGTTCGGTCTCCGCAATATAGAGATAGTGGATCATGTAGGTGAAGACACCATGGGTTCCCTTCCGGTTCCCGATACTACGATGCTGGTGGCAAGCGCCAGTCTTGAGCATGAACTGGAATATCTTACCAAGATCAATCCTTATATGGAATTTGTTGTCTACACTCTGGACTTTAAAGTTGCCGCCGGTATGGAAGAGATACTGAGCAGATACGGAGTCAGGGATATAACCACGATACAGATCTCCGTAAGCAAACTGAAGAGCAACAATGTATACGAAAACCAGCCTGCACCCTGGATCATCACAGGTAAGGCAGGAGTATAAAATGAACACATCCGAGTTAAAAAAGTACATAGAAGCCGGCAGCCTTGATGAGCGGCTTAAGGATATCTACTGCGGAGCGGACCAGATATCTTACCAGAAAGAGCGTTATGTGAAAACCATAACGCTTTTTGAACAGGCATACGGAAAAGCGGAAGTCACTGTTTTCTCGGCACCGGGCCGAACAGAGGTGGGCGGCAATCACACTGATCACCAGCATGGTGAGGTCCTTGCGGGTGCCATAAATAAAGACGCCATAGCGGTGGTCCGGAAGACGGATGATGAAGAACTGAGACTTATCTCCGACGGTTCGGAGGAGATAGTCATTAATACGGCGGAGCTTGATAAGATGCCCGCTGAAGAAGGGACCACATCAGCCCTTGTACGCGGTGTGCTGGCAGGGCTTCATCAGCGCGGTTATAAAGTCGGCGGTTTTAAGACCTATATCACCAGCGATGTGCTTATCGGTGCAGGTCTTTCATCTTCGGCGGCTTTCGAGACCCTGATCGGAAATATCATCTCCGGTCTTTACAATGATGAAAAGATCGATGCCGTGACCATTGCGATAGTGGGGCAGTATGCGGAGAACGGATATTTCGGCAAACCCTGCGGGCTCATGGATCAGATGGCATGCTCGGTGGGAAGCCTTGTACACATTGATTTTGCGGATCCAAAGGCTCCGGTTACCGAGAAAGTTGAATATGATTTTGCAAAGAGCGGATATAAGCTCTGCATTACGGATACCAAGGGCTCACATGCGGACCTGACTCCGGACTATGCAGCTGTACCTGCAGAGATGAAGGCAGTAGCGGCTTTTTTCGGTAAGGAAGTATTGCATGAGGTGAGCAGAGAAGAGGTACTGGAGAACAGTGCAACCATCCGTGAAAAATGCGGAGACAGAGCGCTGCTTCGTGCCCTCCATTTCTATGCTGAAAACATCAGAGTTAAGAAACAGACCGAAGCGCTGAAAGCCGGAAATATGGCAGCTTTCTTAAGTGAAGTAAAGGCTTCGGGAGATTCATCTTTCAAATATCTTCAGAATGTATATACCAATTCCGATGTACAGCATCAAAATATATCTGTAGCGCTTCAGCTTGCGGAAGAGATCCTTAAAAGCGACGGCGTGGCAAGGGTCCACGGCGGCGGCTTTGCAGGTACCATGCAGGCCTGGGTCAGGAATGAAAAGGTCGAAGACTACCGTGCAGCAATGGATAAACTCTTCGGTGCCGGCAGCTGCAGCGTTCTGCAGATCAGAAAATACGGCGGAATGAGGGTTATATAGCCGCCTTTTTTATTCCCGTTCCCAGTCTTTGGTGTATTCGAGGGCTTTGTGCCACCTGTTTATTTTTTTCTGCTGTTCGCCGTAGGATATCTGAGGTTCGAACTTTCTGTCGGTCCGGATATGTTTTAAGAGATCCTCTTTGTCGTTCCAGTAGCCGACTGCAAGGCCTGCCAGATATGCGGCGCCCGCCGCTGTGGTTTCCACGCAGGCAGGTCTGGTAACAGAGGTCTGGATGATATCTGCCTGCATCTGCATCAGCAGATTGTTTGCGGAAGCTCCGCCGTCTACCTTAAGTTCTCCGAGAGTCACTCTTGCATCGCTTTCCATTGCATTAAGCACGTCATAAGTCTGATAAGCCAGGGATTCCAACGCTGCGCGTATGATATGATATTTGTTCACGCCTCTTGAAAGGCCTACGATCGCACCTCTTGCATAAGGATCCCAGTAGGGCGCACCCAGGCCCGTAAAGGCAGGTACTACGTAGCAGCCGCAGGTATCTTCGACTTTACTCGCGAAGAATTCCGAATCACTTGCGCTGTCTATGAATTTCAGCTCATCTCTTAACCACTGGATCACGCTGCCGGCAACGAAGACCGAGCCCTCCAGTGCATATTCGACTTTGCCGTCAAGCCCCCAGGCAATGGTGGTGACCAGGCCGTGCTTTGAAAATACGGGACTTTCACCGGTATTCATCAGCAGGAAGCAGCCGGTACCGTAGGTGTTCTTGGCCTGGCCCGGTTTGAAACAGGTCTGGCCGAAAAGGGCTGCCTGCTGGTCCCCCGCCGCTCCGGCTATGATAATGTCTCCGCCGAAGAGATCGGTGGAGGTCACTCCGTAAATCTTACTCGAAGGTCTTACCTCGGGAAGCATTGCTTTCGGGATCCCGAGTTCATTAAGTATATCCTTATCCCATTCCAGTTTGGAGATGTTGTAGAGCATGGTTCTGGAAGCATTGGAATAATCCGTGACATGGACCGCTCCGGCTGTCAGTTTCCAGATAAGCCAGGTCTCAACGGTTCCGAAGAGAAGCCTGCCGTCTTCGGCTTTGCGTCTGGCCCCCGGAATGTTTTCCAGGATCCATCTTATTTTAGTCGCACTGAAATAAGGATCTATAACCAGGCCGGTCTTTTCGCGGAAGGAATCGGAAAGCCCTTTTTTTACAAGACTTTCGCAGTAATCGGCCGTTCTTCTGTCCTGCCATACTATGGCGTGGCAGATGGGCTCACCGCTGTCCCTGTCCCAGACTATGGTAGTTTCTCTCTGATTGGTAATGCCTATGGCCGCGATATCCTCAGCCTTTGCATTTATCTTCGAGAGAGCTTCGGAAGCGACGGCATACTGGGTAAGCCAGATCTCATTGGCATCATGTTCCACCCAGCCGGACTTCGGAAAATACTGGGTAAATTCTTTCTGCGCAAGGCTGACGATCTCACCGTTCTCATTAAAGAGTATGCATCTGTTGGATGTAGTACCGGCATCAAGTGCCATAATATATCTTGCCATGGGCGGACCTCCTTATTCAAAATCAAAGCGGTAGGGGAGTTTAAGGGCATCCCGTACTTCAAGTATATCCTTCTGTACCGATTTACTTAAGGGTACGCCTTTATCTTTTCTTTCAAGCCATACCAGGTATTCCTTTTCTCCTGCGGTATATATCCTGTCGTTTCCGGGAGCTTTCTTTGATGCGCGCAGCGCCCGGCAGATATCTCCGGCAGTCTTTTTGAAACTCTCTCTTCCGATAAAGGCTTCGGGATCCACCACAAAGAAGAAGTGTCCGAGATGATACATGGAAGGCTTGCCGTTTTCATCAAGACCCGTCAGGGCTTTCATAAACTGACCGCCCGCAAGGGCTGCGGAAAGAATCTCCACAACTGCGGCATAGCCGTAGCCCTTGTATCCCGCAAGTTCGTCGCCTATCCCGCCAAGGGGCGCCAGTGCTGCGGTCCCGTCTACCAGAGCTTTTAAGATCTCTTCGCTGTCTGTCATGGCCGTTCCGCTTTCCGATATGACGGTACCTGCCGGGGTGGGTCTTCCTTCTCTTGCATAATACTCGATACGACCCCTTTGTACTATCGAGGTCGCGCAGTCCAGGCAGAAGGGGAAGTCCTCATCCGTGGGGAGTGCAAAGGTAAGGGGATTGGTACCCATCATATTCTCTACGCCATAGGTAGGTGCGATGGAAGGCCTTGCATTGGTCCCGGTGATACCGATCAGACCTTCTTTGGAAGCCATTGCAGCCCAGTATCCGGCAATGCCGTAATGGGTGGAATTCCTTATGGCTCCGCCGGCCATGCCGTATTTCTCAGCCTTGTCGATAAGCATTTCCATCATCTTATAGCTTGCCACCATTCCCATGCCGTCATGGGCATCCATAACCACCGTGGTGGGCGTATCTTTTATTATCTCAATATCAGTAACAGGGAGAAGCGTTCCCTTTATGATGCGGTCGATATAGATAGGTTTGAAGCGGTTGCAGCCGTGGCTTTCGATGCCTCTTCTGTCGGACTCCAGCAATACATCCGCACAGATCTTTGCATCTTCTTCGGGAACACCATAGCCCTTAAAAGCATCGGTCAGAAAGGAGTCCATAAGCTCCCAGGAAGCATAGAAACGATCATCCATAATAAGTCACCCCCAATATTGTTTTCTATGTAAAATAAGTGTACAAAAGCTGATATGGCTAGTCAAGAATTATGTTATAATGAGAGTCAGAAGTATATCTGATCAGGGGGTGTGATGATGAAACAGGAATACTATAGCATCAAGTCTTCTTCCGACAGACTGTCTCTGGCGGTACTCAGGACCGAGCCGGACAACATAGCCGATATCAAGGGCATAGTCCAGCTTGTCCACGGAATGGATGAGTATAAAGAACGCTATCTGCCTTTTATCGAATACCTTACACAACACGGCTATATAACGGTGATACATGATCACAGGGGACACGGTAAGAGCATCAAGGCTCCGGATGATCTCGGATATTTTTATGAAGCGGGGTATAAGGGCCTTATCGAAGATATTCATGATATCACCCTTGATATAAAAAGTTATGCTGCAGAGAGAAGCGGAAAAAGCGATCTTCCCTTCATCCTCTTCGGACACAGCATGGGTTCCCTTGCGGTGCGCTGTTATATCAGAAAGTATGATTCCGAGATAGATAAGCTCGTCGTTTCAGGCTGCCCTTCGGAAATCTCCGGAGCAAAGGCGGGGCTGACTCTGATCAGACTGTTCAAAGCACTGAACGGCGAACGTGAAAGAAATAAGACCATCGCGAAACTTGTAATGGGTGGCTATGAAAAAAGATTTAAGAATGAAGGGCTCCCTCATTCCTGGATCAATTCGGATCCCGAAGAAGTGCTTAAGTATAATGCGGATCCCTTATGCTCTTATATATTTACACTTAACGGTTTTGAAAATCTGGTGAGGCTTACTATACTCACATATAAAGACAAAGGCTATGCCATGAATAAGCCGTCCCTTCCCATAAGGTTTTTCTCCGGTGCCGATGATCCCTGTGCCGTAAGCGAAGAGGCCTTCAACAAGGCCGTGGATCTGCTTAAGAAACAGGGATATACGGATGTCTCCGGAAAACTCTATGAACATATGCGCCACGAGATACTCAATGAGCCGGAGCATATGAGGGTATTTGAAGACATCCTGGAATTCATTAACTCATAAAGCTTATTCGTATCTTCCGGCTTGTACCTTCCACATTCCGGCATATTTACCGCCAAGTTTAAGCAGGCTTTCGTGGGTGCCTTCCTCGGCTATGCGGCCGTTTTCCAAAAGGATGATCCTGTCCGCATCCCTGGTGGTGGAAAGCCTGTGGGATATATAGAACACGGTCTTGCCTTTTGCGGCGCTCTCCATGGCCTTGTTGAGCTCATACTCGGCTATGGGATCCAGGGCGCTGGAAGGCTCATCCATTATCAGTATATCAGCGTTCTTGAAAAAGGCTCTTGAAATGGCCACCTTCTGGCTCTCACCGCCTGAGAAGTTGATGCCCTCTTTATCAAACTCTGTAGTTACCGCGCTGTCCAGGCCTTTCTCAAGGCTCTTAAGGCGCTCACCGAAACCGGCCCGTTCAAGCGCGGAAATTACTTCTGCATCCGCCGCTTCATCGGCGCAGTCCATTACAACATTTTCCTTAAGGCTGGCACCGTACATCTGATAATCCTGGAATACAACCCCTATACGTGAGCGGTAATCATAAGGCTTGTAAGTCTTTATGTCATTACCGTGGAAGCGGATCTCGCCTGAGCTGGGATCATAGAGCCGCATCAAAAGCTTTATCAGCGTGGTCTTTCCTGCACCGTTATAACCGACGATGGCGATCTTCTCACCGGGCTTTACTTTCAGACATATATCCTTAAGGGTTTCTTCCATTCCTTCACGGTATCTGAAACTTAAGTTATTAAGCTCAAGGAACGCGTTACCCTCGGGAACAGCCTCACCTTCGAGACGTTTTATCTTAGGTTCGTAAGCAAGGAAAGCCCTGATCTTGTCGACATAGAGGCTGTTTTCCTGAGCCTGGGGGAAGATGTCCGCCAGGTCTGTCATACCGCGGCGCAGGCTTCCGGTGCGGTTAAAGAGTACCACGGCGTTGCTGTAATCAATGCTGTGAAGGACGGCCGCCTGGAATACCAGGTAGGAGATGTAGAGCACATCCATGACAAAATCGCCCACCATGTAGCTGTTGGTGAAAGTAAGCAGGGATCTCTTAAAGCCCACTTTTTTCTGTATCTTTACTATCTCATCATTTGCCTCTTCAAATTCTTTTTCCAGCCTGTCGCCCACATGAGGGTGAAGGCGCAGTTCCTTGGCGTAATCGTTAAGATAAAATACGCGGCTTACGTAGTTGCGCTTCCGCTCAAGCGGGTTCACCTTAAGGCGTATGTCATAGTTGAGTTTGTTGATGATGCGCGATACAAGGAAGCGCAGCACAAAGGAAGCAAACACAAAGACTATGCCGATCCAGTCCGTCATCAGGTAGAACACGCCTGTGGTAAAGAGTATGGTAAGTGCCTGGACTATCCTGTTGCACATCAGCAGGAAACGATCGATGGAACTCTCCGCTTCGGCAACGGCCAGCACAAAGTCGTTGTAGTATTCGGGATCGTCATAGCAGGATAAGTCGATCTCCGCAGCCTTTTCGTACATCTTTTCCTTAAGGGCGCGGTAGAGCTTCGGTTTGCTCCGGTAGCTCCAGCCGTGGATAAAGTATCCGTCCGGTATGATCTGTAAGAGATTGACCAGAAATACTATACCGATATAGAGCAGGGCTTTCCAGAAGGGTTCATGGTATTCCGCACAGTGAAGCACATATCTGATACCGAGCACATGTTCTATGAATATCACGCCCTGGTAGCGGAAGCCGTCATACAGGTGGTAGATCATGTAGCCGGGGCAGGTTTTGAAGCAGAGCTTCCAGAGGAAGAGCTGGTTATCTATTACTTTTTTCATGCGCTCACCTCCTCCGATACGGCAAGATAGTTCTTTGCCTGTTTCGTATACATATCCGCATATATGCCATTCCGGTCCATCAGCATGCGGTGTGTGCCGGCTTCTTTTACCGTGCCCTCGGATAAGAGGTATACCCAGTCCGCGTTCTGTACCGAGGATAAGCGGTGCGAGATGAACACCAGCGTGTTATCCCGGCAGCGCTCATATATGTTGTCAAAAAGCGTGGCTTCGGCTATGGGATCCAGGGCGCTGGAAGGCTCGTCAAAGACCTTGAAGGGACAGTCTTTTACAAAGGCCCTTGCCACCACTATCTTCTGGAATTCGCCGCCGGAGAGCACCGCACCCTTATCATCGAACTCGTGGGTCAGGGTGGTGTCCGCAGCTTTCGGAAGGCTCATTACCTTATCATATGCTCCGGCAAGCTTAAGAGCCCGGGTCACTTCCTCTTCGCGGCTTTCTTCCGGTATGTCTTCGCCCATCACCACGTTATCGGTCACCGACATCGAAAACATCCTGTGATCCTGAAAGGCAGTGGCAAAGAGATTGCGGTATTTTCTCAGGTCATATTCACGTATGTCCCTGCCGTTTAAGAGTATCTGTCCTTCGGTCGGATCGTAGAAGCGAAGCAGCAGCTTGATCAGCGTGGTCTTGCCCGCGCCGTTATGACCTACAAGGGCGTAGGTTTTTCCCTCGCGGAATTCCATATTGAGATGGGATAGTACTTCCTTATCTTTGTAGGAAAAGGATACGTCCTTAAATTCTATGGATTCTATCTTATTACCCGGATCCGCACCTTCTGAATCCTCGGGTATCTTTTCCTTATACTCAAGGAAGGTCCTTAAATATTCTATGAACAGACCGTTTTTGAAAAGGGCAGTCAGGGCATCGGTAAAACCTATTAGTATCCAGGTGGTGGATACCATCATGCTGGTGATGACTGCCAGCTGGGCCAGACTCATGCTGCTGCTGACCAGGGTGCGGTAAGCTCCGTAGATCAGCAGACCTTCAAAGATAAAGGTGAAGGTGAACATTACATAGAGCCAGTGGAGGACAACAGCCTTGGCTGTATACTTCTTTGTCACATCCGCAAGACCCTTGATGGCTTCGCGATACTGCCGTCTCATCAGTTTGAATACATCGGTAAGGCGCATCTCCTTGGCATATTCCGGCAGATACATGACACGGTTGATATAGGCGATGCGGCGGTTATGGGGCGCCATGTCCCGGTTTCTAGCATAATCCAGATGGCTGAGCTTCCTGTTGAAGATGAAGTTGCCGATTACCGGGAAGAGGATGAAGAGCACCGATATGGGATCCACCTGGTACATGAACACAAAGGCGCATACACTTGCTATAGCTCCGAAGAATGTCTTAAAGACGGCCTCGGCGGTGGCGATCAGCCGCTCATCGGCTTTTTCCATTGCCAGGGTGTATTTGTCGTAAAACTCGCTGTTCTCAAAGCATTCAAGTTCCACGTTCCTTGATTTCCTGAACAGTATCTTATAAAGCCCTTTATTTATCACGGCCCGGGCTACCGGGAAGATATGGCCGTTCAGTATGCTGTTGTATAACGACATCGCTGCCGACACCACGGCCACTATCACCACGAATACCATAATTGTGCCGAAAGACGAGCCCTTCTCCAGCGCATCGATCACATAGCGCATAAAGAAGGCGCTGTAAAACAGCCATTCAAAATAGCCAAGGAAGCGTACCACTGCCTCGTGTACCACCATGGAGGGACATATCCGCCACAGCAGTCCCAGGGCAAATATATTGTTCTTTACGGCGCGGCCACGCCCGATCTCTTTTTTCTTTTTCATAAAGCCTCCCGAAACTAAATCCTATTCAACGGATTATACAGACCGCAGCATTAGCGGTCAAGGGATGCTGGTTTATTTGGGAGATTCCCCTACTACGGCTTTCGCCGAAATTTTCCAAACATTTATTTCAATTCGTAACGCATATGCACAAAGAGGTATAAAGAATTAATTGTGGAGGCTGCATTGGCGTGAATGATCATATTTGTATTATTGAAATCAATGGGATAAGAGTAGTTGAAATAAACAAGATTGAATTTAACAGCAAAAGAAAAATAGATTGGAATGGTGTGGAGAAATATCTTAAGCGATATGTTGGAATGAGTTTTATAACAGACGGAACAGGCCAGCTTATCCATATAGCTTCAGATTTTCCGGATGAATATACTCACAGTAAATATAGAAAGGTCATTTGGAACTATTGGTAAAGCTAAGGCAAATGCAGCACAGGCGATTCCGGAGTTGATCAGTACAATCTCGACATTATCATTTAGCGTTAATAAAAAAGAAAAGCATGAGACGGATGCATCAGGCGGATGGTATTACAGTATAGTTCATTTTTCAATTCCGCTGATGAATGATAAGAAACAAATAGTAGGGCGAAATCTATTCAGGGGAAGAATGGTGATCAGATGTGATAAAGATCAAAGGCTGAATCTGTACGATATTATAGATATAAAAAAAAAGACGTAGTGGCCCGCTTTAGTATAAACTGTACGGTAAAAAACCACATCTCTTCCTGTGAAAATACTACTCCGATTATATATAGTTGTCAACAGGCAAATTTCGGAATGAATAGTTACAGAATTACCGTTCGTCGTCCAAAAACGACCGTTCGTCGCCAAACTGTTGAATCCAGCACAAAAAATAAGATAAAATTGCCCTAAATAAGGGCTTTTTTTCGTTATGCCTGAAAACGGAAAGGAGAAAGAATATGACAAGGATGAAGCGTAGAGTAAGATCGGTCATAAGCCTGTTCTTATGTATAGTATTGATGACGGGACTTATTCCTGAATCCCTCATGGGTACACTGTTCGTACATGCAGAGCCCGCAGGACCAAGCGGGGAATGGACGGACTATGTGGAGGAGATCACATTCTTCTGGGAAGGGAATAATAAGATATATGAGATTTCCACTCCGGAGCAGCTGGCCTGGATGGCGGCAGGGATCAATGGAGGAACCCTTTCGCAGGCTGAATCGACTTTCCGCCTGGTGGCTGATATCGATCTGTCTGCACATTACTGGACCCCTATAGGTCCGAATGACGATAATAAAATTTGTATTGCTCCATTTGAGGGAAACGGACATACGATCTCAGGCATGTATATCGGAAGCGAGGATGCACCCTATAACGCCTCAGCTTATGTCGGTTTGTTCGGCTACGCACAGAGTATAGTCAGTAATCTGAAAATCTGTGATTCCGTGATCTATGCTAATGCTCCAAGTTTTGAGCAGTATGTGGGTCTGCTGGTTGGCGGTGCAAAAGGAACCGGTACTATCAAAGGCTGTGAGATCAGCGGTCAGATATTCACAAACGGATCTTTAACTCCTGATAAGGGAGCAATGGGAGGACTGGCCGGATATATCACCAGAACGGTCACGGTTGATTCCTGTCGTACAGAGGTCACACTGGGAGCGTTGGATAGCAGCAGAAAATACTATTATGGTGGTATAGCGGGTGTTGCGGGACCGAGCGTCCACGAATCAATAAATGTGAAAATTCAGAACTGTGTATCTTCAGTCACGGTTTCACTTCCTGATGGTACGAGTTCCGCAAACATCGCAGGCGGCGCAATCGTCGGTTATTCAAAAGCTGATGCCAGTTGCAGTATCAAAAACTGTTTCGGTATAGCGGATCATGGCGGAGCGGGCTTAAGCTCTGATGTTCCGGTTAGTACCGGTGCCAAGACGAATGTTATCACAGTCGATCAGAACTTTAAGAGAAAAGTTAACTCAGCTTATGTCACGCAGTCTCCGGCATATACATTTTACGGCTATTCCGATGGTGAAGGAGCGGATCCCTCAGAAATGACGGAAGCTGAAATAAAGGATCCAGATTTTGTTCAACAGCTCAATGTGATAGCAGGCGATACAGATCTTACCGATCCCCTTAGCTGGTCGATCGATGAAAATGTAAACAACGGATTCCCCAATCTGGCAGATGCCGGAATGGCTGTAACGTATACCGTTACATTTATGTCTTTGGGAGAGAATTACAAGACCGTTTCGGTCTTGGGCGGTCAGGCAGTTGCAAGCCCGGCTGATCCAGAAAACGGTAACGGAAAAACCTTCCTGTACTGGTATTCAGATAATCCGTTTGAAGCTTACGATTTTTCGACCCCGGTTACTTCTGATCTGACACTTACCGCTAAATGGCAGGGCATAGAATACCTTGTCCGGTATGACAGCCTGGGCGGCAGCTATGTATATCCGCAGACGCTGGACCCCGGAGAAAAAGCGACAATTCCCGCTGCACCGACTAAAAAGGGTTATGTTTTTGACGGCTGGTATAAGGACACAAATTATGCCGAATTATGGAATTTTGATACTGCCGTTTATTCAGACATTACCCTTTATGCGAAGTGGAGCAAAGCTTCCGATGTATCAATCTCCGGCAGGATCACCGATGCAGCTACGGGTGACGGTATAAGAAACGCAACTGTTACCCTCACGGGCGGAAAGAATGCAACAACGGATGAATTCGGTTATTACCGTATCGCGGATGTGTCATCAGGCAGTTACACCATAACAGCCAGAGCCTTCGGTTATAACGATGCTTCAGAGGCCGGCTTTACGGTTGCCGGTGTATCAAAAGGTTTTGATGCGGCTCTTAGCAAAACGGCAGACGGTAATACATCTACCGTAAATATCTATGCAACGATAAGCTGCGTTTATTCCGGCATCATGCTTGACGGAGTAGTGATCAAGGCTATAGGTGAAGGAAATCTCGGTACATACACACAGACAACTTCTAACGGCGGACTTGCGACCTTTACCGGGATACCGGCAGGTAATTATACCTTCCAGGTTAATCATTCGGGAAGAGGCGGATGGGAGAGCTATACTTCAGCAAAGACGAGCCTTAGCGGTGATTATCAGCTCAATTGTGCGCTGAAGCCCAATTACCAGGCACTTAAGATCAACGTCATCGGAACCTTTGATCCGAAGACGAATAAAGCAAATGCGCCCCTTAAGGGCAAGGAAGTCGCTCTTATCGGTGTCGATCCGAAGGATGAGGATAACGAACTCATAAATATCCCCGCGTACACGGGAGATGACGGATCCGTTACGGTACAGAAGCTGGTCCCTATCACCTGGAAAATCAGCTGTTCTGATTATGCTTATGAGGAAGACGAGGTGACGGTCACTTCCGACGGAAAAGGAAAGCTTTCGGAAGATGAAGTGACGTTGACGCTGCCGTTCATCGATTCATCGCTTTCGGTCAATCTTGATTCGATATATGAAGATGATGATCTTTTCAAAAGAACGGAAGAGAATGAAGACACTCTGCCGGTGGTGCTGCTTTCAGGCGTTGCGGGGACAATGACGGAAGGCATAGTCAGGAGCGATCGTCCCGATGCCAGCGGAAAAGTCCTCTTTACAGGCCTGTTCCCGGGAAATTACAACTTAAGCGCCAGCGGACGCGTCATGCGTGTTGTCGATATAAAATCAAAAGCTGACAATCTTGAGATATTCAGTGCCCCCCATGCCACCTATGACCCCGATGAAGGTGATTTCAGCCGTTTCGGCAGGAAGCATTTTGATGTGGATTTTAATGGTACCGGAACGGGTTCTGTTGCCCTGGGCATACGCTCATCAGTGACTCTTGATATGGATCCTTCACCGGTCAACTTTTCCGGAATACTGTACAAGACGGACATGGATGAAAACGGCGCGATATCAAGCGAACCGCTTAATAATGCAAAGCTCATCATCAAACCTTCTGCTTATTATCCCCAGAGGGGAGTAGATGATGACGGCTATGAGATCACAACAGATTCCACCGGTCATTATTCCATTACCATGGCACCGGGGCTTTACGGCGTGGAGATGGAGAGTACCTATGACGGGTATTTCGGAGGAAAGCTGACATATCACGAAGGCAATTCGGACGGATATGAAGGCCCCTGGGGCTGGCCCTGCACCGGGGAGTGGAAGGGTACAAAGGCTTCGGCCGTTGCATGGATGACGGGTGACGAGCGTCTGGCCTATGGTGATATCGGCGGCATGGGCCTGTCTTCGGGAACGGTTGTTGCCGATCTCGAGATCATGGAGAAGAAGATCAATTACAGTGCCTGCAACCAGGGAAACCCTGTTTCATATGGCAACCTTGCGACGCAGAATCTGATTATCGGCTCTGAGAGTGCTGAAGAGATCACACACGAAGACAGGTCAACTATATGGAATAATTATGATTATTATGAAAACAGCTATACAACCATAAATTTCCGGCCAGATACGAGAGGGGCCACACTTAAGCTTACAGGTGACAAGAAGGAAAGTGTCTCAATGACGGGAAAGAGCTTCCCCTATGTATTTAACGAACTTTCCCACGGAGATTATGGGCTGGAATATATAATATCCGATGAGTTTTCACAGCTGCAGTCTTCGGTCAGCTGGGGAGGAGATATCACGTTCTTTGATTTCCCGGCACCCGGTAAACTGCCGGATTCCTTCCCGGAAGACTATGCTTCGAACAATAATCCATGGCCGCTTACAACCAAGTATTCCGGATTGAAAATAGAAGCAAAGTCAGGAAAAAAGACATTCCAGGATATTCATGATTCCATAGGTTTCAAGTTCTGGCATCTGAATTATTATGGTACAACCGGTACACAGGAACCAGTACAACCGGAAAACACTGTGAACAACCCCAACACAGGTTCTTGGAAAGGCATACCCCAGAGTAAGTGGGAAGAGGTACAGGCCGAGTATGCTGACAGGGATCTTCATTGGAGATGGGATACGGGTGAACTTGGAGATAATCTGAGTGAGGCTGTATATAATGATACTTATATGCCTACGGAAAGCCAGTATTACCATATAGTATATAATGATGAAGTAGTACCCTCCCCCGGATATGGAAGTCGGGTGATTAAGCCGACCAGCTGCAGTTATCCTCAAAGGCCGACTGTACCTAATGATGAAGATCATAAGGCGGTCTGGGATAAATTTGATGCTGACTTAGCGGCATTTCAGAATGCATATTCAGCTGCTGTAGCCAAATACAAAGAAGATTACGCAGCCTGGTATCAGAATGCATATGTGAATGCGGGCTTTCCTAAGGCCGGCGCACTCTACTGTGCTCCGGAAGGTGACGGCTCCATGCCTGAAGGTTATGAGGATGCATCAAACATACTTTTTGAAAAATACCTGGTGGCATATTCCACCAGCAAGATCCCGGATAAACTGTTTTATTATCACTATACAAACAGCAATCGTTCCAAGCCGCTGCCGGACGGGGAAGTTAAACTGTATTTCTGTGCTCCCAGAGGCAAAGGATATGTGTTCTTAAACAACCTGCAATATATACGGCACAGGGAGAACCTGGAGGAGCTGTATAATACCGATCTCTGGTTTTCCGTGACGATCGATAAAAACAACGAAACGACCCGGTGCAGTGTTGATTTCCTGCATCCTGCGGGTGAGACCAATCAGTCTTCATCAAATGTTACGATATATACAGCCGAACAGATCAGGAATCTCCTGAATCCCCGTACCATAGTGGTAAAAGCTATCGAGAGCGGTGATCCGGAAAAGATTCTTAACGATGTGGCTGTTACCATTACTTATGCCGGAAAGGAATTCTCTTCTGCCTCATCAACAGCACAGCAGACCTGTACAGGCGAGGTGACTAGAGTAGAGGTTCCGGATGACCAATATGAGTGGGAGTGCCGGAATATAAGTCAGGTAGTCAGCACATATGATGATGCGAATAAAACGCAGACTTTCTACGTGCCGTTTACGAGAAAGAATTATTCCCAGCAATTCCTGGTAAAGGATGATGCCGGCAATCCGATCCCCGGAGCATCGATCACGATTACCGGAGAGTCCGTCGGACAGCCGTTGACTGTCTTTACGTCAGCAAGCGGAACAGCGACCGTAATTGAACGGCTTACATATCAGGACTATGATGTGCATGTAACTGCCCAGGGATATTCGTTCCACAATATCCCTCTGACTGCCGAAGAAGTGCGTTCGGATCAGGTGAAGAATGACCGACTGACAAGGTGTGCGCAGCCGGAATTTACTGATGATTCCGTAACGATCAACCGTAAGGGGGCTTTCATTCCGGGAATCAACTTTGCCGGCAGCAGCAATTCCATTGACTTCCTTGTGGATGCACTCATTACGGATGCCAAGGACAAGCCGCTCTATTACACTGTGAACGCAAGGCTCCAAACGGCTGTAGGTGATTCGCTCCTTGAGGTATTCCTGATCGATAAGAGATCGTTCGAAAATGCTGATTTCAGTGATGTTCCTGAGGCGCTGGCTACACCTGCCATGGATGAGCAGAATTATAATCCCACAAATGCATGGGCGTGGGGTGTGGAGCTCGAAAAAGGCGAACTCGGCAATGTGTATTACAGACGTTTATCGGGCGGAGAGACTTTTGTCCCGAAAGAGGAGAAGAATTCCTGTAAATATTATGAAATAGAGAAAACGCTTCCGCTGTGGGAACTGCCGCCTGACGGCTTTGAACCCTGTCTTCTTGCGGTTACTTCAAATCATGCGATGCAGATCTATGATTTTGATTATTCCGGAGAAGCAGCGGATGACCAGCTGGTGGGCATAAGGATCAGCGGAGAGAGGGCTGCTATCCTTAAATCCATCACCCTCATGGCAAACGGCCAGGCCCTTGGCGGTCCCGCCCTTGAAAAACTGGCGGAGATCTCCGAGCCTGTCGGAAGCATCATCCCGATGATGTCCTTTGAGGCAGGGATCGAAGAAGAAGACGGATTCTTAAGCTATGAATACACTCTGGAGATGGAACTTCTGAGCGGAAAGAAGTCCGTTTCCGATGCGGAAAAATCATATATGGCCATACTTCCCAGCACACTCGGCATCATGGCCAAAGGCGGATATAAAATGAGCCTTGACGGAGAAGAACGTAAGCTGAGCAGCAGCTTCAATGTCACTGTTGCAGGCAAAGATCTGGATGCGAAGGATTACTTACCCTCTGCATTCAATGCCCTTCCGGTCAAGGTGGAATTTGATGAGGACAATCCCCCTTCGGGTACCATTACGCTGGCCGCTGCCGATACAAAAGACAAGAACAATAACAACACCGTGGAGGAATACTCTCTGGGGGTCAACGGACAGGTGCATATCGTTGCGGAAGTAAGCGCGTTCTCTTCATTTGCCGCAGTGCTTCCCGTAGGACCTGTTCTTGCATCTCTCGAAAAGAGCGGCGCCCTGGACATCGGAGCAAAGATACAGGTGGCTGTCGGTGCGGACGGAACCTATAAGTATAAGATCATAAACGGCGAAGAGGTTAACTCGGAGCACGAGGTAGAATTTACCCTCGGTGCCGGTGCCGGCATAGGCTTCTATGCAAAGGCCTTCGGCGGTGCACTGGGCGCAGAGGCCAACTTAAAGCTTACAGGTGATAATGACAAGCTTGAGGACATGGTGACGGTAAGTGCATCCATCGGCACGGAGAACGGATTCAAACTGAACCGCATCGACGGTAAAGTCGTGGCGGATGCTCATATCGAGATGAAGACCTGGTTCATCAACGGCGAGAAGGATTTCAAGTTTGCCGAGATACCCTTCTCTTACCAGTTCGGTACCGAGACACAGTTCTCGCTGACCAGGATAGATGTGGTTGATAACATAAAGAGCAGGAATGACTTTACAACATCCACCTTCAACGGACAGCCAGAATCCATAGTATCCAATCTGTTGCCTATCGGCGGTTATGCTGCGGATGAAGACGGCAGCGGAACCTTTGTTTATACCGATATGAGCGCAAAGGGCGGAAAAGTCAGGCTGCAGTTTGCGGCACATGCAGGCGGAACAAGCTGGAGCACGCCGATCACCATTACATCAACAGCCGGTCTTATTCCCGCATGTGACGTTATATCCCTTACTGACGGTGAATACATGATCGTATGGTCTGAGATTGCCAAAGGGGATATGATGATGACCTGCCCGCCTTCAGTGATAAGATATTCCGTAGGAAAGATAAGCGGGAATACATGGACGGGCAGTATTAAGACACTGAGTAATCTGTCTTCGGAGGTGGCAAGCAAGCTGCTTCTTGTCAGTGAAGGCAGCGATGTGAGACTTGTGGCACTTACGACAGCCGAGGGCGCTATGGCAGAGCACTTAAGCATTAGCGGATATAAGTATGCATCAAAAACGTGGAGCGGAGCGGTTGATATAGCAAAAGATCAGGAAACATACAGTATTGCGGCTTGTGTTAAAGATGGTGCAATGTATGTATCCTATGTAACAGCGGATTTCAAACTGCATGTAAAGAAATGGGCAGCTTCAGTGACGGAAAACTTAACTGATGATGCAAGCGGATTTGAAACCGCCCTTGCTGCAGATGATGATTATGCTTATCTTGTCAGTGAAACAAAGGTTGGACTGATGCTTCGCCGCTTAAGCGGAAGCAGCTGGGGTTATGCTAAGGTTATCGATGATATTCCCGAACCCGGCAATCCTTCTCTGGCAATAGTCAATGACAAGCTGGCTGTAAGTTTTACAGCCGGAAATGACAGGTCGTTGTATCTGCTGACATGCACTCAGGGCGGAGTGGTTCTTGAAGGTAAGAATAAACTGAGTACATCAACTGACAGATTCAGTGACTGCACCACCATACGAAGTGATAATAAGATCCTGGTCATGACCGTTGTTGACGGAACCACAGACAGGCTGAATGTTTACAGTTCAGATGGTTCCGCACGTCAGCCTGCTGCTATCACTGCAGCACCGAAGGCAGTTGCCGATCTGTTCTGCAACGGAAACGCTCAGGAACTTATAAGCGCGGGAAGTGCAAAAGGCGGAACGATCTACTATGCACTGACTACCGTAAGTACGGCTCCTGCGGATAATCTTTATACTTCATCCATACCGACAGCTGTTGATGCCGGAACATATTATGTTTGGTATAAGGTTGTAGGTGATGCGGGACATTATGATACAGCACCCTCATTCATAAAAGTCGTGATAGGAGAGAAGCCTGCAACACCCGAGCCTGAACCTGAAGAACCGGTAACACCCGCAGTTCCCGAACCCGAAGTGATCGATGCGGTACATGCGATCAACGTAATGACCGGTGCCAGTGTAAAGAACAGCAAGGGTGAAGAGGTAAAGACCGCAAAAGAGAACGAAATGCTCAGTGTTTCCTGGGAAAATAAAGAAGGCTATGAGTTTGAACAGTGGGAGATCACGGGTGCGGTTCCTGAGAGTAAGGTATCGGAGAACACTGCTTTCATGATGGGTACTACCGATGTGACCGTTGCTTATAAAGAGAAGCTTAAGGCAGAGGATCAGATCAACGAGGAACTTCCGGCAGATGCGGATACCACAACTAAGATAAACAGCCTTAAGTTTGAAAAGACCAAACTTACGCTTGAGAAGAACACCGCGGCAACAGCCAATCCGGCAAAAGCGGAGGCTTCAGGCGGCACCCTTCCGGAGATAGTATACGTAACCGGGAATAAAGACATAGTCGCAGTGGATAAAGCCGGAAACTTCTATCCTGTCGGCAATGGTGAAACGACGGTTACAGCATACTGCGGAAATAAAAAAGCAAGCTGCAAAGTAACGGTGGTTAGTTATACGAAAGACATCATCGTCAGGGATATGAGTGAAGCCGAAGTATCAAGCCTAGAGATGAAGAGCGGAGAACAGACCTTCCTGACCGTTTCCTTTGATCCTTATGACAGTACGGATCCGAGAAATATTACCTGGAAATCGAACAACAAGAAAGTAACGGTTAAGAACGGTATCGTCACTGCAAGGGAAGTAACACAGGAAGTAAATGCAGAAATAAGCATTAGCGTTAAAGTGACGGATGCTGCTACAGGCAAGACCAATAAGACTCTTACAAAGACAGTTAAGGTCCGGGTGACTCCGATAACAGTCGAAAAGCCGGCAAATACCGATAAGACTTACACTCTGTCACTAAAGAAAAAGACGCTCAAGATGGTTACTACCGAGGGTAAGGACAGCTTTGATCTCGGTATCACTGTAACTCCCAAGAAGAATGCGGATGTATCGGGCGTAAAGATACTCAGTGTTTCGTCAAGCAATCCGGATGTTGTGGTAAGCGGAAATGCGGCGGAAGAGTTTAAGGCTAACGGAAAGAAGTACGAGTCAAAGGTTCAGCTGAAAGCTGTCGGCACCGGAACCGCATACATCTATGTGAAGACAGTTTCTGCTGACGGTAAGCAGAACATGCAGCGCTGCAAGGTAAGTGTGACGAGTCCGGCAACTGCCATAGCCGTGAAGAGCGGAAGTCTCAGCGTATCCGATAAGAACACGATACAGCTGAGAAAGGGTGAAAAAGGAACAGTAGAAGTATCGCTTATCCCCGGATACTCAACGGATCTTAATAAGCTGAAGATCAGCGGAAGCGGCGGCATCACGGTTAAGAACGGTGTGATCTTTGCAAAGAAGATAACGAAAGGCAAGCCGGCTAAACTGATAGTCAGATGTGGCAAGCTTAAACAGGTGGTAGAGGTGACGGTAACGAAATAAGAGCTTAAAGAATCCCCTCATCAGTCAGGCTCCGCCTGACAGCTTCCCCCCATTGGGGGGAAGCTGGGGGCTCTTTTTTATTTTCACTTGAAACCATGGGGGCACATTGTTAAAATAGTGTCATGCACAGATTATATGAAACGGAAGAGATAACGGTGTTCTGGGATTCGGACAGGTGCAGGCATGCAAAAATGTGCGTGACCGGCTGTCCGGAGGTTTTTGAATTCGGCAGAAGACCCTGGATAGATTTAAGCCGTGGAGAGGCTTCGAAGATATGGCAGGCAATAAGCCGCTGTCCTTCAGGAGCCCTCAGTATCACATATAATCATGATGTCAGGGTGGAACTTGATGAAGAAAACTCAAGGAGCATAGCCTTACTTGACGGTGAGATCATCGGGGAGTGTGATTATTCGGATCAGGGAGACAGCCGGAATATCTATCATACCGAGGTCATGCCGGAGTACGGCGGAAAGGGTATTGCGAAGAGACTGGTGTATAAAGTGGTCGAAGCTGCCGAGCGTGCAAAGAAGACTGTGATCCCAAGCTGCTCCTATGCAGCGAAGCTGCTATGATCAGGATATCTTTTGCTCCGATGGAAGGAGTGACGACGCCCCTCTTCAGGCGCGTTTTCAGAGAAATGTTCGGCGGGGTGGATACTTATTACACCCCTTTCTTATCCGCAAATCAGAACCACAGTTTTAAGAAAAAAGAAATCAGGGAGTATACTCACTATGATCCTTCGCTGGTCCCACAGGTGATGGCAGCCGACCCGCTGGATCTTGTATGGGCAGCAAAGACTTTAAAAGAAGCCGGTTATAAAGAAATCAATCTCAATCTCGGCTGTCCCATGGCAACCGTGGTCAGCAGAAAGAGAGGGGCGGGGCTGCTTAAAGATACCGATGCCCTTAAGCGTTTTTTTGACAGCGTTTTTTCACAGGAAGGGCTTCCGGAGATCTCGATAAAAACAAGAACCGGCTTTTTTTCAAGCGAGGCTGCGGCGGAGCTTGGGAAGCTGTATGCAGCCTTTCCTTTCTGTGAGGTCATCATACATCCGAGAGCCAGGGAAGAGTTCTATAACGGTACTGCCGATACTGAGGCATTTAAGGCGATGAGGGCTGAACTTGACTGCCCGGTCTGTTACAACGGCGATATCAGAACTGCGGAGGATTTAGAGCGCCTTAAGAATGAGCTTCCGGATGTGGAGCATTTCATGATAGGACGGGGATTTCTTGCGGATCCTTTGCTTGCGTTAAAGATACGCGGCGATAAGATCACTGATGAGAGACAGGTCGTATATAAGTATCTGAACAGACTTTGGAATGAATATCAGAAAGAACTGTCAGGAGAGAGAGATGTGCTCTTCAAAATGAAGGAGCTGTGGTATTACCTGGAGTGGCACTATCCCGAAGATAAGGAACTTATCGGCAGTATACGCAAGAGCCGTTCTGCTGCGGAATACAAAGGACTTGTTGCAAAACTATTGTCAGGAGGCCGGTCAATATGACCGGCCCCTCCTTTTGTTTCAATATCCTGCTTTTTTCAGTATCTCGTCAAGAAGCCTCATATTCTTAAGCGAGAATCCCTCGGTGATCAGCGGAGTATCCTCACCGCGTATGCTGCGGTTCATATTTGAGAGTTCGAGACTGTAATTGGATATGGCGCTCACTTTTTTTACGATCGTATCACGTTCCCAGCCTTCTTTTTTTATTGTTATGCTGAATTCAAGATCTCCTTCCTGGTTGTATTCAACCTCCGATCTGATCCAGCCCTTTGAACCGTGAACGAAGAGCCGGTCATAGCGGTCGGAAGTATCGATGCCAAGTGCCATGCCTGCATTAAAGGAAGCCCTTGCGCCGCCTTCGAAGCCCAGCAGTACTGAAGCCATATGGTCGACACCCCGCTCATCCAGTTCGGCATCCGCCATTACATATTTTACGGGCTTGTTTATAAGAGAGAGTATCATGGTGGTGCAGTAACAGCCAACATCATAGATACCGCCGCCGCCGTATTCCTTATAAAGACGGAAGTCTTCGGAATAATCCTGGGTAAGGAAAGCCGTATCGATATAGTCGACTTCGCCTATCATGCCGCTGTTTACGGTTTCCTTAAGTGCACTGATATAAGGACTGTGAAGATATGCATATGCTTCCATGAGTATTACCCTGTTCTCTTTTGCGGCAGCATACATCTTTTCTGCTTCGTCTGCATTCATGGCAAGAGGCTTCTCGCAGAGTACATGTTTTCCGGCCCTGAGGGCTTTGATGACCCACTCGCAGTGGATGTGATTGGGAAGAGGTACATACACCGCATCAACGTCTTTGTCATCAAGCAGCGCATCATAACCTTCATAGGCTTTTTCAAAGCCGAAGCGTTCTTTGAAGTCTTCGGCCTTTTCAATGGTCCGTCCTGCAATTGCATAAAGTATGCAGTCTTCGGTCTTTTGCATTGCAGGGATTGTACAGCCTGCCGCGATACCTGCGGTTCCCATAACACCCCATCTGATCATTTCACCCATTTCCATACCTCCTTTTCGCGATTGGAAATCTGTTTTATTTTGCTGTGGAGGGCAAAGCGCCTGGCCCCATTTGCTCTTAATTATATATTTTATCTGAATGTTGCTTTAATAGTAGCATAAAGATGACAGAACATTCAAGCTGTGGTAAAATGATAGCCGATAATGTCAAGGGAGAGCAGATAAATGAAGATCATATTCAGGATTATTCCGGTACTGGCCGCAGTGGCCATAAAGTATTTTATGGGAGGAGACAATCTGGTACTTATGGCCGTCTTTCTGGCCGCCGGTTTTTTCTTTCTAATCAAGGGCGCTGACTGGTTTGTGGACGGCGCCGGCGGTATAGCTGACCGTTTCGGGATATCGCAGCTGATGATAGGACTTACGATAGTGGCTTTCGGTACGAGCGCTCCGGAAGCGGCAGTATCCATAACAGCAGCGACAAAAGGAAGCGGTGTGGATATAGCGATAGGTAACGTGCTGGGAAGCAATATCATGAACGTGCTTTTGATACTCGGACTTTCGGCGCTGATCTGTCCGCTGCCCGTACAGAGATCCACAAAGAATATAGAGATACCTTATGTGATACTGATCAGCATACTGGTGCTGATCCTCGGCAATCTCGACGGAGAACTCGGCCATACCGACGGCCTTATACTCCTCGGACTTATGGCGGTATTTCTGATCTATACCATCATTATTGCAAAGAAGGGAGGAGGGCAGGAAGAGGAAGAGATAAAAAAGCTTCCCGTATATGAGCTGATACTGAACATCATCTGCGGCGGCGCAGCCATAGTGCTGGGATCGGATATAACGGTCTCCTCGGCTACGGAGATAGCCAGAGTGTTGGGAATGAGCGAAAAGCTGATAGGACTTACCATTATAGCCTTCGGTACATCCCTTCCCGAACTTATCACCTCCTGCGTCGCATCGGCCAAGAAGAAACCGGATATCGCAGTCGGAAACATAGTCGGCAGCAATATATTCAACATACTCTTCGTGCTTGCGATGTCTGCGGTCATCACGGCGCTGCCTTACAAAAATGAGCTTACGGGAGCCGATTTCCTTTTGGATAATATAGTAGCGATCGCCGCGGCTGTGCTCCTGCTGGTATTCGTCAGCAATAAAGAAATGAAGATAAAACGTTCGGCAGGTCTGATCATGTTCCTCTCATATATAGGGTATTTTTCCTATCTGCTTTTGTTTGCATAAACACATACAACGGAGGTATACGAAATGCATCTATCGACTAAGGAAAAAGCAGCCTACGGATTGGGAGCGGTCGGCAAGGACATGGTATACATGCTTTCCGCCAGTTATATCCTTTATTACTACCAGGATCTGCTGGGAGTGAGCGGAAAAGTAATGGGTGCCATTATGATGGCAGCCCGGGTGTTTGATGCCTTCAATGATCCGATCATGGGGGCTGTGGTCGCCAAGACCAGGACCAAATGGGGCAAATTCCGTCCCTGGCTGCTTATAGGTACTGTCACCAATGCCTTCGTTTTATGGCTTGTATTCTCGGCACCGCCCGCGCTCACGGGTTCGGGACTCGCGGCCTATGCGGCAGTCTTCTATGTACTGTGGGGTGTGACCTACACCATGATGGACATACCTTACTGGTCGATGATCCCCGCTTTTACCGAGGGTGGCAGGGAACGTGAAGGTCTTACGGCTATGGCACGTTCCTGCGCAGGTGTGGGCAGCGCGCTGATAACGGTCATCACCATGATAGTAGTTCCCAGGCTCGGCGGGATAATAAATCCGTCGGAGACTTCACAGGATATCATCGAGCGCAGCGGCTTCTCGGCATTTGCACTTATCATAGCGGTCGTTTTCATAATTTTCATATCGATAACCTGTATCACGATAAAGGAAAGATCCAGTGTGGATATGGAAGCACCTTCGATAGGCGATATGTTCAAGGCGCTGGTGACCAATGATCAGGCCATGACCGTAGTCATCACCATAGTACTGGTGAATGCTTCACTGTACATCACCTCCAATCTGCTCATCTACTTTTTTAAATATGATATAGGCGGCGAAGGCTGGAACGGTACCTATGTACTCTTTAATACCTTCGGCGGCGGCATGCAGATACTTTCCATGATGCTGATCTATCCTCTCGTCAGAAAGATACTCAGCGTTACAAAGGTTTGTTACCTAAGCTTCTTCTGTGCCATCGGAGGATATGCGGTGCTTCTTGTCATGATGATGGCGGGAGTGAAGAGTCTCGTGCTTTTGTGCATTCCGGGCTTTTTCGTATTCGTCGCCTTCGGTCTGCTCACGGTACTGACTACCGTATTCCTTGCAAATACGGTGGATTACGGAGAACTGAAGAATAAGCGGCGTGATGAATCGGTCATCTTCTCGATGCAGACTTTTGTGGTTAAGCTGGCAAGCGGATTTGCCGTATTCATAGCAGGTATAGCCCTTGATATCTTTCATATCAGCCAGAATTCCGAAGGCGTGGCAAGTGCAGGCGAGCTGGCTTCGGCCAATCTTACGGGACTCCGTCTTACCATGACCGTGCTGCCTATAGCAGGTATGCTCATAGCTCTCGCAGTTTTCTTTAAGAAATTCATCTTAAGTGAGAAGAAGATGGAAGAGATCAACAAAGAACTCTCTGACAGAAGGGACAAGCAGCAATGATAACAGTCAGGGAAACAGACAGACCGTTTTTTCTGCTCAGTACAGATGAGAGCAGTTATGCTTTCAAGGTGATGGCAAACGGGCAGTTAGAGCATCTGTATTACGGCAGACGTATAGAGGCGGCAGGCTCGGATGGCCTGTGTGAACAGTGGGAATTTGCACCGGGCAATACTTCGGTGTATAATCGTGACTGTTCGTGCATAGCGCCGGAAGCCTACAGATATGAACTTGCAACGGCAGGAAAGGGCGACATGCGCGAGACGGCGATAGAGGCCGAATACGCGGACGGTCTGAGAAGTCTCGATTTTGTATACAGTGATTATGAGATAGTTGAGGGCAAGACTGAACTTGAGGGACTGCCCTCTTCTTACGGCGGCAGCGAGGATTGCAGGAGCCTGAAGATAAAGCTTAAGGACAGAAACGGCGGTCTGGAGGTCAGCCTTCTCTATTCGGTCTTTGAGAAAGAGAATGTGATAACGAGGAGCATGAACATACATAATGCTTCCGATTCTCCCGTCAGGCTTATGAAGGCAATGTCTGCCCAGCTGGATCTGGATCCCGGAGAATATGTGTTTCACAGCTTCACCGGTGCATGGACCAGAGAGATGAAAAAAACGGATACGCCCATAAACAGCGGAAGTTTTGTGATCGGATCGGTGAGCGGTTCGTCTTCGAGCAGGGCCAACCCTTTCGTGATGATATCCAGGCGCGGCTGTACCGAGAACGGCGGAGAGTGTTACGGTTTCCATCTGGTATACAGCGGCAACCATATGGAAGTGCTTGAGCGGGGCAGCCTCGGTAAATACCGTTTTGTGAGCGGAATCAATCCCCGGGGTTTTGAATGGAAGCTGAAGGCGGGGGAGAGTTTCCAGACACCCGAAGTTTTCTTTACATATTCAGCGGAAGGTTTCGGGCATTTAAGCAGAAACCTGCACGGCTTCATACGTGAACATATAGTCAGGGGTACGTGGAAAAAGAAAGCACGTCCCGTACTGCTTAACAGCTGGGAGGCCTGCTATTTTGACATAAGCGAGAATAAGCTCCTGCGGCTTGCAAGGATGGCAAGATCGGTCGGGATAGAGCTGCTGGTGATGGATGACGGCTGGTTCGGAAAGAGGAATGATGATACTTCCTCTCTCGGTGACTGGTATCCCGATAAAAAGAAACTGCCCGGCGGTCTGAAGAGTCTTGCTGATAAGCTTGGGGAACTGGGCCTGGGCTTTGGCATCTGGGTGGAGCCGGAGATGGTCAATGAAGACAGCGAGCTGTACAGAGCGCATCCCGACTGGGCATTCAGACATGAGGCGGCGGAACACTCCACTGGACGGGGCCAGATGTTTCTGGACCTTACGAGGAGAGACGTACAGGATCATGTCATAGAAATGATGAAGCAGCTGTTTTCATCTGCGGATATATCCTATGTGAAGTGGGATATGAACAGGAATTTCACCGACTGTTTTGCAAAAGGCGGAGCAGATATATGCCAGGGTGAGACGGCTCACAGATATATGCTTGGTCTCTACCGCATACTTAAGGAACTGACCGGAAGCTTTCCGGATATACTTTTCGAAGGCTGTGCTTCGGGAGGCAACCGTTTTGATACAGGCATGCTGTGTTATTTTCCGCAGATCTGGGCCAGCGATGATACCGATGCCGTTGCCCGTGCGGAGATACAGAACGGATACAGCTACGGCTATCCGATGAGCTGTGTTACGGCGCATGTAAGTGACGTGCCCAATCATCAGACGCTGAGGCGCACCCCGCTCGATACAAGGTTTAATGTGGCCTCCTGTGCCGTGATGGGCTATGAATGCAATCTGGCGGATATGGGAGCCGAAGAACTCGAAGAGATACGCAGCCAGATAAAGCTTTATAAGGAATGGCGCGAAGTATTCCAGTACGGTGATCTTTACAGGGGCAGGATTTTCAGTGATGCCCGGGGAATGAGTGTACTGGATGGTGATGCCGCAAATGAAGCGGAGTGGACGGTGGTCGCAGCGGATAAGAGCCGGGCTGTCTTCGTATGCATGCAGCTGCTGGCAAGACCTGATAATCCGCAGCTGATCATACACCCGGCGGGGCTTGATGAAAAGAGCAGCTATACATTGAAGGTCAGGGATATCAGGCTCAAGCTTAAGGATTTCGGCGGACTTGTAAACGCGATATCGCCGGTGCATATCAGGCAGGACGGTGCACTTCACAGTCTGATGAACAGATTCGTGAAGATGAACGGAGAGTCTGAAGAGCACAGCATGAGCGGCGGAGCCATGATGTATGCGGGAGTAAGGATAAAGAGTTCTTTTGCGGGAACGGGATATAACGAGAATGTCAGGTTTTATCCCGATTTCGCTTCAAGAATATATTTAATTGAGAAAAAGAAAAACATGGGAGGAGAAAGTAATGGGACTAATCGTAAGTGATCTTTCAAAAAAGTACGGTGACAAGACTGTAGTGGATCACATAAGCTTTTCAATGGAGAAGCCGGGAGTGTATGCACTTCTCGGCACCAACGGAGCGGGCAAGACCACATCGATCAGAATGATACTGGACATGCTCGACAAGGATACCGGAACGGTTACCTGGAACGGTCAGGACTTAAGCTTTGATAACTGCAATATCGGTTATCTTGCAGAGGAGAGAGGACTGTACCAGAAGTATCAGCTGATGGATCAGATCATGTATTTCGGACGTCTGCGTGGTGTGGATGATGCAACATTAAAGACCAAGATCAAATACTGGTCTGACAGACTTAAGCTTGATGAGTATCTGTATCCTTCACAGATCAAGGATGCAAGGGGCCGTGTTAAGAAGGTAAAACCCAAGAGCCCCGACCAGCTCTCAAAAGGTAATCAGCAGAAGATACAGTTTCTGATCGCTATGCTTTCGGATCCCGAGCTGCTGGTACTCGACGAGCCTTTCTCGGGTCTCGATCCCGTGAACACCGATATACTTAAGGAAGTGGTAAGAGAGCAGATCGCTGCAGGAAAGTATATCATCATGTCTTCCCATCAGATGCCGGTGGTTGAAGAGTTCTGTACGGACATCACCATAATGTCACGTTCAAAGGCTCTGGTGCAGGGTAACTTAAACGAGATCAAGAAGAGTTACGGCAGGGTCAATCTTTCGGTCAAGTGTGAGCAGGACATTTCTTCCATCATACAGGAACTCGGCATTCAGATCCTTTCAAACAAGGAGTTTGAATACAACTGTAAGGTGAGCGGGGACGAGCAGGGAAATGCGCTGCTTAAGAAGCTTGTGGAAATGAACATTCCGGTGATACGTTTCGATCTTTCGGAACTTACGCTCCATGAGATATTTGTAAAAGAGGTGGGTGCAAATGAAGAGCAGCAATAATATATATGATCTGACGGGCTTTTCAAAAGTTTACCGCTTCACCATGGAGCAGACTTTTAAATCCCCGACATACAGAACAGGTTTTATAATGTTCATTGTCATGGCCTTCCTGATGGGACCTTTGACCATGCTCGGCGGTATGGCCGGTATGAACGCAGCCATGGACAGTGACGTAATGACAAGCTCCGATAAGGTGCCTGCCAGTACGATGTACGTGGTCAACAGCAGTCATGTTGACTTTCCCGAGGACCTGATGAACCTTGATGATACAAGTTTCTCGGATATGAAGATCAGCTATACCGAAGAACTTCCTAAGCTTTCTTCGACCGAGATCGGTCTTGTGGTATCCAGAAAGGCTGTTGACGGAGAAGACAGCTATCTTTTGGAAACGGTGATCAGCGATGATTCCGAAATAACTCCTCATGAGGTAGAAGAACTTTCCTCATATCTTATAGGCGGTTTTAATGATGCGAGATTCGTGTCTGCCGGAGTTACCGAGGCGCAGACCCAGCTCTTAGGCTCAGGCATCACTACCGGAGCTGCACAGAGCGAAGAAGATTTCCTCGCGGCAAAAGACAAGAAGTTTTCCGGCAGGCAGGTGAGTTCTTTTGCGACGGTATACTGCATAGTAGTGTTTATACTTGCAACCCTGTCGGCTTCCTATGTCATTAATACGGTAATGGAAGAGAAGACTTCCAAGCTGGTGGAAAACCTGCTTGTAAGCGTACGTCCCATGGCGCTTCTTATGGGCAAGATACTTGCGATAATGAGTTACATAGTTCTGGTGCTTGTATGCGCCGGTGTTGCGGCGCTGCTGTCTAACGGGCTGACCAAGCTGATAATGAACGACAGGATGAAGGAAATGACTTCGCAGTTCAATTTCGCATCGATCGCCGAGATGGGAGTGTGGAGGATCATAGTCATAGTTCTCTGCCTTGTATTGGCTTTCCTGCTTTTATCCATACTGGCAGGTATACTCGGCAGTGCATGTACCAAGCTTGAAGACGCCCAGTCTGCAGTGGGAACCTGTACGGCCTTTTCAATGGTAGGATACTTTGTGGGTATGATCATACCTTCAATGGAAAACAAGACCGTGGATATCATAGCATCCATCCTGCCGATCACTTCGCCTTTCGTGGCTCCGGTATATGCCGTGACCGGAAGGATAGAACTGTGGGTATTTGCCCTCGGTCTGCTGATACTGATAGTTACCACACTTTTGCTTCTGATGCTGGGTGCAAAGGTGTATAAGAAACTTATCGTGAACGATTCAAAGAAGCTGGGCTTCCTTGAGATAATAAAGCTTTCAAGGGAGGGTGCATAAATGTTTAAGAATTTCGGAAAAGTATTCAGATTTACATTCAGGAACATGTCGGGTACAAAGTCATATCTTACTTTCACGATCATTATGACCCTGATACTGTTCATACTGCCGCCTGCGATAATGGTGCTCGCTACCGTTCTGGGTGACAAAGACAAAGAACTTGAATCCTGTATGGCCGACACGATATATGTTGCCGACGATCTGGAATTTGAACCTGAGAACTTCAGAACCCTGAAAGCCACAGCTCCCGAGGGTTACAAGGATATCAAGTATGTGATGTGCGACAGCGTTGATGATGCACTTTCAAAGGTTACCGAGGGAGAGGCTTCATTTGTCCTGCATATCACAAAGGAAGAAACTTTTGCACGTGCCGATATCATCATACCCGAGGGCAGTGTTGTGCCGAAGTCCATGGCGGAGAATTACTTCGAGTATATCAGGGAAGACGGACAGAATATGGTCCTGCTGATCTCCGGCCTCAACCAGCCTACCATCATGGCTCTGACACCCGGCGTTGTTTACAAGACCTTTACACAGTCAGGTTATGAAAGCGGAGTGAGTGTTGAAGAAAATAAGGAAGCCAACCAGACCATCGTAAGGGATAAGGTAATGGAAGTGCTGGGAATGCTGCTTCCCTATCTTACCATAATGCTCCTCTATTTCATGGTCATCAGTTACGGTAACTCCGTATCACAGCTCATGATAATGGAGAAGGAATCCAAGCTGATGGATACGATGCTGATCAGCCTTCACCCCGAAGCAATGGTATTCGGTAAGCTCCTTGCCACCATCTGCTCATCTATCCTGCAGATATTCCTCTGGATCGGAGCGGTGATCGGCGGCTTTGCGGCAGGCATAGGCATAATGAAACAGTTCTTCCCCAGCGAAGATAACACCATGCTGATCTTCCTCGGATTCATAAAGGAACTCGGATTGTTTGAACCGGTAAACATCGTACTGGCAGTGATCTTTATAGCATTTTCATTCTCACTGTATATTTCCCTTGCGGCAGTCGGAGGATCGATGGCTTCCAACAGGGAAGAAGCGGGCAGCATGAATACACTCTTTGTAATGCCCCTTCTTGTATCCTTCCTTGTAGTGCTGAATCTCGGAGGACTTAACGCAGGAGAGATCGCAAAGCCGATCATGTATATTCCTTTTACTGCGGCGCTGATCATGCCCGCGAAGCTCTGCCTCGGAGCGGTTCAGCTCAGTGATGCGATCATTTCACTGGTCATAATGATAGCGACCACGCTGGCTATCGTAATAGCAGCGGGCCGCGTATACAAGATGATGTCACTTTACAAAGGAAACAAGCCTAAAGTAACTGACGTATTCAAGATACTCTTTTCAAAGAGTTAAGCATTAAAGAACTTCAAAATTTATAGTGCAGCTGCATTCTTCAAGGTAAGCATACTCCTCAGGGAGACTGATCTTCAGGGATGCAGCTCCTTTTTTGCCCGTGGTCCTGATATAGCAGCCGCCCATGCCGCCTGCGATCTGTACATACTTAGGACCGGCTGTTTCTATCGGGCCCGAGAGTTCTGCCGTAAGCGGAGTATTGAAGAAGGGCTGGACGTTGCCGTATTCGTCACATACCTGTACACGTACGGCGGCCACATCATAAGTATCGCCTTCCGTAAGTTCGGTATGGTCACATTTCAGCTTAAGAGTAAGCCTGGCTGTCGTAGTCTTGGTAACAGTCTTAACTATCTCGCCGTCTTTTATGGCTTCAAATCTGTAAGTCGTAGCCTTGTCACCCCAGTTGCCCACATACTTGCCGTAAAGCGCGTAGGCCTGTTCAAAGCTCATGTGATATACGGTCATGGCCTGGGTAAGTGCGAGCTTGATATCAAGAGGCATGTTGTTCATACCGTAGCGGGCGATGTGATTGAGAGCCTTCTTTACGATGGAAGCCTGGCGGTCGGTGAATTCCTCGTCCTTAAGTGCATCGCCCACATAATCGTCGATCAGTATCGGAGCGTGGCGCAGATGTTTGTATTCGGAGTCCTCGGTCGTATATTCTTTGATGAGCACGTCGTTCTTGTACATGCGTACGGAATCGGCGTTTGTAAAGATATAAACGTTGCCGCGGTTTCCACCGGGATGTTCACCTATATCCATGGATGATGATATCTCAAGGACCGGTGTGCGGTTCTGCTGGCTTGCATATACATAGGCGGCAAGCTTGGGATTGCGGAACATATCAAGTACGCCGTGATAGCAGATGCGGTCGCCGCTTCCGAAATCTTTGTGTGTGTTGTAATCAAACATGCACCAGCCAAAGGAACCTGCGATATCTTTATTGCTGCCGACCGCTTCCAACACGTTGGCGTGTCTCAGCGCATGCTCCAGCCGGTGCTCCTCGCAGTCAAAAGCCTTGGTCGGGAACATATGGCCGTTATACTCGCTTATCAGATAGGGCTTTGAGGTGTCGGAAGTGACGGCATTCTTGGGCTTGCAGCCGGGATTATTTCCTTCATGTGAGAAGTCGTTGAAAGTATATACATCTTCAAGCAGGCTGCTCTTTTCGATGTAGCGTACACCTCCGGTAGGTCTGCTCTCATCAAGCTTATGCGCCAGCTCATTTGTTTTTGTATAGAGCTCGTCGTCATCAACGGATTCATTGATGCGTACGCCCCAGAGTATGATGGAGCAGTGGTTCTTATACTGTTTGATCATTTCTTCCACATTGACCAGAACCTGCTCCTTCCATTCATCGTCCCCAAGATACTGCCAGCCCGGTATCTCGGTGAAAACCAGCAGGCCCAGCTCATCGCAGCGGTCAAGGAAATACTGCGACTGGGGATAATGTGAAGTACGTACGGCATTGCAGCCCAGCTCCAGCTTGAGTATATCGGCATCAAGTTTCTGCATGGAAGCGGGCATTGCATAGCCGTTGTAAGCATAACTCTGATGCCGGTTGAGACCGCGGAGCTTAAACTTACGTCCGTTCAGATAATAACCGTCTTCCCTGAATTCCGAACGCCTGAAGCCGAAAGAGCAGAAGTAGCTGTCCAGGACTTCATTGTCTTTAATGAGTTCAATATAAAGATCGTAAAGGAAAGGAGAGCAGGGATCCCAGAGACGGGCGCCTTTCATTTCTATGCTGCTGAGTTCCGAAAAATCAAAGACCGTATCGGAGACGGCGCGGCCGCTCTTATGCTCACCGATCACGGTGCGCAGCTTAAGACCTTCCAACCCGCCTTCGGACAGGAGTTTGCCGTTCTTTTCATCGAGGGTTATATCAAGACCGAGAGTGGTATCGAAACGGAAATCTTTGATCTCCTCACCGATAACGATCTCTTCAGGTATCGAGGGCTCAACATATACTTCGCTCATACGTATGTCGGCCGTCACCTTCACATATACTTCGCGGTATATGCCTCCATAAGTCATGTAATCTATGACGTTTCCGAAAGGAGGTATATTCTGGTCTTCACGGCTGTTGACTTTCAAAGCGAGCACATTATCTTCGCCGGGCTTGAGATGATCAGTGAGTTCCGCTTCAAAGGCGGTATAGCCGCTGTTATGATGTGCGATCTCCGCACCGTTAAGATAAACCGTAGCGCTGTGTCCCACAGCCCCAAAGCAGATAAAGACTCTCTTACCTTTCCAATCTGCCGGTGCATGAATGACACGACGGTAACCGCAGATCATCTGATAGATCTTATCGTCAAAATAATGATAGGGTGTTTCCTTCACATTGTGCGGGATGCGCACATCCTGAAGGCTTACGCTGCAGTCTTCTTTTAATAATTCTTCGCTAAACTCTTCGGTGAACTGCCAGTCATTGTTAAGCATTATAATATCAGACATCCGTATAACCCTCCTGACGGTATTTGAGCGGAGACGGATATGCCTCCAAGGACGATTATACTATATCCTTTTGAGAATTACCATAAGCCGGGGGCCCCGTGGCTTTATTCGGTTTCATAATCGCGAGTGCAGATAGTCTTCAAATTCTTCGGCTGGTCGTTCCGCACTAGAATTCGAACTTCGCAGCAGAACACTCCCGGCGCTCGCAACTCGCTTCGCTCAAACAAGGTTCGCTTGGGAGTTGCTGCTCGTTCTCATTAAGTGCTGCACTAAGGCCTTGAATATGAAGCTCTTCTGCACTCGCTTATTACAATTATGAGAAGCCACGGGGATCGCCCCGGTATTATTAGTATCAACAAAGTGCAGACATAGAATCAAGGCCCTGCGACTGAGGGCGGCACTTAGCAAAAACGAGCAGCATATCCCGGACGCAGCAACTTCCGGGAGGGAACGTTGCGAGTCCGGGGATAGTTCTGCTGCGAAGTTTGAGCTTAGTGAACGCCCGGCTTAGCAAGGGCCTGATCCTGTGTCTGCACTTTGTGATTATAAGCTGCAGGGCGATTCCCGCGGTTAGTATACTGTGAAAAAAGGGGGGCGTTATCCCACAAGGTCTTCCATGCGACAGTTAAGAGCGCGGGCCAGGCGGAAGAGGGTGGTACCGCCGGTCTTGGTGATGTCACGCTGTCCCTGTTCGAAGAGCTGTATCTGTCTTAAGGCGACTCCGGATTTTTTTGAGAGCATGCTTTGCGAAAGACCGCTGTATGTTCTCAGGCGCTTCAGCATTGATTCTTCATCGCTGCTGTTCATCTTCTCTTCCATGATGCGCACAAACAGCGAAATATCCGCTTCATGAAGGGGAGCATACATATCACATATGTCTGCAATAGGAACTGCACGGTTTATTTCCCGGTATGTGCGGCAGCTTTCCCACTGGTAATATGAGAGCGACCAGCCTGTCCAGTATTCCCGGGATTTGTCAGTGTACATGATATCCTCTTTATCGATCACCCTGTCAGTACAGTGTGCGATCACTTCCCGTGCAATCTCGCATCCGTTCTTTCCGGCTATGTATGTGGGATTGCCCGATTCAAACTGTACGGCCATTCCGCTTACAAGAAACATCCTGTGATAAGCTGAAATATCGTAAGACAGCGTGTTTACCGCGTAATCATACATGTCACCCATGACTCTCTGACAGCAGGGAAGATACAGTTCATCATATAAGTGCATCATCTATATTCACCCCCCTTAAGATATCTATGATGTAAACATCATTGAGCCTGTTTTCTTTTGAACGTTCTGCTGCATAGTCACGTCTTGCCTTCAGATCCCTGTCATATTTTTTCGGATAATAAACCGATGCTTCTGCTATCTCACTTGATACATAGCTGATATGTTTAAAAGCTTTCTTACTCTTTAATACTATCTGCTCACCAAGCTTACCAAGCCTCATGGCAGTTGAAAGCTTTTGCAGTGATATTGTTCCCATGATGAAATCCTGCGCAAAAGAAAAATAAGAATCATCGGCCCGATAGCCTTTTATTATATCAAAGCCCGAAATATCGATAAGATAGTTTGCCTGCAGAAAATCCTTTGCGTCTTCCGCAATGCTTTTTTTCTGCCAGTAGCCCCTGTAACAGCTCAGCAGTGCAAGCCAGTTCAAAATATTATAGTTCCCGTCATTAAGGTCACATAGCTTAAGGCCTTTGATATCGAACTCATACTTATTGATAAAGCCATCCGTTTTACGTTTGCAGGCCCATTCTCCGGCGACTTCAGCGTTTTCCGTGCAATAAAAGCCTCTTCCGTAATCGTTGGCCGCAGTTCCCAGACCGTATTCCGGCTTATATATGATCTTCTCTGATCCGTGAAAAAGTATCATTGAAACCTCCTCAACATCACACGATAAAATGATCCATAATCATTGTATCGCTGTAGCGATATAACGTCAAGCTGCCGGTAAGTGACAGAGTTAAATATGCATACGCAGCGGATGGCATCTGTTTGTGTGGTATTGCAAAATAGGCCCTGTTATGTTAATTTATATGTTTGTGTAAAAGATTATTCAGGGATGGAATATTGTAATGAAGAAAAAGCTTATTAATATGCTTAGCCTTGTATCTCTCCTGTGCATGAGTGCCTGTGGTACACAGCAGAGTACGGTACCTGCAGCAGAGGATACTCAGCAGACAGAGTCGGAGAGTTCCGGTATCGATAAGTCGATACCCGCGGCAGATGTAAAGGAAGCACCGCAGACGGAACTTGACAGACTTATCGCGGATACAAAGGATAAGGTTACACTCAGCGTATGGGTGCCGGATGAGGAGATGGATATCACCGATTCGCTGATACAGACATTTCAGGCAGAGTACAGCGATGTGGAGTTTGATATCACACTTGAAGCAAAAGCGGAGGATGATATCTACGACAGCGTAAGCGGAGATAAGGCTCAGGTTGCGGATGTATTTGAATTTACGGACACACTGCTTCCCGGATATGCTGAAGCAGGACTTCTTGCTGAAGCAGATTCTTCTTATATCTACAACATCAGTGAAACGGATACAGCGGGAGCAATAAAGTCGGCAGAGTATGACAGCAAGCTTCTTGCATATCCCGTATCGGTATATAACGGCTGCTTCCTTTATTATGATGATGCGGTACTCAGTGAAAGCGATGTGAGCAGTCTTGAAAAGCTGAGCGAAAAAGTGAAAGCTTCAGGCAAAAAGATCGCCTTTGAGATCAGCAATGCCTGGTATCTTTACAGCTTTTTCGGAGCCGAAGGATCGGGGCTCAAAGTAAGCATAAGCAGTGACGGTGTGAGCAATGAGTGTAACTGGAATGAAAAAGTCGGTGAAGATATTGCAAACCTGATCATCGAGAATATAAAGAACGGTACCCTTGAGGCAGTTGACAGCAACATGGAAGCGGTAGAGGGATTTGAAAAAGGGAAGTATGCCGCAATGGTGAGCGGTCCCTGGTCTGCCGAAGACATCAAGGGAAGCGTCAGCGGAAACCTGGCAGCTGCAAAGCTTCCCACTATCAGAATATCCGAAAGAGATCTGCAGCTCTCATCCTTCGCGGGATTCAGACTGCTGGGAGTAAATTCAGCCGGAAAGAACCCTGAATGGGCCAAAGTCCTTGCAGAATATCTTTCATCAAAAGATGCCCAGCTGAAAAGATACGGCGTGAACGGATACTGCCCGGCCTGCCTTCTCAGTGAAGCCGACACCATTCTGTCAGACGACGCGCCTGCCAGGGCACTCAACGAACAGTCGGATCATTCCGTTCCCTTACGTGTCGGCATCAACTACTATGCACCTGCATCCATGCTTGGAGAGGCGCTCTCTGACGGCAATGCTGCCGGCAGATCCGTCAAGGAACTGCTCCGCCAGGCAGTCGAAGGCATCACCTCCGAAGTAATGGAATAAACATCTGCTCTACAGTAGTCTATATAAAAGCCACGGCTCGCCCCGTGGCTTTTCTGCTGTATGGTAATCCGCGTGTGCAGACAGACTTCAAATTCTGCGGCTTAATCGTTCCGCACTAAAATTCGAACTTCGCAGCAAAACGATCCGCGACTCGAAACCGTCTTCGCTTCGCGAAGAGTTTCTCGTACGCGGATCTGCTGCTCGTTCTCATTAAGTGCTGCACTAAGGCCGCGAATTTGAAGCTCTCTTGCACCCGCTGTATTACGATTAGGTTAAGCCACGGGAGCGCCCCGTAGCTTGGATTCACAAAGCGCAGACGTAAGATCAAGGCCCTGCGACTGAGGGCGGCACTTAGCAAAAACGAGCAGCATATCCCGGACGCAGCAACTTCTTGAAGAGAACGTTGCGAGTCCGGGGATAGTTCTGCTGCGAAGTTTGAGCTTAGTGAACGCCCGGTTTAGCAAGGGCCTGATCTTAGGTATGCGCTTTAGAATCAAATAATCGTAGAAAGGCGCTCCCGTGATGACGAAAAGTGTAAGGAAATATTAGGTGCGTTAGCTTACAATTTTGTAAGATTGAAGGATAAAGTGTAAGAAAAAACAATGGAAAGAATTGTGGGGCGGCGCTATAGTGTATAAAGTAAGAAAAAGATCCGGTTGTAGCTGAGGGATCAAAAGTGAAAGGATAAATGAGATGAGTGTGATACTTGAGGTAAAGAATGCGGAGAAATATTACGGGAATAAGGGGAGCCTTACGGCGGCGCTCAACGATCTGTCGTTTTCGGTGGAGGAAGGAGAGTTCGTGGGTATCATGGGAGCCAGCGGAAGCGGAAAGACTACGCTGCTCAACTGTATATCAACGATAGACAGGCTGTCAGCGGGAAAGGCTCTGATAGGCGGTGAGGATATAAGCGAGCTTAAGGGGAAGAAGCTGGATGAGTTCAGGAGCAGGAAGCTGGGATTTATATTTCAGGATTTTAATCTGCTGGACACGATGACGGCGGAAGAGAATATTTCCCTTGCACTGTCCATTAAGGGGGAGAAGCCGGCCGAGATAGAGAAGAAGGTTAATGAGATTGCGGAAAAGCTTGGGATCAGTGAGGTGCTTAAGAAGTTTCCTTCGGAGATGTCGGGAGGACAGAAGCAGCGTGTGGCGGCAGCCCGTGCTGTAGTGACGGATCCGGAACTTGTTCTGGCGGATGAGCCTACGGGAGCACTTGATTCAAAAGCATCAAAGGCACTTATGGAGAGTCTTATCAAGCTCAACAGCGAGCTGGGGTCCACGATACTGATGGTAACACATGATGCCTTCAGTGCCAGTTATGCAGGGCGGATCATCTTTATCAAAGACGGAAAGATATTTACCGAGATAGTTCGTAATGAAGGTGAAGAGAGAAAAGACTTCTTTAAGAGGATCGTGGATGTGACCACTGTACTGGGAGGCGAAATTGATGAACTCATTTAAGCTTGCTTTAAAAAATATCAGGAAGTCATGGAGTGATTATACGGTATATTTCCTGACTCTGATCATAGGCGTTGCGATCTTCTATATGTTCAATTCCACAGGTACACAGGGGATCATGGAGGATGTATCGAAGTCGGGTAATGATAAGGTTAAGATGCTGATCACTGCCATTGAAGTGGTCTCGGTAGCTGTGGCACTGGTACTCGGTCTGCTTATGATATATGCGAATAACTTTCTTATAAAAAGACGTAAGAAGGAATTCGGTATATACCTGCTGCTTGGCATGAACAAAAAGAAAGTCTCAAAGATACTTGTGTGTGAGACCTGTATAGTCGGTGCGGTATCCATGCTCATAGGGCTGCTGCTCGGGATCTTCGGGTCACAGTTTTTGTCTATCATAGTAGCGAAGATGTTTGCGGTGGATGTGACTTCGTATACTTTTGCAATATCAAAGAAAGCCGCTGTAGTCACGGTGATCAGTTTCCTTGTTATCTTCTTTGTAGTACTTCTGTTCAATACCGGAACCATAAGAAGGTATAAACTGATAGATCTGATCAATGCGGAAAAGAAGGGTGAGAAGCAGATCATCAAGAATACAAAAGTAAGCATAGCTCTCTTTATCATTTCGGCGGTATTGCTGGTCATTGCTTACGCAGGGATAGGGATTTTCGGAAACAGGATGCGGGGAAGGGAATTCGCTTTCGCGGCAGGAGTGGTGGTGATCGGTACCTTCGTTCTATTCTGGTCTTTTGCAGGTTTTTTCCAGACTGTGCTGAGTAAGAATAAGGGATATAAAAAAGGTCTCACATCTTTTGTGGTAAGACAGTTTTCGGGTAATATGAATACTTCCGCATTTTCTTTTGCACTGATATCTCTGCTCCTGATGGCTGCGATCTGTTCTTTTTCCAGCGGCTTTTCATTCAGGACTTATCTGAATAAACGCCTCGGGAATGCCACGCCGGTGGATCTGACCATGAGGGTATGGAGTGTAAAGCCAACGGAGTATCTCGCTTCAAAGGGGATCGCTGTTGAGGGCTGGGCAAAAGAGTATATGGAGCTTCCGGTATACGAGAGCAGTGAGATAACCATAGGGGATACGGTAGCTCCTGTTATAGAGGAAGCCAAGCAGACTTTCATGCATGCCAGGTGGGACAGTACCGAAAATGTAATGCGTCTTTCGGATTATAATAAGATCGAAAGAGCCTTCGGAAGGGAAGAACTGAAGCTTAAGGATGATCAGTATGCTGTTGTTTCCGACTTTGATCTGCTGAACAAATTCCAGATAGCAGCTATAAAACAGGGGAATAAATTCACCGTAGGAGGGAAGGAATACGGCCCGGCGTATAGCAGCGTGAACTATGAATATATACTGATGAGCGGACTCACTGCCAGTATGGGAACCATCGTGCTTCCCGATGCTGCCATAGACGAAGGAGGCAGTTTCAGGGTGGATTCTTATCTGCTGATAGCGGACTATAAGGTTTCCGACAAGCAGGGACGTTATGAGACCGATGCACTTATCATGGATAAAGTCGGGGCTTCCGTTGAAGCCGGCAACAACGGCGAAGATTCTCCCGACGGTATCAATATCCAGCTGTCCACTAAGAACCAGGTGGAGGATTCAAGCATAGGAATTTCCGTAATAGTAGTGTTTCTTGTGCTGTATATAGGTATCGTGTTTGTGGTTGCCTGTGCCGCGATCATAGCACTGAAGGTCCTTTCGGATTCCATTGATTCGGTGCGGAAGTTCAGGATACTGACCAGGATAGGTGCGGGAGAAGATATGCGCAGGAAGGCGCTGTTCGTACAGGTGCTGATGAATTTCCTGCTTCCCCTTATTGTGGCATTCTTCGGATCGATATTTGTCCTTGGTTTTATCAAGGATATGCTCTCTACTGTAGGTATGGTATCTCTGGGACCGGGAATGGTGATAAGTGCACTGCTCATGCTGCTGATATACGGAGGCTACTTCTTGACAACTTATGAGGGATGTAGGAAGATTGTAAAATAATAATTCCGGGAGGAGAAAACATTGTACCGTATCGGTATTCTTGAAGATGATCTTAAGATGGGATCGGAGCTTGAGATCTTTCTTAAAAATAACGGTTATGAAGCAAGATTCATAAAACCGGCAGAATATAAGGGAATGAATGAGGAAGGGATGACAGCTTTTCTGTTAAAAGAAGAGCTGTCACTCCTCCTTTTGGATATCGGGCTTCCGGGTTTCGACGGGATACGTATCTGTAAAGCCTTCAGGGAAGAAAGCAATACGCCGGTCATAATGATTACAAGTGACAACAGTGAACTGACGGAACTCCTAAGCATACAGAGCGGTGCGGATGATTTCGTGCCTAAACCTTTTAACACCAGGATACTTCTTGCCAGGATGGAAGGAGTGATCCGCAGGGTATACGGGAGTGATGAAAGGTTTGACACAAAGAAAGTGGAACTGGAAAGCGGGGCAATCTTAGCGATAGATACCGCTAAGGCAAGGATAAGCTCAGCTGACAAAGAAGCTGAACTCTCCAAAAACGAATACATGATACTTATGATACTGGTAAAGAATTTCGGCAGGATAGTCTCAAGAGATGATATAATTTCGGAACTCTGGGATGACGGCAATTTTGTGGATGACAATACTCTGAGTGTGAATATGACCAGGTTAAGACAGAGACTTTCCGAGATAGGTATCGAAGAGGCCATATCAACAAAACGCGGGGCGGGGTATATACTCAATTGAAATTTTTACGGTATATAAAAGAACATCTGTGGCTGTGCGCCGCTTTTCTGTTTGTGGCCCTTACCGCAGATATTTTTCTGCTCACCTTTAAAGGAGCCTTATGGCTGATACTCTATATCAGCTCTGCTTCGCTTATCGCCTGCTTTATATGTTATCTTGTCGGATACTTAAGAACAAAGAAAATGTTTGACGAGATCGAAGATAAGATCGAAGCCATGGATAAAAAGTATCTTGTTCCCGAAGTGTTGGACGAGAGGGAAACACAGGAAGCGGAGCTTATCTTTGAGATATTGAAAAAGGCTGAAGTATCCATGAGCGATAATGTGGCCGGTTACAGACATGAAACCGAAGAATACAGGGATTATGTGGAAAGCTGGGTGCATGAGATCAAGATACCCATTTCGGCGGCACAGATGATATGCGAAAACCACAAAGATACTCCCTTAAGGGAAAGCGGGATATCGGAGGAACTGGACAGGATAGAGGGCAATGTGGAGCAGGCGCTTTATTATGCCAGAAGTTCTTATGTTGAAAAGGACTATTTCATTAAAGAGATAAACGCGTCGGAACTGGTGAAGAGTGCCGTGGCGAAAAGGCGCCGGAGCCTGATCGCCATGCGGGCCAAAATAGAGAATCTGATAAACGGGGATGAGGTGATCTGCAGTGATGCAAAGTGGCTGGCATTCATACTGGGACAGCTGATAGATAACAGCATCAAATATGCAAAAGAAGATGAGGGTCTGATACTGACGTTTTCACTTGAAGAGGCAGAGGGCAGAAAGGCTCTTCTTATAAAGGATAACGGAGTGGGGATAAAGAGTGCCGAGACAGGCCGGGTGTTTGATAAGGGCTTTACCGGGAGCAACGGAAGAGCCGGCAAAGCTTCGACCGGTATAGGCCTCTATCTGTGCAGAAAACTCTGCCTGCGTCTCGGGCATGACATGATGCTGACTTCGGAAGAAGGGAAGGGAACATGTGTCAGAATACTATTCTGAATACCGGTTAAGAAACAGTTAAGGATTAAAGAAGGTTCAGTTCAAGACTTCCGCGTATGCTTGTTGTAAATTAATATCAACAAACATATGCGGGTTTTTTTGATCATATAAGCCTGACGGCTAAGGAGGATGAAATGAAAGATAATGTGATATTAAAAGCCAAAGACCTGTCCAAGACTTTTTCAAATGAAAGTGTCCAGCAGCATGTGCTGAAGAATCTGAATCTGGAAGTATACAGAGGGGATTTTACCGTAGTCATGGGTAACTCCGGATCCGGAAAGAGCACACTGCTCTATGCACTCTCCGGTATGGACAGACCCAGCCTCGGAACCATCAGCTATTATGTGGATGACAAAAGGAAGGGGACGGAAAATAAAGAAGACGGGATCGAGATCTCAAAATTCTCCAACGACAGACTGGCACTGTTCAGGCGGGATCATGCAGGCTTTGTTTTTCAGCAGAACTATCTGAATGATTCCATGAGCGCATTGGATAATGTGATGGTCAGCGGACTTTTAAAGAATAAGGACCGCAGGCAGCTTGCGGAAAAAGCAAAAGAACTGCTTGAAAAAGTTGAGATAAGCGAAAAAGACTGGAAAAAGTTCCCGGCGCAGTTATCGGGAGGAATGCAGCAGAGAGTTGCAGTGGTAAGGGGAGTGATCAATGATCCGGAAGTACTTTTTGCGGATGAGCCCACCGGTGCGCTGAACTCACAGAACACAACAAACGTCCTGGATATCCTGAGCAGCCTTAATTCGGAAGGACAGAGCATAGTGATGGTGACACATACCATAAAGGCGGCTGAGCGCGGTAACAGGATCATCTATCTGGCGGACGGTGTGATCTCCGATGAATGTGATCTCGGAGAATACGCCGGTGATTATAAGGACGATAAGAATCCTGATAAGAAGAAAGCGGAAGAACGCCACAGGAAACTCAAAGATTTCCTTCAGGACATGGGCTGGTAAAGGAGGCGGAAAATGTACGGTTTATTTATGATCGCTAAGAACAATATGAAAAAGCAGAAGGGCGATATGATCACGTTTTTTGTCCTGACCTTTATTGCTGCCTTTCTGATCTTTGACTGCATATCCGTATTCGCCGGACTCGGAACGGTGATGGATGAACGTTTCAAAAGGGTTTACGGAGCCCATGTGATGATCTGCAGTAATGACACCGAAGAAGAAAACGATTCCGCAGCCAGGGCGTTTAAAGAAAATGAGCATATCGCGGAATATGAGTCTACGCCGCTGATCCGCTTTACTTCGGACTATAAGAATAAGAAGCAGAGTGAATACATGCAGTATATGTTTCTGGTCGAAGATGCGGCTGTCGAAAAGAAGCTGATGAAGATAAATGACACAGGGATCAACTGCGGAAAAAACGATATCCTGATCCCCCGTAATATGAAAGCGGGATTTGCCATCGGCGATATCCTGCAGCTTAAATTCGATAAAAATGTGTATGAGTTCAATGTCGCAGGCTATATCGATGATCCTTACTTCTGCAGTACCGTGAATATTACGGTCTACAGTGTATGTATGTCGAAGGAGATGATAGATGAGCTCTGCAATAAGGAAGCGGACACGGTGCAGAAGAGATGCTGGCATAAAGGCCGGGTAGCCGACGGCTATCTTAACGGAGACAGGACCACACAGAATCTGGAAGAGGAGATAAACGAAAAATATAAGGAATATCTCGGTGAGTATGCAAAGAAGGATCCCGGTGTAAACCAGTCCGATTATCTCTGTGTGAACTGGGATATGATGAGGGGGGGATCCCAGTTCATTCCCATGATAATAATGGCAGTCATGCTTGTGTTTGCGGCGCTTATCATGATCATAGCGATGGTGATAATATCCTTCAGTATCAAAAACTTTATCCAGAAGAACATGACCAATACCGGAATACTGGAAGCAAGCGGATACACGGTAGCCGGGCTTAGAGGAGCGCTGATAATCCAGCTTGCCCTGGTGGCAGTATTGGGGGCACTGGCCGGTCTTGTGGCAGCTGCATTAAGTTTCAAAAAATTCGGCGATGTTGTTTCGCTGATACTGGGACTGGAATGGAACAGGCCGGTAAATATGCCGGCAGCCGTGATCACACTGCTGATACTTGCAGCCTTATCTGCTCTGGTAGCCCTTATATTAAGCGCTGCATATAAAAAGATAAGCGTGCTGGATGCTCTGAGAGGCGGTATCAATACACATAATCACAAAAGGAACTGCTTTTCTTTTGAAAACACCCCTCTTCCGGTACCGCTGGTGCTTTCACTTAAGGAATTCGCCGGAGGCATAGGCAGAAATCTTCTGATGGTATTCATAAGCATGCTGCTGGTGATCTCCACCCTGATAGGTTTCGGGCTGATGGATAATTTCGGAAAAGATCCCGCAAGCCTGATGAAGATAATGGCATTTGAGCTGGCTGATGCTTCGGTAAGAGTTAAGGATAAGGAAGGATATATAGACAAGGACTTAAGAAAGCTTCCCGGAGTTGCGAATGTGCTGGTACAGACAGGGTTTGAGCCGACAGTAAAATACGGCGACAAAAAGAATACGATCTTTACCTATGCAGTCGATGATCTGAATAATACCATTTATACAAACATGCTGGAAGGAAGATACCCCGAAAAGGATAATGAGATAATGATAACGGCAGCTGTAGCAGAGAACATGGGATTAAAGATCGGAGATACCGTGACGATGGAATATGCAGATAAAGCAGCAAGCTATCTGATCACCGGTATAAACCAGAGAATGGAAAGAATGGGCAGGACAATATATATGAGGCTGGACGGAGCTGAGAAGCTTGTTTCGGGCGATATAAGCAGGATGTGCGGATATGGCGTTACTGCAGTTGAGGGAGTAAGTTTTGAAGAACTGTCAGCCCGTATAGAAGCTTATGAAAAAGAGAATGATCTGGAGATCAACATATCAAATGAAAAGCTGGTAATGGAGAGTACGCTGAAGAGCATTTCGGGAAGTATGTCAGCCATCTGCATGGCAATAGCGGTCATTACGGTCCTGATAGTGGTATTCGTGGAATCCCTGGTGATAAGGGCGAAGATAAGCAGGGAATGGAGAAACATGGGCATAAGCAAGGCGATAGGCCAGACCTCCGGAGGACTTATCACCCAGATAATGTTCAGTAATATCCCGGCTATAGCAATCGGAGCACTTATAGGAGTGCTGCTTTCCGGAATGGCAGGAGGGGCGATGGTAAAAGCGGCATTCTCGCTCTTTGTTATCAAAAATGTCTGCTTCAGGATCGCGCCCTTGTGGAGGGTGATCTGTTATGCGGGTATCATACTTGTATCTGTCGCGACAGCGGCTATGGCAGGACTTAAAGTAAGAAGCCTTAAGCCGATAGAGATGATCACGGAAGAATGATGAGGGGTTATACTTTGGGGACCAGTAATTCGACCACAAAACCGTTATCATTATAATATTCCATACCGCCGCCCTGTTTTTCCATATACCAGTTAACGAGATAAAGCCCCAGGCCGTATCCCGATCTGTCAGCTGAATTGCTTCCGCGATAATACTTTTCGGTAAGCAGTGCAAGTTCGGCATCGGGGACGCCGGGGCCTTTGTCACGGATCGTGATACGGATGAATCTGTGACCGTCTTTTTCTGAGGGACTTATTTCATCAAAGGAAACAAGTATGTCGGTTCCGGCGTATTTATAGGAGTTACCGACTATATTGTCGGCAACCTGTTCCATACGCAGGGGATCCATGCGTACAAGGCATTCGGGAATGTGATTTTCCAGGATTATATTGCCGTAGTCTTTAAGATTCGTGAAATAACCTTCTATGTCGGCGGAAGAAGTTTCGATGACATTAACAGCTATCTCATCGGTTTCGTCAAGGGCAGCGCTGAAAACATTCTGAGCCAGCCTGTTTATGGTCTCGGCTTTTGCGGAAATGATATCAAGCTTTTCAAGAACAGAGAGGATCTCCGAAGTATCCGTTCCGTTTGCTTCGGCATCCTTTAATTTCTTTCTGTATTTGAGATCAAGTACTTCACAGGTCGCTTTAATTGTGGCGACCGGTGTTTTCAGGTCGTGGCTTAAGCCTGCTACCAGCTCGCGTTTTGAATTCTGTGCCCGGCGCTCTTTTTCTTTGGAAGTTTTAAGTTCTTCACGCATCAGATCGAAGGATTCCGTAAAACGTTCAAAGACACTGTCTTTCTGCATGGGAAGAGGAGTGTCCAGATTTCCTTTTGCTATCTGGGAAGCCAAAGCCTCCATTTCTCTGATAGGGCGTATCTGTTTAAGATAGATGCCGGTGAAGAGAAGCAGACCGAAGATAAAGATAAGGGCCCAGATCATCAGCATACAGATAAGAAGATCACGTTTCTGTGTTTCAAAGGAAAGAGAAAGACTCTGACGTATCTCGGAATAGATCTTAAGCTGTTCGTCGCTGTAATTTCCGATATGGTCCGGAACAAGCTGCACTTTTGAAAACAGCAGGATCATTACTGCCGGACAGGGCAGCATCAGACAGATGAATAAGATGAGATTGCGTTTAAGATAGTTCATGCCTGATCAAGCTCCAATATATATCCGGTTCCCCATACAGTTTTGATCAGCTCGGGAGCATTGGGATCGGCTTCAAGTTTTTCACGGAGTTTTCTTATATGAACATTGAGAGTTCCGTCGGAATAAAAGCTGTCACCCCATACTTCATCGAAAAGGGTCTCTTTGCTGACAATGGTGTTTTTGTGTTTGTAGAGACATTCCAGCAGGGCGTATTCACGGGCCTTCAGAGGAATGCTCCGCCCTTTTAGTTTCACTGACATGGTTGCACTGTCCAAAGAAAAGTTTTCATTGCCGGCCTCCTTATCGGAAACCGGAGAAGGGTATTCATCAAGTTTCTTCAGCTGCTCCGAACGTTTCAGATTCACCTTCACTTTTGCAAGCAGTACGGAAAGACTGTAAGGTTTCTTTATATAATCATCTCCGCCGATGCTTAAGGCCACAAGTATATCGTCATCGCTCTGCCTTGCACTGATAAAGAGAATGGGAAGTCTGTATTCCTCGCGTATGCGTTTACAGAGTTCAAAACCCGAGCCGTCGCCTAAGTTTATATCCAGAAGGATCAGATCCGTATCATTATCTTTAAAGAACTCAAGACAGGCTGCGGAACTGCCGACATAATGAGTCTTTATATCAAACATCTCAAAATACTCTGCAGTCATCTTTGCGAGTTCGGTTTCATCATCAACTATAAGACAGTTATAGTGCATAGCTCTCCTCCGCGGGAAGTTATCTTACCTGACTATAATAGCAAAACTGTGTGATGCCCGCAAGCTCAGGCCCATATTTGTCATTGCGGGTATCTGTGTTATAATCGCTAAAAGATTAAGCATCTCGGGAGGTGAGTATTACGGAAAACAAATACAGACATGAGTGGAAGCATGAGATAAGCAAAGCCGATCTTCTTTCCATAAGGTCCAGGCTACAGGCCGTGGCAAGACCGGATCCTCATGCAAAGGACGGAAAGTATCTGATACGCTCACTATATTTTGATGATCCGAACGATAAAGCACTCAGGGAAAAAACGGACGGAGTAAACAGAAGGGAAAAGTTCAGGATAAGGTATTATAACTTCGATACTTCTCTGATCCATCTGGAAAAAAAGTGCAGGATCAACGGACTGGGCAGTAAATACAGCGCAGTACTTACAAAAGAGGAAACGCAGAAGATAGTAGACGGGGATACGGGCTGGATGAAGGAAAGTGACAATCCGCTGGTAAAAGAACTCTATTGCAAAATGATAAGCGGACGGCTTAAACCCAGGACCATAGTGGATTACACAAGAGAGCCCTTTATCTTCGGACCGGGAAATGTGAGAGTTACCTTTGATTATGGTATAAGGACCGGACTTTCATGTACGGATCTGCTGAACCCCGAATGTGTGACGATACCGGCAGGGGATGAACACATCATACTGGAAGTAAAATGGGATGAATTTCTTCCGGATGTGATAAGGGCAGTGGTACAGACAGAAGGCGTAAGAGTCGGAGCTTTTTCAAAATACGCACAATGCAGGATATACGGATAAGAAAAAAGGAGAAATGATATGTTAAGAGAAATCAATTTCACGGATGTTTTTAAATCAAGCTTTCTTGATAATGTTGCGGCAGTGACCGTATTCGATATGGTGCTGGCACTGCTGCTGGCTTTTGCTCTCGGTCTATTCATATACATTATATATAAGAAGACCTATGCGGGTGTCATGTATTCCAGCAGTTTCGGAATGACTCTTGTTGCGCTTACGATGATCACCACGCTGGTGATACTTGCAGTGACCAGTAACGTTGTCCTTTCACTCGGTATGGTGGGCGCACTTTCCATCGTACGTTTCAGGACTGCGATAAAGGAACCTATGGATATAGCTTTTCTGTTCTGGTCAATAAGCGCAGGTATAGTGCTGGCGGCAGGGCTTATCCCTTTAGCTGTTTTCGGAAGCGTAGTAATAGGCATAGTGATCCTTCTTTTTGCTAACAGAAAAGATATGACACATCCTTATATAGTAGTACTGAACGTGGACGGACACGAGAATGAAAAGAAGGCCGTTGATTATCTGAAGAACAGGACCAAAAGATGCGTGACCAAGAGCAAGACTGCAAGAAAAGGCTGTGTGGAACTGAACCTGGAGATAAGACTTGCGGAGGACAATACGGATTTCATCAATGAACTTTCTGATATGGAAGGCGTGGAGAGTGCAGTTCTCGTAAGCTATAACGGAGATTATATGGGATGATCACAGGCTTGATAAGTAACGGAGGTGATGGTTTATGATCGATCAGAAAAAGCTTGATCTCATAGGCATCATAGTCATAATAGCGGCAGTGTGCATAACGATACTCTTTATGAACGGTGAAGCTCTGGGACTGACCAAGGTCAGCAATGAAGATGCAGAAGGCGGCGAAGAGAGTTCATCCGAATACTTCAGCAAGAGTGACCTGGACGGTGAATGGTATAAAGACAGACCCGGCATCACAAAGATCAGTCTGAAGGGCAGCGAGATAAAGGTCAGCGGACAGGGGGCTTATACTTATAACGGTGATGTTATCATATCAAAGACCGGCTGGTATGAATTAAACGGCAGCCTGGATGACGGAAGCGTGATCGTAAATGCGGATGCTGTTTCAAAAGTTTGGATACTCTTAAACGACGCTGATATATATGCTTCGGATGATGCGGTCATCAGGGTGGATCAGGCTGATAAAGTATTCCTGACACTTGCGGAAGGCAGCAGCAATACGCTTGCCTGTGGCGATACGATGTCCGATGAGGCTGAGGAAGATAATACGAACGGTGTGATCTTTGCGCATGATGATATCACTATCAACGGCTGCGGTACATTAAGTATAGTATCTGAGTATGAACATGGTATAAAAGCAAAGGACAGTCTTAAGATCTGCGGAGGCAGCATAAGCATAGATGCCAATGCCGACGGTATACATGTGAACGATCATTTCAAAATGACCGATGCTTCTGTCACGATAGATGCGATGGATGACGGTATCTGTTCGGAAACGGATCTGCTGATCGCTTCGGGTAAACTGCTTATCAATAACTGTTATGAAGGGATCGAATCTCCGCTGATAACTGTTCTTGACGGTGATATAGAAATATATCCTGACGATGACGGCTTCAATGCAAACGGCGGAACATCGGGATTCGGGAATTTTGCTTTCTTTGATAAGGAAGAAAGCAGTGATGCAGATGAAGAAGAGATAGATCCCTGCATTACGATTTACGGAGGCAGTATAAAGATAATCAATCCGGATGCGAAGGATGCGGACGGAATGGATTCCAATAAAGACATATTTATCTACGGGGGAAATATCTTTATAAGTCTTTCGGGAGGCGGTTCAAATAACGGTATAGATTACGGCAGTGAGAGCGGAGGTGTATGTGAGATACACGGGGGAAGCGTTATTAGCTGCGGCGGATCTGCCATGGTGGAACAGTTCAGTGAAACGTCATCACAGGCATCGCTCTTATATAATATGGGTAATAACAGTGAAGATGAGGTTAGGGTGTCATTGACGGATGCAGAGGATAAAGTGATCTATGAGAGTGTTATACCCTGCGGCTTTAATTCATTGCAGCTGTCCGTTCCCGAAATGCAAACAGGTGAAACATATATGCTTAAGATCGGGGATAAGGAAGAAGAGATAACACTTGATTCCGTATCCACTACGGTCGGCGGCATAAGCGGTTTCGGAGGTTTCGGAGGAATGAAGCCCGAGAGAACGGAGAAGTCTGATGGCGTTGAGAAATATGAGGGAATGGAATTGCCTGAAGGCATGAAGATGCCCGGGGGCAGAGGCATGCCCGGCGGTATGATGCAGAGACCTGATGAAGATACGGAAAGAGATTTTAAAATGCCTTTTGGGAAAAATGATGAAACAGATAGCAGTGCAAGGTTTGATTCGACAGAGGATAAAGAGACGGTAAGCACTGCAAAAAATCTCACCGAATTTGATCCTTCCGTATGGAAGTATCTTGCTGCATCTGTTATAGTATTGTCAGCTGCATTAGTCAGCGCAAAAATTTATAAAAGGTGGTAGATATGACAGAACAGGAAATGGCCAGAGAACGTACCGAGCTTTCTCATGAGCGCACGGAACTCTCGGTGCTCAGAACGGAACTTGCATTCAATAACACAAGACTCTCCGTAGAACAGACACATCTTTCTTTTTTACGAACGATAGTATCACTTGTGGGAAGCGCGGCAACGGTGTATAAAGCGTTACCGGCTCTCGGTGTATCGGATGCTTTCAGTACAGGTTTATCCGTTTTTCTTTTGCTTGCTGCGCTATACTTTGCGATCAAGGATCTGACAACCATACCCAGGCTCAGAAAGCAGATAGAAGAAATGGATGATAAGAAAAAAGAGCTTGTGGAAAAGAGCGGCGGCTTGCAATAGCTGTTGTATTTTGTTAAGATGAATAGCGGAAAAAAGAGGGGTAAATACCCGGAAAGGAAAAAACAAAATGCCAATAATCGATTACCTTGAGAGAAACAGAAACGAATACGGCGATGAGGTAGCTCTTATAGAACTTAACCCCGAGCAGAAAGAAAACAGAAAGGTGAGCTGGAAAGAATATTCACTTATACAGCAGACCACTGATGAACCTTACAGAAGAGAGATCACCTGGAGAGTATTTGACGAGAAAGCAAACCGAATGGCAAATATGCTTCTTTCCAGAGGAGTAAAAAGAGGAGACAAGGTTGCCATACTGATGATGAACTGTCTCGAGTGGCTCCCGATCTATATGGGAATACTTAAGAGCGGTGCTATAGCAGTTCCTTTCAATTTCAGATATTCGGCAGATGAGATACAGTATTGTGCGGATCTTGCCGAAGTGGATGTTCTTCTTTTCGGTCCTGAATTCATAGGACGTGTTGAATCAATAGTAGATTCATTATCTAAAAACAGACTTCTCATTTTTGTCGGTGAGACCTGTCCTACTTTTGCGGAAAGTTATCGTGAGCTGGTTGCAGACTGTTCAAGTGAAAAACCCGCGACAGAAATAAAAGACAGTGATGATGCAGCGATCTATTTTTCATCGGGTACAACAGGTTTCCCCAAAGCAATACTCCATAAGCATTTAAGTCTTATGACTGCAGCTACGGTAGAACAGCATCATCACGGTCAGGGACGCGATGATAATTTCCTCTGCATTCCTCCTCTTTATCATACAGGTGCAAAGATGCACTGGATGGGCTCACTGGTTGCGGGATCAAAAGCAGTACTTCTTCGCGGAACAAAACCCCAGTATATTTTTGATGCGGTATCACGCGAACATTGTACGATAGTATGGCTGCTGGTACCCTGGGCACAGGATATACTTGATTGTCTTGATGCAGGAACATTGAAGATAGAAGATTATGAATTATCACAGTGGAGACTTATGCATATAGGTGCACAGCCTGTTCCGCCTTCACTGATAAAGAGATGGAAAGCATACTTCCCTGATCATCAGTATGATACAAATTACGGTCTGTCCGAATCAATAGGACCGGGCTGCGTTCATCTCGGTGTTGAGAACATTCATAAAGTAGGTGCTATCGGTGTTCCCGGATACGGATGGCAGTGTAAGATAATCGATGAAGAAGGCAATGAAGTAAAGCAGGGAGAAGCAGGTGAACTCTGTGTTAAAGGTAATGGTGTGATGACCTGCTATTACAGAAATCCGGAAGCAACCGAAGAAGTTTTGAAAGACGGATGGTTACTTACAGGTGATGTTGCAATGCAGGATGAAGATGGTTTTATCTTCCTTGTCGACAGAAAAAAAGATGTGATAGTATCAGGAGGAGAAAACCTGTATCCCGTACAGATAGAGGATTTCCTGAGACAGTACGATAAGATAAAAGATGTTGCCGTAATAGGTTTACCTGATGCAAGACTCGGTGAGATCGCAGGTGCGATCATAGAAATAAAAGAAGGAATGGAATGCACAGAAGAAGAAATAAATGAATTCTGTCAGGGAATGCCGAGATACAAAAGACCCCGCAAAGTCATATTTGACAAGGTTCCCAGGAATCCTACAGGTAAGATAGAAAAGCCTGAACTTCGCAAAAGATATAGTGTAGAAAGACTTGTTGAAAAAGAAAACGAAGGATAAAAATATTTCGTTAACAAAAAAAACATTGAAAAATCAATAAAAAACACTTGCAAATGTTAACATAATAATGTAAACTGATTTTAATTTAAGTGATACTTAAATTAAGAATTAAAACAAAGGAACCAAATGGAGGGAGTAAAAAATGGCAGAAAAGAAGACGCCGGCAAAGAAGGCAACTACTGCAAAGAAGACAACCACAGCTGCAAAGAAGCCGGCAGCAAAGAAGGCAACTGCAACAACAAAGAAGGCAACTGCAGCTAAGAAGACAACAACCGCAGCTGCAAAGAAGCCCGCAGCAAAGAAGGCTACTACAGCTAAGAAGACAACCGCTGCTGCAAAGAAGCCCGTTGCAAAGAAAGCTGCTACAGCTAAGAAGGCTACTACAGCAAAGAAGGCAACCACAGCTGCAAAGAAGCCCGCTGTAAAGAAAGCAACAACAGCTAAGAAGACAACTGCTGCTGCAAAGAAGCCCGCTGCAAAGAAGGCTACTACAGCTAAGAAGACAACCACAGCTGCAAAGAAGCCCGCTGCAAAGAAAGCAACAACAGCTAAGAAGACAACTACAGCTGCAAAGAAGCCCGCTGCAAAGAAAACTACTACTGCAAAAAAAAAGTAAGTCCTGAATTTGTTAAACTTGAGGATTTAGTTTTTACAGTATTTAAAAAAAGTGTTAAGGAGTGCACGTACGATGAACTGTATGCTGCACTCCTTTTGTTTGTAAAAGAAGAATGCGCGGGAAGAAAACAGATCAAGGGAAAGAAAAAAGTTTATTATATATCTGCCGAATTTCTTATAGGAAAACTCCTCTCCAATAATCTTATAAATCTTGGTATATATGATGCACTTAAAACCGATCTTGCCGCAGAAGGAAAAGATATCGCAAAGATAGAAGAAAGAGAAGCCGAACCGTCACTCGGTAATGGCGGACTCGGAAGACTTGCTGCATGTTTCATTGATTCCATCGCAACACTGGGGCTGCCCGGAGCAGGCATAGGACTTAATTATCATTACGGACTTTTCAGACAGGTATTCAGAAGAAGGATGCAGAATGCCGAGAAGGACAGCTGGATAAACGAGAACTCATGGCTCAACAAAACCGATACTACTTTCAATGTATACTTCGGAAAAAAGAAAGTAGTATCAAGACTGTATGATATAGATGTGACAGGATATGAAAACGGAATAAACAAACTCCATCTTTTTGATCTTGAAAGTGTGGATGAAAAACTTGTAAAGAGCGGAATAGATTTTGATAAGAAAAAGATCGATAAGAATCTTACGCTTTTCCTTTATCCCGATGATTCGGATGAAGCAGGAAGGATACTGAGAGTTTATCAGCAGTACTTCATGGTATCTTCCGGTGCACAGCTTATCATAAAGGAAATGAAAGAGAACGGATATGATCTTCACAAACTTGACAAGCATGCGGTGATACAGATCAACGATACACATCCTTCAATGGTGATCCCCGAACTGATACGTATACTTACCGAAGAAGAAGGCTTCACCATGGATGAAGCGATCAAGCTGGTAACCAAGACCTGTGCGTATACGAATCATACCATACTTGCAGAGGCACTTGAAAAGTGGCCGATGAAATATCTCAAAAAAGCAGTACCCCAGCTGATACCTATAATAGAAGAACTCAACTATCGTGTGATTAAAAAATATCCGAATAAAAAAGAAGTATGGATAATCGATGATGATAACAGAGTGCATATGGCACACATGGATATACATTACGGTATGAGTGTTAACGGTGTTGCTGCTCTCCATACCGAGATACTGAAGAACACGGAGCTCAATGCCTTCTATCGCATCTATCCGAAGAAGTTCAATAACAAGACCAACGGTATCACTTTCAGAAGATGGCTGCTGTCATGTAATCCTGAACTGGCTGCGCTGATCGATGAGGCAATAGGAACAGGGTATAAGAAGAACGCATTTGAACTTAAGAAACTGGAACTGTTTGCAAAAGATAAAAAGTTTCTTAAAGAAGTGGAAGACATCAAACGTGAAAAGAAACTGCAGCTGTGTGAATACATAAAGAAAAAAGAAAAGACAGTGATCGATCCCGATTCCATATTCGACATTCAGATCAAGCGGATGCATGAGTATAAGAGACAGCAGATGAACGCGCTCTATATCATACATAAATATCTGGAGATACGTTCGGGTAAGCTGCCCAAGCGTCCCATCACTTTTATTTTCGGTGCCAAAGCAGCTCCCGCCTACAGGATCGCACAGGATATAATACATCTGCTTCTTGTGCTTGCGGACATCATCAATAATGATCCGAAGGTTAACAGATATATTAAAGTAGTATTTGTAGAAAACTATAACGTAAGCTATGCGGAAAAACTGATACCGGCCTGTGACATATCCGAACAGATATCTCTTGCATCACAGGAAGCATCCGGTACAGGCAACATGAAGTTCATGCTTAACGGCGCAGTTACTCTCGGAACGGATGACGGTGCAAATGTTGAGATACATGAACTTGTAGGTGATGACAATATCTTTATCTTCGGAAAGAAATCCGATGAAGTGCTCAAGCTTCGTGAAAACTGGAATGCAAAGTATGATGCGAAGAAGATCTACGAGTCCGATCCGGTCATTAAGGAAGCGGTGGATTTTATAATATCGAAAGAAACCCTTGCAAAGGGCAATAAAACCGCACTCACACGTCTTTATAACGAGATAGTGGGAAAAGACTGGTTTATGGGCTTGCTTGATCTTAAAGCATATATTAAAATGAAGGATAAGGCTTTTGCAGCCTACGAGAACAGGAACGCATGGAGACGCATGATGCTGATCAATATCGCCAATGCAGGTTTCTTCTCGTCAGACAGAACAATAGAGGAATATAACAGAGATATCTGGAAGCTGAAATAAAAGAGGGATGGAAATGAGAAGCAGCGGAATACTTTTGCCGGTGGCATCACTGCCTTCGAAATACGGCATTGGCGCTTTTTCAAAAGAAGCATATGAATTCGTCGATCTGCTGGAAGCAGCGGGGCAGAGTATATGGCAGGTACTGCCACTCGGCCCTACAGGCTACGGGGATTCACCCTACCAGTCTTTTTCGACTTTTGCAGGCAATCCGTATTTTATCGATCTGGAAGAGCTGATAAAACGCGGATGGCTGACAAAGAAGGACTGTGAGCGTGTGGATTTCGGAAGTGATGCTTCAAGAGTGGATTATGAAAAGATCTACCGGGGCAGATTCAGACTTCTTAAAAAAGCGTATAAGAACAGCGGTATAGAGAAGGAAAAAGGGTTCCGCAGTTTTGTTAAAGAGAATTCATACTGGCTTACGGATTATACTCTCTTTATGGCGATCAAGGATGCGAATAAGGGAAAGAGTTTTGATAAATGGCCGGAAGGTCTGAAGAAGCATAAGAAGGCCGCACTCGAAGAGATAAAGAAGGATCCGAAGATAGCGGAAAGCATGGGCTGTTATGCGTTCATGCAGTATCTCTTTTTTGAGCAGTGGTTCAGCTTAAAAGAGTATGCGAATAAAAAGGGCGTAAAGATCATCGGTGATATTCCCATATATGTAGCTTATGACAGTGCCGATTACTGGTCTGATCCAAGACTTTTTAAGACCGATAAGAACGGTACCCCGACAGGTGTTGCAGGCTGCCCTCCCGATTATTTTTCGGCTACCGGACAGCTCTGGGGTAATCCTCTGTACGACTGGGAATATCATAAAAAAACAGGCTATGCATGGTGGATGAAGAGACTTGCCAACTGCTTCAGATTATATGATGCAGTGCGCATCGACCACTTCAGGGGTTTTGATGAGTATTACAATATCCCCTACGGTGCAGAAAATGCAATAGGAGGTCATTGGGAAAAAGGACCGGGTTACGAACTCTTTGAGACCATGAAGAAAACCCTCGGTAAGAAGGATATCATCGCCGAGGATCTGGGTTACCTTACCGACAGCGTGGTAAAGCTTGTGAAGAAGACCGGTTATCCGGGAATGAAAGTTCTGGAATTTGCTTTCGACAGTAATGAGGATAATGATTACCTGCCCCATAACTTCGATAAGAACTGTGTGGTCTATACCGGAACCCATGACAATGATACGGCAAAAGGCTGGTACGAAAACCTTAACAGCCGCGATAAAAAATACACAAGAGATTATCTGAACATAAAGAGTACCAGGGATGTGGGACAGGCGCTGATACGTCTTGCCCTTGCCAGTACGGCAGATACCGCTATCATTCCTATGCAGGATTATCTCGGTCTCGGCAGTGAAGGACGTATCAACATTCCTTCCACTCTCGGCGGGAATTGGTGCTGGCGCATGAAAAAGAGCGAATTGGATCCGGGGCTGGCGGAAGAGATCAGACGGCTTACGGAACTCTACGGCCGCGGGAAACAGAAACGCTGAATTTACGCTCAGCTCAGGGAGTCGAAGACATATAACTGTTGGAATAGCGCCGGGCTTCGGTGACATCGGCTCCGAACCATTCGGGAGCCTTAAAGGCAGCAGCTTCTTCGACAGAGGAAAACTCGACCTCGGCGATGACGGTACCTTCGAACTTTCCTTCAAAAACATCCAGTTCGATGGTAAGAGCTGTTTCTTCTATAGGAATAAGGTAACGTTTCTTCCTTATGATATTACCGTCAGCTTTTTGCAGGAGATGTTCATAGGCTTCTTTGTTAAGCGGAAGATTGTATTCTTCCCTGGCAAGGAAGCCTTTTCCTTTATAGGTCATATAGTAGTCGTCATCTTCGCGGCGGACCCTGACCACCGGATCGGTGCACAGATATGCCTGCTCTATCATATGATAAGGGTATTTATCCTGATCTGCCGGCAGGGCTTTAATAAGGAATTTTCTTTCTATTTCCATATGTCCTCCGAAAAAAAAGCTTTACAGTGTCTTTGAGAATCATCATAATTATACCATAAAAGTATGCAGTCAGATGCGTATAAAAAACAGAAAGGGAAAACCTGATAATGACGGATGAGAAATTCGGTCAGTGCATTGCGGCAATGACGAGGGGAGACCGTAACGGCCTTAAGGAGATATACGAAGAGTATATGCCTTATGTATACAGGGTCGTCTACGGTGTAGTCGGCAAGCGTGAAGATGCCGAGGATATAAGTACGGATGTTTTTCTGAAGCTTTGGGATAATGCAGCCTCTTTCAGGCAGGGCAGCCCCCACAAAGCTTATATTGCTACCGTTTCCAGAAATCTTGCGATAGATTTCATGAGGAAACAGAACAGGATAGTACTCGGAAGCGAGGAGGAGACGGTTGAAGACATGGCCGGAGCGGGGAGCGATCCACCCCCGGATACGGCGGAGACCGTGGTCGGAAACATCAGTGTGAAAGAGGCACTGGACAGTCTGAACGAAGCGGAACGGATGGTAGTATCCATGAAGGTGCTTTCGGATATGACTTTTAAGGAGATAGCCGAACAGACGGGAATCCCGATGGGAACCGTGACATGGCGGTACAGAGAAGCGATGAAACGCTTGAGGAGGTACGGATTTGATGAGGGATCTGAATAAAGAATATAAAGACATGGTCCTGAACGAGACCCCTGACATATGGTCCAAGATAGAAGCAGGGCTTGATGAGAGACAGAAGGCGGCGCAGCCGGTGATCGCTGCAGCGCCCAAAAGAAAAACTTTTAAACTGACACGGATGATGGGATATGTCGGTGCTGCTGCTGCGGCTGTATTATGTATCTGCCTGGTGGCTCCCTTACTTAAGGGCAGCCGTGATGCGGCCACAGCGGAATCGAATGCGCCCAGGCATATAAGAAGTGCGGCGCCCGAAGCAGCGGCAGATACGGCGGCTGCGTCTCAGGAAATGTATGATACTGCCGAAATTGACACACTGACCGGCGGTTCGAAAAAGGAACGGAACAAAGCGGAAGCGGCGGTAAACTACTCGGCGGATGCTGCCGAAATCTATATGGAAGAGGCTGAAGAAAGCGCGGCAGCAGCCGGTGAAAGGGATGTTGCCGATGAAGCTAAAATGGAAGAGCTTCTGGCAGCAGGGAAGAGAATGCTGAAGCTCACTCTGGTACCCGGAGCCGATGCGGGAGCGCTTGAGTATCTTATCAATGAGTTTTCGCTGTCTCCTTATGATGAGTATGATAATACGATTTTGTTTGTGATACCCGAAGGGATCGATGTCGAAGAACTGAAAGATATCATAGAGAAAGATGAAAATATCGCTGAAAGCGAGATTATAACGACTATAGATGATTCAATAATAACACGATAGACAATATCCTTGATATATCAGTATATCAGGGAGGCCGCAGAAATGTTCACCAATAAAGAGCAACAGGCGTTAGGCAGAAGAATACGGGGAATACGGCGAGAGAATGACCAGTCGCAGCTTAAGTTTGCGGAGAAGGTCAATATAACACCAAACTTTCTTTCCGAGATAGAGAACGGAAAGAAGGGGCTTTCATGCGAGACACTTTACAATATCTGCGAGAGTGCGGGAGTGTCGGCGGATTACCTGCTCTTCGGAGAGAAGGAAGACGAAGACTTCAGCGAAGTGGTCATGAGCAGGGCTTCGGAGCTGGATATCAGACAGTTGGAAGTACTTACGGAATACTTTAACTCAGTGATAAAAATGAAGAAGATGAAAATATAGCTTTAAATCCGGCACTAAGCCGCAGACTTGTGTATATCACGAATAAGAGATATAATACTTCTACTGATTTCAGAATCTTACGGAGGTTGTTTATGCGATCCGTTTACAGAAGATATATCTCTTTTTTAGTGCTTGTAATACTGCTGTTTTCAGATATGGGCGCGGGAAATATACCGAAGGTCTTTGCGGAGGATGACAGCAGCATTATAAATTCAGCTTCGTCCAATTCCCTTTCGGACGATACGGTTTCCGAAGACAGCGCCTCGGATAATACAGTCTCGGAGAACGTGGCAAGTCTCAATATCTATCACAGGACACAGCCGGAGATAAGCGAGTTTATCAAGAACAATCCAGCAGCGCAGATAAAGGCACCGGATGTATATGATTCGAAGCCTGTTTTAACCGCACCTTATAAGATCGGAACTCTGACATCCAAAGCCGAGAAGGCTGCACTCAATGCCTTGAACCAGGCACGCTTCGCTGCCGGCATTGATGCCGATGTACTTAAAGATGTAACTTATACGACCCTGGCCCAGTCGGGATCCCTGGTCAATGCCATAAACAAGAGCCTCAGCAGACCTCCCGCAAAACCGGAAGGAATGGGAGATGCTATGTATGAGCAGGCCAAAGCCGGAGTGAACGCTTCGCTTCTGGCGATGAACTGTGATTCCCTCACCAGGGCGATACAGAATGTATGGCTTCCCGATCTTAAAAATGTGAAGACGCTGGGACTCAGACGCTGGGCGCTGAATCCGGAAATGGCAAAGACCGGCTTCGGGCAGGTTGAGAATTATGAGGCTATGTATGTGTTCGACAGGAACAGGAAGAGCGGTACCAAGACAGTGGCATGGCCTGCCGAGAATATGCCCGTGGACTGGATGAAGGATGAGATGGCCTGGAGCGTCAGCTTCGGATGGAAGCTTGACGAGAGCAAGATAGAAGTAGTACTTGTGAGGGAAAAAGATAAGAAGACATGGAAGTTTTCCAAAGATAAGTCTGACGGGACTTTCTATGTTAATAACGGAAGTTACGGCCAGCAGGGCTGTGTGATCTTTAAGCCTGCGGGCTTTAAGACCGTGGCAGGGGATCGTTACAAAGTAAGGATAAGCGGTGCCTCCGATCTGGTACTTGAATACTATGTGAATTTCTTTATCCCCGGTCTGGAAGTGAAACTTTCAAAAACTTCCATACTCATGCCGCCCGGGGCAGAGTATCAGCTGAAGGCTACTGTGACACCTTCATCCGCAGCGCAGACTGTAGTCTGGAGCGTGGAGGAAGGAGATGCCGTAAGTGTTGATGCAGAAGGAAATATTAAGGCACTCAAACTGGGCACGGCAGTTGTAAGGGCTACATCGACTGCAAGCACGGGCATTTATGCCGAATGTCAGGTTACGGTGGAAGAGGAGAGCCTGACGCCTCCTTATATCTATTCCCCTGCCGGAATCTATCCGGAGCCCGGTGACGTGATAATCGTAAGCGCGGCTCTTCCCGAAGAGAATCTTAAGCTGTATTACGCTGTTGACAACAGCGAATACAGGGAATATATCAAGCCCATCACCGTGGACGAGAGCATGGTGGGAAAAGATGTACATGTGAAGGCCTTCATTTCCGCAAATGCAGCCGCAAAGCATAAGAGCAGTGAGGTATCGGAGGCAGTCTTTACTGTTGTGGCTTCAGATATAAGAGGTGATATCACGGATGAGGACTGGGAGACCATAAGTGCCAACGGTGTACCCGAAGGCATATGGTTACGTGGTATAGAATCTTCCTATGATTATACCGGGAAGAAGATAAAAGCTCCCGAACTCAGAGTATATTTTAATAATATACGTCTTAAGAAGGGGGATCACAGTGTTAAGTATCTGAATAATCTTAATGCCGGGACAGCTACGATAAAGATATCGCTGAAGGGGAATTTCAGAAACGATGCGACGAAACCTGTTACCTACAGCTTTAAGATCAATCCCATAGATATAAGCGGAGAGGAATTTGAAACAGAGGATATGTGCCTGACGGTAAAGACCGATGCAGAAGGAACTCCGAAGCTGCAGAAAGTAAGTCCTAAGATACTGCGCAACGGAAAGAAGTTTTCGCTGAAGAATGTTGATGTATCCGTTTACTCAGCTGCCGATACGGAAAAAAAGCACGCCATGAAACTGGTATCGGCAGAGGGTGATTATGTCGTTGTGATCAAAGGAAAGAAGAATTATACCGGTACAAGAGAGATAAAACTGCACGTCGATAGACGTATAAGCTTAAACGGCTTGAAGGCTTCGGGCTATCAGAGAAAGGTGAAGATGGATACGTCAAAGAAGAGCCAGGAGCCGGATCTTACAAAGCTGAAACTCACGGGCGGAAAGACCGTTCTTACAGCCGATGATCTTAAGAGATTTGATGTGAGCATTTCGGATAACGAGTGTACCGGAAAAGCCTATGTACTCATAAGTGCAAAGCCGGAGGATACGGAATACGCCGGATGGCAGAAGCTGCCCTTTACCATCACCGGCTATTCTATTAAGAAATCCACGGTCACCTACCCGAAAGAGAATTATTACAAAGCTGAAGAGATCGTATTTACCGATGAGGAACTGAGCGTGATGAGCAGGCTCAGCGGACGCAGGCTCGAAGCAGGAAAGGATATGCTCATCAGCTATGAGAAGAATCTGAATGCCGGGACTGCAAAGCTTGTGATCAGCGGTATCGGTGCCTACTCGGGTACACTGAAGAAAAACTTTAAGATTAAACGCTGCAATATAAAGAATTTCCCGGACCGCATAAAGACCAATGTCCCGAAGTCGATCCGTTATTCGAAGAACGGTAACGTGATGAAAAAAGGAAGCATCAGCATCAACGATGTGGTGACGGGCAGAAAGCTCAAGGAAGGTTCCGAATATACGATAAAGTATTACAATAATAAATCCGCGAACGGCAGCAAGGATCCCTATATCAAGATAAGCGGAAAAGGGAATTACAGCGGAAGCATGAAAAAGTATTTCCTTATCACGCCTCCTGATATAAGCGAGACTTCGATGATAGCAGGCAATGTCGTATGGAAGAACAAGACCGGAGTATACAAGAGTCCCTATGCGCTCTTTGATACGGACGGCGGAAAGCTTAAATCGGGTACCGACTATAACAAGGCTGTTTATACCTATGCATACTTTACTTCCAATGTGATCGACGGACCCAGCGGGAGAAAGGACAGCAGGGCAGCAGGAGATAAAGTACAGCCGACTGATATAGTACCACTCGGTACCGTCATCCGGCTCGAAGTGAGCGGCAAAGGTAATTATGCAAAGGGCGGGACTAAAAAGATAAACTGCGAGTATGTGCTGGTCAAAGACGATATATCGGAATTTGAGTTCAGCGTGGATCAGTACGAGTACAGCGGTAAAAAGATAATGCCCAGGCCGGTGGAAGCCGGGAGCAGGGATAAGGGCATAAAGGCGTATTTTTATCCCAAGGGAGTAAGGACCGACGCCATCGGCAGTTACCGTGTGCTCTATTACAGTTCAAATATTAAAAAAGGAACCGCCAAGATCACCGTTACGGGTAACGGCAGCTATGGCGGTACCAGAACTGTCAAGTTCAAGATAACAAGGCGTTACGGCAGAAAAGCCGAGGGGGAATGATCACTCGCTTAAGTGTTCCATTCCCAGTTCGATCATCTTCTTTACATGATCATCATCCAGAGAATAGAATATCTGCTTGCCTTCACGCCGGCTCTTTATGAGCCGGCTTTGCTTTAATATGCGCAACTGGTGTGAGACCGCAGACTGTGTCATATCAAGGGCTGAAGCAAGATCAGCCACACAGATGTCCGAATCTATGAGCTCATACAGTATCCTGATCCTGGTGGAGTCGCCGAAGAATTTAAACAGCTCGGCGAGGTCATATAAATCTTCTATACTCATCTTCTTTTTCATGATCATAACCTCTTTACAAACAGTGCACGGATGGAATTGAGTACGGCGAGTACCATGACACCGGTATCCGCAAATATTGCAAGCCACATGTTGGCAAAGCCCAGGGCGCCGAGTATCAGGCAGATGAACTTGATGCCGATGGCAAACCAGATGTTCTCGTATACTATGCGCATGCATTTCCGGGAAATGCGGATGGCTTTGGAGATCTTACGGGGATCATCATCCATAAGGACTATGTCGGCAGCTTCTATTGCGGCATCGCTTCCGAGGGCACCCATGGCAATGCCTATGTCTGCACGCGACAGTACCGGAGCATCATTGATGCCGTCACCGACGAAAGCAAGCAGCTCTTTGTCTCTTTTTTCTTTAAGCAGCTGTTCCACATAATTTACCTTATCTTCGGGCAGCAGCTCGGAGTGTACTTCGTCTATGCCTATCTCGGCAGCAACCTCATCGGCTACGTTCTTCGTGTCACCGGTGAGCATCACGCTGCGGCGTATCCCGCTTTTCTTAAGGCTTGATATTGCTTCTTTTGAGCCGGGTTTTATCACATCGGAAATCACAAGGTGACCGACATATTCGCCGTCCATGGCCACATGTACCACAGTACCGTGATCCCCCTCGCATTCTTTATAGGAAATACCGTTATCCTTCATAAGCCTGGTATTTCCCAGCAGAAGCTTTTTATCGTCTACGATTGCGCTTATGCCGCCTCCGGGCAGTTCCTTTACACTGCTGACACGGTCGCGCGAAATGCTGTGCTTGTATTTGCTGCTCTCAGGAGTCCTGACAGGTATAGCCTCGCCGGTATTGACATCTATCTGCCATACCAGACCGTCAAGCCAGGCTTTCTGTATACTTCTGGATATCGGATGTGAGGAAAAGCATTCCGCATGTGCGGCATAATCCAGCAGGCTCAAGGATTCCATGGTTCCGTGATGGATGGCACTGACTTCGAAGATACCCATTGTCATGGTACCGGTCTTGTCAAAAGCCACGATGCCTGTTTTTGAAAGTGCTTCAAGATAATTGGATCCTTTTACAAGTATGCCTTCCCGGCTGGCACCTCCGATACCTGCGAAAAAGCTTAAGGGTATCGAGATCACAAGTGCGCAGGGGCAGCTGATGACAAGAAAAGTAAGTGCCCTGTATACCCAGTTACTGAAGACGGGAGGCTTGCCGAGTATCAGTAGCACCAGAGGCGGCAGCAGTGCAAGCGTAAGTGCGCAGATACAGACCACCGGAGTATAATACTTTGCAAATTTAGTGATAAAGTTTTCGGAGGAAGATTTCTGGGAGGAAGAGTTTTCTACCAGTTCCAGTATCTTGGATACGGTGGATTCGCCGAATTCTTTTTCCGTTTTTATCTTTATCACGCCGGTCATATTAATGCAGCCGCTGATGACTTCATCGCCGCAGATCACATCTCTCGGACGGCTCTCACCTGTCAGTGCGCTGGTGTTTAAGCTGGAATCACCTTCAACAATGACACCGTCGATGGGGATCTTCTCGCCGGGACGGACTACGATGACGGTACCGATCGCCACCTCATCCGGATACACCTGTTTGAGCTCGCCATCTTCTTCAATGTTTGCATAGTCGGGACGTATATCCATCAGCTCAGATATGTTTTTCCTGCTCTTGCCTACTGCATAGCTCTGGAAGAGCTCACCGATCTGATACAGCAGCATGACCATGACAGCCTCTGAGTATTCGCCGCTGCCCTCATAGAGAGCAATGGCAAATGCACCTATGGTAGCAACGGACATAAGGAAGTTTTCATCAAATATCTGGCGGTTCAGTATCCCCTTAAATGATTTTCTGAGTATATCCCAGCCTATGATAAAGTAGGGGACCAGATAGATAAACGCCCAGCACAGTGAAGGGATCTTTGCGTCCTCACCTTCGCCGAAGGCTTCATAAGCAAAATGCAGGAGCACCACCAGCACTGCGGTGATGATGATGCGTACCAGCATTTTTTTCTGTTTCTTATTCATTACAATAGTACCTCTGCCTATTATTTGATACCCTTAGCGGGATCACAGATATATCTCGCAGTCGTCCTCAACCTTTTTGCAGTTCTTGAGCACTTCCTGCATCACGGCTTTCTCATCGGAACCTTCTTCAAATTCCACGTTCATCTTCAGTGTCATGAAATTTACCGTTACTGCCTTGACACCCGCAGTCTTTGCAGCAGCCTCTTCCATTTTGTTTGCACAGTTAGCGCAGTCCACTTCGATATTGTACGATTTTCTCATTTTATAAATCCTCCTGTTGATATAATGATTAAACATATGAACAATTATTCATGTGTTCATTATATACATCCATCCTTATTTGTCAAGCATATTTTTCAATCACGGGGACGGTTCCCCGGTTGATATCGACATATTACGCAGTCAATGTAAGAGATTCAGGCTTGCACACTGACCGTTGCGCACTAAGATTCGAACTTCGCAGCAGGAACAGTCTCGGGCTTCTTAACTCGCTTGCTCGCACTATGATGGTGCGAGCTGCGCTCAGACAATGCGAAGCCCGGACTTGCTGCTCGTTCTCATCAAGTGCTTCACTAATGGTGCAAGCCCTGAATCTCTTACATTGCCTGCTTGATCGGTCAATCAGGGAACCGTCCCCGTGATTGATTATCGAAAACTAAGCAAGCAGCCGTATGGGATTCAAATTCGGCGCCCTTAGTGTAGCACTTAGCGAGAGCGAGCAGCAGATCACCGTCGCAGCAACTCCTCGAAGAGGACGTTGCGAGACGAGGGATCGCTTTGCTGCGATGGTCGAGCTTATGTGCGGAACGACTCAGGCGCTGAATTGAACCCATACGGATCTTGCGTATTAAGTCGGAATCAACCGGAGAACCGTCCCCCTGATCGGTCTTGAAAATAAGGGGGAGATGTTTTAGTATGAGAGCAGGGGTAATAGCCGAAAAACGGCATATAAAGATTGGGGGTGAACGTATGTTAAAAGATTGGGTTAAAGCGGAAAAGCCTTCGGATGAAGAGATAAGCGAGAGGCTGAAAAAAGCCAGGGCGGAGCTTGCCGGAACGCAGATGGCGATCAAGGAAAAGAAGCTTCCGGTGCTGGTGATCATGGATGGCTGGGGCGGTGCCGGAAAAGGCGGCGTGCTCGGTAAGGTGATCAAGAATCTGGATCCGAGGTTTTATAAGACGGAGACGCTTTCGAAGCCTTCGGAGGATGAGGAACGCAGACCGTTTCTTTACAGGTATTTTGTGCGTATTCCCGAGGCCGGAAAGTTCTCGTTTTTTGACGGGAGCTGGATGGATGAGGTAACGAAGAAAAGGCTTTCCGGGGAGACGGGCGGTGATGAGTATCACAGACAGCTGACTTCCATAAAGCGTTTTGAACGGACACTTTCGGATAACGGATATCTTGTGGTGAAGTTCTTCTTTCATATATCGGAAAAGGAACAGAAGAAACGTCTGGAGGAACTTGAAGCGGATAAGAGTACGTCATGGAGAGTGGATAAGCGGGATAAGTGGCAGAATAAGCATTATGACCAGTGCATGGATGTTTTTGATGAATATCTGGAAGCTACGAACCAGTTTATCGCACCCTGGTATTTCATAGATTCAAAGAACCGTAAGTGGGCGGAACTGCAGGTAACGGAACTGCTGGTGAAGAGTATAGAGATAGCCCTGCAGAATACGGGGCGTGCAGCTACGGTACTTCAGAATACCTTCCCCTTAAAGATCATGCCGAAGCTGTCGGAGATCGACTTAAGTACGGTGATCCCCGATGAGGAATACAGGACGGAACTGGAAGAACTGCAGGATAAGCTGGCAGATCTTCACAACAGGATATACCATAAGAAGATACCTGTAGTGATAGCTTATGAGGGCTGGGATGCGGCAGGTAAAGGCGGAAACATAAAGAGGCTTACGGCTGCGCTGGATCCCCGCGGTTTTGAAGTGCACCCGATAGCTTCACCGGAGCCGGCGGAGAAGAACAGGCATTATCTGTGGCGCTTCTGGAAGCGGCTGCCCAAGGACGGGCATATAGCCATATTCGACCGTACCTGGTACGGCCGCGTGATGGTGGAACGACTGGAAGGTTTCTGCTCGGAAAATGACTGGCAGCGCGCCTATAATGAGATTAACGAATTTGAAAAGGAACTGGATGACTGGGGAGCGGCAGTCATAAAGTTCTGGGTACAGATTGACAAGGATACGCAGCTTGCACGTTTTACTGACAGGCAGAATACACCGGAGAAACAGTGGAAGATAACCGATGAGGACTGGCGTAACAGGGAAAAATGGGATCTGTATGAAGAAGCGATAGATGAGATGATACAGAAGACCAGCACCGAATACGCACCCTGGCATATACTTGAGTCAAATGACAAGCATTATGCACGCATCAAGGCACTGAAGACCGTGATAGAAGAGATAGAAAAGAGGCTGTGACAAGACTTTTTTCTTGATTAGAAAGTAAAAATCCTATATAATAATCAGCGCCTGCAAAAAGCAGGATACGGGGGAATTTTTAGAAATTTCGGAGGACAAAATGGGCGGAATATTTGCTACTGCACAGAAAGAGGATTGTGTTTTTGACTTGTATTTCGGGACCGATTATCATTCGCATCTGGGAACAAGACGTGCCGGTATGATAGTGTACGGCAGCAAGGGCTTCAACAGAGCCATACACAACATAGAGAGTGCGCCTTTCAGGACCAAGTTTGACAAGGATTTCCATGATATGGAGGGAAACCTGGGAATAGGCTGTATCTCCGATTATGAACCCCAGCCGCTGATAGTGAGGAGCCATCACGGTACTTATGCGATAACCACCGTGGGTAAGATCAACAATACAGAGGTGCTTACCGAAGAGATAATAAAGACCGGAAGCCACTTTATGGAGCTTTCGGGAGGGACTATCAATGCGACCGAGCTGGTTGCCACGCTCATAAATCAGAAAGACAACATCATAGAAGGTATCCGCTATGCACAGGAACGTATAGACGGAAGTATGTCCATCATGATCCTGACTCCCCAGGGCATATACTGCGCCCGGGATAAACTGGGCAGAACCCCCATCGTGCTGGGTAAAAAGCCGGAGGGGTACTGTGCATCTTTTGAATCCTTTGCTTATCTGAATCTGGGCTTTTCCGATTACAGGGAACTGGGCCCCGGTGAGATAGTGATAATGACACCTGAAGAAGTGCGTACGCTGGCCAAGCCGGGATCCAAAATGAAGATATGTACTTTCCTCTGGGTATATTACGGATATCCTTCATCCTTCTATGAGGGAGTGGGGGTTGAAAAGATGCGTTATAACTGCGGTGCCAAGATGGCAGGCAGGGATAAGGACAGAGATATCGATGCCGATATAGTTGCGGGTGTTCCCGATTCCGGAACAGCACATGCCGTAGGCTATGCAAATGCATCGGGCATTCCTTTCTCAAGACCTTTCATCAAATATACACCGACATGGCCCAGATCTTTCATGCCGACCATACAGACGAAGCGTAATCTTATCGCAAAGATGAAGCTTCTGCCGGTTCATGAACTGATCGACGGACACAGCATACTTCTGATAGACGACTCGATAGTCAGGGGTACACAGCTGAGGGAGACCACCGAGTTCCTGTACAGGAGCGGAGCAAAAGCCGTACATGTACGTCCCGCCTGCCCGCCCATAATGTTCGGCTGTAAGTATATCAATTTCTCGAGATCCAATTCCGAGATGGAACTGATAGCAAGACAGGTCGTAGCCGAGGAAGAGGGTGCGGAAGTCGAGCGCAGCATACTTTATGATTATGCGAATCCTGATTCCGACAGGTATCATAAGATGCTGGATAAGATAAAGGAAAAGATGGGCTTTACCTCACTTGCCTTTAACCGCCTTGACGATATGATGGATGCGGTAGGCATTGATAAAGACAAACTCTGCACCTATTGCTGGAACGGACAGGAATAATATGGATGAAGTCAGCCGTGCGGCAGCACTGGCAAAAATAAAACTATCCGATGATGAAAAACTTAAGGCAGCCGGGGATCTTGAAAAGATGCTCGGCTACTTTGAAATATTGAAATCTGCGGATCTGTCGGGAATATCCGCAGATGAAGAGACGGTTCCGGAATATGAACTGAGGGAAGATGTGCCTTCGGAAAGTGCTATTTGCACCGGCATCATGGACGGGGCACCCGATGCAGCTGATGGCATGTTTATGGTTCCGGGAACAGTTAAGGCAGAGGGATAATGAGATATCTGATATTTACGGGCTGTGATAAAAACCCGCTCTTTGACATTCTGTTTAATGACCTTAAAGGCAGGGATGATGTGATCCTCGAGCCGCGGCTCCCGGTTCTGCCGAAAGACCCGCTGTACAGATTCGTACATGCAAGAACTTTTAATAAGACCGGTCCCGCACCCTTCAGGGGCCTGTGGAATAAGCTTTCCGCAACGCTTGAAGAGACGGTGGCAAAAGAGGCGGAATCCGATAGTCCGCTCTGGCTGGTATTCAACAATTTTTCGGTATCTTTTTTTGAACCCGGGGTTTTGAAAAAATGGAAAAAGAAATACAATGCGAAGCTCTGCCTTTATTTTCTTGACAGAGCTGACTCATATTACGCCGCAGAAGCAAAACTTTATACGGGCTGTGTGGATTTTGATCTCATCCTTACATATCACAGGCCGGACGAAAAACAATACGGGTTTAAGTATTTTGACTGCTATTATTCCGCGCTCGATATAAAACCGGCAGAGAAACAGAGTGATATCTTTTTCTGGGGATCGGACGGAGACAGACGGGGCATAGTGGAGAGCATATACAGGAGAGTTACCGGCTTTGGTCTGTCTGCGGATTTCGGGATATGTTATCCTCTGGGTGAAGGAAGGCAGGAAGGTATCACTTATGACCTGGAGCTTCATTATGAGCAGATACTTGAAAGAACTCTCGCATCCAAAGTGATATTGGATGTGGTGCGGCCCGACAGCTGCGGAGTATCGCTCCGTTACTTTGAAGCGGTTGTATACGGAAAGAAGCTTATCACCAACAATCCGCTGGTAAGGGAAATGAGATATTTTGATCCGGCCCGGATGCTGGTGATCGAAAAGCCGGAAGATATAAGCAGAGAATTTATGGAAACGCCTGTAAGTGCGCAGAAATATGAAGGGGATTTTTCACCGGAGAACATTATGGCATTATTGGAATAGAATTTTGCTTCGCTTTTGCTATGCATATGATGGTAATATACGCAAAGAAAGGCAGATAAACTATACAAACAGGAGGTAAGAAAAATGGGCAGACCTTGGGAAGAAAAGAATTATACCGAGCAGGAGATGTTCTATACCTGGGGGCCGGAGAAGGCACCGAACGGTGTGACCAGAGAGCAGTTCTATGATGCAATGATAAAGAACGGCTGGACCAGAGAAGGGGATGAGAGGATCATCGCCAACATGTACTGGCTCGGATGTCACAATCTGGATGTTTCAGGGAAGAATCCGGATTATTTTGAGCATATGATGAATACACTGGTTCCGACGGATGAAGAAAGAAAAAAGCTTATTATCGAAACCGATAATCTGGAAAATAACCAACTCATATTTGATGCGGAGGGTCGGCAAAAGCTCGCCGGAAAAGTCGCTTTTATACGTGATGAGCGCAGATTATCCGAATTCAGAAGCGAGCTTCTTGCCAACGGTTTTGACTTGGCTGAAGACGACCGTGTGCTGGATGTACTTTATGAGTGCTCGGAAAAGCAGGGGATTGATATAAGCGTCACAGCCATAAAATATGATATAAAGCTTGAAGGAAACCATGATACTCTTCGTTCATTTCTGAACCAGAATATAAGAAAAGCCGAACAAAACGGATGGTTTAAGGGAAATGAAGATCGGCTTGCCATATTGAAGGCTGAGTATGCTAAGCAGGATAAAATAGCGAGTGAGATCAAGGAAAGACAGGAAAAAGAGAATGAGCTGAAGAAGACTGCCGTGCTCAGAAAGTATCTGAAATTTGCCATTGACCATAATCTTGATGAGATGGAGGATAGTGAATTCCTGCCGGATGATGACTGGGGGCTTGATCTTAAGGTCGATACGGTAAAAATGCCGGAAGATGCAAAAAATGCCCTGATCGCGGATATCAATGCCATAGATTTTTCGATGGATGGCATAGAAGATAAAAAATATGATGTGAGCAACGAGGTGGAGAAAAAATACAGGGAAGCACTAAAAAAGCATTTCGGGAACCTGCTCTCTGAAGATGATATGGAATTCGCACTTGATTATCATAAGCTGGGTCTGGAAGGGGATGAAATGCTTAAAGGTCCGGATGCAGTCAAAAAGAAGCTGATAGACGGACTTTTCGGAGAAGAGGGTGTTCTGAATGAAGATATGCTGACTTCTGCTGCGCGTGAAGCGGAAATGAAGAAGCTGTTTGAAGCCAATCCTGCGCTTGAGACAAGAAGAGATCATATAGATGCTGCGAAGCGGAATCTCTTAAGCCCTATATTAAGGATTCTGCATGATCCGAGAAATGCGGAATTCGTGGAAAACGTGAAAAAAACGGGTGATACCGAAAGTGTGCCGCTTTATTATGAACCGATCTTACTTTACAGAGTTATGGGTGATCCGAAGGAACACGATGAACCCACGCAGGAACAGAATCTGAACATCATGGCGAGAATAGCAAGCTATTCGCTGGAAGATACAAAAGAGCTGTATACAAAAGAGCAGCTGGATGACGGATTCTGGAATACCTATTCCCGGACACTTAGCGATAAAGAGATCAAAAAGATGCAGGATATGATCACGGAACTGTACGATAAGGGACTTAACTGGGATGAACTCCTCAATACTTCAGCTTATAACCGTATAATGCATGAGAACGGCTTCAAAACATCCGAATACCATAATACGCCGTACAATTTTGCAAAGCGTTCGCTCGAGGGTAAGGAGGGAATAAAGGAACTGAAAGAAACTTTAAGCATTCCCCGATATGATCAGGTAATTGCAGTGCTTACCGCAATTGAAAAGGAATATGCCGCTAAGGGCAACAGTATCATGGATATGGATGTGCTGGAACTCAGCGGATGGTTTAATTCCAACGGTTATGATATGATCCGGAATACCATACTGATGACTAACGGTTTCGAGGAAAAGATCATAGACGGGAAATCCGTTAAGCTGATAGACTTAAGCAATACCATAGATGACAGCAAGCTGGACAGAGATCTTCTGGATATGGACAGCTATAACAAGCTGGTAAGTGATGCAAAGGAAGCACAGAAGATCTATAACGATAACAAGACCACTTTCCGCGAGATGTTTGATGTGATGGGAAGCGTAAGACGCGGAAATCTTGACGGCGAGATCCTGGGAAGCATGGTAGCGGACGCAAACATGTCTAAAAAGACGCTTGCCGAGATGAACCGTTTCAGACATCTTCTTTACGGAATGAAGGTTGCGGATGCGGACGTATGCAAGCTTGTGGATCTCAAGAACAATAAGAAGAACGTTCTTGTACAGCCCCTTGCTGAGAATACCGAGTTTACAAAGGATATGGTAAAGACCGAGAAAGATTATCTCGATACCTGCATCGAAATGCTGAAGGAGCCTACAACCAGAGTAAAACGCAGCTCTTCCGAATACTGGAATGTGATAGATTCCATAAATGATATGAAAAAGAGCATGGACAAAGAGTATGCAAGCAATGAAGAGGCAAAGCGTGCTTATATCAAGTCCGTTAACAAAGTCCTGAACGATATCAATAAATACCGTGAGCATAAGGCTAAGGACGGCGTAAAGAACGATGCGACACATGATAAGCTGATAGCTTTAGAGCGAGTGGACAAGCTGCTGCGTACCAGATATAAGATATTGGAGCAGAGGGAATACGAGGATAATATCTCAGGTATATCCGAGCTCTTTAAGATAGAAGTGGAAAAAGGCAAGATGGGTGATGAGTACCTTCTGGATAAGGCGCTTCAGAAGATCAATAACATGAACAAGAGCCTGGATCAGTTGAAAGCAGAGTTTGAGATAATAGATGAAGAGACTGCAGGCATCACCCGTTCCAATACCATTGGCACCACAGGCGTTTCAAAGCAGACTGCCGCGGATATCCTGACATCTATGGAACCGGTAAAAAAGAGCGAGACAGAGAAAGCCCTGGATAAGCTTGAAGAGAATGTGCATCTGAAGGCCGCGGAAGATAAGGAGCAGATATTCCGTAACAAACTGGATCCGAATGATGATTACGGTAAGGAGAAGCTGATCGCTTCAGCGGAAAAAGAGCTGTATATGGCCTCCGTAAAGGAACAGGCAAGGCTCAAGACAGTAAAGGAAGGGCCTGAGGCAGGAGAGAAGCTCCTGAACTCAAGGATGAGCGAGATCGAAAAGGGCAATAACCTAAGATACCGTACCTTCAAGTTCGAGAGCCTGACAGATAATGACTTTAACAAAGAATTCCGGAAGAAGGTGATCGAAGGCGCGGCAAACGGAAAGACCGGCAGCAAAGATATATTGAAGTATGCCGATGAAGCTTTAAGCAGCTGTTACAAAAAGAGCGGTAAGAATACGCAGTATCTGGACGGGCTGTCGGCAACTCTCGGTTCAAAGGTGAACTCAAAGACCTTCAAGAACAAAGTGAGTCTTGATAAGCTGAAGCAGGATGAAGATGCGAAGGCTCCGAAGAAGGAAGCAAAGAAAGAGGATCTGCCGATCAAGAGAAGCAGGACCTTTGATGAGACAAAAAACCTCGGAAAAGAAAACGGGCCCAAGAAGAAATAAGTAAGATCAGCTCCCATAAAGGGAGCTGATTTTTATTGAAAGAGAAGGGAAAAAATGAGATAATCTGTATTATGGGTGACAGAGGAAAAAATGCCGTGAGAACGGCAGAAATGATAAGGGAAAAAGAGCTTTCCGTCCGGGAAGTGCTGGATCTAGTATATGAAAATATCCGGCTTAAGGACGGAGAGCTTAACTGCTATATAACTCAGGATAAAGAAAACGCGTATAAAGCAGCGGAAGCGATGCAAAAGCGGATAGATGCAGGTGAAGATGCCGGTAAACTGGCGGGAGTGCCTGTAGCCGTAAAGGATAATTTCTGCACAAAAGCTTTAAGAACCACCTGTGCTTCAAAGATGCTTGAAAGCTATATCCCGCCCTATGATGCAGCTGTGGTCACAAATATAAAGAAAGCCGGCGGCATTATAACGGGTAAAACCAACATGGATGAATTTGCCTTCGGTTCACGAAGCGATATTTCTTATTTCGGACCGGTCCGGAATCCGGCTGATATCAGGCGTTCTGCGGGAGGCTCATCGGGAGGTTCCGCCGCTGCGGTGGCGGCAGGAGAAGCCCTTATTGCCCTGGGAACCGATACGGGCGGTTCGGTGAGACTGCCCGCTTCCCACTGCGGGGTAGTAGGGATAAAGCCTACCTACGGAAGGGCTTCAAGATACGGACTTATAGCCTATGCCTCATCTTTTGACCAGGCCGGAGTGATGGCTGCCGATGTGGAAAGCGCAGCGATTGCACTTGAATGTCTCTGTTCATATGATCCTAAGGATGCGACTTCGTTAAACCGTCCTGATATGCTGGGCACGGAGGTTTATGACGGCAGAGTGAAGGGCATGAGGATAGGCTTATGTGAAGACGTACTGGAAAAATGTGATGCAGGCGTAGCCGCCGCCGTAAATAAGGCGGTGCAGGAGCTTGAAGGGGCCGGGGCATACGTGGAGACGCTGAGTATAAAGAACAGGGAATATGAACTGCCTGCTTATTATGCGCTGGTTAGCGCAGAGGCCTCGTCAAATCTGGAGCGCTATGACGGGGTTAAATACGGATACAGGTCCGCGGAATATACCGGACTAGAGGATATGTATTTAAGGAGCAGGACGGAGGGCTTCGGAGAAGAGGTAAAGAGACGTATCATGCTGGGCAGCTTCGTTTTGTCGGCAGGTTACTACGATGATATTTATCTGCGTGCGATGAAAGTGAGAAAGCTCATTACCCGTGAATATGACGAACTGTTTAAAGGCTATGACCTGCTCATCGGACCGGTGTCGACGGAAACGGCGCCGCTGCTTAATGAGAAGGATGAGGATCCGGTAAAAGAGTGGTATAAGGATCTGTGCACCGTATCGGCAAATCTCGGCGGATATCCCGCAATGAGCCTGCCCTGCGGATGTGACGGCAGGGGCATGCCTATAGGCCTTCATCTGATGAGCGGCAGATTCCGAGAGAATAACATGATTAAGGCAGCATATGCGCTGGAAAGGATATTGAGTGAAGCAGAGTAGGATATACAAAAGAATGATGCTCCCCATCCTGGCGATGGTTATCGTTCTGCTTTTTGTTTCCTGCGGCAGTGCTGAAGAGACTGCAGGTTTTAAAGCCTGGTTCTTTAATGCGGGCAAGGCAGATGCGATACTGCTGGACGCAAACGGCAGCTATGTGCTGATAGACTGCGGTGAGAGGAATACGGGAAAAGAACTGGTAAAAGCCCTTAAGGATAAAGGGATAAGGAAGTTGGATTATCTGATCATAACCCATTTTGACAAGGATCATGTGGGCGGAGCACCCGATGTGCTGGAGGAAATTGAAGTAGGAAAGGTGCTGCAGAACAGCAGGGAGAAGGACAGCGATGAATACGATGATTATGTTGAAGCTGTGAAGAAATGCGGGACCGGGGTGGTGACCGTAAGGGAAGAATACAGTTTTGAACTTAAGGGAGCAGCGTTCAAGGTGACGCCGGGTAAAGGCGGCTATGATAAGGATAAGAGCAATAACTTCTCACTGCTCACATCGGTTGATGCAGAGGGAGTACGCTTTCTGTTTGCCGGAGATGTTCAGACCGAAAGGATAGAGGAGATGCTGGAAGACGGCCTTGAACATGCGGATGTACTGAAACTGCCCCATCACGGGCAGGAAGAAGAGAAGATAAAGGAACTGCTGGCTGCGGTAACACCGGGGATCGCCGTTATCACTTCATCGGATAAAGAACCCGAGAGTGATGAAGTGGTGCAGGCCCTGAAAGATGTGGGGGCTTTAGTGTACCTGACCAGGAAGGGAACGGTATGCGTGACGGCAGCAGACGGAGAACCGCAGGTAAAACAATGAGAGGTGTGTTATGGCTGATCAGTGCGAAAACTGTATGTATTACGAATACGATGAGGAATTTGACGAGTACGGCTGCGGAGCCGGTCTCGATGAAGATGATATGTACAGATTCCTGACAGGGAATACAGAGGAATGCGTGTATTTCAGACCCGGGGACGAATATCAGATAGTTAAACATCAGATGTAGGACTGTTATGGGATATGAGACTGTAATAGGCCTGGAAGTACATGTGGAGCTGAACACGGCAACGAAGATATTCTGTTCCTGTTCCACGGCTTTCGGGGCTAAACCTAATACGCAGATATGTCCGGTCTGTGCCGGACTGCCGGGAGCACTGCCCGTGTTAAACGGGAAGGTGCTTGAGTATGCGATAAAAACCGGGCTGGCCCTGGACTGCGAGATCGCGGAGGTAACGGCTTTTGACAGAAAGAATTATTTCTATCCCGACAATCCCCAGAATTATCAGATATCTCAGCTGTACCGCCCCATATGCACAAAGGGTCGCATGACCATCGATACAAAGGAAGGGCAGAGGACCGTAGGTATACATGACATCCATATGGAAGAGGATGCCGGGAAGCTGGTACATGATAAGGGCTTAAGCTGCGTTGACTTAAACAGATCAGGGGTGCCGCTGCTTGAGATAGTGACCGAAGCGGATATGAGGAGCGGGGAAGAGGCGGTAGCCTTCCTTGAAAAATTAAGAAGCAGGATACGTTACCTCGGAGTCTCGGATTGTAAGATCCAGGAAGGCTCCATGCGGGCGGATGTGAATCTTTCCGTAAGACCGGCGGGCAGCGGCGTATACGGTACGCGTACCGAGATGAAGAACTTAAGCTCCTATACGGCCGTAAGGGAAGCCGTGGCATATGAGTCGGAAAGGCAGATAAAGCTGATCGAAGCCGGCGGCAGCGTGATTCGCGAGACCAGACGCTTTGATGAAAAGAAGAAGGAAAGCATAAGCATGCGCGGCAAGGAAGGTGCCGAAGATTACAGGTATTTCCCTGATCCTGACTTAAGAAGCATATATATTTCAGCGGAGCATATAGAAGAGATCAGAAATTCCCTGCCCGAGTTTGCGGAAGAGAGGACAGCGCGTTTTATAAGAGATTACTGCCTTAGTGAAAAAGAAGCTTCTCTTCTGTGCAGGGAAAGAGAGATGGCAGAGCTGTTTGAAAGAACCGTATCTCTGGGGGCGGAAGCAAAAAGTGCTGCCAACTGGTTTATGGGAGAGACACTGCGTCTTCTGGCAGTACGGGAAAGAGATGCCGGCGATATCCGCTTTTCCGCAGAGAATCTTTATAAGCTTATAAAACTGATAAAGGATGGCGTCATTAACAATACCGTCGCAAAAGAGGTTTTTGAAAGGATGTTTGATGAGGATACGGATCCGGAAGCATACGTTGAACAGAAGGGCTTAAGACAGAGCAGTGACGAGGATGAGATAAGGAAGCTGTGTCTTAAGGCAGTGAACGAGAATCCGGAGGCGGTAGAGGATTACTTCGGAGGAAAAGACAGAGCGCTCGGTTTTCTTGTGGGGTGCGTGATGAAAGCAGGTAAAGGGAAGGTTGAGCCTAAAACCGTAAGGGCAGTCTTCGGACAGCTGCTTGAAGACATGAAAGAATAAGGAAGGTATGATATGGCATTACATTTTATAATAGGGGGTTCGGGATCGGGCAAGAGTGCGATGCTGCAGCAGATAATGATCGACCGTTCCGCGGAGGATGAGAAAAGGCAGCATATCATAATGGTGCCGGACCAGTTCACGATGCAGACCCAGAAGGAAGTGGTACTGCGTCATCCCAGAAAAGGCATACTGAATATTGATGTGCAGAGTTTCGGCAGGCTTTATCACAGACTCAGCAATGAGGCGGGCTGTGACGGTATGACTGTGCTCGATGATACGGGAAAGAATCTGATACTGCGAAGGCTGGCAGGAGAGATGAAGGATGAACTGCCTGTCATAGGTTCGAGCTTAAGCAAAAACGGATATATACATGAGATAAAGAGCGTGATCTCGGAATTCATGGAATACGGGATAAGCGTCAGCGATGTTGAAGCCATCGCGGAGGAAATGCAGGATAAGAAGCTGCTTGCAGGCAAGCTTCGGGACATCAATAAACTTTATAAAGCTTTCGGCGAATATCTCGGTGAAAGGTTCATAACAAGGGAAGGCAGACTGGATGCGCTTGCGGGGCTCATAGGAGGTTCGGAGCTGATGAAGGGCGCGATTGTCGGCTTTGACTGCTTTACCGGTTTTACCCCGGTACAGTACAAGGTTATAAGGGAGCTGCTCCTTGTATGTTCGGAAGTCTATGTGAACCTGATCATTCCCGCAGCGGAATATGAAAAGTACAGAAAGAGAGATTATAAGGATCACGATCTCTTTGTGCTCAGCATGAAGACCTTCGGAACCCTGGAACAGCTGGCACATGATACCGGGGCCGGAAGAGCTGAGGATATCATCTGTGACAGTGAAGAAGCATACCGCTATGCGCATAATCCGGTGCTGGCATTTCTGGAGAAAAACATATTCAGGAGCGGAGCGGGAACATACACGGGCGAGTGCGGCGGTGCACTGAAACTCATGGCAGCGGAAGAGCCGAGAGCCGAACTTGAAGAGATATTCCTGCGGATGAGGGAAGAAACCCGGCTTTCGGGCCTGGCTTTCAGGGATATGGCTGTGGTGACCGGAGACCTTGAAAGATATGCTCCTTATGCCGAGGAGCTTTCAAACAGATATGAGATACCCGTATTCCTGGACAGAAGCCGCGCAGTGAGCCGTAATCCCTATGCGGAAGCGCTGAGGGCGGCGATGCAGATAATCATAAAGGGATATGAACATGACAGCGTGATGCGTCTTATAAGGAGCGGACTCAGCGATATAAGCGGGGACGAGGCGGATAAGTTTGATAACTATCTGCTGGCCACCGGAGTCAGAGGCAGCAAAAACTTCAAGGAGATGTTTGTCTTCAGGCCTTCCTACATGGGAAGCGACCCCGAAGCGATGGATGAGATAAATGCAGTAAGGGAAAAGCTTAACACCATGCTGGAACCTTTTACGTCCTGTGCCTCCGGCGGAAAGGCTGCAGAGATAACGGCTGCGGTACGTGAATTTACGGAAAAAAACGGCTTCGAAGAGAAAATGCTTAAGTTAGCCGAAAAGCTGGGAAAAGACGGCGATGCGGCAGCCCGCAAAGAATACGAAAATGTCCATGAGGGCATAGAGCGGATGCTTAAGCAGATTGAGGAACTCATCGGCGAAGAAGAGATGGGCATAAAAGAATATCTGGAGATATTTGATGCGGGCTTATCTGAGATAAAGCTGGGAGTTCTGCCTCTCGATGCCGACAGGGTAGTCATAGGCGACATGGAAAGAACAAGGCTTAAGCCGGTAAAGCTCCTCTTCTTTGCAGGCGTAAACGACGGAGTCATACCGGTAAAAAGCGGCAATGGCGGTGTGATCTCGGATCTGGACAGGGAGTATCTCTGTGACCGGGGATGCATTCTTTCACCGACACCGAGGGAAAAAATGTTTATCCAGAGACTGTATCTCTATCATGCGCTCAGCAGACCGGGCGAACAGCTGATCCTCTCATACAGCGCAATGGACAGAAACAGAGACAGTATACGCCCTTCGTATCTGATACAGGAGATCAGAAGACTTATACCAACGCTCAAGATCGAAGCAGCCGGGAACGATGCATTGCGGCGAAGTCTGCGTGCGGGAGTAATGCCGCCTTCGGCTCTCTCCGGATACCTGAGGGATTATGCTTCGGGAATGACAGACGAAAGTGAGGTTAAGATCCTGGGGGCACTTCTGGAAGAAGAGGGAAAAAATGATGCAGCCGCAGTGGCACGTCTTAAAGACATGGCCTTTTACAGATATGATCCGAAGAAACTGAATGCCGAAGAGGCAGCAGGGCTCTATGGCAGGATACTGGTAAACAGCGTGAGCCGTATAGAGAAATTTGCAAGCTGTCCTTATGCCCATTTCCTGAAGTACGGAATGAACTTAAGACCGAGGGAAGAGGCGACGGTAGGGGCTCCCGACCTGGGAAGTCTTTATCACAGAGCCATGGAACTGAGCGGAAAGAATATGACCGAAGAAGATTGGAACAGCCTCAGTGATGAAAGGGCAAGAGAACTTTCCGAAAAAGCAGTGGATGATGCGGCAGCGGAGTTCGGGATACACAGGCTGTATAAGGATGCCAGAGCAGCCTATGCAGTGGCACGCATGAAGCGGATAATATACAGGAGTATCACGACCGCTGCTTACCAGATAAAAAAGGGAGAATTCCGACCTGTCGATTTCGAAATGGAATTCAGAAAAAAATGTATAGATGAAGATAATGTTTCCATGAAGCTTGTGGGTAAGATCGACAGACTGGATGCCATGGAAAAGGATGACAGGCTGTATCTTAAAGTAGTGGATTATAAGTCGGGTGAAAGAAGTATAAGCAGCGAGAAGATATATCCCGGAGCGCAGCTTCAGCTGCCGGTATATCTGGAGCAGGCAGTCGAAACATACAGGGCTAAATATCCGGATAAGAAGGTGATGCCTGCTGCGCTTTTATATTTCAGGATAAACGATCCGATGATAGAAGGCAGTGCAGCGGCCGATGATGAAACGATAGAAAAGCAACGTCTCTCTGCGATGCGTCCTACCGGACTGATCTGTGCCGAGGATGAAGTGTTAAAGGGAATGGATGATTTTGAAAGCGGTGAATCGGATGTGATCCACGTAAGGCGGAATAAAGGCGGAGATCTGGGAAAGTATTCCGAGACCGTGAGCATGGAGGAACTGAAGAGCCTCTGCGGTTTTGCTGATAAAAAGCTAAAGGAGCTCGGCAGCCGGATAATGGAGGGAGATATACAGGCCTCACCCCTGGGGGAGGATGCCTGTAAATGGTGCGATTACCGAGATACCTGTATTTTCGACAGGACCATTGCGGGCTGCGTCCAGCGCAGATTCCCGGATAAGAAAGAAGCCTGGGAAAAGATAATAGCCGAGGGAGGTGAAGACAATGAGTAAAGTTGACTACACACCTGCCCAGCTTAAGGTGATAAATGAGAGAAAATGCAATCTGCTGGTAAGCGCGGCTGCCGGCAGCGGCAAGACCGCAGTGCTATCGGAGAGGATCATTTCACTGCTTTCCGATAAAGACGATCCCATGGATATCGACAAGATGCTGATCGTTACCTTCACTAAGGCGGCAGCGGCAGAAATGCGTGAACGTATAGCGGCTGCCATAGATGCGTATTGCGCCGAGCATCCCGAAGACCGTAACATGGACAGACAGAAGGCTCTGATACATAACGCCCAGATAACCACCATAGACAGCTTCTGTCTGTATGTGGTGAAAAATGATTTTTCCGCCATAGGGCTGGATCCGGGCTATCGTATACCGGATGAATCGGAGAGCCTGCTTATGCTCCAGGAGTCTCTGGAGGAAGTACTTGCGGAGGAGTATGAGAAAGCCGACGAAGACTTCATAGACTTTATGGATAGCTTCTCCGCAGGTACCCGTGAGACGGCGGCGGAAGAAATGATACTTTCTCTTTACCGCTTTGCCATGAGTAATCCCTATCCCGAACGTTTCCTTTCCGAGGCGGCAGCAGAATATGATAAGACTACCATGAGTGAGATATCGGAGCTTAAGTGGTTTAAGGAGATGAATAAAAAAAGCGATGAGAGCCTGAAGCGGGTAAGAAGGCTCTGTGCCGAAGCTTTGGGTCTGTGTGATCTGCCCGGAGGACCGGAAGCATACCGTGAGGGCATTGCGGCTGTTGACGATATAGCGGCCCTGATGCTTTCGACCGACACATATGAACGCAGGCATGAGATAATGGCAGCAGCTTCGATCCCGGCTCTCTCCAAAAAAGGAAGTGAGGATGCTGCTTTAAGGGAGAGAGCAAAGACTCTCCGCACGGATGCAAAGGATCTGCTGCTGGAAGTGGGGCAGAACTACGCTTTCAGCCCCGCTGAGATAGAAAGACAGCAGCTGGTCACCGGAAGGGCTTTCAGGGTACTGGCTTCTCTTGCGATAAAGCTTAAAGAGTGCTTCGGGGAAAAGAAGAGAGAAAACAATGTGCTGGACTTCAGCGATATGGAACACTATGCGCTTAAGATACTGCTTGATGAGGACGGAAAACCCAGTGATGCGGCAAAAGCTTACAGGGACTATTTCAGCTATATCTGCATAGACGAGTATCAGGACAGCAACTATGTGCAGGAATACATAATAGGAAGCATAGCCCGCCCCGACAATCTCTTCTGTGTGGGCGATGTAAAGCAGAGCATATACAGGTTCAGGCTGGCCAGACCCGAGATCTTTATGCAGAAATATGAAGAATACAGTGATCAGGGCATTAATACCAGGATCGACTTGAACAGCAATTTCAGGAGCAGACCTGAGGTCATTGATTTTGTGAACCTGATCTTTGAAAACATCATGAGACAGTCCACGGCGGGAATGGACTACGATGAAAGGGCGGCACTGAAAGCCGGACTGAACTATCCCAAAGGGGAAAAGAACATGTATGATCCCGAAGTGCTGATCCTTGACTGTGAGGACATGCAGGGGAGCGATCTTGATGCCGAAAACGTGATCGAGGCGGAATGTGTGCTGACAGCTGACAGGATCAGCAGACTTTTCGCCGAAGGTTTAAAAGTATATGATAAAGAGACGAAGGGGCTGAGGGAGCTTCGGTATTCGGATATTTGCATACTTGCCAAATCCACTGCGGTTTATGAGAGTGAACTTAAGAAAGCCTGCAGGGACAGGGGCATCCCTCTGTATTGCGGAGCAAAGAGCGGATATTTTGCGACCACCGAGATACGAACCGTGATGAATGCGCTTTCGGTGATCGACAATCCGAGACAGGATATCCCGCTGTATTCCACGCTCACCGCTTTCCTCGGCTTATATACTGATGAAGAACTGTCAGCGATAAAGGCAGAGGCAAGACAGGCGGAAGAGAAGGCTGAGAGCCTTTATGATCTGATAGTGAAACGTTCCGAAACGGACGGATCCGCAGCCCGTTTTACCGAATGGCTTAAGAAATACCGGGAACTTGCGGTCTATAAGAGCGTGAGGGAACTGATAGCCCTGCTGCTTGCGGACAGCGGATATCTGCGTATGGTCATGGCCATGCCCAGAGGTAACGTACGGGCCGCAAATCTTGAGATCCTGATGGAAAAAGCCGCCGATTATGAAGAGAGCAGCTTCCACGGACTTTATTCCTTTATACGTTATATAGAGCAGGTAAAGGAAAACGAGATCGATTACGGTGAGGCGATGATGCTGGATGAGAATGCCGATGTTGTACGCCTGATGACCATACATAAGAGCAAGGGTCTGGAGTTTCCGGTGTGCATATGCATGGGTCTTAACCGTCAGTTCAACAGAAGAGATGCATCAAAGCTCTGCCTTACGGATATGAGATACGGCTGTGCCATAGATGCTATTGATACCAAGCGTAGGGTAAAGACCAAGAGTTTTAAAAAGAAACTCATCGCAGACCGTATAAAGGATGATATGCTTGCGGAAGAGATGAGGGTGCTCTATGTGGCACTCACCAGGGCAAGGGAAAAGCTGATCCTGACCGCGGCAGTAAAGAAATGTCCGGATGTCTCGTACTGTGAGGAGCCTCTTGAAAGTATTACGATCAAAAAAGCAAATGCGGCATTTGAATGGATAATCGAAGTGCTGAGGCGCAGCGGCAAGGCGGCGGGCTGTATAAAACTTAAGGATGCCGACTGCTTTGCAAAAGAACTGAAACAGTCTGCAGGGCAGGAAGCGGCTAAGGGAGAAGCGTTATATAAAGGGACGATAGAGAAGGATCCCGAAATAATTAGTCTTATTGAAGAAGGCAGAACGCGGCTCTATGCCCATCCCGGAATCAAAGGCCTCTATATGAAGACCAGTGTATCGGAGCTGAAGAAGGCTGCTTATGAAGATGAGGAAGCAAGAGAACTGATCGACGCCGGAAAAGAAGAAGCCAGAACTAAGAGTGACGGAGGCAAAGGAGCCGAGAGGGGAACTGCATACCACCGCTTCATGGAACTGCTGGATCATTCCAAACTGCCGGATGATATCACGTCCGATGTGATAGAGGAGGAGATGAAACGTATCCTGAAAGAGGGCAGGATGAAGAAAGAAGAAACTGCCCTGATAAACAAAAAAGATATGGAAGCGATACTCAGCTGCGAGACCGGCAGGCGGATGAAAGCTGCGGATAAAGCAGGGAAGCTGTACCGGGAACAGCCTTTCTTCATGGGAGTGCCGGCAGATATTCTGGATCCCGCTTTCCCGAAAGAGGAGACCGTACTGATACAGGGAGTCATAGATGCGTATTGGGAAGAAGAGGGAGAACTGGTGCTGCTTGATTACAAGACCGACAGGGTGAAGGATCCCGATATGCTGGTAACAAGATATAAAAAACAGCTGGAACTATATGAGGATGCGCTTTCACAGCTTACGGGCAAAAAGGTGAAGGAAAGGCTGATCTATTCATTTGAATATAATAAAACCATCAGGCTGTAGCTCTGCTACGCTTCAAGCTTTTCACGGATACACTGTCACCAATCATGCGGCAAACGTCATCAATTAGCTTTGACGTTTGCCGCTGTTTGTGATATAGTAATCGTTGGACTTTGCGTCCGAATATTACTGTGAGGAATGTATCGAAAATGCGCAACACGGTGGGCCGTCTCCTGGAGATAGGATATTCCCTTGCCACGGAGCAGAATTATGTGAAGCTTTTTGAGAATATACTGAATGCCTGTGTGGAATTTACCAATGCTGACGGGGGATCTCTTTTTATAGCTGACAGCGGAGCATTAATGCACCTCATAGATATCAACAGGTCTCTGGGTATAGAGCGTTCGGTCGCAGATGCGGATAAATCCGTGGCAGTCGATAATGATACGAATATCTATACTTACACCTATCATCACAGGGAACTTCTTAACATCCCCGATGTCTATCTGGACGAACGTTTTGATATCACGGATATAAAAGAGTTTGATGAGAGTAATGATTACAGGACCAATTCGGTGCTGATGGTGCCGGTGTCCGTTTCGGATGAAAAGGCACTGGGCGTGCTGATGCTGTATAACTGTATGAACGGTCTGGGACAGGTAGTGCCTTTTGATGAAGAAGGCGAGACCTTCGTGCGTTCTCTTACATCCCAGATGGCCAATTCCCTGACCTCTATCATGCTGATCCAGGACATGGAAGATCTGCTGGGTTCCTTCGTGGAAAGTCTTACCTACGCAATCGATACAAAGACACCCTACAATGCCCATCACACACTGAACGTAGCCAAGTACTGCATGGTGATGGCAGGGTATATCAATTCACAGCATACCATAGGCGTGACTGATATGTTCATTAACGAGAACGACCAGGAGCAGCTGAAGATGGCTGCCATGCTCCATGATATAGGAAAGATCGTGACACCCAGGGAAGTGCTCAACAAGTCAACGAGGCTCGGCCCCTTAAGAGAGCATCTGGAAGATAAGCTGGTAGGCATCAGGCTGATGAAAAAGATCGATATGCTGGAAGGACGTCTGGAAAAAGCCGAGTGGGAAAAAGATGACGTTGATATTTACGAGTTTGTCGAAAAGCTTGAGGATCTTGATGTTAAGGACAGACTGACTGAAAGTGATATAGAGCTGGTCAACAGTATGGCGGAGAAAAGCTATGTTTCTCCCGAAGGCGTATATTATCCCTATCTGTCGGAGGAGGAGCATGAATGCCTGAGTATAAGAAAGGGCACCCTTACCGATGATGAGAGACATATAGTGAACCAGCATGTGGTATATACCGATAAGATGCTGGGCAGCATTAATTTCACCGAGAAGTTTAATAAGGTAAGGACCATAGCTGCCAACCATCATGAATATCTGAACGGTACCGGTTATCCCAACAGGAAGAAGGCGGATGAGATAGGGCCGCTGGCAAGACTGCTTACCATCTGTGATATATTCGACTCTCTTACGGCTGATGACAGACCGTATAAAAGAGCCCATTCTCTCGAACGGGCCCTTGAGATACTTAAAGAGATGGCTGATGAAGGAAAGCTTGATAAAGACCTTGTAAAAATGCTCAGCGACTGTATGAGCGGTGAGTGGGAAGGTCTTGTGGAGCCTTAAGAAACAGTCATCATTTTGATCCTGTTAAGTCCCTTCTTTACCGGAGGCAGAAGTATAACGATCACGGTGATCAGAGCCTCGGGAAGAATGTAGGCATAGTTGTATGCCACAGGATAGATCACCGCGAGGGAAGCGGGGAAATTCTCGGGCATATAATCCATCCAGTAAAGATAACCGCCGATGGTGTGGAATACACCGCGAAGCAAAACGGCCACGATGTAACCGATGATCAGGCCGTTCTTTTTATTTCTGAAGAAGCCCGATGCGCCCAGGGCAGTGAAGGCCAGGAAATAGTCACAGCATACCTGGAAGGGTGAGAGCATATAGGAACCGCCGCTCTGGATGAACTGGAGTATGCCGTACACAAAGGCGGCCGCAAATCCGGTGCCGGGTCCGAAAAGATATCCCACAAAGGTCACAAAGAACATTGACAGGAGTGTGATGGATCCGCCCCAGGGCATTTCCCATATTCTGATGAAGGAAAGCACATAAGCGAGAGCTATCGAAACTCCGGTAAAAGTAATGGTAGTTACGGGGAATTTTGACGAAGAGCGCTGATCTTTGTTCCTGCCCCTGAACACATCTATCAGGATCAGTACGAGGATCGCGATGACTACGAGAGCGCCGTAGCCGTTTTCATTAAGAACATAGTAACCGTCTTCTGCATTCCAAAACATATCTTACCTCCTTACGCCGGTATTATCCGGATCAAGTGTTAAGAGTTCGGCCTGCTTTCAGGCCATCTCAGCGGAAATCCGCACCTCTGGTTTATTTTGGGCCTTTGGTTTTGACCTGCAGGCCACATCATGATAATATAGAGCATGTGTTTAACAAAGTCAAGAGGTAATCGGATGTACAAGTATATTTTGTTCGATCTGGACGGGACCCTGACCGATCCCAAAGAGGGGATATGCCGGTCGGTACAGTATGCCCTGGAAAAGATGGACATAATCGAAGAAGACATAGAAAAGCTCACGCCCTTTATAGGGCCGCCGCTCAAGGCGAGCTTTGCGGAACGCTACGGAATGGATGAAGAGCATTGTGACAAAGCCGTTGAGTATTACCGTGAACGCTTCTCAAAGACGGGATGGAAGGAGAATATTCCTTATGAAGGGATAGGAAACCTGCTGGCGGAACTTAAGGGTGCCGGTATGAAACTTGCGGTAGCTTCATCAAAACCCACCGTGTTTGTAGAAAAGATACTGAAGTATTTCGGACTGAGAAGGTTCTTCTCCGTAGTGATCGGAAGTGAACTTAACGGCAGGAGGATCGAAAAGGACGAGATAGTCGAAGAGGCCCTTAAACAGCTTTATGAGAAAGACAGAAGCGGTAAAAGTCTTGAGGAGCTGAAGAACCTCACGGTGATGGTAGGGGACAGGAAGTACGATGTGGAAGGTGCGCATCAGAGAGGCATAGAGGCCATAGGTGTGGCTTACGGTTACCAGCTGGACGGAGAGCTTGCGGACGCAGGAGCCGATGCCATAGCATCCGATATGGAAGAACTTGCGGATCTGCTGCTCGGCGGCACCGAGACGGAGAATGACCGCGTGAAGAAACTGCCCCGGACATCCTTCGGAAGAGCGGTATACATGCTGATGCCCTTCGTGGTCTATGTACTGATATTCAGGGTATCCGTGATATTTACCTCAGGCTTAGGCAGGCTGATCCCTGACGGGACACTGTATCTGAACATTGCAAATTATGCTGTCATAGTGCTTATATACTTCTTTTTCTTCAGAAAGAAGGAACCCATGGATCTTTTCGGGAAAGTCTCGACAACCGTCCCGGCCGCGGCTTTATTCTGCGGCATGTTTCTGGCTTACGGACTGAACATAGTGGCTACCGCGGTTATGGAAAACTTACAGTCGGGCGAGCAACTTGCAGAAGCAGCAAGCTTTCATGCCGATGTGAGTTTCCTTCCTGGGCTTTTGATGTATGTGATATGTTCTCCCCTGTGTGAGGAACTCTGTTTCAGATGGCTTATGTACGGAAGGATAAGAAGGTGCATGGGAGCAAAGCTTGCGATCTTTACCACAGCACTTTTCTTCGGTGTTTTCCACGGAAATCCGGTGCAGGGCGTATATGCTTTCATCATGGGCCTGGTAATGGCTGTGGTATATGAGAGGACGGGAGCTTTTCTTACCACCCTGCTCTTCCATGTGGGAGCCAATGCGGTGATATATGTGGCGGCCTTTGCTGAAAAGGACGGCGCAGAGCTGAATCCGGCTGCTGTCGCAGTAGCCTGTCTGCTTGCATCGCTGCCCCTTTTATGGTATCTTTGTCGGGAGAATAAAGCAGGAGAGAAGAAAAGGACAGGAAAATAAATGGCAGCAAATGATTACGCAAAAGCATACAAGGCAGGAGCAAGGGATTACAAGAACAGGATATCCAAGGGTGAGTATCCCTATCTTCCGGTTCTGGAAGAGATTGTATCCCACGTGGACATAGAAGGCCAGGTACCGCTGGGACTGGTGGAGATACCCCTGGCATCGGTTGTCGGGACCTACAGTACCGGAAGGACCACGGCTTTCGCTTCCAATTTTATGCCCATACTGGAGCAGGATTCGGAATTTGCGATGAAGTGGTCGCAGCTCTATGACGACATACTTGAGAACGGTCTCAGAGATCCCATCAAAGCTTTTGAATTCAATAATAAATTCTATGTAATGGAGGGAAACAAGCGTGTATCGGTTTCGAAATATACCGATGCCGTGAGCATAGAGGGCAACGTGACACGTATGGTGCCCAAAAAGAGCGATGATCCGGAAGTGAAGATCTATTATGAGTTTATGGATTTTTATGAACTGACCGGGATCAATTACCTCTATATGTCGAGGGAGGGCAATTTCAAAAAACTTCTGGATCTGACCTACGGAGGAGAGAAGGAATGGGATGTAGAGCAGAAGCAGGATTTCAGAGCCTTCTTTTCCTATTTTGAAAAAGAGTACAACTTAAGATCAGCCGGAAAGCTGAATATCACGGCGGGGGATGCCGCCTGCGTATATCTCGGAGTATACGGCTTCACCGAAGCTCTCGAGAAGACGGAGACGGATCTCAGGAAGGATATCTCCAGACTCTGGCCGGAATTTGAAAGTTATGCTTCCGGTGAGGAGCTGAAACTTGTGCTGAATCCCACACCGGAATCACAGAAGACAGCTCTCAGCAAACTGCTTCCCGGAAACAGCGTGATGAAGATAGCCTTCATCCATGACAGATCGGCCCAGGAGTCAGCCTGGACTTACAGTCATGAGCTGGGCAGGCAGTATGTAAGGGATGTTTTCGGGGACCGTATAGTTACGTCCTGCGTGGAAAGGGTAGACGGAGACGATGCGGATGATGTGTTCGAGGCGGCATGTGAAGCGGGCAATAAACTGATATTCGCCACCTCTCCTAAGCTGTCCCAGGCAGCCATAAAGGCGGCGGTCAATCATCCTGAGGTCACTATATTAAACTGCTCCATGAACCTTAACCACAAGACCATAAGATCCTACTATCTCAGAATGTATGAAGCAAAGTTCGTGATAGGTGCGATAGCGGGAGCGATGCATTCGGAAGGCAATATAGGTTATCTTTCGGACTATCCGATACACGGTACCACCGCCGAGATAAACGCCTTTGCCATGGGAGTGCAGATGACCAATCCCGGAGCGAAAGTCTTCCTGGAGTGGTCGATGATAAAAGATCATGATGCCCTGGAGGCCTTCAGACAGAATAACGTAAGACTGGTCAGCGGGCGTGACCTGAATGCCAAGATGAGCCTGGGCAGGGAATTCGGCCTCTATATGGTTGATGAGAAAGACCAGAAGAACATAAACCTTGCAATGCCGGTACGACACTGGGGCAAGCTTTATGAGGAGATAATCCGTTCGGTGATGAGAGGCGGATACAAGAACGACCAGAACGTGTTCCAGGAGCAGGCCCTTAATTACTTCTGGGGTATGAGTTCCGGAGCGATAGATGTCATCTATTCCAGGAATCTGCCGGCAGGACAGATAAGACTGCTGAGAAATTTAAGGAACGGCGTGAAAAACATGGATATCAATCCCATGACCGGCCCCATCTATTCCCAGGACGGGATGATCAAGTGTGAGGACGGAGAGACACTGAGACCCGAAGATGCGGTAAACATAGACTGGCTGTGCGACAATATCGAGGGTTATATACCGGATATATCACAGATGAAGGATGAAGCTGTGGACCTTGTAAGGATACAGGGTATCAGGAGCGGAGTGGAATAATTATGCGTATTCTGGCGCTTGCGGACAAGGAATCAAAAAACTACTGGGACTATTACCAGCCCGGGAAACTGGAGGGTATAGATATCATAATATCCTGCGGTGATCTGGATCCCAGGTTTCTGTCTTTCCTTGCAACCTTTACCCATGCGCCGGTACTGTATGTCCACGGCAATCATGACGATAAATATGAGAGGATCCCGCCCGACGGCTGCATTTCGATAGAGGACCGCATATATCTTTATGAAGGCGTAAGGATACTGGGACTCGGAGGTTCCATGAAGTATAAGCCCGGTGCCCATCAGTATACGGACAGGCAGATGGACATGAGGGTAAGAAAACTGAGGGGACAGCTGTGGAAACACAAGGGCTTTGACATACTGGTCACCCATTCGCCGGCTTATGAAGTCGGAGACGGTGAGGATCTGCCCCACAGAGGTTTTTCGGCTTTTAGGACTCTGCTGGATAAGTATTCGCCGAAGTATTTTCTCCACGGTCACGTCCATATGACCTACGGCAGGGAATACAAGAGACACAGGACTTATAAAGACACACTGATAATCAATCCTTATGAGTCCTATGTATTTGAATATGAGACGGAATACGATAACGAATTCGAAAAGATAAAAAAGAGAGAGGAAAACAGTAAATGAGCTGGGAAGATAAAGTAAGAAAAGTAGAACCCTACGTCCCCGGCGAACAGCCGAACGTAAAGGATATGATAAAACTGAACACCAACGAGAACCCGTATCCTCCTTCGCCCAAGGTGAACGAATGCATAATGAGCCTTGATTACGACAGGATGAGACTGTATCCGAATGCGGATGTGATGCCGCTCAGAAAGGCTCTTGCGGCATATCACGGGATAGATGTGGAACAGATCTTCGTGGGAGTCGGAAGCGATGATGTGATAGACATGGCTTTCCTTACTTTCTTTAATTCCGAAGTGCCGGTACTTTTTCCGGATGTGACTTATTCATTCTATAAAGTATGGGCCGAGCTTTACCGTATACCTTATATACTTAAGCCTCTTGATAAGGATATGCATATCGATCCCGCGGATTACAGCGGTGAGAACGGCGGCGTGATCTTCCCGAATCCCAATGCGCCTACCGGAGTACTTGAGAGCAGGGAGACCGTGGAAAAGATAATCGCGGCCAATCCCGACAGCGTCGTAATGGTGGACGAAGCTTATGTGGACTTTGCGGGTAAGGATGCCAGCGTGCTGCCTCTGATCGACAAATATGACAATCTGCTGGTGGTAAGGACTTTCTCCAAATCCAGGGCCATGGCAGGGGCCAGGATAGGTTACTGCATGGGCAGCAAAAAACTGATCAGCAGCCTTGAGGCGGTTAAATTCTCGATCAATTCCTATACTATGAACACTCCTGCCATAGACATGGGCGTGGCTTCGGTTTCCGATGATGCGTATTTTAAAGAGACCATAGAAAAGATCGTAAATACAAGAGAACGGCTGAAAGAAGAGCTTAAAAAGCTCGGGTTCTCCATGCCTGACGGAAAGGGCAATTTCGTGTTCGCAAAACACGAGAGCGCTCCTGCGAAGGAGATATATCTTGCCTTAAGGGCAAGGAACATCTTCGTGAGATTCTTTGATACACCGGGTATCAACGACAGGCTGAGGATCACCGTAGGTACGGATGAAGAGGTGGATAAACTTATAGCCGCCCTTAAAGATATATTGGAAGGTGTGTGAAGATCATGGCTATTATTATCGATATATTAAAAGGAATGGTGATGGGGATCGCTAATGTGATCCCGGGTGTGAGCGGAGGTACCATGGCGGTGTCCATGGGTATCTATGACAGGCTGATACATGATGTCACCCATTTACTGAAGGAGTTCAAAAAGAGCTTGTTATCCCTGCTTCCCATAGGCATAGGCATGCTGCTGGGAATAGTGGGGCTTTCAAGAGTCATAGGCTGGATGTACGACAGGGTGCCGGTTCAGACCAACTTCCTTTTCATAGGACTAATTGTCGGAGGCCTGCCTCTGATATTAAAGGAAATAAAGGGAGTAAAACCGAAGTTCTCACATATCATTTCCTTCGGGATACTCTTTGCAATAGTCATTGTGCTTGCGGTGCTGACCGGGGTGACCGGAGCGGATGCGGATCTGAGCTTCGGTTTCGTAAATCTGATAAAGCTTGTGCTCATCGGAATTGTTGCTTCAGCGACCATGGTGATCCCCGGAGTCAGCGGCTCGATGATGCTGATGCTTCTCGGTTATTATGAACCGGTGATAAAATGTATAAATGACACTGTCGATGCTTTGAAGGCAATGGATATGGCAGGCCTGGCAAAGGGCTGCGGCGTGCTTATACCCTTCGGTATAGGAGTGGTGATCGGAATCATAGTCATCGCAAAGATCATAGAGATGCTGTTCAGGAAATTCGCATCGGTGGTCTACTATGCCATAACAGGCTTGATTACGGCATCGCCCATAGCTATAATCATTATAATGATGAAACAGGACAACTTTCCGGGATGGAGCGTGTCAGCTGTTCTTACCGGCATCGTTGCACTTGCAGCCGGCATAGTGATATCCGTACTGTTGGGAGGCGGAAGTGAAAGAAGCAACAAAAAGGAGTAAGGTAAAAGGCAAATACGTATACAGAGGGATCTGCAGCATACTGCTTACCGCAGGCTGCCTTTTTCTGTTTTACTCAAGATGGTATCCCTTCGTTCAGGCTGATAATACCACCGGACGACTGACCGGTACAGGCAACCTGCTGATGTCGGGCGGCATCAATCTGCTGCTCACGGTTCTCTTGCTGAGAGGACTCGGAGGATACCGCATAGGTGTTGACAGACTGATGAGCGTTATCGGCTCGCAGCTTGTCAGTTTCTTTGTGGTCAACTTTATGGAGATATTCGCATCCATGGCTGTCATGGGTATGTTCAGGGTTATCTGGAGTCTGATACCCCATTATCTGCTGCTCTTTGTTCTGGACAGTCTCTTCGGCATACTGTTCTCGATGCTGGCCGGAGCCTTGTACCGCAAGCTGTTCCCGCCCCTTAAGATAGTCGAGTTCTACTCCGAAGGTACCGAAGTGATGATGGACAAGATGAATGCGAGACCTGATAAGTATGAGGTGAAAAGGCTTGTCCGCTGCGATGTTCCCGAAAGAGTGATACGCCGTGAGATCTCCGAATATGATGCGGTGCTGATGCATGATATCCCCAGCCATTACAAGAATCATATATTGAAGATCTGTTTCGAGATGGATAAGAGGGTATACTTTACTCCGAAGATTTCGGATATCATAACCAAGTTTTCTACCCAGCTCAATCTCTTTGACACACCTCTTTATCTCTGCCGCAATCAGGGCATACCCCTCTGGAGGCGCATCATAAAGAGGAGCTTTGACATCATACTCTCGCTGATAGCCATAGTGCTGCTCTCGCCCATAATGCTGATCACGGCGCTGCTGATAAAGCTTCAGGACGGCGGACCGGTCATGTATAAGCAGGAGAGGACCACTCTCGGGGGACAGCGCTTCATGATATGGAAGTTCAGGAGCATGATAGTGGATGCGGAGGCCGACGGAAAGCCCCATCCCGCAACAGATCATGACAGCCGCATAACACCTGTGGGCAGGTTTATCAGGGCTACGAGGATAGATGAGCTTCCCCAGCTCATAAACATACTCAAAGGCGATATGTCCATAGTGGGACCCAGGCCTGAAAGAGTCGAGCATGTGGAAATGTATACCAAGGACATTCCAGAGTTTGTCTTCAGGGAAAAGATAAGAGGCGGACTTACCGGATACGCCCAGGTTTTCGGAAAGTACAATACTTCGGCGCTTGATAAGCTGAAGATGGATCTTACTTACATAATGAATTACTCGCTGCTTCTTGATGTGCAGATAATACTTGAGACAGTGAAGATACTCTTTATGAAGGAGAGTACCGAAGGATTCAAGCCGGCCGGAGATAAAAAAGACAATAAAAATACGAAGAAGAATTAAGGGAGAGTGATATGGACCTTAAGAGTTCGATCAGACAGGGACTGATGTATGCCATCATTCCGGCAAGGGCCGGTTCAAAGGGCGTAAAGAACAAGAACATCCGCTGTGTGAAAGGCTATCCGCTGCTGGCTTATGCCATTGCTGCCGCCGCACGCTGCGAATATGTTTCAAGGATCATAGTATCCACGGATTCGGAGGAATATGCGAAGATCGCAAAATATTACGGGGCGGAAACGCCTTTTTTGCGTCCAGCCGAGTATGCCGCGGACAATTCACCGGACATACAGTTCATGGAACATGCCATTACGCGGCTTTATGAAGATGAGGGAGTGCTGCCCGAATACTTCATGCATCTGAGACCGACTTCCCCCCTGAGAAAAAAGGATATAGTGGACAAGGCCTGCGAACTGATGCTGGCAGATAAGGATGCAACAAGCTTAAGGAGTGCCCATAAGCAGGTGTTCCCGCCCTATAAGATGTTCTATGCCGGAGAAGACGGCTACTTCAGCTGCTTCAATGAGGGAATGACTCCGGATGAGGCGAACAATCCGAGACAGGATTTTAAGCAGGTATATGTACCCGACGGATATGTGGATATACTGAAGACTTCCTTTATCGCCGAAAACCATCTGATGCACGGAAACCATGTGATCGCCTATACCATAGACAAGAGTGTGGATGTGGATGCAAAGGAAGACCTGGAATATCTGGAATTCTATATGGAGAAGAACAGATCGGAACTGTACGAATACCTGAAGGAAAGGTATAAGACTCTGGAGGAGACGGTTTGAAGATATTAATGATGGGGCTGGGCAGCATAGGCCAGCGGCATGTAAGGAATATAAGAAGAGTACTCGCTGATAAGGCAGAGCTGATCGCCTACAGATCCAGGGGAAGTAAGATCACCTTTACGGATAAGCTGGAGATAAGGGAAGGCGTGGACCTGGAAGAGGAGTACGATATAAAGGCATATACGGATATCGACGAAGCCCTTGCGCAGAAACCCGACGCGGTATTCATCACCAATATCACTTCAAAACATATGGAATGTGCGCTTAAGGCAGCTGAGGCAGGCTGCCATATTTTCATGGAAAAACCTCTGGGTGATTCCCTTGAAGGAAGCGAAGAACTGGCAGGGCTGGTAAGAGACAAAGGACTTGTATTCTTCATGGGTTTTCAGAACCGTTATCATCCCTGTGTGAAAAAGATGAAAGAGATCATCGATAAGGGTGAACTGGGATCAACGGTTTACGGTGAATGCGAGTTTTCGGAGAGGCTCACGACCATGCACCGTTATGAGGATTACAGGGGAACCTATATGGCGAGGAAGGATATGGGCGGAGGTCCGGTGTTCAATCTGCTGATGCATGATCTGGATATCATCAGATCACTCTTCGGCTCGCCGGACAGGATCGTTGCGACGCTGAGAAAGAAGAGCGGCCTTGATATCGATGTGGAAGAAGGAGCGAACGGCATATTCGCCTGGGAAGGAGATAAGGACTTTGAGTTCGCTGTACATACTGATTTTATACAGTATCCCCCCGCCCACCGTTTTAAGATAGTGTGTGATGCAGGAAGGATCGAAGCCGATCTGAATGCGGCGAAAGTAAGAATATATGCGGGGGATGAACCTGCGAGAGAAGAGAGCTTCGAAGACTTCCAGAGAAATGATATGTTCATAGAGGAACTGAAGGATTTCCTGGACTGCATCGAAGGAAAGAGAGACAGGCTTATAAGCTTTGAAGACGGGCTTGAAGCGCTGAAGATGGCTGTAGCGATGAAGAAGTCGGCAGCGGAGGAAAGAAGCATCAGACTGTAAAAAACAAAGGTCCGTAACAGAAGGGAGACAAACATGAAGAAGATCTACATGGACAGATTCAGTATAGAAGGAAAGGTCTGCATTATTACCGGAGGCGGCGGCCTGATAGGAATGAAGCATGCCGAGGCCGTACTGGAAGGAGACGGGATCCCCGTACTCATCGATATTTCGGAGGCGGCGATGGAGCGGGTGAAGAACAGCCTTACTGAAGAGTATGGTGAGGAACCCGTGATGGAATGCATAAAGACGGACATTACGGACAGGGCGGCCCTTGAAAAAGTAAGGGACGGACTGCTTGAAAAATACGGACACATAGACGTGCTGATAAACAATGCGGCAAATAATCCTAAAGTGGAAGGAGGCTCGAAAAATCTCGGGGCCATACGCTTCCATAATTTCCCGAAGGATATGTGGGATCAGGATATAGCCGTGGGACTCACCGGCGCTTTTCTCTGCGCCCAGGTCTTCGGTGAAGTGATGGAAAAGCAGGAAAGCGGCATAGTACTTAACATCTCCTCGGACTACGGACTCATCGCACCGGATCAGAGGATATACAGAAAAGAAGGCATACCCGATGAGGAGCAGACCGTAAAGCCGGTTTCCTATTCGGTGGTAAAACATGCCCTGATAGGACTGACGAAGTATCTTGCGGTATACTGGGCGGACAAGGGGATAAGAGTGAACACCCTCTGCCCCGCAAGCCTTGAGAACGGACAGAACGAGGAGTTTAAGGAGAAGATATCAAAACTTATCCCTCTCGGCCGTATGAGCAGACCGGATGAATATGTGTGCACGATACTCTATATGATATCCGGCGCGGCAACATATATGACAGGCGCCACCGTTGTCCTTGACGGCGGCAGGACCATCTGGTAAAGAAAGGACGGTATTATGAAGAAATACACAAAGGATGACGTGAGAAGAGTGGTTGAAGAAGAGGATGTGGAGTTCATACGTCTGCAGTTTACCGATCTTTTCGGAAACCTCAAGAATATGGCCATCACTGCGGGACAGCTTGAAAAAGCTCTCGATAACCGCTGCATGTTCGACGGGTCTTCCGTTGACGGTTTCGGTGATCCGGAAGGCAGTGACATGTATCTTTATCCCGATACCAATACGATGAACATTTTCCCCTGGAGACCCCAGCACGGCAAAGTGGCAAGACTGATCTGTGATGTGTATACCCGGGACAGGAAGCCCTATGCGGGAGATCCCAGATATGTACTCAAGCGCGCAATGGAAGAAGCGGGGAAGCTGGGATATTCACTCAACGTCGGGCCTGAGTGCGAGTTCTTCCTTTTCCAGACCGATGAAAACGCACAGCCCACCACCATAGCAAATGACCAGGGCGGATATTTTGACCTCGGCCCCGTGGATCTTGGCGAGAATGCCAGAAGGGACATGGTCCTGACTCTGGAGGAGATGGGCTTTGATATAGAATCCTCCCATCATGAGGCGGCACCGGCGCAGCACGAGATAGATTTCAAATATGATGAGGCTCTTGCAACAGCCGATAATATCATGACCTTCAAGCTTACGGTAAAGACCATAGCAAGAAGGCACGGGCAGCATGCGACCTTCATGCCTAAGCCCAAGAGCGATACCCAGGGTTCGGGCATGTATCTGAACCTGTCACTGGAAAAGGACGGAAAGAACATCTTTGCTGACAGCAGCGATCCCGAAGGGATCAGCGAAGAGGCCAGGTATTTCATAGGCGGTCTTCTAAAACATATCAGAGGTATGAGCGCGGTGCTGAACCCGCTGGTCAATTCCTACAAGAGACTGGTACCCGGATATGAAGCTCCGGTGTACACGGGCTGGGGAAGAGGAAACTTATCACAGGTCATAAGGGTTCCCCACAGAGAAGAAGGAAACGTCAGGGTGGAACTGAGGAGCCCCGATTCCGCCGCCAATCCCTATCTTGCCATCGCAGTGTCACTGATGGCCGGACTTGACGGTATTAAGAATAAGATACTTCCGCCGCCGGCAGTCAGCTTAAAGCCCGAAAACATGAGCGAAGAGGAGCGGAAGGCCGCAGGGATCGAGAGACTTCCCGAGGATCTGAATACTGCCATAGATGAACTGCTTAAGGACAAACTGATAACGGAAACACTCGGGGAACATATAACCGCCGTCTTCACCCGGGCAAAGAGAAATGAATGGCGGGAATACAACGAGGAAGTATCAAGCTGGGAAGTACAGAGATATCTGAACAGGTATTAATTCGAGGAAAGGAGAGAGGGTTTGGCCGGGGTAGTCGTTCTGTTTGGAAAAGTTCAGGAAGCCGCGGCCGTTAAGGATCTCCTGGTAAAAAGGGGATATGACGTATCCGCCGCATGTACTCTGGGCTCCCAGGCCCTTTCGGCTCTGGATGATCTGGACAGGGGTATAGTCGTCTGCGGATACAGATATGCCGACATGATCTACTCCGGACTGTGGGCGCAGCTCCCGAAGGGTTTCAGGATGCTGCTTATCGCCGGCGGAGGAGTGATCGAAGAAGGTGTGGAAGAAGATGTGATAACGCTTCCGATGCCGCTTAAAGTTGAGGATCTGACCGCTACCCTGGATATGATGCTCTCGACGATGGAGAGACAGAGGAAGAAAGAAAAAGCTTATAAACAACGGGGACGGGACGACAGCGACAGGCGCCTGCTCAATGAGGCTAAATCGGTACTGATGGGACGTAATCACATGAGTGAACAGGAAGCCCACCGCTATATGCAGAAAAGCTGTATGGAGAGCGGCAGGGGAATGACGGAGACGGCAAAACTGATACTTACCCTTATGGGTTGATATGGAGGTAATATGAAATTTACAAAGATGCAGGGCTGCGGAAACGATTATGTATACGTGGACGGCAGCAGGGAAAAAGTAAGTGACAAAGCGGAAATGGCAATACGGGTTTCAGACAGACATTTCGGTATAGGTTCCGACGGACTGATATTCATCAATCCCTCTGAAATCGCCGATTTTGAGATGGAAATGTACAATGCGGACGGCAGCCGCGGAAGGATGTGCGGCAACGGCATACGTTGCGTCGCAAAGTATGTATATGATCATAAGCTTACGGATAAGAATCCTCTTACCGTGGAAAGCTTCGGCAGCGTTAAGACACTGTGGCTCACAGTGAATAACGGACTGGTGGAACGGGTGCGTGTCAATATGGGAGAACCCATACTCGAAGCGGAAAAGATACCCGTGAATACCGGAGAAAGCGGAAGGGTGATAGGAAAAAAGCTAAGTGCTGACGGCAGGGAATATCAGATGACCTGTGTGTCAATGGGCAATCCCCATGCGGTGGTATATGTGGATGATGTATCTGCGGTGGAGATAGAGAAGACCGGTCCCTGTTTTGAAAAAAATGAGGTCTTTCCGGAATCGGTAAATACGGAATTCGTGCAGATAGTGGACAGGAACAGACTGAAGATGCGCGTATGGGAAAGGGGAAGCGGTGAGACCCTGGCCTGCGGAACCGGCGCCTGCGCTACCGTGGTTGCAAGCGTGCTTAACGGGCTTGTTGACAGGAAGGTCAAAGTTGAACTGCTTGGCGGAGAACTTGAGATAGAATGGAATGAAGAAGATAACTGCGTTTACATGACAGGACCCGCTGTAGAGGTATTCAGCGGAGAGATTTAAAGGAGGTGTGATGATATGGCAAAGGTGATAACTTTTCTGGCAGACGGATTCGAGGAGATAGAAGCCCTTACTCCCGTGGATATCTTAAGACGCGGCGGTATCGAAGTAGTGACGGTTTCCATCAGCGGCAATAAGACGGTATACGGCTCCCACGGTATCAATGTTGAAGCGGATGCGGTATTTTCGGAGGCTGATATCGACAGTGCGGATATGCTCTTTTTACCCGGTGGGAAGAAGGGAACCGAGAATCTCGATAACAGCGAAGCCGTCAAGGCAAAGATAAGAGAGTTCCTGGCAGCAGACAAATATGTGGCGGCCATCTGTGCGGCACCTACCGTACTCGGACATATGGGTGTGCTTGAAGGAAAGAAGGCTACCTGCTACGGCGGTCTCGAAGGACAGCTTACAGGGGCCATAACATCGACGGATGCCGTTGTTGTTGACGGCAATATAATCACTTCAAGAGGAATGGGAACTTCGCTGGATCTGGCCCTTAAGCTGCTGGAGATCTTTAGCGATGAGGAAAGCGCAAAGAAAATGGCCGCAGCGGTTATGCGTCCCTGCTGATGTAAAGCTCTGTCATGAAGAATCTGTGGAAGTATTTTAAAAACTACAGAGCGGAGTGTATACTGGGGCCTCTGTTCAAACTGCTTGAGGCTTCCTTTGAGCTGATGATCCCTCTGGTCATAAAGAACATCATCGATGTGGGTATCGCAACTTCCGATACCGGCTATATCATAAGATATGCACTTTTGATGGTGGCGCTGGGAGTGATAGGCCTCGGCTGTTCTCTTACTGCGCAGTTTTTTTCCGCCAAGGCGGCAGTGGGTTTTTCGGCTAAGGTAAAGCAGGAAATCTTTTCACATATACAGACTCTTTCCTATTCCGAGATAGATGCTCTCGGAACCGGGACCCTTATCACCAGACTTACAAGTGATATCAATACGCTGCAGGGCGGAGTGAACATGAGCCTGCGGCTTTTCTTACGTTCACCCTTCGTAGTGATGGGAGCAGTGGTGATGGCATTTACAATAGATGCCAAAGCGGCCCTCTGCATCGCGCTGACTGTGCTGGCTCTTTCACTGGTGGTTTATATCATGATGAGGCTTACGATCCCCCTGCAGGCGGGAGTACAGAGCAGGCTGGATGTGGTACTCACAAAGACCAGGAGCAATATAGGCGGAGCCAGGGTCATCAGGGCCTTCGGTAACGAAGAACGTGAAAAGGAAGAATTCAACCTGGCAAATACGGCTCTCAATAAACTGCAGATATTCAGCGGAAGGATATCAGCGGCCATGAACCCGCTGACTTTCGCGCTGGTGAATGCGGGACTGGCCTGGCTCATATGGGAAGGCGCCATGGCGGTAGATACGGGACGTCTGACCCAGGGAGCAGTGGTGGCTCTGGTCAATTACATGTCTCAGATACTGGTGGAACTGATCAAGCTTGCCAATCTTATAGTACAGCTTACCAGGGCGCTGGCCTGCGGAGGCAGGGTATCGGCCCTTCTTGATATCGAGTCTTCCATGAAGGAAGGTACGACTGAGACAGCCTGTCCCGAGGATGGCTCCCATGTGGAACTGGTCAATGCGGGGCTTAAGTTTACCGAAGGAGGCGAGTACTCGGTAAAGGGCGTGAACCTGGATGCGGCTCCCGGAAGCATCATAGGCATCATCGGAGGTACGGGTTCGGGCAAGACTTCGCTGATCAACATGATCCCCAGATTTTATGATGCATCAGAGGGAGAGATAAAAGTTGACGGAGTTAATGTTAAGGATTACAGCTTTGCATCCCTTCGCGGACGTATAGCTGTCGTGCCCCAGAATCCGGTGCTCTTTTCCGGAAGCATACGTGATAATATCAGATGGGGCAAAAAAGATGCGGATGATGATGAGATAATAAAGGCGCTGAAGACTGCCCAGGCTTATGATTTTGTCAGTGAGAAAGAAGGCGGCCTTTCTTATGTGCTGACCCAGGGCGGCAAAAACGTATCCGGAGGACAGCGGCAGAGACTGGCCATAGCCAGGGCGCTGGTCAGAAAGCCGGGGATACTCATACTAGACGATTCTACCTCGGCCCTTGACTATGCAACGGATGCTGCCTTAAGAAACGCTATCAAAAATCTGGATCATATACCTACCACCTTCATAGTATCCCAGCGTACCGCTTCCATAATGCATGCGGACCAGATAATCGTGCTGGATGACGGGGCTGTTGCAGGTATGGGAACTCATGAGGAACTGCTTAAAAACTGTGAGATCTACAGAGAGATCTATGACAGTCAGTATAAGGACGGAACGGAATGAAGAAGAAACAGGGACAGGCTGAGATAATCAAAAAAGTCTTAAGGTACGTGCGCCCCTATGGCGTATTCCTTCTGATATCCGTGGTATGTGCTGCCATATCTTCGCTGCTTGCCCTTGTGATGCCCATACTCACGGGGCTTGCCGTAGATATGATCATAACAAAAGGACAGGTGGATTTTGACGGGATACTCGGAGTGATAAAGCAGATGGCACTCTGCATAGCCGCCATCTCCATAGCCCAGTGGGGTACCAATGCCTGCAGCAACCGCCTGACTTATGATACAGTCCGTGATATCCGCAGGGATGCCATGGAAAAACTTCAAAAACTTCCCCTTGCCTATAACGACAAGCATCCTGCCGGCGAGACCGTAAGCCGTATGATAGCCGACGTGGATCAGTTTGCGGACGGATTGCTCCTTGGCTTTAACCAGTTCTTTAACGGAGTCATTACCATAGTCGGTACCCTGGTCCTTATGCTGATGCTGAATCCGCTGCTCACAATAGCAGTGGTCGTGATAACACCGCTCTCATTTTTTGTGGCAGGCTTTATCGCAAAGAACACGTTCAAGCTCTTCAAGCGCCAGTCTGCTGTCCGCGGTGAGCAGACAGCCCTTATCGAAGAAATGTGCAGCAATGTTAAGACCGTTCAGGCTTTCTCCTATGAGAACGAAGCCATTTCCAGATTTGCGGAGGGAAACGAAGTACTTAAGGACGTATCCCTGCGTGCAACCTTCTTTTCCTCAATGACCAATCCCTGCACCAGGTTCGTAAACAACATCGCATACGCACTTGTGACCTTCTTCGGAGCCATCCTCGTAGTCGGCGGAAAGCTGACTGTCGGCGGGCTCTCGGCCTTCTTAAGTTACGCCAACCAGTACACCAAACCCTTCAATGAGATATCCGGAGTCATCACCGAGCTTCAGAATGCCATAGCCTGTGCAGGCAGGGTATTCGAACTGATCGAAGAGGAAGCGGAAGTGCCCGATGCCGAAGATGCCGCAGTGCTTTCCGGCGCAAAAGGCATAGTGGATATCGAAAACGTGAACTTCTCATATACCGAAGACAAAGAACTGATCAAAGAACTGAATCTCCATGTGGACAGCGGAAGCCGCATCGCCATAGTAGGTCCTACGGGCTGCGGTAAGACCACCCTTATCAATCTGCTGATGCGCTTCTATGATGTCAACGAAGGGAGCATCAAAGTCGACGGCCTCGACATACGAAACATAAGCAGGAAATCCCTGCGCTCCGCCTACGGCATGGTACTTCAGGAAACCTGGCTCAAGCCGGGCACCGTTCGTGACAATATCAGGATGGGACGTCCCGACGCCACCGACGAAGAAGTGATCGCTGCCGCAAAGGCTTCACATGCCCACTCCTTCATCAAGCAGTTAAAAGACGGTTATGACACCGTCCTCGGCGAAGGCGGGGGCCTTCTCTCCCAGGGACAGAAACAGCTTCTCTGCATCGCCCGCATCATGCTGGGCATGCCGCCGATGCTCATCCTCGATGAGGCAACCAGCTCCATCGATACCAGGACCGAACTCAAAATACAGGATGCTTTCGCAAAGATGATGAAGGGACGCACTTCCTTCATCGTAGCTCACCGTCTCTCAACCATCAAAGAAGCCGACCGCATCCTCGTCATGAAAGACGGCAACATCATCGAACAGGGTACCCACACCCAGCTCCTTGCCGAGCGCGGCTTCTATCACAAACTCTACCACAGCCAGTGGGAATAAACCCTCGCTAAACGCTGCGTTATCGCCACTTCCGTCTCCCGGTCAGAAGGCATTAATGCCTGCTTAATCGCTCCGCTATCGTAACCTGCGCTCGTCAGGGAGTATTATGCCCTTGCTAGACCGCGATCACACTAAGTTCGGATATCACAGCAAAGCGCTCCTCGTGCTCACAACTCGCTTCGCTCAGACAAGGTTCGCACGGGAGCTGCTGTTCATCCTCACTAAGTGTGTCGCTTAATCGCCGGGCATAATATCTCCCTGCCGAGCGCAGATGTCAGGAAAGCACAGCACTTGGGCAGAATGGCATTAATGCCTGCGACTTAGCGCAGCACTTAGTGAAAACGAGCAGCTGATCACCGGCGCAGCAACTCCTCGAAGAGGACGGTTGCGAGCCGAGGGATCGTTTAGCTGCGAAGTTTGAACTTACGTGCGGAGCGATTTAGCAGAGCGTTAATGTCTTCTGAACAAGTGCAGGGCTTTCTCGAAATCTCCCCTGCGGAGAGCGGAATACTACGATACAGTTCCGTGTGGGAATTTGTGGATTTTGACAGATTGCTGTATAATATAAGATTATGGCAGGAGAGGAATTTGAGTGGCATTATCTGAAGGACGGACAGTCTCAGCATGAGAGGCTGGGTGAGAGGAAGCGGAGCGGAAGAAGGCGGCCTCTCTTTTCTCCACGGTTCAGACAGCAGTACCTGCCTGTGATGATGAGCCTTATGATGGTATATCTCGCCTGGGTGGTCATGAGCAGGGGGAGCACCATCAAGTATGACGAGCATCTGGATGAGGTGATCGTAAGCATCAGTGACGGCAGCGGATACAGTGAGAAGATAAGCTTCAGGGATATCTCTTACTATGTGCTGACGGCGGAACGGGAAGGAGATAAGGCTGCAAGACTTTACGATGAGAAGAAGCCCACGGCATACTGGAACCTGTATATGAATGATGAAGGTGATGAGTCCGGGTATATGTCGGATCTGGCGAGGCAGACCGTGCTGGATGCCGTGATACGTGACCGTATATATGCTAACGAGGCTGAGAAGGCAGGTTATGTACTTGATGAGGAGACAAAGGCCGATACGGAATTTGATGCGAAACGGCTTTATCTCGGGCTCACCGAAAGGGAGAAGGATACGCTTAAGCTTGATGAAGAAGGGCTGAAAGAGGATATGCTGAGGGAGATGCTGGCTAAGCAGTATATCCTGAGTTTAGGCGGAGGAGATCTGACAAAGACTTTTGCTTACGATATCAAAGGGGCAGAGTATGAGAAGATAAAGGAAGGATACAGTATAGAGACTGATACGGATGTGTATAGGAAATTAAGGATTGGATTTGTTACGATAAATTGAGCGGGAGGAAGAGATGAAAGAGTTTAAGACGGATGTTTTTAAAGAGGGAAGGTGCCTGAATGCCTATGAGTATTTCGGGGCACATGCAGAAAAGAAGGGTGTGACCTTCAGGACTTATGCGCCGGGAGCACAGGGAGTGAATATCTTCGGAAGTTTTAATGAATGGACTGAGACTCCGATGGAAAGGGATGAACAGGGCTGTTACAGCATACATATAGACAATGCTAAAGCAGGCGACCTGTATAAGTATGTGATCTACGGACATAACGGCTGGAGAGCGGAACACAACGATCCCTACGGTTTTTATACGGAACTGAGGCCCGCAGCGGCTTCCATAGTCGTGGGTAAGAGTGCGTTTAAGTTCACGGATGAGGAGTGGATGAAGAACAGGACCGATATGAAGGAAAAGCCCATGTCGGTTTATGAGGTGCATCTCGGAGCTTTCATAAAGAATCCGAAGGATGAGAACGGCTGGTACAGCTATAAGGAAATAGCGAAACCGCTCATAGATTACGTGAAGAAGAGCGGATATTCGCATATCGAAATGATGCCCTTATGCGAGTATCCTTTTGACGGTTCCTGGGGCTACCAGCTGACAGGCTATTTTGCTCCCACTTCCAGATACGGTAAGCCCGATGAGCTTAAGCTTCTCGTAAATGAGTGCCATAAGGCGGGCATAGGTGTGATCATGGATTTCGTACCGGTGCACTTTGCGGTGGATGATTATTCGCTGAAGCTCTACGATACCACCCCGCTTTACGAGCAGGGCGGTGGCAGCAATTGGGGCAGTTTTATGTTCAACCATGCAAGGGGAGAGGTTTCGAGCTTCCTGCTTTCCTCGGCGGAATACTGGATCAATGAGTTCCACTTTGACGGCCTCAGGGTGGATGCCGTCAGCAATCTGATCTACAACGGCGGTGAGCAGGCTAAAGGAGAGAATGCGGCGGGCATGCGTTTTGCAAGAAACCTGACCACTCTTATCAAGGAAAAACATCCTTCGGTGATGCTCTTTGCGGAGGATTCTTCCTCCTGGCAGGGAGGCGTTACAAAGCCGGTGGAAGAGGGAGGTCTCGGCTTCGATTACAAATGGGATATGGGCTGGATGTATGACAGCCTTTACTTCCTTTCACTGACTCCCGAAGAGAGAAAGAAGAATTATCACAAGCTGACCTTCTCCATGTGGTATTACTATACCGAGCGCTTTATACTCTCGCTTTCACATGACGAAGTAGTCGTAGGACATGGCACTCTGCTTGAGAAGGTGCACGGGAGCGATGAAGACAAGTTTGCCCAGCTCCGTGCTTACTATGTGTACATGTACATGCATCCCGGCAAGAAGCTTAACTTTATGGGTAATGAGATAGCTGAAAGACAGGAATGGAACGAGACGAAGGAAGTGGAATTCGGACTCCTTGAGAAAAAAGAACATAAAGGGATATATGAACTTGTATGTAAGCTTCAGAAGCTATATAATGAAAAGAAGGTCCTTTTTGCCAATGAATATGACAGAGAGAATTATGAGTGGCTCTACTGTGATGACAAAGCTGAGCCTGTATACGTGATGAAGCGGATAGCCGGAAAGGAAAGCTATGTGGCAGTCCTCAACTTCTCCGATAAGGATATCAAAGACTTTGAGATAAAGCTTGATAAGGAAGAAGAGGAGAAGGAAGCTTCTGAAGAAAAAGAACCGGCGAAGAAGAAAGTAAAGAAGAAGGAGGAGAGCTGGAGCCTTATCCTTGACAGCAATGCGAAGGACTACGGCGGGGAAGGCAGTGATGCTTCTTCAGAGCTTAAGAGCAGCAAAAGAGTGATGACCATAGACGTACCGGCATACAGCGGTTTGATTTACGAGGTCAGATAATGAAATACTCCGAGATCCCTATGGGAGTAAAAGTGCAGATATGCGTTACCAACGGAGGAGACATGCAGGCAAAGTTCATCTCCAGGGTAATGAAGACGGGAGAAAAAACTCTCCTGGTCATTCCTTTTACGCATAAAGGGATCAGGGTCAACTTCCACGGAGCGAATGTAAAGATCAACATGGAAGTGACCGATGCCCAGGGCGGAACCTGGACCTTTAAAAACTGCCGTATCGATTCCGTAAGAAAGAACGGGCTGATGTATCATAAGATCTTAAGTCCCATGACGGAAGGCATAGAGAACAGGCGCGGCGAGCGCAGGACCTATGTATGGCAGCCGGCGATATTTTCGATAGAGGGCATACCGGACCAGGTATTCACTACCCTGAAGGATATCAGCCCCAGCGGTTTTGCTTTTGTGGTGGAACCGAAAAAGAGGCTGCAGATCCCCGAAGGAAGGATGGTGACCTGTACCGTTAACGAAAAGGACGGTAACACGGTACATATCAGGGGCAAGATAGTACGGCGCGAGAAAATGGAACAGTATGTGCTTTACGGCTGCAGGAGCGGGGAACCGAATCCTGAAGTTGTTGAGTATATAGGCAGGCTTAATGAAAAGGCTGCCAGAAAGCCCGACGAGAATGACAACGAGCTCTATATGTCAAAAGACGGGATATAAAAAAGGAGGAGACGATCATGGAATTCAAAGAGAGAAAACGCTGGGTGTTTTTGGGACTTCCCTTTACATTTACGGTCTATACCGTAAGTGATGACATGGTTACGATCAACAGGGGATTCCTTAACAAGTCTGAAGACGACTGCTATATGTATAAGATCGTAGACGTCAGGCTTAAACAGTCTTTCTGGGAGAGGATCGTAAAGATCGGTACCATCGAGTGCTATACCGGTGATGTGACTGATCAGAAGCTGACTCTTCTGCACATTAAGAATGCCAAGGTCATAAAGGATTATATCTTCAAGGCTTCCGAGGAAGCAAGGATGAAGAGACGTACCGTCAATATGCAGAATATCGGTGCTCTTCAGGATCTTGACGGCGACGGAGTGATGGACGATCTGCAATGACGCCTGCTGAAGAAAGAGCATTTCTTGAGGAGTGCAGATCCGGCGGCAGCGTCATGGATCTGGATGCCATGCGCCTGCTGACAGAGAAGCTGGGAAATCCTGAGGAAGCAGTGCCCTGTGTGCATATCGCGGGTACCAACGGAAAAGGAAGTACTCTTGCATATCTGCGCAGCATTTTGAAGGAAGCGGGGCTTAAATGCGGGTATTATTTTTCGCCTGCGGTTTTTAAAGAGGGTGAGCAGATCGGTGTCGGCGGCAGGACCATGGGCAGCGAAAAAGCAAGAGCTTATCTTGAAGAGATAAGGAAAGCTTCACTGGAAATGAAGGCAGAGGGAAGCCGCTTGCCCACGATCTTTGAAGTGCAGACGGCGCAGGCCTTCTGTTATTTCAGGGAGATGAAAGCGGATATCGCCGTGATCGAATGCGGCATGGGCGGGCGCGATGATGCGACCAATGTGATTCCGGCGCCCATTGTATGCGTGTTTGCACCCATATCCCTCGATCATGTAAACATACTCGGTAAGGATATTTCCGGGATAGCTTCCGTAAAGGCGGGGATAATAAAGCCGGGCAGCAGGGTAGTAAGCGCTCATCAGGATGAGGCAGCTTACAAAGAACTGAAAAAGGCCTGTGACAAAACAGGCAGCAGCCTGACCATAGCCGATGAGCCTGTGAACATACGCTTTTCGTTGAGAGAACAGAGTTTTGACTGCGGCGGATATAAAGGATTAAAGACAGGACTTAAGGGCGTGTTCCAGCCTGATAATGCGGCCCTTGCTCTTGCAGCGGTAAAAGCGCTTAACGAAGCGGGAATCGAAATATCCGAAGAAGCCGTAAGACGCGGACTTAAAGAGGCGCAGTGGCCGGGGCGTTTTGAGATAATAAAGAAAAAACCTTATATTATAATAGACGGCGCACACAACGAGGCGGCGGCATACGAACTGGAACGGAGCATAAGAGAGTATTTCAAAGATGCGAAGTTCATAGGAGTGGCCGGAGTGCTTAAGGATAAGGATTATCCTAAAGTACTTAAGATAATGATGCCCCATATGGATCAGCTGATCACTCTTACGCCGCCTGATAATCCGAGAGCTCTTCCGGCGATGGAACTGGCGGAAGAAGCAATGAAATACACAAACAGGATCACCGTGGCTGACAGCGTGGAAGAAGCATATGAGATAGCAGGACTGTTAAGCGGCGGAAAAGAAGATATACTGGCATTCGGTTCCCTGTCGTGGCTTGGCAGGTTCAAAGCGGAAGCCGGGAAGAAGGAAAACTAAAATGGTAGACGAAAGTAAGGTAAGAGAGGCCATACGGCTTCTGATAGAAGGAATAGGCGAGGATCCGGAAAGGGAAGGCCTTAAGGATACTCCCGAAAGAGTGGCAAGGATGTACAGTGAGATCCTTGCAGGTAATGATGATGATGCGGCTTATCACTTAAGCCGCTGCTTCTCCTGTGAAACCGACGACATGGTGATGGAGAAGGACATAGTGTTCTATTCCACCTGCGAGCATCACCTGATGCCTTTCTTCGGAGTGGTGCATATCGCTTATATCCCCGATGGTAAGGTGACCGGTCTTTCGAAACTGTCACGTACCGTGGAGGTATTTGCGAGAAGACTGCAGATGCAGGAACGCATGACAGCCCAGATTGCCGAAGCCATATATAAAGAATTATCCTGCAAGGGTGTTATGGTCGTGGCGGAAGCGGAGCATACCTGTGTCAGCGCAAGAGGAATAAAGAAGAGCGGGGCAAAGACCATAACCTGTGCCACGCGGGGCTGTTTTGAAACCGATGTGAAACTCCAGGAACATTTCCTTGCTTTTATAGGTAAATAAAGATGCTGATCGGCGGTCGTGAGTTTGATACGGAAAATGAAACCTATATCATGGGTATACTGAACATGACTCCCGATTCTTTTTCCGATGGCGGAAGTTATGAGGATGCGGATGCGGGGCTTAGAAGAGCCGCACAGATGATGGAGGAAGGCGCGACGATCATTGATGTGGGCGGGCTTTCCACGAGACCGGGCTATACCGAGGTAAGCATCGAAGAAGAGATACAAAGGGTAGTTCCCGTTATAAAGAAGATCAGGGAGCTTCCGGGGGCAGTCATAAGCGTTGATACCTACAGGCCTGCGGTCGCGGAAGCAGCAATGGAAGCGGGAGCGGACCTGATAAATGATATAAGCTGCGTAAAGGATGAAAGACTTGCTTTAGTTGCAGCCAAGACCGGAGCGGCATATTGTCTGATGCATAACAGGAACAGGGATGAGCAGCCCTATAAGGATCTGATAGAAGACATGATCTCTGATCTTGCTGGGGGACTTAAAAAGCTTGAGACAGCAGGCGTAATGAAAGAAAAGATAATGATCGATCCCGGGATCGGTTTTGCCAAGGATCATGAAGAAAACTTAAGGGCCATGGCGGCTCTGGACAGATTTGCGGATATGGGATATCCGCTGCTGCTTGGAATATCGAGAAAGAGCATAATAGGAAATACGCTTAAGACCCCGGTGGATCAGCGGCTGGAGGGAACGATAGCGCTTAATATATACGGAATGACAAAGAAGGTTTCTTTCATAAGAGTGCATGATGTGGAAGCCAACGCACGTGCGGTAAAGATGATCAGGGAAGTAATGCGGCATGGATGAGATAAGGATAGAAGGGCTTAAAGTGTTTGCATATCACGGTGTCCTGGAGGAAGAGAGTAAGAAAGGCCAGGACTTTTTTATCGATGCGGTTCTGAGACTCTCTCTGCAGGAGGCAGGCGTAAGCGATGATCTGGAGCAGTCCGTAAGCTATGCGGAAGTGTGCAAGTTTATGGCGGAAACCATGCGGGAGAACCGCTTCAAGCTTATTGAAAGCTGTGCCGAAACCATTTCTGCCGGGCTCTTCAGAAAATACTGCAGGCTGCAGGAACTTGAACTGGAAGTAAAGAAACCCCAGGCTCCTATAGATGAGGAATTCGGCTGCGTATCCGTGCGCATTTTCAGAAAGAGGCATACGGCCTATATCGCTTACGGCTCAAATTCCGGAGAACCGGAACATCATATAGAGGACGGCATCGCTTCTCTTGACAGGGATCCGATGTGCTGTGTTAAACGCATGTCCGGCATCTTAAGATCCACGCCATACGGAGGTGTGGTACAGGAGGATTTCCTTAACGGCGTGCTGGAACTCAGCACCCTGTATGAGCCGCTTGTTCTGCTTAAGAAACTCAAAGAGATTGAGAAGGAACAGGGACGTGAAGAAACAGTCCGCTGGGGCCCGCGTACCCTGGATCTGGATATACTGCTTTATGATGAGCTGGAAATGAAAACGGATGAGCTTACGATACCTCATCCGGATATGTGCAACAGGGATTTTGTTATGAAGCCCCTTGCCCAGATAGCTGCTGACGTTATGCATCCTTCGTTACATAAGACGATCAGGGAACTGGCTGATGCAAAGATGGAAAAACATGTTATTTAAGAACTGCATCCATTGCCGCGGTGAAGGGCATCACATTGACACTGCCGTAAGTGGGAGTGCAGTAGACGGGAACATCGTTATTAAATTCCCTGAAATAAACATAGCTTGAAGTGACGGAAAGATCGGTGTATACGCCGGTCTTTACTGTTTCTATGGAAGTACCGTCTATGCGTGCACGTTTGAGAGCGTAGCCCTCGGGATTCTTTTCATCTACAGTCTGGTAATAAACCATATCGCCGTAAAGATTATAACTGTCCATGCGTTCCGGGATCAGCTCGCGCACTTCGCCGCCTGAAAGCGGGCAGACAGATAAGTGGTAATTGTTGTCAAGATCCAGGAAATATACCTGATCGCCCTGCACTATGGGCTCGTACATATTGGCTTCGCACACGGCGGTGAAACTGCCGGTCAGCGGATCGAGGCAGTGAAGGAAATGATCGCCTTCCATTGCGGCATAGTAAACGCTTCCGCTCTGAGAGGAAGCAAGCCTGGGATGTCCGCTGAAATAGGTGAAATTGAAACTGCCGTCGGTGGACAGCCCCTTTACGGAGACCAGCGCATTATCGCTTTTTTCATCTTCCTGAAAATCCGTATAGAGCACGTAGTTGCCTACCAGCAGCATGCTGTCGGTGGAGAGCTTGCCAAGGAGGATGTTATTCTTTCCTTTTTTGTCGACTCTGTATATGCCGCGGCCGTTACGCACATAACCGAGACCGGACTGGTCGGAAGACGAGCGTGAATAATAGTAGACGTAGTTGCCGCCCGCATTGATATAGGAGGTGATCCCCGAAGCGAGCTTCTTAACTTCCGTCTGGTCGGCATTCATGGAATAGAGAGCGTAGTTATCATAGGCATTGGAAAAATAGACCTTGTCATCGGACTCGCAGAAGAAGCCGCCGTTATACAGATTACCGGCTGTATTGCCGATAAGTGCCGGATCGTTCTCCGGGATAACGGAGAGGCGTTTGCTTATGTATTTGGCCACGACCAGTATCAGTATAAAAGCGATCAGGGCTATGACGGTGATGACATTTCTTTTTTTCATTTCCAGAGTTTTTCCCCCGCAGGTTTCTTTGCAAAGAAGTATTTGATGCAGGCTATGATCATATTGAGATAGTTTTTATCATGGTAGCTTGAAAGGGCAATGTCTTTTAAGCTCAGATAATCGGTATATCTCTTCCAGGCGATCTTAGGCGAATGTTCACAGTACTGCTTCCGGACAAAGGGGAAGAGATCCTTGTGACGGTCCCACTGGTGGACCAGGGCCGGAGCGTTTTTGCCGCAGCAGATGAGCTTGTCACCCTCGATGCGGTAATCGTCGGAGTCGCCTATCGTGGCGGTGGGACCTGAGTCATTGGGTGAAAAGTGTACGGTCCCTTTATCGGGAACCATGCCGTTATAGATCATGAACTGGTAGGAAGTCTGGTCATTGATATCGATAAAGTTGTACTTGGGATCGGAGAGATTATCGATCATCGCATTGCAGAAGGAATGGATCACTTCCGAAGTACCCCAGATGGTTCCTGCACAGAGCACGTTCTTATCTTTGAATTTTTCATAGGTTTCCATGCCGAAGCGCTCCTGCATCCAGCGCCTGTTCCAGTCGTCGTCGCTGATGTGTCCGGGCTCCACTGCCGTACCGAGATAGGGTTCGGAAGAAGCTTCGGGGAACATTGCGGACTGGAAGAAGACATCCCTGGTATCGCAGAAAAGCACCTGGTCATATTCGCGGCCCTTCTTTTTCAGCATTTCTATATAGAGGGCATAGCGGTAGTCGATGGGACCTTCCTTTTCGAAACGGTCCGGGATCTCTATCGTATGTATATGGTACTCTCTAAGTTTATCCATGGTAAATTTCGAGAGGTCCTTGCAGAAGGAAACTATATCGCAGTTATTCCCGTTATGTTTCGCACAGGATACGTAAAATGGTTCGATCTTGTACCACCAGTAATGCTTGGCGACACCCATGATAAGATTTTTTTTGCTCATAATCGTCTCCGTAAACACAATATATAGATATTTTACTTGATTATTGCACATTTTGTAACCATTGTAAAGGAGGGTGAAATCTGATATAATAGTCGCCGTGACTTGATTTTTTGCGAGAAAGACCCGGGAGGCATTACAGGTATGGACAATTCTGTTGCCAAGGCAGCAATGAGCTTTAATGATATGGAAGTGTCAGCCATAGGAGAGGTAGCCAATATCACTCTCGGTAATGCGGTGACTGCTCTGAGCATGCTTCTGCACAGCGATATAGATATATCAACCCCCTTCGTTGAGATAAAGAATAAAGGTGATGTAGTCAGGACCAATCCCGAAAAGGCAGTGATCACGCGCGTTGATTACGTGAAGGGACTGGACGGTTATTATCTGCTTTTTCTCAAGGAAGAAGATGTAAGGATAATGACGGATCTTATGATGGGAAGTGACGGACACGGCATGTTCTATGAGCAGGAAGTGTCTGAACTGCATCTGAGTGCGGTATCCGAGTCTATGAACCAGATGATGGGCTCGGCTGCAACAGCCATGGGAATGATGATAAACAAGCTGGTTGATATATCCACTCCCAATACGGTCATGACAGATCCGGGGGACTATGTGAACGATTCTTTTCCCCAGGATGACCGTTTCGTGCAGATAAGCTTTAAGGTACAGATGGGAGAGCTGATTTCCACCCATATGACCCAGCTCTATCCTTTCAGGCTGGCCAAGGCGATAGCGGATCTGTTCATAGTCAAGAAACAATCCGGAGACGGGGAGGGACCCTTTTAATGAGTGAAGAATGCGGAAAAAGCAGCTGCGCAGGCTGCGGCGAGAGCGGATGCTCCGCCAGAAGGATAGAGAAGGAAGCCTTAAGGGAAGGCAGCAGTGTTAAGCGTGTCATAGGCGTTATAAGCGGTAAAGGCGGCGTGGGCAAGTCCACTGTGACGGCCATGATCGCTGCGGCCCTTGTTTCCAAAGGAGAAAAGGTCGGCATACTCGATGCGGACATAACCGGACCTTCCATACCCAGGCTTTTCGGTATAAAGGATAAGGCGGAGTCCGACGGCGAATGCGTATATCCCGTGAGAAGCAAAAAAGGCATAGAGATAATGAGCATAAACCTCCTGCTTGAGGAGGAGACCGCACCGGTGATCTGGAGAGGCCCCGTGATAAGCGGGACCGTAAAGCAGTTCTGGACAGAGGTTGCATGGGGAGAACTGGATACCCTGCTGGTGGATATGCCGCCGGGAACAGGTGATGTACCGCTTACGGTATTTCAGTCAATACCCGTTGACGGACTGATAGTTGTGACCACGCCCCAGGAACTGGTGGGAATGATAGTTTCCAAGGCCGTGAACATGGCGGAGATGATGAATGTTCCGATCCTCGGCATGGTTGAGAACATGGCATATTTCAAATGCCCGGACTGCGGCAAAGTACACGAGATATTCGGAAGCAGCAGCATAGGCGCCGTTGCGGAAAGTTTCGGCATAGGCAATGTATGCAGACTGGGGATGGATCCTGAGAGAGCGCGACTCTGCGATCTCGGAAAAGCGGATGAGTTTGACACAGCCGAGATGGAAAGCTTCATCAACAGTCTTTAAGGAAAAGATTCTTCGGCATGAGCCGGAGTTCTTATATGAGAGGAGAAAATCTAAATGAAAAACGTAATGGTAACAATAGGAGCGACCAATATCAGGAGCCTGAACTTTTCAAACAATTTCACCGCAAAGCCCGGTGAGCAGATACAGCTGAAGGTCAATACCGGAGTAGGTGTACGTCTTAATCCCGCTTCTCCCACAACCGCTGCCGTAGTTGTTAAGTTTGAAGCAACGGACGGAGATGACAAGAACATGTCATTTGAAATGGAGACACTTACACCGATAACAGTCAGCACTTTCATCGATAACCTTGATGAAGTGATCAAGAAGAATTATCTCAATGATATCATGATGGCTGTAAACGAGAAGATCCGTATTGCAGCTACCATAACCGGTCTTAACATCACAACACCGTCGATCGCTTTTGCATATCGCGACAACGGTGAGGAGAGTCTTGATTCGGAGATAATAGCAAAAGTCTGATCTTATGATACTCAGTATTTCAGGGGTGGACATCTCCTACGGGGCGGACGCCATCATAAAGGATGTGGAATTTTCTCTTAAAGAGGGTGAGAAGGCCGCGATCGTCGGAAGAAACGGTTGCGGCAAGACCACCCTTTTACGTCTTATTACCGGAGAACTGACTCCGGATCACAAGGACAGCAATACACCATCGATCGTAAGCATCGCAGACGGAGCGGTGATCGGAAGCCTTGACCAGATGAGCTTTACCGATGAGAATGCCCGACTTGCGGATGAGATAAGGACAGTCTTCTTACCCATACTTAAAATGAAAGAAGAGATCGATCTGCTGCTGAAGCAGCTTGATGAAGATCCCGATGAAGAAAAGAGCGCAAGATATGCGGCTCTTGAAGAACGCTTTAATTATCTGGGCGGATACAGGCTGGACAAAGATTACGAACTGCTGGTGCAGCGCTTCGGTTTTTCGGAAGAGGAACTTAACAGACCGCTGTCGAGCTTTTCCGGCGGTCAGAGGACTAAGATAGCTTTTATCAAACTGCTGCTCTCAAAGCCCGATATCCTTATACTTGACGAGCCTACCAACCATCTGGATATTTCCACGATATCATGGCTGGAAGGCTATCTTGCTTCTTACAGAGGGGCAGTGATACTCGTAAGCCATGACCGTATGTTCATAGATCATATAGCTGAAACGGTATACGAGATAGAGCGGGGAAAGATAAAGAGATATCCCGGCAACTATACTGCTTTTGCAAAGAGAAAGCGGGAGATGCGGGAAAAACAGAAAAAGGATTATGAAGCCCAGCAGAAGGAAATAGAGAGACTGAGCGGCCTCGCCGAACGCTTTATACACAAGGCGACCAAGGCGTCCATGGCCAAGTCCAAATTAAAAGCCATCGAGCACATGGACATAATAGAAAAGCCCGAAGAAGATGATATCAGGGCTTTTCACGCACTGACCGAACCCGCGAGAGAAAGCGGCAATGACGTGCTTGAAACCGAGAACCTTGCCATTGGTTATGACAGTGTTCTTTCAAAGGTAACGATGAGATTAAAGAAAGGCCAGAAGCTCGGCATCATCGGCGGCAACGGTCTGGGAAAATCCACTTTTCTGCGTACCATCGCGGGCCAGCTTCCCGCCAAAGGAGGCAAATACAGATACGGCCACAATGTGGAACTCGGATACTTTGAACAGCAGATGGCCAGATACGAAAGTAACAAGACCGTATTCGACGAATTCAGGGATGCCTATCCGACACTTACCGACACCGCAGTCAGGAATATACTGGGTGGCTTCCTCTTTACGGGAGATGAAGTCTTCAAGGAACTCTCCATGCTCTCCGGCGGTGAGAAGGTAAGACTCACGCTTGCAAAGATCTTCCAGGAGCGGCCCAATCTGCTCCTGCTGGATGAGCCCACCAATCATGTGGACATCGCAGGCAAGGAAGCCCTCGAGGACATGATGCGAGAATTCAAGGGCAGCCTGATCTTTGTATCTCATGACCGTTATCTTGTGGACAGGGTGGCGGATTCACTTCTGATCTTTACGGAAAACGGGGCTGAATACTTCCCCTTCAATTATGAAGAATATATAAGAAACCGGGGAAAGGAATCACTTAAAAACGAAGAAGGCGTATGGCGCATCGGTAACCGCGCCCAGGAGGAAGCTGCCGCACCGAAGGAAGACAGACCGGGGCGCGGTGCCAACCCGGGAAAAGAGCGGGCAAAAATGGAACGCAGGTTCAACCGTCTCGAAGAGCTGATGGCTGAAAGCGACGAAAAGAAAGCCGCTCTTCAAAAGGAACTGGAGGCTCCGGAAAATGCCAGCGATTTTGTAAAACTCAGCGAGCTGCAGACGGCTATTGATGAGCTGGATGCTCAGGCGGCGTCCTATATGGAAGAATGGGCGGAGATCGGAGAGAAGCTGGAAGCATAAAAAAAGGAAGCTTAAAGCTTCCTTACAGCAGGGGCGGAAGGAGTCGAACCCTCTTCAGCGGTTTTGGAGACCGACGTTAGACCGTTTAACTACGCCCCTAAACTCAACATGTGACATAATACCATACAGGATTTCAAATTGCAAGCATTTTATTACGGGACCGCTATACCGGCGCCGGCAGGAGCATCAGGTCCTGCCGGGACGTATCAGCTGCGATCAGCACAGAATGCATCAAGCCTTGCTAAGTCGCTCCGCACGTAAGCTCAAGCATCGCAGCTAAGCGATCCCAGGACTCGCAACGTCCCTTGCAGGGAGTTGCTGCGTCCGTGATCAGCTGCTCGCTTTCGCTAAGTGCTACGCTAAGTCGCAAGGCTTCGATGCATTCCGGCTGATCGCAGGGAAAGTGATAGCAGTCCCTGATTGCTCCATGCCGGCGCCCGGTAGAGGGTATTAAGGCTTTGATGCATCCATGCTGATCGTGAGGTGGTTTTGCAGATGAGTTGAGTTGTGTGGTATGCTGAATAAGATAGAAATTTAGAGAAGATATATTTGGGAGGACGAGGAAGGATGATCTGTGATAACGTACTTGAGGCTATAGGGCATACGCCGCTGATAAGGCTTAACAGGATGAACAGGCCGGGGAATGCGGAGGTGCTGGTCAAGTTTGAGGGACTGAATGTGGGAGGCTCCATCAAGACCCGTACCGCATATAAGATGTTAAAGAATGCTGAGAAGCAGGGGAAGATAAATAAGGACAGCATAATAGTTGAACCTACCAGCGGAAATCAGGGCATAGGCCTTGCGCTTGTGGGTGCGGTGAAAGGATATAAGACGGTTATCATCATGCCGGATTCCGTAAGCGAAGAACGCAGGAAGCTGGTAAAGCATTATGGTGCGGAAGTGATACTTGTGCATGATGATGGGGACATAGGAAAGTGCATCAAGGAGTGCGTTGATATGGCTCTTAAGATGCAGGCTGAAGACGAGAAGGTATTTGTGCCCCAGCAGTTTGAGAATCCGGATAACGTGTATGCTCACAAGTATCATACGGCGCTTGAGATACTGGAACAGGCCGAGGGACAGATAGACGGCTTCTGTTCCGGTATAGGAACCGGCGGAACGATAACCGGTATAGGGCAGACGCTGAAGAAGCAGTATCCGGAGATGATCATCTGGGCGGTTGAGCCGGAGAATGCTGCGATACTGGCAGGCGGCACCGTGGGTACCCATCTCCAGATGGGAATAGGAGACGGTTTGATCCCCGGGATACTTGACACAACGATTTATGATGATATCTATATAGTAAGTGATGAGGAAGCCATAACCACCGCAAAAAAGCTGGCGGCAATGGAAGGCATAATGTGCGGTATATCAAGCGGCACGAATGTGGCGGCGGCACTTAAGCTGGCTGAAAAGCTGGGAGAAGGGAAGCGGGTCGTGACCATACTGCCGGATACGGCTGAGAGATATTTTTCGACACCGCTGTTTGATGAATAAGAGAGGGAGGGTAAATATATGTCCAAGGAAGATATAGTAAACGAACTGTTTGAGGAAGAGGAGAAGAGGGAGATCTTCGTTCACAGCGATGAAGAAGTGGATGAGAAGCTGGCGAAAACCGCGGAAATGAAGGCGGCTCAGAAGAAGGAACTGGAAGAGATCAGGGACCGTCTGGCAGCGATCAGGGATGCGCTGAAAAACGAGGCAGACATGTATGCCGATGTATACGAGGAACTCCTGCCTGCCCAGCAGCTTAAAGAGGGCGGCAGCGGCGAAAAGGTTACGCTTATGAATGCCGAGCTCTCGGATATGGCTGAGGATGCGGTAAAGCTGGTAGATGTTGTATCTGATATGATAATAATCAGGTATTAAAGCAACAAAAAAACCGGATATCGGTTTATCGCATCTTGACTCCTAGCTAAGCTAGGTGGGCGACCGCAGTCACTGCATCTGCCTTCCACTGATAGGTGCTGAGGCCTGACATCCGCAGGACGATATAGGAATCCCGTTTAAAGTACTGTAGGCTCAAAAAAACGAAAAACTTTGATGATATCCGGCAACTATATTATACTAAAAATACGGGGATTTTGCAATCGGAATCCGCTGTCGGATATGCACAGAAAAGCCACGATTTTAAAGGGCCGGCGTGATAGCTGTAAGGAGATTTATGAGTCTTACGATCTTTAAGGCATTATGCGTTTTGGGAATACTGGTGCTGCCTGTGACCATGGTGGTCATTAACAGGCAGGAACGGAGCTCGATGCAGAAAGGGCTTAATTTCATTGCGTCCGCTGCCATAGTGTCCATATACGGAGCATGGAACGGGCTCTGGCCCCAGGGCGCAGGGATGCAGGTGGCTGCAGGGCTGGAGCTCTTGGGAGGCGTATGGTTTGTCATAGCCCTCGTCTTCTTTTCGATAAAAGCCTGCGGTGCCAGGATGCCGAAGATCATTTCAGGGCCTGTGCTGGTCTACGGTTTTCTGCATACGATGCTGGTGCTATTCGCGGATTACTGCGAGCTTGAGCTTGTCAGTGTATTCGTGACGGAAGGCTGGTATCATTACGATTTCGGAGCGCTTTACTACGGAGATCTGGTAGTATGTTCACTGGTGGGACTGCTGGGAGCCTACGTTACCTATATCAATTACAGGAAAACGGTACTTGTGGCCAATAAGGGCATGAGGTATCTTGCTTTTGCGGAACTCATAAGCGTAGTCGGCCTCTGGGTAGCGACCATCAGCGCGGGTAGTGTAGCCTACAGCCTGCTTCCCTTCATCATACTCTTCTGCTGGATCATGGTATTCATCATAGTCTATGCCTTTAGGATGTTCGATTCAATGCTGATGGCCAGGGACGATATCATAGAGACCCTGGAGGAAGGCTTCGTCGTTATCGATGCGCTGAACCGCATACTTTTCATAAATGAAAAAGCCAGGAACATCTTCCCTGAACTCAATTATGAGGCAAGCCGCGAAGTGACGGTGGACAAGCTTAAAAAAAGCGACAGACAGGAGATAGAGGTAAGGGGAAGCATCTATCAGATCAATCTGGTGCCTTTCTATGACAAGCAGATCTATAAGGGTACGACTATCTGGATATACGATAAGACAGAGGAACATGATTTCACCAATACCCTGATCGAACTGAAGGAAGAAGCCGAGAAAGCGAACCGTGCAAAGTCCGTGTTCCTGGCAAACATGAGCCACGAGATCCGTACGCCCATGAATGCCATCATAGGTATGACGGAACTGATACTCAACGACAACATCAACAGCAATGTTGAGGAAAATGCCAATAACATACGAAATGCCAGCAACACGCTGCTTTCGATCATAAACAGTATCCTTGACTTTTCAAAGATAGAGACGGGTAAGGCCGAGTCGGTGGAAGCGGAGTACAACTTCGGCATAGTGCTTAAGGATATCTGCAACATGATAAGTATGAAGCTGGTGGATAAGAACGTGGAGCTGATAGTCCATGTGGATGAGACGATGCCCAGAACCCTTAAAGGTGATGAGACACACGTCAGACAGATACTTACCAATGTGCTGGACAATGCGGTCAAGTATACAGGCAGAGGATATATAAGGGTAAATGCGGGCTGGGAAAAGAAAGAAGATGATGCCCACATTTTCATATCCATAGAGGATACCGGAAGCGGTATAAGGAAAGAAAGCCTGGAGACCCTTTTCGACAGCTTCCAGCGCGCAGATATGATCAAAAACCGTACGATAGAAGGTACGGGCCTCGGCCTGGCAATCTGCAAGAGGCTGTTGGAAAGCATGGGCGGAGGGATATCCGTCGAGAGTACTTACGGCATAGGAAGCGTTTTCTCTTTTGACTTTTTCCAGAAGATATGCGATGAGACGCCGGTGGGTAATTACGATTTCCTGGAACTGCCCCAGTCTTCGCCTCATGACAGGAAGAGCTTTATCGCTCCGCTTGCCAAGATACTGGTAGTGGACGACAATATCACGAACATCAAAGTGGCACAGGGCATACTTTCCCTTTTCCAGGTACGTGTGGATACCGCAATGAGCGGAAAGGAATGTCTGAAAAAACTGGAGAACAACAATTACCACTGCGTGCTCATGGACCAGATGATGCCGGAGATGGACGGTATAGAGACAACCGCACTGATCAGGAAACATTCGGACGTGAGGATCAGGAACATACCCGTTATAGCGCTTACGGCAAATGCCATCAGCGGTACCAGGGAGATGTTTTTGCAGAACGGTTTTCAGGAATATATCTCCAAGCCCATCGCGCTTTCGGCGATAGAAGCCGTGCTGAAAAAATTCCTGCCGCCCGATATCATCCATTATGTGGACAAGGAAGATAAAGATACGGATTACAGCAATGTTTCGATCTTCCTTCCCGGTGTCGATGTGGAGAAGGGACTTGCCAATTACGGCAACGACATGGGCAGATATCTGCAGATACTCAAGTACATCTGTGATGACGGTCCCGGACACATACGCAGGATAAAGGACTGTCTGGTATCGGAGAATTACAGACAGTATGTTTATGAAGTACATGCACTGAAAGGCCTGATGGCCGGTATAGGTGCGGATTCGCTGTCGGAACTCGCACGTATGCAGGAATACGCCGCAAGGGACGGAAAACACCAGGCTATAACCCGTGAGGGCGGACTGCTGGTGGAAAGATACGAAAACATACTCGGCGAGATAAAGCATGCCCTTGAAGAGATAGGCATGTACAGGGAAGAGACCGCGGAACTGCGTCAGGAAGAACTTACCTGGGAGGAATTCTCCAGCATGCTCAAATCCCTGCAAAGCAGTCTCGATCTGCTGGAACAGTCGGAAGCGGAGAGGAAGGTGGACAACCTTCTTACCTACAGGCTGGATCCGGGACTGCGCAGACAGCTGCTTGAAGTAAAGCGTTCGATCGGTGACTTTGAATATGACGAGGCTATGGAACTGATATCACAGATACTGTGATAATGATGCAAAAGGAGGAATGCTATATGCCGGAAATGAAAGTCGGGATCAGTGAGAAAGTGGAAAAGTACGGTAACGATGTAAAAGAACTCTCGAGATATCTGGATTACCTGAAGAGCAAGAGAGGGACACAGGCAGGATCCTATAATGACCCCAGTGAGGGTAAAAAGACCACGATCCTGGTACCTACCTATGATTCCAGCCTGCTGAGCTTTGTCAAGTGTGTGCAGAAGACCGCTTTTCTCGACAGGAATTACACTTATGTTTTCAGAAGGTATAATATGCGTACCCCGGAGGACGAGCTGAAGCAGATAGAGCGGACCCAGATAATGGAGATTGAAGTGCTGGGGGCGATATTGTCGAAATATGTGCTCAAAGGCATGACTCAGGCAAAGATGTGGACTGAGGGAGTGCGCAACGGAGTCATGTACGAAGCCGTCAGTAAAATGAAGGAACTGATAGAGTTCTGGAGTTACTGATCAGGGATAATGCGGCATCAGGGACAAATATAGACAGAAGTGAGGATTTCGGGTATAATATTAGGTTGCTAAAGTAGCTTTTAAACATTTTTACAGTTAAGAAAGGATGGCCATGGGTACAGTAAGACGTATTTACGTCACAAAAAAGGAAAAGTATGCTGTTAAGGACAGGGAGCTCTTTGTCGATATAAGAGATTACCTGGGTATCGGAAAGATAACGGGAGTAAAGGTTTATATCCGTTATGATGTTGAAAACATAAGCGATGAAACCTATAAGGAAGCGCTGGGAACAGTGTTCTCGGAGCCGCCCGTAGATAAGGTATTTGAAGAAAAACTTCCCCTTAAGGAAGGCGAAAGAGTATTCTCGGTGGAATATCTGCCGGGACAGTTCGATCAGAGAGCTGATTCAGCGGAACAGTGCATCCGCTTCCTCAAAGAGGATGAACAGACCATAATCAAAACAGCCGTCACCTATGTTCTGAGCGGCGATATTTCAGACGAAGAATTTGAAAGGATAAAGGCTTACTGCATCAACCCCGTGGATTCAAGGGAAGTTGATGAGGTCAAACCCGAGAGCCTTCAGGTCAATTACGAGGATCCTGCCGATGTGGCTGTTTTTGACGGCTTCACGGAGCTTGATGAAAAGGGGCTTAATTCACTCTATGACAGCCTGGGACTGGCTATGACAAAGGCCGATTTCAAGCATATACAGAATTATTTCAAAAACGAAGAGAAGAGAGATCCTTCCATCACCGAGATAAGGGTGCTGGATACTTATTGGTCCGACCACTGCAGGCATACGACCTTTGCAACGGAACTGAAGAATGTGGAATTCGGCGAGGGCTATTACCGTACGCCGCTTGAAACCAGCTACATGAGCTATCTCGATACAAGGAAGGAACTGTACGGTGACAGGGAAGACAAGTATGTATGTCTTATGGACCTGGCTCTTATCGCCATGAAGAAACTGAAAGCCGACGGCGTGCTGACAGACATGGAAGTAAGTGATGAGATCAATGCCTGTTCTATCGTGGTACCCGTGGAGATAAAGCCCGGAGACGGCACCAGCCCTTATACCGAAGAGTGGCTGATAAGCTTTAAGAACGAAACCCACAACCATCCTACCGAAATAGAACCTTTCGGCGGCGCGGCGACCTGCCTCGGCGGAGCCATAAGAGATCCCCTTTCCGGAAGATCATATGTATACCAGGCAATGAGGATCACTGGCGCAGCCGATCCCAGAGTCAGCGTAGGCGATACCATTAAGGGCAAGCTTCCGCAGAAGAAGCTGGTAAGGGGCGCAGCTGCAGGATATTCATCCTACGGTAACCAGATAGGTCTGGCAACCGGATATGTAAAGGAGATATACCATCCCGATTACGTTGCAAAGCGTATGGAGATAGGTGCCGTAATGGGTGCGGCTCCGAGGAAGAATGTGATGAGGCTCACTTCCGATCCCGGTGATGTGATCATACTTCTGGGCGGACGTACCGGACGTGACGGCTGCGGCGGAGCAACAGGTTCCTCCAAGGTTCACACCGAGCAGTCCATAGAAGTCTGCGGCGCTGAAGTACAGAAGGGTAATGCACCTACGGAACGTAAGCTTCAGAGGCTTTTCAGAAGACCTGAAGTAAGTAAGCTGATAAAGAAGTGTAATGACTTCGGTGCGGGCGGTGTATCCGTTGCCATCGGAGAGCTGGCTGACGGACTTACCGTGGATCTTGACAAGGTACCCAAGAAGTACGCGGGACTTGACGGAACCGAACTTGCCATATCCGAATCCCAGGAGAGAATGGCTGTGGTCATCGATCCTTCCGATGTGGACGAGTTCATGAAATATGCCGCTGAGGAAAACCTTGAAGCTACAAGCGTGGCAGTGGTAACTAAAGAGCCCAGGCTTGTGCTCAAGTGGAGAGGCAGGGACATAGTCAATCTTTCGAGAGCCTTCCTTGATACCAACGGTGCTCATCAGGAGTGCAGCGTGAAAGTGGATGTTCCCGATAAGGAGAATAACCCGCTTGACGGCGTGGCAAGCAAAAAGGCAGCAGACTGTCTTGCAGCCGGCGATGAAAAGGGAGCATGGCTTGCAACTCTTTCGGATCTGAACGAGTGCTCTCAGAAGGGCCTTGTGGAAATGTTCGATTCCTCCATAGGTGCAGCCAGCGTGCTGATGCCTTATGGCGGAAAGAAGCAGCTCAGCGAGACCCAGACCATGGTAGCAAAGCTGCCCATGAGCGGCACCGATTCCTCCGATACGGTGACAATGATGAGCTATGGCTTTGATCCTTATCTTTCAAGCTTCAGCCCTTATCACGGTGCTATTTATGCAGTGCTTTCATCGGTTTCAAAGATCGTGGCAGCCGGCGGCGATCATAAGAAGATACATTTTACCTTCCAGGAATATTTCAGAAGGATGAGCGAGGATCCTTCCCGCTGGAGCCAGCCTTTTGCAGCTCTTTTAGGTGCCTATGATGCACAGCTCGGTTTCGGACTTGCATCCATCGGCGGCAAGGATTCAATGTCGGGAACCTTCAATCACATAGATGTTCCGCCTACGCTGGTGAGCTTCGCAGTGGATGTCGATGAGATAGGCGATGTGCTGACACCGGAATTCAAGAAGGCGGGAGATACACTGGTACATATCTCCATCCCCAGGGATGAATATGATGTACCCGTATACAAAGAGGCGATGGAGATATTCTCCGCGGTACACGCCCTGATAAAAGAAGGCAAAGTTAAGGCTGCATGGTCCATGGATGCGGGCGGTATCGCCGCGGCTGTTGCCAAGATGGGCTTCGGTAACGGACTGGGTGCCGAACTCGACAGCGAACTGGAGAGTGAGGAACTCTTCGTAAACCGTATGGGCGATCTTCTTCTCGAAATGGAAGAGAAGGATGCAAAAGACTTTATCGAAGACGAGAACAATACCGAGATAGAGTACTGCTTCAAGATAGTGGGCCGCGTTACGGAGGGTGAATTCATACACGGTCAGACGAAGCTTTCACAGGACGAACTTGAGAGCGCATGGAACGGAACGCTTGAGAAAGTATTCCCTTCGGTTGCCGGAGTTGAGAAGGACGATAAAGTGGAATTCACCGACGTGCACAGCGATACGGTTTATATCTGCAAGAACAAAGTCGCAAAGCCTACCGTATTCATACCGGTGTTCCCGGGTACCAACTGCGAATACGACAGTGCGAGAGCTTTTGAGAGAGCGGGCGCCAATGCAGTGGTAAGGGTATTTACAAACCGGAATGCGGAAGACATAAGGGAGAGTGCGGAACTCTTCGCATCAGAGATAGGAAACGCACAGATCATAATGTTCCCCGGCGGTTTCTCGGCAGGTGATGAACCTGACGGAAGCGCGAAGTTCTTCGCTACCGCATTCAGGAACGAGAAGATGAAGGAAGCGGTCGAAAAGCTGCTGAACGAGAGAGACGGTCTGGCGCTGGGTATCTGTAACGGTTTCCAGGCACTGATCAAACTGGGACTTGTACCGGAAGGAAAGATCTGCGGACAGAACGAGATGTCGCCTACACTTACCTTCAATACCATCAACAGACATATCTCAAAGATGGCATATACAAGAGTAGTGTCCGATAAGAGTCCCTGGCTTCAGAAAGCAGGACTTGGCAAGGTTTATACCGTTCCCGCTTCACACGGTGAAGGAAGATTCGTTGCACCCGAAGATGTGCTTAAGAAGCTTTATGAGAACGGACAGATAGCAACACGTTACTGCGATACCGAAGGAAATGTGACCATGGATGAGTACTGGAATATCAACGGATCCATGGGGGCTGTTGAAGGTATCACTTCTCCGGACGGAAGATGCTTCGGTAAGATGGCTCATGCAGAGCGCCGTGACAAAGGTGTTGCAGTCAATATCTACGGCGAGCAGGATATGCAGATATTTGAATCAGGAGTGGAGTATTTTAAATAATGCTGATAAGGGAAGAACTTGAAAAAGCGGAAAGAGAGAATCTGAGCAAGTATGCGGCTCTGTCAGAGAATACCAGGGGAAGGAAGAAACCCGAAGAGCCCTGTGATATCAGGCCTGTTTATCAGAGGGACAGGGATCGTATCGTTCATTCGAAAGCATTCAGAAGGCTGAAGGATAAGACCCAGGTATTCTTAAATCCCGAAGGTGATCATTACAGAACCAGACTTACCCATACCCTGGAAGTATCCCAGATAGCGAGGACCATAGCAAGGGCCCTGCGCATGAACGAAGAATTGGTGGAGGCCATTGCCAACGGCCACGATCTGGGACATACGCCTTTCGGCCATGCGGGTGAGAGGGCTCTGAATGATATCTGTCCCTACGGTTTTGAACATAACGAACAGTCTGTCAGAGTGGTGGATGTACTGGAAAGAGACGGTGAAGGTTTAAACCTTACACTGGAAGTTCTGGATGGCATGAGAAACCATCAGATGAAGAGCATGCCTTTCACCATAGAAGGACAGATAGTAAGACTCTCCGATAAACTGGCCTATATCCATCATGACATGGATGATGCCATAAGGGCCGGAGTGCTAACCGACAAGGATGTTCCCGAATCCATAGGCAGAGTTTTGGGGATGACAACCAAGGAAAGGCTGGATAAGCTGATCCACAATATCATTTCCGAAAGCCTCGGAAAAGACCGTATCTGCATGGCTCCCGAAGTGGAGAAGGCGATGATCGATATGCGCAGTTTCATGTTTGAAAACGTATATCAGAATCCCGTTGTAAAAGGTGAGGAGTCCAAGGCAGAATCACTGGTAAAGACGCTTTTCGAGTATTACACTCACAATATAGATGCGCTTCCGCAGGATCTTAAGAACCTGCTTGATCGGGGCGAAACAAAGGAAAGGGTGGTATGCGATCATATCGCATCAATGACGGATCATCATGCGATAACCGTTTATGAGGATCTGTTCGTTCCCAAGTCATGGCAGGGAATGTGATATGTTTTATCCTGAAGAGATCATACAAGAAGTAAGGGACAGGAACGATATAGTTGATGTCATCTCCCAGCATGTGCAGCTGAAGAAACAGGGCAGCAATTATTTCGGCCTGTGTCCTTTTCATAACGAGAAATCACCGTCATTCTCGGTATCGCCGGGCAAAAAGATGTTTCATTGTTTCGGCTGTCATGCGGGCGGTAATGTGATCACTTTTGTCAGGATGTATGAGAACTATTCCTTTCAGGAAGCTATAAAAGTTCTGGCTGACCGCGCCGGTATCAAACTCCCGGAAGCGGAGATGACGGAAGAGATGAAAAAGAAGGCTGCGAGAAGACAGCGGCTTTATGAGATAAACAAGACCGCCGCCACTTACTTTTTCTACAGGCTGAGGAATAAAGGCGGAGAACACGGACTGGAGTACTTTAAAAAGAGAGAGCTGTCGGAAGAAACGATGCAGAAGTTCGGACTTGGGTATGCGCTCCAGTACTCCGACGATCTTGTGAAGTATCTGAAGAGCAAGGATTATGACGACGAGCTGATAAGGGAAGCCGGGCTCGGAGTATTTGATGAAAAAGATGGCATGCGGGACCGCTTTATAAACAGGGTGATGTTCCCGATATTTGATGCCAATAATAAAGTGATAGGTTTCGGCGGGCGTGTACTCGGTGATGCAAAACCCAAATACCTCAACACCCAGGAAATGCCGATCTTCGAGAAAAGAAAGAACCTTTACGGCCTGAATTTCGCAAGGAGTTCAAGAAGCAATAACTTCATACTCTGCGAAGGCTATATGGACGTGATATCCATGCATCAGGCGGGCTTTACCCAGGCCATGGCTTCTCTCGGAACTGCCTTTACACCGGAACAGGCCCTGGTGCTGAAACGTTTTTCAAGAGATGTACTGCTGGCATATGACAGCGACGGAGCCGGAGTAAGCGCCACGCTTAAGGCACTTAAGATACTCAGGGATGCCGGCATTAACGGAAGGGTGATAAGCCTTGCTCCTTATAAAGACCCCGATGAGTTTATCAAGGGGGAAGGCAGGGAAGCCTTTGAAGAGAGGATAAAGAATGCCGGAAACGGCTTTATGTTTGAGATAAAGGTGCTGCGGGATGGTTTTGATCTCAGCGATCCCGCACAGAAGACGGAGTTTTACAGGGAAGCTGCAGGGAAGCTCCTGGAGTTCGATGAGGAACTCGAGAGGGATAATTACCTGCATGCGGTATGCGAAGAATACCGGATACCTGAAGACGGCTTAAAGAAGCTGCTTTTTGCCGAGGCGACCAAAAAGGGACTTAAGAGAGAACGGGCAGAAGTGAATGTGGAGTTTACAGAACCCGTTGCAAAGTCCGGGGATGACGATCCGGAAGGGTACGCCCAGAGGCTGCTTCTGACATGGCTGTCAGAGGAACCGGAGAAATATAATAAGATAAAGGATCTGATAAGTGTGGAGGACTTTGTCGATCCGCTTTATCGGAAGGTAGCCGGGAGCATGCTGGAACAGCTTAAGAGCGGTGATACCGATCCTGCTGCTATAATGGATCTCTTTGATAAGATAGAAGAGCAACAGCGAGTGTCGGAAATATTCCATACCAGGCTTGCGGCACTGAAGACCGATGAAGAAAAAGAAAAAGCCTTTTATGACATCGTGGTCAGGGTAAAAGAAGACGGTCTTAAAAACAGCATGCTGTCAGCAGGAAAAGGCGCAGACGGCATAAAAAAGATGGTCGAGAATAAGAAGATCCTGGAAAACCTGCGGCGGGCAGGCCGCATTTAGAGGAGGAGTTTACTGATGGCGCAGAAGAACAATGACAAGAAAAATGCAAAGGCAGCTGCAAAGAAGGCAGCGCCTGTAAAAAAGGCGGCAGCCGTAAAGAAGGCAGCGCCTGCAAAGAAAGCGGCGGCTGTTAAGAAGGCAGCGCCTGTAAAAAAGGCGGCAGCCGTAAAGAAGGCGGCACCCGCAAAGAAGGCAGCAGCTGTAAAGAAAGCGGTGCCCGCAAAGAAGGCGGCAGCTGCAAAGAAGGCAGTACCTGCAAAGAAGGCGGCGCCTGTAAAGAAGGCAGCAGCTGCAAAGAAAGCAGCGCCTGTAAAGAAAGCGGCAGCCGTAAAGAAGGCGGCACCCGTAAAGAAAACGGCAGCCGCAAAGAAGGCGGCACCCGCAAAGAAGGCAGCACCCGCAAAGAAGGCAGCGCCTGTAAAGAAGGCGGCAGCCGTAAAGAAGGCAGTACCTGCAAAGAAGGCGGCAGCCGTAAAGAAGGCAGTACCTGCAAAGAAAGCAGCGCCTGTAAAAAAAGCAGCACCCGCAAAGAAGGCAGTGCCTGCAAAGAAGGCGGTGCCCGTAAAGAAGGCGGCGCCTGTAAAGAAGACAATGCCCGCAAAGAAGAACGTAAGTAAGACGGTAACCGCAAAGAAAGCGGCAGTGAGCAAAGCTGCCGTAAAAAAGGCGGAGCCCGCTAAAAAATCAGTTGTAAAGAAAAACGAACCTGCGAAGAAGGCGAACATGAAGAAGGATGACAGTGTAAAGAAAAACGTGAACGTTAAGA